>JBBAKM010000001.1:0-29361 GCA_040403495.1 Bacteroidia bacterium
TTTTCATAAATGTAGAATGTTGAACGCAGAACGATGAATGAAATCTTAATACAATCCATTGTTCTAACTTCTAACTTCTAACTTCTAATATCTAATATCTAATATCTGACTTTACATCACAAACTCCCAATAATTTTCTTTATCAATAGCTTTGAAAGTATGGTTGGGGTATGCATTGGCAAAAGTTTTGGTTAGTTTAACCTTATCTGCATTTTGCAATTTGAATTCGTATGCAAACAGTTGATTGTCATATTCCTCAATATAATCAATTTCTTGCTGTTGTGTAGTTCGCCAAAAGTAACTGCTTCGCTTCAATTGTTGATTGTGTAAATACTTCAATCTTTCGCTGACTAAATAGTTTTCCCATAATTTACCGACATCGTCTCTTAACCCTATTGGATTAAAAGCAGAAATTAAAGCATTACGAATGCCATTGTCATAAAAATAAACTTTAAAACTTTTACTCAATTCATTCCTTAAGTTTCTACTAAAGCTATGCAATCGAAATACAACAAAACATTGTTCTAAAAGTCGCATATATCTCTCTACTGTTTTGGGTGATGATTTGGTAATTAAAGCCAACTCATTATAACTCACTTGGCTTCCTACTTGATAAGCCAAGGCTTTCAATAGGTTATTGATTAATCCTGAACTGCGTATTTCTTCAAATTCAAAAATATCTTTATACAAATAACTGCTTGCCAATTCTTCAATTCTAGCTCTTGCTTCCTCCGGAAAGTTAACCACATCGGGGTAATACCCGTAAATAAGTCTTGTTTCTAAAGCTGCATTTTCTGCAAAACCACTTGTGTGATTCCACAATTCTTGAGTAGAAAAGGGCAACATTAAAAACTCAAATTTCCTACCTGTAAGCGGTTCCTTAATATCGTTTGCCATATCAAAAGCACTCGAACCCGTTGCTATAACCTGCAAATTCGGAAAATTATCTACTAATATTTTTAATGTTAGACCAATGTTTGGAACCCTTTGTGCTTCGTCTATACATAGCAATACGGCATTGCCCAGCATTATTTTGAGTTGAGATAATAAAACATTATTCAATTGAACTCTATTTTCTTCCAAATCACAATCCAAGAAAATTTTACGGTCTTTAAACTCATCATAAATAGATTTCATAACCGTAGTTTTACCCACCTGCCTTGGTCCATAAATAATGATTGCCCGTTTTTTAAACAAAAATTGATGAATGGTTTTTTCTAAATACCGTTTTAACACAATGCAAAAGTAGTTAAACTTTAAACATAATCCAAAATTATTATGTTTTTTTTGGATTATAATCCAAAAATATTATGTTTTTAGAAGCAAATCCAAAATAGTTATAACTTTTTTGGATTATAGATTAAAAAGGTTAGGATTTTTAAGGTTAGAAGTTAGATATTAGAAATTAGAAGTAAAACCGACTCCTTTAAATACTTCTTACTTTGTGAAAAAATCTCATTAAATTTATGTCCTAATTTAGTTAATATTAATCTGTTTTTTTATAATGGGAACTAATAATCTTTAAATTTGCATGAGTTGAATTAAAACTATGAATAAACCAATAAAAAATACTTTAATTAATATAATTTCTCTAATTTTATTGAGCACAATTGTATTTAAAATTTATAAATATTTAAAGAATCCTGAAAATATCCCTAAATCAGATTCGATTGATCATTGGGGTTCTGGTGCATCAGCAGCTATTGGACTTGTTGTATTTGTTTTATTTATATATCTTATATTTTCTTTTGTTTGGTCAATAAGGGTTATATGGGTATTAAAAACACTCAAAATGAAAAGCTTTTTATTCTACTTTAATTTTATAATACTTTTCATTCCGTGGTCTCCGTTTTTAATTTCTGGAGCAGATTATTTATATCATAGTAGTATCAATTGGTGGAATAGAAATGAAATTTTAAGTTCAAGTGATAATTATAAAGCGATACCATTCCCTGAAGAAAGGGAATTTGTTTCAATTATTGAAACTAATGATTCAATAATATTATCATTAAAGGGCAAAGGATATTATACTAATAGAGGTGAATATTTGAATAAGCCTGCTAAATATTATATCATTGAAGATAATAAATTAATTGAGATTTCTAAATCGTTAATTTTTCATTTAATTAACAATATGGGTGAAATTATTATTGATAAACCATCAACTTGGCATAATCACAACTGGTTTAAAGATAGTTTTAAAAATACGAAACATACTTTAAGCTTTGATACGAGAAACAAGTATATTGAGGACTTTAATGTGCCCACGACTTATCTATATGATACTTTTTTGAACATAAAAGTTGATAGTTTAAAAGGCTTTGACGACCTTATTCATTGTTATACTTATGAGTCAAATGAATACAATAGAGTAATTGAAAATGCTTATTATAATGCTAGTAAAAAAATAATTTACATACCTTTTTTTTCAAAAGAAAAAATGTACATTGCAATTAAAAAAATTAATGAAAGAGTAAAAGTTAATGAAATAAACTTTAATTCTCATAAAAAATATAATGATAATGCAATAAGAAATGGAGGTATAAAACTTTTTGTAAAAGAAGAATATTCCTATATTTTAATAGATGGAGATTTGTTTTTTCATAAAATTGATAATTAAATCTTATGCAACTTGTCAATATGTCCCTGAAAAAGTATAAAATTAATTTTAGATATAAAATTTAAGAATTAAAAAAGTTAGAAGTTTTCATCGAACCAACTTCTAATTTCTAAATTCTGAATTCTTCGTTTACTCCATCCTCTCCTTCACCGTCTTCAAACTACTCACAAAGATAGCGGTTAGCTCATTGGCTTCGGCAATCAGAGGAGAAAGTGTTTCGGAAGGCAGCCAATTCATTTCTTGGATAATTTCTAACCAATAAAGAGACTCGTCAGATTCTTCGAGAACGATTTGAAGTTTTGAAATGAATTCACGATCACTGCGGGCTCTTTGAGAAGCTCTATAGTTTGCACCTACTGATGTTGCACTTCTTACAATTTGTTTAGATATTACAGAAGAAGCATAAGACTTAGGAAGTTTTTCAGTTAGCATTATTATTGAAACTGCAAACTTCTTTGTTCTGTCTATTATCGTATTTTTCATATTTTAAAATATAAAGTAAGAAGTTAGATATTAGATATTAGAAGTAAATCAAAATCATTCAAATACTTCTAATATCTAACTTCTAATATCTTACTTTGAAACACTTCTCCTAATAATATTCAAAGCTCCACCTGCCTTGAACCACTCGATTTGTTGTTCATTATAGGTGTGGTTGCAATTAATTGTATCAGTTGTACCGTTTTTGTGGTTGATTACCAAACGCAATGCTTTGCCTGGTTTGAAATCTGTTAAGCCCAACAAATTGAATTTATCGTCTTCTTGAATTAAATCGTAGTCTTCTTTGTTTGCAAATGTCAATGCCAACATTCCTTGTTTTTTCAAGTTGGTTTCGTGGATACGCGCAAATGATTTTACCAATACTGCTCTTACGCCTAAATGTCTAGGTTCCATTGCTGCATGCTCTCTTGATGAACCTTCACCGTAGTTTTCTTCACCTACTACAATACTGAATTCACCTGCTGCTTTATACATACGTTGTACTTTTGGCACTTCGTCATACGTTCCGTTCAATTGGTTTTTCACTGAATTGGCTTTGTCGTTAAATGCATTGATAGCACCAATCAACATGTTGTTACTGATATTATCCAAATGTCCACGGAATTTTAACCATGGTCCAGCCATACTGATATGGTCAGTAGTACATTTGCCTTTTGCCTTAATTAATAAACGCAATCCCATTAAGTCTTTACCTTCCCATGCTGCAAATGGATCTAACAATTGTAAACGAGAGCTTGTTGGAGAAACATTCACTTGAACGCCACTTCCATCTGCCGCAGGAGCTTGGTAGCCTGCATCTTCTACTGCAAAACCTTTGCTTGGTAATTCCATACCAGTTGGTTCGTCTAATTTTACTTGTTCTCCATTTTCGTTGGTCAAAGTATCTGTTAATGGATTAAAATCCAATCTTCCAGAGATTGCTATAGCTGTTGTAATTTCAGGACTAGCTACAAATGCGTGTGTATTTGGGTTACCATCTTGTCTAGCAGCAAAGTTTCTGTTGAATGAGTGAATGATAGAGTTTCTCTCTTTTTTCTCAGCACCCATTCTTGTCCACATACCAATACATGGTCCACAAGCGTTTGCAAAAACAGTGGCGCCAATTTTATGGAAAGTGTCAATAAAGCCATCTCTCTCGATAGTATAACGCACTTGTTCACTACCTGGAGTGATGGTGAACTCGGCTTTAGTTTTTAAGTTCTTATCTGCTACTTGTTTAGCTAAACTTGCAGCTCTTGAAATGTCTTCATAACTAGAGTTGGTACAACTTCCAATCAAACCAACTTCAATGTTAGTTGGCCAACCATGAGCAGCTGCTACTTCTTTCATTTTACTGATAGGTGTAGCTAAGTCTGGCGTAAATGGTCCATTGATGTGTGGTTCCAATTCAGATAAATTCAATTCAATTACTTGGTCGAAATACAATTCAGGATTCGCGTAACATTCAGCATCAGCAGTTAAGTGTTCTCTAACACCATTTGCCAAATCAGCCACATCTGCTCTGCCAGTTGCACGCAAGTATCTTTCCATACTATCATCGTATCCAAAAGTAGAAGTGGTAGCACCAATTTCAGCACCCATGTTACAAATAGTACCTTTACCAGTACAACTCATGTTCGTAGCGCCTTCGCCAAAATATTCAACAATAGCACCAGTTCCACCTTTTACAGTGAGAATGCCAGCTACTTTTAAAATTACATCTTTAGGAGAAGCCCAACCGCTCAATTTGCCAGTTAGTTTTACACCAATTAATTTAGGAAACTTCAATTCCCAAGGCAAACCAGCCATTACATCACAAGCATCAGCTCCACCAACACCAATTGCTAACATTCCTAATCCACCTGCGTTTACAGTGTGAGAATCTGTTCCAATCATCATACCTCCCGGGAAAGCATAATTTTCCAAAACTACTTGGTGAATAATACCTGCACCTGGCTTCCAAAAACCAATACCATATTTGTTAGAAACAGAGCTCAAAAAATCGAACACTTCTTTAGATTCTTCATTAGCAAAAGCCAAATCTTGTTTTGCTTCAATTTTTGCATTAATTAAATGGTCGCAATGAACCGTAGAAGGGACAGCCACTTTTGGACGACCTGCTTGCATAAACTGCAACAATGCCATTTGGGCAGTTGCATCTTGCATAGCCACTCTGTCTGGTGCAAAATCTACATAACTATTTCCTCTTTCGTAAATAGAAGATGTATTGCCTTCTGTTAGGTGAGAATAAAGGATTTTTTCTGTAAGAGTTAATGGTTTTCCAATAAGTTTTCTAGCTGCTTCAATGCGGCTTGGCATATTTTCATATACCTTTTTAATCATTTCAATATCAAATGCCATAATTTTTTATAATGTGTCGCAAATTTATTATTTTTAGCTCAATAATAAAAATGAAGTCGAATAATACTCTTTTTTTAATATTAAGGTTATAAACATCTGTTTTTTTGGAAATGTTCTTTTTTGATTATGTTTGTAGTATGAAATTGAATTATTTATTTTTTGCACTCATTATAGTTGCATTGTCAGCTTGTAATACAGTGCCTGCAGAGCAAGCTACTGCTACCGAGGAGCCTGACGAATGTAAACAAGAAGACTTGCTTACACCAACACTAGTTGATGGCTTTTATGGACAATCTTTTGATACTTCGGCGGCACTTTTATTAAACGCTTCTATTTTAAACTTTAAAAATGGGGCTAACATGGATTCTAAAATTAAAGGCACTATTTCTACTGTTTGTCAAAGTAAAGGATGTTGGTTTAGTTTGAAAGGTCAAGACACCACTATTACTGTAGATTTTGCTCACAAGTTTTTAATGCACAAAGATTTAGCAGGTAATCAGGTAATAGCAAATGGTAAATTTTATTACGATACCACTTCTGTAGAACAACAAATACACGAGTTGGTAGATGATGCAAAAACAATGACTTTGGAAGAAGCAAAAAAGAAAATTAAATCACCAATAATTACCCTTGGTTTTGAAGCAACAGGGATTAAACTTGTGGATTAAGTTTTTTTAGTATGAATTTTAAATTTAACATTTTAGTTTATTGCTGTTTTATTGTAATATCTTGTAAAAAAGATGTTAAAAAAGATATTTATACCGAAGAAAGCTGGAATAATATTAATTCAAAGTTGATAGGGGAAAAACAAATTGATACCCTCAGGAATGGTAATTTAATTGTTTACAATAAATTCGGTTTTGAAGTATATGACAACAAAACGCTCAATTTACTTCAAAATCAATCTTTGAAATTTTCATACTCAATAGATGATAATTTATTTAATTTCAAAACCACTGTTATTGATAATTATTTAATAACTTTCAGGAAGTTGAACAATGTAGAAAGTGTATTTATGGTTTACAATTTCAATAATAATTATGTTAGTGAAGCAATTCTAAATATAGATACAATAAGTAAAATTTCAAAAAATAATTTTAATTGTAACTTATCTAAAATACCTAACAAAAATGGGACTTTTGATTTATTAGTTGAATATTATATCAATGATAAATTCATTCTTTATACAATGAATTTCGAACAGCTCTTTAATAGATTTAATAACAATAATAGTTCATGCATTAAATTTGTCTCAGATTTTTCAAATGTTGCAGACCAATTTCCTAAATTTATGAAAATTCGCAATATTTACACTGATATAAATGATTATATCATTGCTACATCTGATTTAGAATTTGCAAATGATTTTGGTGGTTTAGTTATTGATAGAAAAGGGAATTTAATTGCAGATTTACCAATTAAAGGAAATTATTTTTATTTGAAAAATAAATTATACGGCATTAAGTACCATGTTTTAGATGAATATACTTCTAACTATCTTTCTTTTAATAGGCTTCAAATTCCCGATAATTTAATTCCTGAATTAGAGGACATTAAACCATTGAACAATAAAACTTTATATTATTTAAACAATGATAAATTAGTTACCCTAAATGAAAATGGATTGTTTTTCGATGTTAAAACATACCGTTTACTTTCGGGTTTTAATTTAAAATTGCAAACAACTGATTATACTTTTGTTTCTAACAATGTGAATGACATTTTTTATATTAAAAATCCATCATTGAAATAATTAGGTTCTAATTACTCTTTAAGAAACCTCAATTGATAAACTCAGTTGAGGTTTTTTTTGTTTGAACTCAAGTTTAATTTTTTCATAAGCCAAAAAACAAGACCTTTGCAAAATTGTTTAATATTGAATGTATAACCAAGAAGAGATAGAGATAATCGGAGCTGCTGAACATAACTTGAAGCAAGTTGATTTAACTATACCGCGAAATAAGTTAGTTGTTTTTACTGGTTTAAGTGGTAGCGGAAAGTCGAGTTTGGCGTTTGATACCATATTTGCTGAAGGTCAACGCCGTTATCTAGAAACTTTCAGTGCTTATGCACGACAGTTTATCGGTGATATGAGACGACCAAATGTTGATAAAATCAATGGCTTGTCTCCTGTTATTAGTATTGAACAAAAAACCGTTAGTCGAAATCCAAGGAGCACGGTCGGTACCATTACAGAGATTTATGATTTTTTAAGATTATTGTTTGCCAGAGCCGGAGAGCCATACAGTTATTTGTCTGGTAAGAAAATGATTCGCTACACTGAAGACGAAATTTTAAGCAATATTATTGAGACATTTAAAGGGACGAAAATAGCTGTTCTAGCGCCCTTAATTAAAGGTAGAAAAGGGCATTACAGAGAATTATTTGAGCAAGTAAGAAAGCAAGGTTATCGCAAAGTGAGAGTGGATGGTGAGCTCACAGATATTGAGGCTGGAATGCAGCTTGATAGATACAAAATTCATGATATTGAATTGGTGATAGACCGAATAGATGCTTTGGAGAAAAACAGTCAGCGTTTATCCGATGCGGTTAAATTAGCATTTAAAATAGGAAAGGGAACTTTGTCTATTTTAAATACTGAAACCAATTTATCTTTCTTTTACAGTAAGTTTTTAATGGATTCCGAAACTGGATTGAGTTACGACGAACCACAACCCAATACTTTTTCATTCAACAGCCCTTATGGCTCATGCCCACAGTGTAACGGATTAGGGATAGTTAGTAAAGTTTCTATAGAACACATAATTCCCGACCGAAGTATTAGTATCAACAAAGGTGGAATTTTGCCAATAGGTGAACTAAGGGACAATTACATGTTTGCTCAGTTAAGAGGTTTGGCCAAAAAATTCAAATTCTCTCTTGCCGATTCAATTGACAAATTAAGTGATGAAATCATAGAAGTGTTGATGAATGGAACAGATGAAACGTATCCTATTTCATATACCAATTACGAAGGTAAGTCTATTCAAACGGAAACGGAATTTAAAGGGCTAATTCCAATTATTGAGGAACAGTATTTCGAAGGAAAAAGTGAAAGAATATCGAAGTGGGCAGAGGAGTACATGCACACTGTAACCTGTCAAACTTGTGAAGGGAAACGATTGAAAAAAGAAGCTTTGTTTTACAAGATTTCGGATCAATCTATCGCAGATTTGTCCTCAATGTCTATCGAAGCATTAAACACTTGGTTGTCAAATATTGATAAGCAGTTAAATGATAGACAAATAGTGATTGCAACAGAGATCATCAAAGAAATTAAAACTAGGGTTAGTTTCTTGGTCAATGTTGGTCTTGACTATCTTACGCTTAACAGTCCTTCGCATACATTGAGTGGGGGAGAGGCTCAACGCATTCGTTTGGCAACGCAAATAGGCTCAAGACTGGTTAATGTGTTGTATATTCTTGATGAACCAAGCATTGGATTGCATCAAAGAGACAATGAAAAATTAATAGCTTCTCTCAAGGAATTGCGTGATTTAGGAAATAGTGTTATAGTGGTTGAACACGATAAGGACATGATTATAGAAAGCGATTATATTGTTGATATTGGTCCGTTTGCAGGTGTAAATGGAGGACAGATAGTTGCGCAGGGTGATTATGAGTCTTTTATTAAACAAAACTCCATAACGGCACAATATGTCAATGGCACAAAATCAATAGAAATTCCTAAAAAAAGAAGAAAAGGCTCTGGCAAATCTTTGGTTTTAAAAGGTTGCACAGGAAATAATTTAAAAAACATAAATGTTTCGTTCCCTTTGAATCAGTTTATCTGTGTTACAGGTGTTTCGGGAAGTGGAAAGTCATCATTGATTAATGAAACTTTGTATCCTATTTTAGCCAAACATGTCTATGACAGTAAGTATGCTTGTTTGCCTTATCAGTCTATTACAGGGTTAAAAGAAATTGACAAGGTCATAAGAATAGATCAGTCGCCTATAGGCAGAACACCTCGAAGTAATCCTGCAACATACACGGGTGTTTTCGCTGATATTAGAAGTTTGTTTGCATTACACCCTGAAGCAAAAATTAGGGGATACAAACCGGGTCGTTTTTCATTCAACGTTTCAGGCGGACGATGTGAAACTTGTAAAGGTGGTGGGCAAAAGGTTATTCAAATGAATTTTTTACCTGATGTTGAGGTGCAATGTGATGTTTGTAATGGAAAACGTTACAACAGAGAAACTTTGGAAGTGAGGTATAAAGGTAAAAGTATCAACGATGTATTGAATATGCCGATTGATCATGCTGTTGATTTCTTTGAAAATATGCCTCAAATTTCTAGAAAGTTACAAGCATTGAAAGATGTTGGCTTGGGTTATATCACCTTAGGGCAATCTTCCACAACATTGAGTGGAGGTGAGGCTCAAAGGGTTAAACTTGCGGAGGAATTAAGTAAAAAAGAAACAGGGAATACCTTTTATATTTTGGATGAGCCAACCACAGGTCTTCATTTCGAAGATGTTAAAGTGTTGTTAGATGTGCTAAATAAATTAGTAGATAAAGGAAATACAATATTGGTTATTGAGCACAATATGGATGTGATTAAAGTGGCCGATTATATTATTGATATTGGTCCTGAAGGAGGGCATGGTGGTGGTCAGGTTTTAGCAACAGGGACTCCAGAGGAACTAGCAAAAGCAACCAATAGTCACACTGCAAGGTTTCTTAAAAAGGAATTATCAGTAGTTAAAGGGGCGTAAACAGTTGTTGATTCGAATTCCTAAGGTATAAAACAATTGATTGGTTTGATTGATTTGTCTGTAGTTAATTCGGCCGTCAATAAAGACATTATGTTTCAGCATATAACTGACATTGAGTTCAATTATTTTAAGATTGGTTTTTTTACCCATAAACATTTTGCTGTCAAATTCTGTGGCTCTATCTCTATAATCTCTTAATATATTGCCACCATAATTTCTGCCAGTTAAAAAACTATCTTTCCCTGTTATTGCATTAATAAAAGTCGCTTGCACGTTCCACTTGTTTTTAAATTGATAGCGAGCTTCCAAAATTATTTCACTAAAATTGGCGCCTAAAGGGTGTGCTAATGCTTGGTTGAAATGCGAATAACTTTGAGTCGTTCTGTAATGCGAATAAGTATAAGGTCGCATGCGATTGTATTCGATTAGTAAATCTAGATTTTTAATATTAAGCAAGTTAAAACTTCTAGCACCTATTTGGTAACCATATTTGTTGGCCCACCAATTGGGTTCTTCTTTAATGAATTTTAAATTAAATTCATCCAACAAAAACTGACCATAAATAACATATTGATGTTTAATATTCCATTCAAAATCAAGTGCCATTAAACTGTTGTCTCGGCTACCCAAATTTGATTCAACTGCTCTGTAAAAAATAACAGGATTTAAGTAATTAAGGTCAAATTGGTTTTTTTGAGTACTGTCTATTCTGTCAAAAATGACCATTTCATTTAATCCAATACTTAGGTTTTTTCTAACATCAAATGAGAGGCGGTGAAATGCCCCGTATTTTTTGCCAAAAAGAGTATTTCCTAGTATAAGACCATTGTCATTAAATTGGGTAAATAGGTTTTGATAATGAAAGCGTTTGATGTCGGTATTGATTTTGAAAAATAAATACTGAGGGGCAAAATCATTTAAAATAAGAGAACGGTATCCATTGCCAATTTTGTGTTTGTCGTGCCCAAATTGAAATTTTATGTAATTATTAATGGCATTAAACGTAAAATAGGCCCTTGCTTGGAAAAAGTCAACCGCTCCCGCCTTCTTGAATTTTTTAAAGAAAAGTTCATTGGGAACGTGGTTCAATGAGTCGTGAAAAAAACGGTAATACGAAGGTAACATTGTTTGATTTTCAGTAAACAACGAGTAAAATCCAACCCCTTTTTTGTGTCCGCCAATATTGCCCCAAATTTCAGCACCTCGTGTATTTTGATACAATTTATTTACTTGGTTTCTTTCTTCACCGGCAGTAAAATTCAAAACAGGATTGATAACCAATAGATAATCTTTTTCTTTGATACAATAAAAGGCAGATTGGTATTTGTAAATGGAATTAGAATTTTTGTTCTTGTTAGTAAAGGGGAATTTTTTCTTTGATAAATAGTGTAAATTGTCAACACTCAAATAGGGTCTTTGCTTGTCATAATCCGTTAAAGAGCTGTAATTGTTGCTTGAATCGTTTTTGAAATCAAAGGTTCTAAAAAATTGACTGCTAGACATGGAATGGGTATTGGTGTCAATTGTCTTCTTGCGATATGATTCATAGTGTCCAATACTATTAGCAGGATAATACACATGTTGAGCTATCGCTTTGTTACCCAATATGGCAATCAATAAAAATAGATATATTAGATTTAATTTCAATAGATGCTTAGTTATAAATAGTTCCCAATATTTCTGATATTTTGTTTCTAACTTCTATGAGTTGAATGTGGTATTGTATTAATAATTCAGCTTCACTAGCATCCGGTGCTTGAGACAAATCATTCATATTGTTTTTGATTAATTGTTCCAATTTGAATTTTTTCAGAAACAAGAACAGAGATTGAAGGTCGCGAACATAATTTTCCTTTTCTGTTTTTAGGAATAATCCATTTTCTCCCCAATAGGGGCTCAACTCATACTTTTCGGAATGGAAATCGGCCGCTATTTGTCTAACTTCAGTATCGGAATGGTTGATAAAAAAAGATTCATCTAAGGTTAAGTTGTTTTCTATAGATACTTTTACTTCTTCAATGATTTTTTGATACAGAGGATTGTTTATGGACAGCTGTTCATCTTCAGAAAGTTCTTTAAAGATAAAATCAGCAACTGTTGCGTCTTCCATAAATTTTTTGTGACCACTTTGAACCAATAATCTAATCAATCCTTTTTCTTGTTCATCTCCACCTACATAATGTTGGACGTTGCTAACATTTGTATTTAGTAAGTCTTGGATTTCGGGGTTAAATTCTTGAGAAGTAGGAGATTTTATTTTTCTAATTTTATTGATTTCTGCAATCAATATTTTTTCGTCAGATTCAACCAATTTACTACATTCTTTGATGTACATGGAGCGTTTGAGTGCATCGGGAATAAGCGCAATACTTTGCAAAAGGTTTTTTAAAACTTCGGTTTTTTTGATTGGGTCATTTCCAACAGAAGTTATCAGCAGGTCGGCTTTAAAAAAGATAAAGTCCTTGACTTCTTGTTCTAGAAATTGTTTGAAATTGGATGATCCTATTTTTTTGCAATACGAGTCTGGGTCTTCACCTTCAGGGAAACGGACACAGCGAACATTCATGCCTTGTTCAAGTAATAAATCGATACCTCTTAGTGAGGCTTTAATACCTGCCGCATCACCATCATACAGAACAGTTACGTTGTCTGTAAATCGTTTGATTAGTTTAATTTGGCCTTCCGTAAGCGAGGTTCCCGATGAGGCTACTACGTTTTCTATCCCCGACTGATGTAGAGAAACAACATCGGTGTATCCCTCTACTAAATAGCAAAGGTTGAGGTTTTTTATCTGCTTTTTAGCTTGAAAAATACCATAAAGTACATTGCTTTTATGGTAAACTTCGGTTTCTGGAGAGTTAAGGTATTTGGGGGATTTGTCGTCTTTTATTAATTGACGTCCACCAAAAGCGATAACCCTGCCTGTAAGGTCGTGAATTGGAAAAATAACACGGTGTCTGAAAAGGTCGAAATAATGCCCGTCTTCTTTCTTTTTTATTAATCCGGCTTCTACAAAAAAATCGAGATTGAATTGGTTTGTTTTGGCTTCATTCACCAAACTTTCCCATCCTTGTGGGGAATAGCCTAGTTCGAAAGTGGTCATTGCCATAGGGGTAATGCTTCTTTCTCTAAAATAACTATCACCTATCATTTTTCCTTCATCAGTTTGGAGTTGTTGGATGAAGTAGTTTTTTGCAAATGCTAAAACGGTGTAAAGGCTTTCTTTTTTTTGTTGTTTTTCGTCGTATTCTTCGCGATTTTGGATATTATCCTCAATCAATGCAATGCCGTATTTTTGGGCTAGTTTTCTAATGGCATCAGCAAAAGACAATTGGTCGTGCTCCATTAAAAAGCTAACCGAATTTCCAGCCTTTCCGCAACCAAAACATTTGTAAATTCCTTTGGCCGGAGAAACAGTGAAAGAAGGTGATTTTTCGTCGTGGAATGGGCAGCGACCGAGTAAGTTAGCTCCTCTTTTTTTGAGAGCAATATATTCTCCTACCACATCTTCTATATGGGCAACATTAATGACTTCGTCTATAGATTGGCGTGCAATCATTCAATGCAAATTTAGGATAAATTATGTTTTTTTATCCTTTCTAATAAAAAAATGCTGAAAAGGAGTTTACAAGCTCCAGTATTCTAGTGACTTAAATTGGTCTCTGTAAATACCTTTTAGGTCGAGAACAAAAGTGTTACTTGTGCCAATGTTTTTGAAATAATCTTCGCTCAAGTTTTTGTATTCTTGATGGCTAACTGCTATTATAATGCCATCGTATTGAGTGCCAATTTGAGGTGAAAGATGGAAACCATATTCTTCAAATACTTCTTCAGCATCTGCTCTTGGATCTACCACATCAACATTGATACTATAGCTTTTTAATTCTTTTACGATATCTACAATTTTAGAATTTCTAATGTCTGCTACATCTTCTTTGAAGGTTGCACCCATTATTAATATTTTCGAATTCTTGATGTTTTTATCGTTAGCGATTAATTTTTTTAAGGCCACTTTGGCAATATGAGCTCCCATCATGTCATTGGTAAAACGACCTGCTGCAATTACTCTTGGATGTAGTCCAAGTTCCGTTGCTTTGTATGTTAGGTAGTATGGGTCAACGCCAATGCAATGTCCACCAACTAAACCTGGACTGAATTTTAAAAAGTTCCATTTGGTTCCTGCTGCTTCAATGACATCATAAGTGTTGATATTCATTTTGTCAAAAATCAAACTTAACTCATTCATCAATGATATGTTTAAGTCACGTTGAGTATTTTCAATGATTTTTGCAGCTTCAGCAACTTTTAAAGTAGGTGCTTTGTGAATGCCTGCAGTAATGATTGAACCATATAAATCAGCAATTTCTTCCAAACTTTCTTTGTCACTGCCAGAAACTATTTTTAAAATTTTGGTTAAAGTGTTGACTTTGTCACCTGGATTAATTCTTTCAGGAGAATATCCCACTTTGAAATCAGAATTGAATGTTAATCCACTTTCGTGTTCAATAACAGGAACGCAATCTTCCTCTGTACAACCAGGATAAACAGTCGATTCAAATACGACGTAATCCCCTTTGCTAATCACTTTTCCTACAGTTCTAGAAGCGCCTATAAGTGGTTTTAAGTCAGGGTTTTTTCCTTCGTCAATAGGGGTTGGTACCGCTACAATATAAAAAGAACAATCTTTGATGTCGTCCAAATTGTGACTAAAAGTAATGTCGCAACCATCAAACTCAGAAGGTTCAACTTCTTTACTTGGGTCTTCTTTGCGTTTTAACATTTCCACACGTTTGGGATTGATATCAAACCCAACCACTTTGTATTTTTTTGCAAATTCAAGGGCAAGTGGAAGTCCTACATATCCTAAACCAATGATTGCTATTGATTTCTCTTTGTTTTGTATTTGGCTAAATATACCCATTTGATTAATTAGGGCGCAAAAATAACGATTAATGTACATAAAACAAAAAATATCAAAGACTATTAAGGTCACTAATATGTGATGTTAAATTCAGTTTTAGAATGTGTAAACTTAAAGTATATTTGCCTAATGTCTGTTTTCCAAAAAACACCTCATTGGTTGAAATCTTTATTTCCAAGTTTGGTATGGGAAATTCCCAATCAAGGGCAGACTGTTTATCTTACTTTTGACGATGGTCCTCATCCTTACATTACGCCTTGGGTGCTCGAACAATTGAATCGCTTTCAATTTAAAGGGACTTTTTTTTGTGTGGGTGATAATGTGGTAAAGTATCCCGAAATAGTGGCGTTAATTCAGCGCGACGGGCATGCGCTTGGGAATCATACAATGAATCATGTTAAAGGTTGGCAAATGAAAAATGCAGATTATCTTGACAATGTTTCAAGTTGCCATCAGGTTTTGAAATCTACCTTGTTTAGACCTCCTTATGGGCGAATAAAATGGAGTCAAGTAAAGCTATTGAAACCCAATTACAAGGTTGTAATGTGGTCACTTTTGTCGCTAGATTATTTAAATGGTTTGAATGTTGAAAAAAGTTTGAATGAGCTCAAAAAGCAAACCAAATCAGGTTCTATCATCGTGTTTCACGATTCGGTAAAAGCAGAACAAAACCTTAAAGATTTGTTACCACCTTATTTACAATTTCTTAATGATAATGGTTTTAATTGCCAGGTGATATCATGATAGAAAATCTTTGCATACTTGTTCTTTCCATTTATTTAATTATTCAGTTTGGAGTTCTGTTTGGGTTGTTTATTTATAAGAAAAAAGAATTTATTGAATTGGATACTTACCCGTTTATAAGTCTGTTAATTGCTGCCCGAAATGAGGAGGATAAAATTGAAGATTGTTTAAAGTCAATTGCATCATTAAATTATCCTGCAGACCGTTTTGAAGTATTGGTGGGGAATGATAGTAGTACTGACCAAACACAGTCGATTATTGAAAGATTCATTGCCAATAATAATAATTTCAAATTAATAAATTTGGATGGTACAGAGAATCCATCAACAAAAGGCAAGGCAAGGGTTTTGGCAACATTAGCGCAACATGCCAAGGGAGATTATTATTTAATTACGGATGCAGATGTTGAAGTTGGGCCACTGTGGGCCAAAGGATTGATTTCTGAAATGATGCGGAATCAACTGCATTTGTTAGGCGGTACAACGCACGTTAAAGCCACCTCCAAATTTGAGCAATACCAACAAGTGGATTGGTTTTATTTTATGGGAATCATTAATGTTGTTGATAGTCTCAATTATCCATTAACGATGGTGGGCAATAATATGGCAATAAGTGCCGAAGCCTATCGCAAAGTTGGTGGGTATGAAACCATTCCATTTAGTATAACTGAGGATTATGCCTTGTTTAATGCGGTTAGGAAAGAAGGATTTAAAACGGCACAAATATTTAATCAAGAGACTCTTGTAAGAACCCGTGCTATAGATTCTGTTATTGGGATATTGAAACAGAGAAAACGTTGGCTTAAGGGTGGTTGGTCCTTGCCTTTTATTTACAGAATGATGATGTTTGTTTTAGGCGCGTGGTATTTTACTTTGCCATTGTTGTTTGTTTTGAATTGGAAATTAGGTTTGTTGTTTTTTTTGGTAAAAATTGTGTTGCAATTGCTTCAATTACTGAAAATGTATCGACTTATTTTGCTTAAGCCACAGCACTATTTTGCTATCTTTACTTATGATATTTATTTGCTTTTTATAATGCCTGCAATATCAATTTATTTTGCTTTGCCTTTTGCCAATACTTGGAAAGGTAGACGATACTAAATAGGGATTGTAATTGTTTTGGAAAGCATAAAAAATGGGGTTAAATTGCACACGTGCATTTAAGTCGTTTTATTGCCACAAGATTAGCTTTAGGTAAACACAAAACATTTGCTTCTTTAATTATTAAGTTGGCATGGTTTGGAGTGGGATTAAGTGTTGCGGTAATGTTGATTGCACTCGCAATAGTAGTTGGCTACAAACAACAAATTACTCAGAAAATTACTGGTTTCGGCGGACACATTGAGATTCATTCAATAGGCACAAGTGGTAATTATGATTACGAACAGTTTGAAGATACCAATCAATTTGTAACAACAATAAAGCAATTGGAGTCTGTTTCAGCAGTATTCCCCGTTCTTTCTCGTCCTGCCATTATGAAAACGGATGATAATTTGGAGGGAATTGTTTTTAAAGGAGTCGATTCTATGTATGATTGGTCATACTTGGAACAGCATTTAATTAAAGGTTATGTTCCTGCGGTAGGTGATTCTTTAAGGAAACGAGAAATTTTAATTTCTAAAATAATTGCAGATAGATTACAATTAGACACTGGTGATAGAGTCAAAGTTTATTTTATCAATCAACCTGTGCGTGTTATCCCTTGTACAATTACAGGAATTTATGAAACAGGATTAGAGGAAAATGACAAAATTTTTGTCATTGGAAGTTTGATGGAAATGCAGCGGATTTTTGCGAACAAAAAACCACAGATTACGCATTACGAGTTAAAAGTTAATGAATTAGAAGCATTGGAGATTACACATTCTGAGATAAATGACCTTTTGCCGGTGGAATTAAGTGCCGAAAGTATCATGGATTTGAATCCTCAATTGTTTGATTGGTTGGGTTATTTGGATCAAAATATAGTGATTATATTAACATTGATGATAGTGGTAGCTTGTATCAATATGATTACAGCTTTATTGGTTTTAATAATCGAAAGAACCAACATGATAGGTGTTTTAAAGGCTTTGGGTTCTAGAGATAGTATGATTAAAAAGATTTTTCTAAATCACGCATTCTATATACTGTTGATGGGATTGTTGTTTGGAAATTTGTTAGGAATTGGATTGTGTGAATTGCAAGACAAATACAAGATTATCAAATTATCCCAAGAAACTTATTATTTATCATACGTGCCGGTGTCATTAAGTTTGCAAAATATTCTATTAGTCAATATAGGTACCATTATAATATGTATGATTGCCTTATTTTTGCCCGTTAGAATGGTAAATAAAATTGACCCCGTAAAAGCAATTAAGTTTAATTAATATGGATTATCCGTTTATACTCAAGTTTTCATCAATAAGTAATCTCACTGATGCCCGTTATGCCGCAGGTGCTTGGGCTGATTTTGTAGGTTTTTGTTTCGATCCAAGTTCAGACCATTATATTGAACCCAAAAGTGCCAAAGAAATTATTTCTTGGATTAATGGTCCCGTTGTTGTTGCTGAATTTGGGAATCAGCCTATAGAATGGATAAAGGACTTTGTTGATGCCCTTCAGCTCACTGTAATTGAATTGCCTTCAGATTACTCCGATCAGAGTGTTTTGGATTTGGGCGTTAAAGTAATTTTGAGAGGAAATGATATCAATTCACCTTTGTTTGCCAAAGCAGATTTGTATTTGGTTAACTCAATGGAAGATTATTTGACTGTTAAATCTGTTGCACAAAAACCAGTAATTCTTCAAGTTACAGAAAAGCAAGATTTAAGTATTTTGGAAGGTGTATCGCTTCAGGGGAATAAAGAATTGGTTGTAGGAATGAGCAGCTGTGAAGATTGGTCTATTATCCTTGAGGATTACTTAAATTGAAAATTGAGGTATTTAATCGGAATGTTTTTGTCTCTCCACATTCTTTCATAATAAGTTTTTATTTTTAGGGTTTCCTGTAAGTCTTCCTTATCGTCGATATTGAACAATAATTCTATGATTTGATTCGGGTATGGAGTTAAGGTGTCGAGGGTGTATTTGAAAAGGAAATCGCTGTCTGTTTTTAAGTGAACCGATTTATTGATGCCAAGTAATAGCCTGTATTTGTCTAGAAATTTTGGGCTTGTTAGTCTTTGTTTTTCTCTTGTTTTTTGTGGCTGAGGGTCGGGAAAGGTAATCCATATTTCATCTATCTCGCCCAATTCAAAGTAATCCATAAGGAAATCAATTTGAATGCGCAAAAATGCGACATTGTTAATATTGGCTTGTATTGCTTTTTTGGCCCCTTCCCACATGCGGGCTGCTTTTACATCGATGCCAATAAAGTTTCGTTCGGGAAAATGTTCCGCTAAGCCAAAACTATATTCACCTCTGCCGCAAGCCAATTCTAGTGTAATAGGATTGTTGTTTTTGAAAACTTCTTGATGCCACTTTCCTTTTAATTGGTTTCGGGCATCGAAAGTGTTGTGAAACGATTCGTATTCAGCAAATTTTTTAAGTTTATTTTTTGGCATTATCGAAAGCGTGCAAAAATAGTCAAATAACTAAATTGAAAGTAAGATTGGTGTAAGCTTTTTTTGGAAATGGAGTGAATAAAAACAAGAGGGGTTATTTATTTTCGGTTTTTTGGAAAAATATTTGGCAAAATAAAAAATTCGATTTACTTTTGCACTCCCAAATAAAAATAATTTATGAAAGAAGGTATCCACCCAAGCAATTACCGTTTTGTTATATTTAAAGATTTAACCAGCGAGCATTCTTTTTTAACACGCAGTTGTGTTGAAACCAAAGAAACTGCAAAATGGGAAGATGGAAATGAATATCCATTATATAAATTAGAGATTTCAGACAAAAGTCATCCGTTCTTTACAGGAAAACAAACACTTGTTGATACAGCAGGTAGAGTTGAGAAATTCCGTAGACGTTACGAAAGAAAATAATATTGTTTTTAAAACAATTAAAAATCCCGCTTATTACAAGTGGGATTTTTTTTTCTCTTACATTTTAATTTACTTTGAACCATATAATGAGTCAAATGTCACATTTCGTTTTATTCGATGATGAACACATCAGTCATCTGTTCCCTTTTACCCTAACCCGACCAGCGGCAGAGATTCGTTGTGGTATTTTAACCATTTCGCAAAAGTGGCAAAAACGCTTAGAATTACAAGTTGCTTATAAAACATTGCCTTATCTTTCTGAAAAATATAAACCTATTGAAGGGAATAATATTTTACATATAAATGGACGTTTGTTTCCTATTAATTCCATTGTTAAGCAAATAAAAGGATTGAAAATGGGGCAAAAGTTGCTTTATAACAGTATGCTTTTGGCTTACGTTACTACTTCGGAAGATGAGTATGAAACAGTAATAGCAGAGGAAGCCCCTTTGATGCTTGAGCGAATTCACCATATTTTTACTTACAATGGTTCTCAGATAAAACAAGATTTTGAACTCATTTGCAGCGGTAGACAGTCTCAAGAAATAAGTAAAACAAACATTGTACTTGGTAACAATCCTATTTTTTTGGAAAAAGGTGCCAAAGTTGAAGCCAGTATTTTAAATGCAACCGATGGTCCCCTCTATATTGGTGAAGATGCTGAAATAATGGAAGGGAGTATGATTAGAGGTCCATTTGCCTTGTGTGAACATGCTGCGGTAAAAATGGGTGCTAAAATATATGGCGATAGCACTGTTGGTCCTTATAGTAAAGTCGGTGGTGAGGTTAATAATTCAGTGATATTCGCCTATTCAAATAAAGGCCACGATGGTTTTTTGGGGAATTCGGTGTTAGGGGAATGGTGTAATTTAGGTGCCGACACCAATAATTCCAATTTAAAAAACAACTACGAAGAAGTAAAATTGTGGAATTATGTAAGTGAGAATTTTGAAAAAACAGGGTTGCAATTTTGCGGATTATTTATGGGCGACCACAGTAAATGTGGCATAAATACCATGTTTAATACAGGAACAGTTGTGGGAGTGTCTTCAAATTTATTTGGGGCCGGTTTCCCTCGCAATTTTATACCATCTTTCAGTTGGGGCGGTGTACAAGGAATGACCACTTATACAACCAAAAAAGCATTTCAAACAGCCGATATTGTAATGAAAAGAAGAGGCTTAAGTTTGGTCGAGCTTGATAAAAAAATATTAGAAGTAATTTACGATAAAGAATCAAAATACAGAACTTGGGAAAAAAATGAACAATAGAAAAAAAATAGCCGCAGGCAATTGGAAAATGCACAAGACCTTATTGGAAGGTCAAGGTTTAGCTCATGAAATTAGAACCATGGCAGAAACAGAACTAATGAATGGTGCCGAAATAATTATATTTCCGCCTTTTATTCATTTAGTAACTCTCAAAAAACAATTAGAAGGCTCATCTATTCAAATAGGTGCGCAAAACATGAATCAACATGAACAAGGCGCATACACAGGCGAAATTTCTGCAGCAATGTTGAGCTCTATAGGTATGAATTATGTGTTAATAGGTCACAGTGAAAGACGTCAGTATTACAATGAAACTACCGAATCATGTGCTACCAAAATCAAAGTTGCTTTGGCAAAAGGATTGCAAGTGATGTATTGTATTGGTGAAACATTAGAGGAAAGAAATGATGCAAAACATTTTACTGTTATAGAAAATCAATTAGAAGCTTTAAAAGGATTGAGCTCAAGTGAAATGAAATCAGTCGTATTGGCTTATGAGCCGGTGTGGGCTATAGGAACAGGCGTAACAGCTTCTGCAGAACAAGCCAATGAAATGCATCAACATATCAGAAATGTAGTATCTACTCTGTTTAATGAGGAAGTTGCCGAAGGGGTATCAATCTTATATGGCGGAAGTGTTAAACCTGACAATGCCAAAGGATTATTTGGAATGTCGGATATTGATGGTGCCTTGATTGGTGGAGCCGCGCTCTCATCGAGAGACTTTATTGATATTGCAAAATCATTTTAATATTTATGAAATCAAAAATTGTTTGTGTCTTATTACTGATTGTTGGGTTGCAATTAAAAGCTCAAAAGTGGGTGGATACTGCCTATCAAACAATTCAGATTTCTAATGTTATTTATGGGTCTGCCATTGATTTTGGCGGACAAAACAGGTTGTTAAGGATGGATGTATCCATGCCAACTAATGACACTCCGCCCGTTTGTGGACGACCTTTGCTTATTGCGATTCATGGAGGTGCTTTTATGGGAGGAAACAAATCTACTGGTGCACCGCCACTGATAGTGAAAGAATTTGCGCAACGAGGTTATGTAACGGCATCTATTAATTACCGTTTGGGAATGTTCCAAACAGCCTCAGCTATTAATTGTAATATCCCCAATTGGAATTGCTTGAATATGGCAGATACTGCAGAATGGTACAGAGCTGTTTATAGAGGAATGCAAGATGCAAAGGGAGCTATTCGTTTTTTGCTCAATCAAAAAGATTCCTTAAAGATTGACCCAAAAAATGTTTTTGTGGTAGGGGAAAGTGCAGGCGGTTTCATTGCTTTAGCTACTGCTTTTATTGACGATACATTGGAAAAACACCCAAGCTGCTATGCTATTAACACAGTGGCAAGACCCAATGCAATCTATGAGTCGCCTTGTTTGGTAAGTACAGGACATACTACTTCATTGTCGGCATTAGATTTAACTCGACCCGACTTAGGTTCAATTCATGGAGATTTGAATCCAACCAATGTAAATTATACTATCAAAGGTGTGGGAAGTATATACGGCGCTCTTATGTTTGATAATTTTAGTCGTTATTCATATGCCAAATCTCCAGCTATTTATGCCTACCATCAACCCAATGATTTAATTGTTCCCTATAAGCAACAAAGGATTTTTCACGACTATAATATTTGTGCCCAAGGTTTCCCAGCCAATTGCCAATCTATCATTAGCCGACCTTATGTATTTGGCTCTAGTGGACTGTTTAATTTGATAAAAAAACTAAAACCTACAATTCCGCAATTGCCAGACTATTTGTTTGACTCAACTTTAAATACAGCCAATTGTGCAATGCAAGTTTCCAATCCTGCACTTACAGGGCATGCAATAGATCAAGTGAAATTACGTTCTAAAAACATGGCAAACTTTTTTAGCAAACAAATTGATACCTCCTCTGCAAGCTGCTTGCCAAGTGATATTCAAACGGTAAATAAACAAACCTTGGTTTCTGTTTTCCCCAATCCTAGTTCAGGTACAGTTAATATTCAAGTGGATGCCAATGTAAGTCAATGGACTGTTCAACTCAAAGAAATATCAGGGAAAACCTTAAAAACGGTTGTCAATCAAACTATTATGGATATAAGCGATTTCAAATCAGGATTTTATATAATAGTGTTTAGTGCCGATAATTACCAGCAATCAATAAAATTTCAATACGTTAAGTAATATGTTTAAACAGTTTTTTATTTTTATATTCATCGCTTTTATGTCAACGGCATTACAGTCTTGTAAGGCAAAAACATGTGATGCAGCCAATAATGTTATTGAAGACAAGAATTCAAGAAAGTCGAAAAATGTAGGATTGTTTTCTAAAAAAGAAAGACGACGCGCCCGTTGGTAAGCGGTGTGATTTTACAGCCTTTGAAAAGGTTCTTCTAGATTGAAAACCAAACCGAAGGTGTGTTGGAAAAAGGTTCTGTAATCGGGGTTAACTCTTTGATTGTAAGAAAACTCATAGTTGAGCCCCACAAAGTGATTGATTCTAATAGCATTTCCGAAACCTAATCTTAAATTGGTGTTGACTCTGTTATTGCCAACCGCCAAAAAGTAGTTGTTGAGTATGTCAAAATTATAACCCACTTTAAAATAAGGATTTAATAAGTTGGGTTTTGTTTTATAATGATTAATTGTTTGTGGAAGATGAATCATCATTGCTATTTTAATTCTTAAAAAATTGGTGCTTTGGTATGATTCAAATCTGTTGTCGGGATTTTGGTAATTGCCAAAACCAATTCCTGAATTGAAAGTGGTTTTAGTGCCTAAAGTAAAGTTTTTATCAAATTCATTTACCCAACTATTTTTATTGTTAGCATTGTTTGAATTATTCAATGCAGAGGGATTGAATAAAATGACCCCTTGATGAATGCCAATATTGTTTCTTCCAAAAAACTGAGCTTTTGCAAGAGTCAATGAAAAACATAATAAAGACAATAGGGCTGTTTTAATCATCAGAATTTTATTTTAGAAAGTTCTCTTTGAATGTCCTTTTGTTTGATGTCTTCTCTTTTGTCAAATGACTTTTTACCTTTACCAACTCCAATGTCTAGTTTAATAAAACCTCTGTCATTGACATATAATTTTAAGGGGAAAATAGTGACTCCTTTTTCTTTGACGCGTGAAGTAATTTTGCGAAGTTCTTGTTTGTTTAATAACAGTTTCCTGTTTGCCAAAGGGAGGTGATTGTTGTAGCTGCCTTGTTTAAACTCGCTGATATGCATGTTTTTGATCCAAAGTTCTCCATCCTCAAGTAAGCAATAAGCGTCATTAATGTTGACATTGTGTTCTCTTACGCTTTTTACTTCGGTGCCTTTAAGTACGATTCCAGCTGCAAATTTTAAATCTACAAAATATTCGTAATTGGCTTTTTTATTGGTGATATGTAACGGTTTTAGTGCCAAATTATTTTAAACTTTCAAACAGCAAATTTAACCTTTCTTTTTTGATTATTTTTTGTCCAGTTTGGCATTCAGCAATAACCCTTTCACCCACTTTAGCTGTAACATTACAATCTATACTGTTTTTTTCGAGGTGGTAAATGGTTGCAACAAAAGTAACGGTTTGGTTGAGCAGAGCAGGAGAGTGGTGTTTGATATTCAAAAATGTGCCTATACCTTCTTCATCCTCCTCTTTCATTTCGAGGACAAACAAGCGACTGCTCCATTCGGCGTCACGACCAAGTGCAAATGTTCCATAGACCTCATGAACGGTGCCTTCGTCAAACTGAGCAATGTCGTTTGGAGTCACCATTTTAGTGAAAGTTTTGGAGTCACCAATTTTAAAAAGGTTATTCATCAAAGTTAATCTAGAGCAAAGTAAATTGAAAAACGTTGAAATAAAAAACGAAGAAGAAAGAAAACGCAAAAGTAAGAATGTAGAACGAAGAACTGGAGATTGGCTTTTCATTCATCGTTCAACATTCTACATTTAAAAGGAAGAAATAAAAAAACGCAGAAGTAAGAATGTAAAACGCAGAAGTAAGAATGTAGAACGAAGAATAGAGAAAAAAGAATTGTACTTGGCTTTTCATTCCTCGTTCAACATTCTGAATTCCTCGTTCTGAGTTCTTACTTCATTTACCTTGATATTCTAAACTAAAATAATAATCCTTAACCAAAGCCAACAATAAAACAATTCAACAATCACTTTGCATGGCTTGAAATAATTCACAAGGGAGATTCTGAATAAATTTTGAGGACAAAATTTTCCAGAATGACTAACGGGAAATTCAACAGTCACGCTGCATGGCTTGAAATAATTCAACAAATACCCTTTTGATACCCTTCGGTTCTATTCAGCATAGCTGCATAACTCATTATGACAAAAGGGAAATTCAACAATCGCACTGCACGGCGTGAAACAACTAAACAACTAAACAACTAAACAACTAAACAACTACTCAACTACCACCAAACAGTAATCTTTTTTGCCTTTTTGAGCCAAGATATAGCGGTTATTAATCAAGTCTTTTAAACTTATTATAGCATTGATGTCGGCATTTTTTTCTTTATTGATGCTAATACCGTTGCCTAAAATCATTTTTTTAGCCTCTGATTTACTTGGCAAAAGTCCTGTTTTTTCACTCAAAAAATCAATGATTGGGATACCGTTTTCAATTTCTGAAAGGGAGACCACCGCTTGTTTAACACCTTCCATTGCACTCAACAAAGTAGCTTCATCAATGGTAGCTAATTCCTCTGCTGTACCTTTCCCAAATAAAATTTCTGAGGCTCTTACCGCTTTGTCGTATGCTTCTTTGGAATGAACTCTTATGGTGATTTCTTCTGCCAACGTTTTTTGCAATAAGCGTGCGCCTGCATTGGTAAAATGTTCTTTTTCTAAGGCTTCTATTTCTTCTTTGCCTTTCAAACTGAAAATGCGGATGTAATTCACCACATCTTCATCGGCTGCATTCAACCAAAACTGGTAAAACTGATAAGGTGATGTTTTCTTAGGGTCGAGCCAAATATTCCCCTTTTCTGACTTGCCAAACTTGGTGCCGTCAGCTTTTTTAATCAATGGAGTAGTGAGTGCATAAGCTTCACCACCTGCCATTCTTCTGATTAATTCAGTGCCTGTAACAATATTTCCCCATTGGTCGCTACCACCCATTTGCAACTGAACACCATTGTTTTTCCATAAATGGTAAAAATCATAACCTTGTACCAATTGGTAACTAAACTCAGTGAAAGACATGCCAGTTTCCAAGCGTTTTTTTACACTGTCTTTCGCCATCATGTAATTCACGGTAATGTGTTTACCAACTTCTCTGATAAAATCCAAAAAACTAAATTCTTTGAACCAATCGTAATTATTAACGATTACTGCGCTGTTATCGCCACAGTTAAAATCTAAAAATTTTTCTAATTGTGCTTTTTGACAAGCCAAGTTGTGTTGCAAAATATCTTCACTCAACAGGTTGCGTTCATCACTTTTCCCACTTGGATCGCCCACCATACCCGTTGCGCCACCTACTAATGCCATTGGCTTGTGTCCTGCTCTTTGAAAGTGCATCAAAGTCATTATTTGCACCAAATTGCCCACACCCAAAGAATCAGCTGTTGGGTCAAATCCGATGTAACCTGTTACTTGTTTGCTATTTAATAAAGCTTCCGTCTCAGGCATAATATCTTGGAGCATGTTGCGCCATTTTAACTCTTCTATGAAATTCATTAGTGGTTAGTGGTGTATTGGTTATTGGTTAAGGGTTAATTAGTCCCGATAGTTATCGGGATGTTATTGGGGAAGGATTTTGCGAAGGGTGTTTGGTTAATAGGCAAGTTAAATTTATATATATCGCCAACAATATCGTAATTATTCTTTATGCAAGTATGTGTTTTGTTTCTTTGTAAGGAATAAAAATTCATATTGAAGTTGGTAACATTAGTAAAAATGACAGTGATTGATTGTAGTCTAAATTGGGATATTCTATTCCTAGCAAACGAATATTTTTATAATACGTATCATGCTGATTGTAATACATTTTTTCACTTTGTATAAACCAAGCTTTAGGTCCTAGTTTCTGAGCTAAAAACCATTTTTCTAGTAGTCTTGCTGATCTGCCATTTCCATCATTCCAAGGATGGATTTTTACAAAGACTAAATGAATTAAAGAAGCAAAATAAAATACTTCTTCAATACTTAAGTTCATTTTTAGCAGAGTAGAAATATCTAAGTAAAACTTTTCCATTTCAGTTTCTACTTCAAATGGCGTTGCAGCAACATATTCAATTTTTCCGTCTGGCGTGGTAACATACATATTTTGATTTCGAAATACACCTTGCCAATTTATTGTTAAAATGTGTTTACTAATTATCTTATGGGCCTCTGAAATGTTTTTTGCATTGATTTCATTATTTTTTGCGTAGATATAAGCATTGTATAAATCATCAATTTTTTTGGTGTAATCTGGTAAAAAAGTAATTCCAAATTTTTTATGTTTAATATAGCTATCTAATTCAATTGTTTCGCCTTCAATTTTGCTACTGTATACTGATGAAACTGAAACATAAAAATTGAATGTATCGGTTGATAATTCAGCGTCTTCTAATGCGTCAAAAGCTTTTTTTAAAGTTTTAGGCACTTGTTTTAAATAAGTATCAAGCAAAGTAGATGTAATTATTTGTAAATTCTCATTCATTGCTTTCTGTTTTTCATTAGAAGTAAATCAAAATCACCTTGTATTATTTATATTGTCAAGTTTATTGAAGTTTGATTGGATTATATCTAAAACCACTTTTTTAATAGTTTTAAAAATTAATTAACCGGAATGATAAATTGTATAAGTAATCAATTTTATTTATAATAAAACATTACTCTTGTCTATTTACCACCCCCTAAATCCTAACCCCTAAACCAACATCTTCACTGGTTCTTCCAATAAATCTTTCAGGGTGTTTAAGAATTTAGAACCTACAACACCGTCAACCACTCTGTGGTCGCAGCTTAGGGTTACTTTCATTACGTTTGTTTTGGCTATTTCACCGTTTACAATACCAACCGTTTCTTTTACTCCCCCAACCGCTAAAATACAAGCATCAGGTGGATTGATAATAGCAGTAAATTCTTCGATGCCAAACATTCCTAAGTTTGAAATAGTGAAGGTATTGCCACTCCAATCTGAAGGTTGTAGTTTTTTATCTTTCGCTTTTATGCTGAATTCTTTCACTTCGCTACTGATAGCAGACAATGATTTTTGATTAGCAAATTTAACAACAGGTACCAATAAGCCATCTTCAACAGCCATGGCAACCCCAATGTTAATATGGTGATTCAATCTAATTTTTGTACCCAACCAGCTTGCATTCACCCATGGATGTTTGCCCAAAGCAATTGAAGAAGCCTTCACAATCATATCATTAACAGATACTTTTACTTCGCCACTTGCATTAATTGCAGCACGAGCATTCAAAGCTTTGTCCATGTTTATTTCCATCGTTAAATAGAAATGTGGCGCTGTAAATTTACTTTCAGCCAAACGAGCTGCAATGGTTTTACGCATTTGAGAAACATTGATTTCCTCATAGCTTTCTTGTCCAAACACAGTTGCCGTTTTAGCAGAAGAACTAGCAGCAGACACAGAAAGGTTTTCGATGTCACTTTTAATGATTCTGCCATTTTCGCCTGAACCAGCAACGCTCGACAAGTCAACCCCTTTTTCAGCCGCTAATTTTTTGGCTAACGGAGATGCTTTTAATCGGCTGTCGCTTGCACTTGCTTGAAGAGGTGCACTTACGACAATTGGATTGCTAGCGGTAGTTTCAACTTTAACAGTTTCAGCAACAGGAGCGGCAGGGGCCGCTGAAGCGCCTGAACTTAATAAGGCAGAAAAGTCTTCGCCAGCTTTACCTACAATAGCAATAACGCCATCAACAGGTGCAGCATCACCTTCCCCAATTGCAAAATGAAGGATGGTGCCTTTTTCGTAATTTTCTAAGTCCATAGTGGCTTTGTCTGTTTCCACTTCTGCTAAAATATCACCACTTTTAATGGTATCACCTACTTTATAGTTCCATTTTCTAACTACGCCCTCAGTCATGGTATCACTCATTTTGGGCATTTTTATCGCTACAGCCATATTTTTTTGTTAATGTTTGCAAACTTAATAAATAAGCAGCAATCTAACAAAAGGAAAAATTGGGGAGTGGTTAATGGTTATTAGTTAATGGTTATTAGTTAATGGTTATTAGTCCCGATAGCTATCGGGAAATGGTTATTAGTTAATGGTTATTAGTCCCGATAGCTATCGGGAA
>JBBAKM010000001.1:29461-68001 GCA_040403495.1 Bacteroidia bacterium
GCTATCGGGAAATGGTTATTAGTTAATGGTTATTAGTCCCGATAGCTATCGGGAAATGGTTATTAGTTAATGGTTATTAGTCCCGATAGCTATCGGGAAGTTAATAGTCCCGATAGCTATCGGGAAATAGTGTAATGGTTAATTCGTGTAATCCTGAGTAGTCGCCTTTGGCGGCTGTACCGAAGGGTGTCATTGTGAGAGACTGTAATGAAGCTTGTCGAAGTACTCTCGAAAGTAATTAGAGGTGTTTTTTTTAATGCTTATTGGATTGCTTTGTGCCTTTGTTAGTATTTACTTTGCTGCGACAAACAACGGTTTTAAATATATTAATTTAATTCTGTTTTAATTGTTTATTTCTTAATGAACTTATAAGAGGAGTTGTTTTTGCCCAAAAAAATAAGTGTATCATTTTTAAAATAACCATTTTCAATTTTTGCAATCTCAGGTCTTAAATCTCCACGAAATCCACTTTTTTCGTACAAATCAATTGGGTGAAAAAATACGTTTTGACCTTTTCTGATTATAAAATGGTAAAAGCCTTTAAATAGAGAATTGTCTGGAATTATTGAAATTGAAACAGAATCATTTTTAGGCGAAATTTTAATATTTTCTGTTGATTGAATCCTCATAAAAGTATCCTCAAGTTTAATCCAACAAGGTACTATTTTATGACTGAATTTTAGTTCTATCAAGTTTTTATTATCGAACGTTTTTTTAGTAGTATAAGTTATCGAAAATCTATTAGTTGCTAACGTATTGTTTAATTTTATAAACTTGCCATCAAGTGAACAAACAGATTCTATTTTTCCGCTATTTTGATGAGTTTGGTATTCCAGAGTATAACTTCTTGTGTTTTTGTTCAAGAATTCCCCCAATGTTATAACTGCGTTTTCATAGTTGGAATGATATTGATATGAATAAGTTTCGAATTCTTTCTCATTAAAAGTAAAACCCATGCAAATTGTAATGACAATTAATGTTAGATAAATTTTCTCTTTTTTCATCTCTTTTGCTTTAGGGATTATTGCAAATATAAAAGTTTTGGTGGGAAAATGGGTGTTGATTAAATAGTTCAATTGTTAAATTGTTTCACGCCTACAGCGTGATTGATTAAATTGTTATATTGTTGAATTGTCTCCCTGAGGTTCTCGAAGGGTGTTTCACGCCGTGCAGCGTGATTGTTTAATTGTTTTATTGTTGAACTGTTTCTCGCCTTGTAGAGTATGGTAATGTGTCTCTCTGATTCTCAATTGCGTGGAAATAATGTTACGTTATATTTTATATTTAGTAAATCATAAAATTCCGAAAATGAGATGTTCGTTTTTTTATTTAAAATGTAAACTGTGCGGAGGCGTCCACGAATGGCGCGAAACATAAATTTGACAGCCCTGCAGAGCTGGTGTATGAGGCCTCACACACTAGGCTGAGACTAACCACGGCCGGCCTTCCGATATTTATCGGGACCGAAGGAGAAGGGAGTAAGAACCGTACAATGTTAAAATCTAAAATCACAAATAAAAAATCTTTTTTGGGTTTCCAAACGTGCCATTCAATGCGGTGGTTTTTGTGGGTTTAGATTTTTTTGGGTCACCTCAAAGGAAGTTCCTCGAGTGGACTCGAGGAAATCACCTGTAGAGGTCAAAAAAAGCAAACCCTCAAAAATTTATTTAGCTTTGGAAATAAAAGCCTCATTGTGGCACTAGCTTTTTCTTTGCTACTTTCTTTTTTGCAATGAAAAAAGAAAGTAGAGACTTGAAGTAAATGAAGATTTTGATGAAAAACCGTAAACATTTAAGTTGAGTTTTAAACTACGAATGAAATTTTAACTTAACTTGAAATTCTTTTTTTCTTTTAATGTTAAAAGAAACAAAAACCACCACCCAATCAAAAATTCCGTTTTTGTGGCTGCAGGCTCGGCTGCCTATCCACAAAAGGGAATTTTCACGCATTGGCTGGACCCCAGCCGCACGGGAGTGTATTTTATTAAGTCTTTTTTGTCTATGGTTCGAGAGCACTTCCCTTCGATATACTCAGGGTAAACTAGCTCAGTACAAGCTCTCACCATGACAAAAATCTAAAATCAAAATTCACAAATCAAAAATCTTAACTAGGTCCACGAATGGCGCGAAACATAAATTTGACAGCCCTGCAGAGCTGGTGTATGAGGCCTCACACACTAGGCTGAGACTAGCCACGTGAGGGGGTCTCGAAGGGGTTTTAATTGCAATTGCTTTGTGCCATAATTGGTCTCGGTTTTAATGAGGAATTAGGTAAGTGAATTTATGAAAAGAACCTTGACTAGATTCAACATGATTTAAATTGGAATTAGGAGATTCACTCCAAGTTTGCCGAGAAAAAACAGAGTTATTTCCAACGAAGTAGTTCACTGTAATATTTTATAATTTCCTCAAAGTTATCGCTTTTTAAAATTTCAAAACAAGTATTACTGAAATTATAGGCAATCAAATAGTTTGTAATTTTTTGTTTAAGGTACAAAGTGTCCACATTAAAGTTATGGTCTAATTTCAAATGATTTACTTTGTCAAATTGAAGTTTATATACTTTTTTATTTATATCAAATATCCTAGAGTTTTCATAATAGTCATAACATAGAATATCAGGATCCATTAAAATATGATTGATGTTTTTATATCCAATAATTTCAATTCCACCTTGATAATCTTCGAAAAATAAAACAGGGGTATCAATGATTTCAATATTTTCTTTCATAGATTTAAAATATTATATTGATTTCATTTTGTTTGATAAAGGCTTAAATCTCTGTAAGCTAAAAAATATCTAATAAATTCAATAAAATTACTATTTGAATGATTTTCATATGCAATCTGTCTTGAAATCCACTTTTCATTTTTAGTTTTAAAATATATATTTGAGTTTTTTAATTTTTTACCATCATAAGGATTTGTATTTAAGATATCTAAAGAATATTTTGCAATTAAATTTAACTCTTTTTCTTTTGAAGTTCTGAAGTTTTCAATAATTGTATCAAATCCTAATTCTTCGTTAATTAAATTAAATGTGATGTTGTTTTTTGTTATAACAACCTCTCTAAAGTTATTAAAACTATGTTCGTGATAAATAATTGTATCGCAAATAAAATCAGCAATTTCATCATGATTATATTTCATTGAATTACCCTTTTCTAATATTAAACCAACCCTATATTCGTTTTTTTTAAATGGCCAAACAAAAGTGTCATTGTGAAACTTTATTAATCTAATTTCCTTTTCATCTACAATATAATTATAAAATTCAAAATCATGGTTATTAACTTTACTATTGCAGCAAATTGAACAAATGACGATATGGAAAAAAAGGTAGTATTTCATTATTTGAATTTGATTGGTTTGATGCAAATCTATTATCACCTCCCAACCAACTCCACGCAAATATAACCGTTTCTCAAATAAACCATTCTTCACATCCGAAATTTTAAACTAATTTTGTAATCCCTATTAACATGAATCAAAAAACAGCCATAGCTATACACGGAGGTGCGGGTACCATTGCGCCTCATTTACTAATGCCACAACTCGAAATTGATTATCGCTCGGGTCTCAAAGCGGCTTTGGAGGCTGGTAACAGGGTTTTGAAAAGTGGAGGTACTGCCACAGAAGCGGTTTTGGCTGCTGTGGTTGAGTTAGAGAATAATCCCTTGTTTAATGCAGGTAAGGGCGGAGTGTTCAATCATTTGGGTCAACATGAAATGGATGCCGCCATTATGGAAGGTCAGTTCTTGAAAGCAGGTGCTGTATGTGGTGTAAAAAATATCAAAAATCCAGTTTTGCTAGCACATGCCGTAATGACAAAATCGCCCCATGTAATGATGGCTGGCGATGGTGCAGAGGCGTTTGCCAAAACCGTTAACATTGAATTTGCTGACAATGCTTATTTTCATACCGAACATCGCTACCAACAATGGTTGGACATTAAAGGTACCGAAAACTATCAGCTAGACCATACCGCCAAATCGGAAAACAAAATGGGAACTGTGGGTGCCGTTGCGTTGGACAAAGACGGAAATATTGCCGCGGCAACAAGTACCGGTGGCATGACTAATAAAAAGTTTGGCAGAGTAGGCGATTCGCCCATTATCGGAGCGGGAACGTATGCCAATAATGAGACTTGTGCCATCAGTTGCACAGGACATGGTGAACTGTTTATCAGAAGTGTAGTGGCTTACGACATCAGTTGTTTAATGGCATACAAAGGATTGACCTTAAAGCAAGCTTGTGAAATTGTGGTAATGGACAAACTTGTAAAAATTGAAGGCGAAGGCGGATTGGTTGCCATAGATGCCTACGGTAACATCGAAATGCCTTTTAACAGCGAAGGCATGTACAGAGCAAGTTTGAGTGTAGATGGGGAAGAGGTCGTTAAGATTTATAAGTAGGAGAAGGAAAAAGAATGGGTGTTTTATCATTTTTTACTTTCACATAATTTCAATTTTTCTTTGCAGCTTTCGTACTTGCGTTTGTAGTTTTCTTTACTTTCGGTTAAGTTAACTACCAAAACTTCTAGGGTTTTTATATTGGCTTCCTTGGCTTTAATGATTGTTTCAAATTGATTGATATTGTTATTTAGTAATTGAAAATCTGGATGATAAGAAATAGAGGAATTGATGTTATTCTCATTACAAACTAAAGATAAGAAAGGAATTTCAAAGTAATCAGCAATGGCAGGGATATATTTATAGTAGTTGAGTCTTTCTCCGCTTAATATTTTTGATAACTCACCTTGAGAAATGCCGATAAATTTGGCTAAGATTTCTAGTTTGGTTTGTTTTTCTTTAATTAGTTTTTTGATTTTAGGTAAAATCCAATCGTTTTCATTATTCATTGTTGCAAATTTATAATTGCAGGTTGTTTTAAACAATATAGCACATTTGTGACATTATTGGCATTTATTCCACTTTTATTCCAAAAATAGGGTAAAAGTGGAATAATGTATTCCTTTTTATTAAAAAAAAATCTATATTAATTTGTAATGTTGAAAGGCAAAAGAGACGGCCGCTCACCTGACCCCGATACCCTGAAAGCTGTCCCGATAGCTATCGGGAGGTAAGAGTAAGCAAGTAAAATAAATATAAATAAAGTCATGAAAAAAATCGGTTTTAAAAAATCAAATCAATTAATATTAGGATTCTTACTAATTTTAATTTTATCAGTTTCAGTTTTTGTAGGTTGTAGTAAAAAAGATGAGAATAAACTCATTAATAATGGTATCCAAAATTCAACAATTACAAACGAAACAACAATTCACGAAAATTCTTTGAATCTTGAAAATTATTATTACGATCATTTAGTAAGTACTTATAATTACATAAATGAAGATAATTTTGACTCATCGGAATTTATGGCTAAACTGTTTCAAAATAATTTAGCCATAAATACATTAAACAATAATGAGAGAATTTTGTTTGAAAACTACTTTAATGAAAATAATATTATTAATTATAATAATTTAACTAATTTTAAAAACTCATTAATTGAAAATAATAATTTAGTTGAAACAAACAATATCATGAAAGTTATAGATTTTACAAAAGCAGTTATTAGATTTCACGAATTTTTAGAATTAGAAAATAGAACAGATGGAGGTGATATTATGGAATGTGTTGATATGTGTATGAATAGTAGATTAAGAGATATTTTTTGGTACGGAAATGAATTAGATAAAATTTATTATATTGCAGGTTTGCCGTATTCTTTTTATCAGATGTTATCTTCATGTACATTAGACTGCAAAAGAGCACAAAAAGAAAGAAGACAACTTAATTTTTAAAAACAATGAAATCTTTAAAATCAACATACGAAAACCTAATTCTCATTTTACTAATTGGGTTGCTTTTTTTACATCAAATCAATATCATAGAAAGGTTGATACTTGTATTACTATTCCTACCCTTTATCATTTATTACAATCCCTATAAAATTGTAGCTCAAGTAGTCAATAAAACAGGATTGATGTCTATTTTATCTAGTCTTGTTGTTTCCATTTCATTGTCTTTTTTAATTACACTTCTTTATATTGGCACAACAAATTCATTGTATTTCATGGTATTTTTTGTTGTCAATCTCTCTTTAGGTTTGTTTTATTTAAGTAAAAACAATTCATTGTCTTACAGTCATTTTCTAATCAATATTTTACTGACTCAAATTAAGTATTTTGTGGTTTCATAACCTCTCTTAATAACAAATCAAATGTATAAATTACTGACTTTCCTATTACTCTTTATTCAAATAAACCTAATTCATGCTCAAACCATTGAGGATGTTAAAAACAAATACCAAAACATACATAAAGTTTCATATAAAGTCAGTAATTTATTTAATATTTCTGATGTATCTCATATCGGTAAACAAGAGCATTTCTATCAAATAGAAAACAGAAAGAAAAATCCCGAAATTAAATGGTTCGATTATGACATCATTAGTATTGATACGTTTTTTAAAGATCTCAGAGGTTATAAATGTTCAGAAAAAATTCAGTACATTCATTTAAAAGATACATTTTATGAGATTTTTAGACTCAAACATTGGGATACTGTTTTATATTGCAACCAAAATCCACCTGCTTTTGATGGGTTTGTTTATTATCAACCTTTTGTGTCCTGTTTTTTTCCTACTAAATCTAGGGTATTAAAAAGGAAAGTGTCTGTTGCCAAAAATGGGGTTAAGTACTTTGATTTAATCAATAAACATTCAGGCATGCAATTGAAGGTGTTTATCAATTCAGACCTTTTGATAGATTCCATTCATAAAAAATTTAGCAATACAAAGATAGACAGAATCTTTTTTGAGTATTACAAAATCAATGATGTGGACCTTAATCCTGCCCCAAACTTTTATCCATTAAGTGTAGAAAATAAATCCCAATACAACCTAAGAGATAAAACAATAAAGAAAAAACTGTTATCCCAATCTGATTCTTCAAAAATTGAGCAATTCAAAACACAATCAGAGAAATATCAGTTACTTGATTTTTGGTTTATAGGTTGTAAGCCTTGTCAAAAAAACTTTCCACAGTTACAAGAACTACAATCTAAATTTTCGAATAATTTAGATGTTATAGCGCTCAATCCAATTGATAAAGAGAGTGACATTCAAAAATTCAAAGAAAAATACAAATTCAACTTCGGTATGCAAAAGGATTCATTGTTGTTGAATGTTTATTACGATGTAAGGGCTTATCCGACAACCATCTTAATCAATAGTAAGGGTGAAGTTCTATACAAACATGTGGGTTATGACCCCATGTTATATGACAAGGTTAAAGAAATTGTAATAAGAGAATAATTGCTTTTAATAATAGAATTAAAAAATAAAATGCAAGTATATCTCCCGAGAACAAACTCCAAAAAAACCAAACAATTTCTTCTTTCACTTGTCTTCTTAACACACAAGTAATTTATATTTAAATAAAATTTTATTACCTTTGCAACTCAATTCAATTTAACAATAATTAATAATGTCAACAGAAACAAGTACTTATATTCCTTACAAAGTAAAGGACATCTCATTAGCAGAATGGGGAAGAAAAGAAATTAAACTAGCAGAAGCTGAAATGCCAGGATTGATGGCGTTGCGCGCTGAATTTGGTGAAAGCAAACCACTGAAAGGTGCTCGTGTTGCAGGTTGTTTGCACATGACCATCCAAACTGCTGTTTTAATAGAAACATTAACCGCTTTGGGTGCAGAAGTTACTTGGTCTTCATGTAATATTTTCTCAACTCAAGACCACGCTGCTGCGGCCATTGCTGCTGCTGGTATTCCTGTTTATGCTTGGAAAGGCATGACAGCCGAAGAGTTTGATTGGTGTATCGAACAAACTTTGTTTTTTGGTGAAGACAAACAACCTTTGAACATGATTTTGGACGATGGTGGTGACTTAACCAATATGGTGTTTGATAACTATCCTGAATTGTCTGCGGGCATCAAAGGATTGAGCGAAGAAACCACCACAGGTGTTCACCGTTTATACGAAAGAATGAAAAATGGCACTTTAGTAATGCCTGCTATCAATGTGAATGACAGTGTTACTAAATCTAAATTTGACAATAAATATGGTTGCAAAGAATCTTTAGTAGATGCAATCAGAAGAGCTACTGATATTATGATGGCTGGTAAAGTAGCCGTAGTTGCTGGTTATGGTGACGTAGGAAAAGGTTCTGCTGAATCTTTGAGAGGTGCTGGATGTCGTGTATTGGTTACAGAAATCGACCCAATCTGTGCATTGCAAGCTGCAATGGATGGATTTGAAGTAGTGCCTATGGATGAAGCCGTTAACCGTGCTAATATTTTCGTAACTGCAACAGGTAACGTTAATATTATCAAAGACAGACACTTTAAAGCGATGAGAGACAAATCTATCGTTTGTAATATCGGTCACTTTGACAACGAAATTGACATGAATTGGTTGAACCAAAACTATGGTTCTACTAAATACAGCATCAAACCACAAGTTGATGTTTATGAAATAGACGGTAAAGAAGTGATTGTATTGGCCGAAGGAAGATTGGTGAATTTAGGTTGTGCAATGGGACACCCTTCTTTTGTAATGAGTAACTCATTCAGTAACCAAACATTGGCTCAAATAGAATTATGGCTTAACAGTGCTAATTACAAAAATGAAGTTTACGTGTTGCCTAAACATTTAGATGAAAAAGTAGCAATGTTACACTTGGCTCACATTGGTGCTAAATTGGAAACATTGGAGCAAGAGCAAGCTGATTATATTGGTGTAGCTGTAAAAGGACCTTTCAAAAAAGATTCTTATAGATATTAATTTAAAAAAAATCATTTGACAAGAATTGCAAAACATGCGCTGTATTTAATCATCTGTTTGTCTATTTGGAGTTTTAAATCCAAGGGCAATCAGCAAAGTGCTGTTTTTAAAATTCAAACTAAAAATGATTCCATGGTTTGTGATTCCTTGTTTTGCTTTGCTAAGCAATACATAGACAAACCTTATTGTTATGGCAGTAAAACCCCAAAATGTTTTGATTGTAGCGGATTGGTTCGCCATGTATTCAGCCATTTTGGGGTCGAATTGCCACATTGTTCCGATTGTCAAGGTAAGTTGGGCAAGTTTGTTAGTCCCAAAAATGCCATGCGTGGCGATTTAATTTTTTTTAATGGTCGACAAAAAAACAGCGAAACCGTTGGTCACGTTGGAATAGTTTCTCATGTAGAAGGAGAAAAAATATTTTTCATTCACGCCTCAGTTCAAGCAGGCGTTATCATTTCAAATTCTGAAGAACTTTATTACAGAGAAAGGTTTATGTTTGTAAAACGTATTCCTATTCAAAATAACTAATGCATACCACAGAAAAAGACTCTTTATATCCCAATTTATCTGATTTAAATGCAGAGGATATTGTCAATGTTATCAATACTGAAGACCAAAAAGTGGCTTTAGCGGTCCAAAATGAAACCAAAGCCATAAGTTCTTTAGTGGACAAAATTGTATCACAACTTCGCTCAGGCGGTCGCTTGTTTTACATAGGTGCAGGTACCAGTGGAAGGTTAGGGATATTGGATGCCAGTGAATGTCCTCCCACTTATGGTGTTCCTTTCGATTTGGTTATCGGCATTATTGCAGGGGGTGATGGAGCCATCAGAAAAGCTGTTGAATTTGCTGAGGATGATACCCAACAAGCAATCATTGATTTGCAAACCTACAACATCAATGCAAAAGACATTGTGGTTGGAATTTCTGCATCAGGCAGAACCCCTTATGTGCTTGGCGGTTTACAAGCTTGCAAGGAGTTGGGTATTCCTACAGGTTGTATTACTTGCAATAAATCATCCGTGATAGGTCAATCGTGTGATTTCCCGATAGAAGTAGAAGTTGGTCCCGAAGTAGTTACAGGGAGCACAAGAATGAAGTCGGGCACGGCACAAAAAATGGTCTTAAACATGCTCAGTACTGCCTCTATGATATTGTTAGGGAAGGTAAAAGGGAGTAAAATGGTTGACATGCAATTGAGCAACGAAAAACTCATAGACAGGGGAACCAAAATGGTTATTTCAGAAACGCAATTGGATTACGAAACAGCAAAAAAGCTTCTTTTGGAACATGGTAGCGTAAGAAAAGCAGTTGACAAACATCAACTAAAACACTAGATTATAGATTCATTTGTCCTTGTCATACAATATTTTTTTATTATCAGCCGTTTAACTTGAAAATAATTTTGTAAAGTATAAATTTTTATATAGGTTTGTGGATTGTAGATAAACCAGTTAGTACCATTAATCAACGCATGAAAAAAATTACTATATTATTCAGCTCAGCAATTGTAGCACTTTCAATTGTATTGTCGGGTTGTGGCGGGGCAAGTTTGTCAAAAGCAGACGAAGCCAAAAAAAGGATGAATTATAAGTTGGCAGGGGACTTATACACCCAAATTTCTCCAAATGTCAAAGACAAAGATGAAGCTCAAAGAGGTAGGATGGAAGCAGCTTATTGTTATAGAATGGCAAATGAGTACGAGAAATCAATCAAAGCTTATGAGAAAGTCTTAAAGAAAGAACCAAAAAATACGGAAGCTCTGTATCAGTTAGGTTCCTTAAACATGAAAGTTTCTGGCGATGGTTGTAATCCTGATGCCAATAGAAAAGCCAGAGAATGGTTTACTAAATATTTGGAAGAAGTACCTAATGATGAGAAAGTACTTAAAAAAGTAGCCGGAATTGACAGTGCTGAAAATTGGAGAAAAGAAGCGCCATTAAGCCGTTTTAAAGTTTCAAATTTCAAAGTTGTAAATACCAAAGGGATGGATTACAGTCCAATGGTCGCTAGTAAAAAAGACGATGTAGTTTACTTTAGTACTGATAGAGTAGGTGGTGTTGCTAAAAATAAAGTCTACGGATTAACAGGAAACAGTTATTCTGATATGTGGTATGTTAAAGGTAAAAAAGGTAAAAGAGGGGCTGGAATGACTTGGGAAAAACCAGTTTTAGCATTAGGAACTATCAATACCAAATACAACGACGGTTCAAGTTCTTTCGACAGAAAATACAGTACTATCTATTATACACAGTGTAACGGTTCGGATGGTAAGTCAACTTCTTGTAAGTTGTACATGGCCAAAATGAACGGTTCTGAATGGGGTGAAGAACAAATGTTGAGTTTCTGTATCAATGACAGTTTCGACTATGGTCACCCTGCTATCAGTGAAGATGGCAAAACTTTGTATTTCTCTTCTAACCGCGATGGTGGTGAAGGTGGATATGATATTTGGTGTGCTATTTATAACCAACGTGCCAAAGATTGGGGCGAACCTTTCAACTTAGGAAAAACGATTAACACGCCTTCAGATGAAATGTTCCCATACTACAACGTACACGACAAAAGTGTATATTTCTCTTCAAACGGTCACATGGGTATGGGCGGTTTAGACGTATTTAAATGCGAAGGTTCAGGAACTGAATGGACAGAACCAGAAAATTTAAGAGCGCCTATTAACAGCGGTGGTGACGATTTTGGAATGACTTTCGATAATAACAATCCTGACCATGGTTTCTTTACTTCAAACCGTTGTGGTGGTAAAGGAAATTTCGATATTTATGAATTTAACGTAACGCCTCTGGTTATTGAAATTGAAGGTTATGTTTACGAATGTGTTTTGCCAAAAACAAATCCTGCAACATTTAATAACTCTAAACCATTAGTAAATTCTGTTATTACGTTTACCAATGACAAAGACACAACTAAAATTGTTGTAAAAACAGATGCAAACGGTTACTACGGTAAAGTAAGATTGAAAGAAAAAACCAATTATGAAATGTCTTGTACCAACCGTGAATTGTATTATTTCGATGCTGAATTGGTTCAAAGAACAACAAGAGGTATCAAAATTTCTTCTACACTTAAACAAGATTTCTGCTTGTACTCACAAATTATCGAAGAAGTGGTGCCAATTTTCTATGACTTAGACCGTGCTGAAATTCGTTCTGATGCTGCCAAAGTATTAGATGAAAGAATATTACCACTCCTTGTAAAATATCCTAAACTTCGTTTAGAGTTGGGTTCTCATACGGATTGTCGTTCATCTTACGATTATAACATGGGATTGTCTCAACGAAGAGCGGACAGTGCTGTGGCATACCTTGTAAAAAAAGGAATTGATGCCCGCAGATTAGTGGCGCAAGGTTATGGAGAATCTCAATTAGTAAACGATTGTAAATGTGAAGGCGCAGTTAGAGTAGATTGTCCAGAAAATAAACACCAAGAAAATAGACGTACCACCATTCGTACGTTAGATGTGAATTTTGACCCACGTGTGGCTGCTGTAAATAGCAAAGATGCGAACAATGTGAACGTTAAACCTATTATAGTAAAACTTGGTAAGAAAAATGATGCATTCATTGTAGCTGCTGCCGGAAATGACATTGCCGCTACAGGAACAGCAATCGTTGCTCCAGGTGCTGATTTAACTATTAGTGTTTTAGAATTAAAAAATCTAATCGCTAAAGGTGTAGTGAAACAAACTGATTTAACTGGTGTAACTTTGGCTGATATAGCAGGTGGACGTGTTAAACCAACGGCATCTGTTAAATTAAATACGTTAAGAGTAGGTCCAAAAGATGTAAGTTATACAATGACAAACGTAACTATGAAAATAGCAGCGATTAACAATCCTTACAGTTTTGGTTATGATGCATTGAAAGCTAACAACGGTACTGTAAATACAGAAGAAGGTGAAATTACTTTCAAAAATGTTAATACGGAAGCCTTAAAAGATGGTCCTATTAAAAGCACTATCCCAGGAACAGGAACCACTGGAACTGCTACTACAGGTGGAACAGGTACAGCGCCAACTTCAACTCCTGCAAATGCAGATACCGCTTCAATGGCAGATTTCAGTCAAATTAACTTAATTTCTCAAGGAGGTGCATTGTTTGTACCTACAATGGTTAATGACAAAGAAAATGTAAATTGGTTATTTAATCCAACAGGAAGAAAAATAGAAATTACAGAAGATATGTTCAAACAATTGCTTGATGCTAAAGTGGTTTCTAAAAAAGATTTTGAAGATGGAGAATCTATCAAATTAGCAGATGGAACAAAATTGCCAAGTAATACCTTTGTTGCAAGTATTCAAATTGGTGATGTTGTTATTCAAGGTGCAAAAATCGTCATCAGCAGTAAAGTAACTGAATCTACTATTGGTGCATTGAATACTCAAATGAAGAAAATTAACGCAACTGTTAAAGGTAATGTGCTTTATTACAAAGACAAAACCAAAAAGAAATAGTCGATAATATATTTGAAAAAAGGGAGTTTTAACTCCCTTTTTTTATGCGTAATAGTTTTGTAATTGTAGTTTGAGGATAATGTCTCAATAATTCCTAACGATAATTCCAAACGACAATTCCTAACGACTCTGCAATAGAGTCTTTTATGTTGAATGTTCTGCCTTTAGGTAGAATTTGTTAAGCTTATACTTAAGTTTGTTCTATAGGGCTTTAAACAAGTATTTTACTATATTAGTTGAGGTGACCATGACGACAAAGTTCTTGTTTATTAATAGGCATAAAAAAAGGAGGTTTATAAAACCTCCTTTTCATTTATTATTTATGTGAAATTAATTATTCAAACTCTGCTTTTAGAATCTTTTTAATTTCCTCCACAGTTTCTTCTTCCAATTGAGTTCTTGAAACTAATTGTTCATTTGGAATGTCTATAACAGCTTTAGCGGTATCTAAACCAATTGCTTTTAATTCGTCAATAATCCAGCTGTCAATTTCGTCTGCAAATTCTTCTAAGTCGATGTCTGTATCGTCATATTCAACATCTTCTCTGTAAACTTCTATTTCGTAACCAACCAATCTGCTAGCCAAACGAATGTTATAACCACCTTTACCAATAGCCAAACTAACTTGGTCAGGCGCTAAGAATACGCTTGCTTTTTTATTTGCTTCGTTGATAGCAATTGACGATATTTTGGCAGGATTTAATGATCTTTGAATGTATAAAGAGCTGTTTGTCGTAAAGTTGATAACATCAATGTTTTCGTTACGTAATTCTCTAACGATACCATGAATACGACTACCTTTCATACCCACACAAGCACCTACAGGATCAATTCTGTCATCGTAGCTTTCAACTGCAATTTTAGCACGCTCACCCGGTTCTCTAACAATTTTCTTAATGGTAATTAAGCCATCTAGTATTTCAGGAACCTCAAGTTCTAATAATCTTTCTAGGAATACAGGAGAAGTTCTTGATAATATGATTTTTGGAGAAGCGTTTATCATGCTCACTTCGTGAACAATCGCTTTCACTGTTTCGCCTTTTTTGAAGAAATCTGCAGGAATCATTTCCGATTTAGGTAATAACAATTCATTGCCTTCATCATCCAATACCATAATTTCTTTTTTCCAAATTTGATAAACCTCACCACTTACTATTTCACCGATTCTGTCAGAGTATTTTCTGAAAAGTTCATCTTTTTCAAGCTCAAGAATCTTGGTCATTAAGGTTTGTCTAGCTGCTAATATGTTTCTTCTTCCAAAGAAATCCATTGGCACTTGGTCAATCGCTTCCTCACCAATTTCATAGTCAGGCTCAATTTTTCTAGCATCAGTAATGCTTATTTGTTTGTTTTCATCTTCAACTTCACACTCATCCACAATTAATCTATTGCGATAAATCTCCAAGTCACCTTGGTCAGTATTGATGATAATGTCAAAATTAGAGTCGTCGCCATATCTCTTTTTTAACATGTTGCGAAATACTTCCTCTAACACACGCATTAATGTTGCACGGTCGATGTTTTTAAATTCCTTAAATTCAGAAAAGGATTCAACTAATCCTCTTACTGTTAAAACTTGTTGTGATGTCATTTGAATGATAGAATTATTTGTGCTTGTTTAATTTGGTCTATAGTTAACTTTATTTGTTCTGGTAAATCTTTTTTCTTTGGCTTTTCAACTTTATAAAATTCAAAAGTTAAAAAGGGTTCCTCTACAGCGATTAATTTACCATTAAAACTTTGATTGTCTGTATTTAATGTAACCTGAAATTCTCTGCCTACATGTTTGGGGTATTGTCTGAATAATTTGATAGGACTGTCAGCGCCCGGTGTAGCAATGTCAACTGAATATTCAGCCTCAGGGAGTAACTCATCCGCTATTTTATTGAATTGTCTGCTGATAGAACTAATGTCATGGATGCCCAAAAGTTGGTCACCATCTAAGGTAAATTCAAATTCATTTTGATGTTGATGTATGTCAACCAAAAAAATGTGTTCGTAATTCACCAATACATCTTCCAAAATACGTTTAAGTTGCGGTTTTAATTCCATAAGTTTCAAAAACAAGTGAGGGGCTTTTTAGTGCCCCTCATTTAAATGATATCTATAATAGGCTGCAAATATAACAGCTCTTTTTTAATTTACAAAATATTACTTTGTTCTTGCGGGTTCTAATCCACCGCCCACTGAAAATTATCTATTTATAGTTGGTGTGTTTGTTTTGGGTATGCCACCACCTGTAGGTGTTCCTGGTTGTCTGTTAATAGTTGGGTCAGGTGTGCTTGGCTTACTTGGAGAAGGATTAGATGGTGCAGGTGTACTTGGTTGAGTTACTTTTACACCAGAATTATTGCTCGTGTTGGTTCTAGATGGCGTAGAACTCGGACTTGGATTGGAAGGTCTTGAAGGAGCAGGAGTGTCGTATTTCGGTTTACTAGTGCTCTCATTTGAACTTGTAGTATTTGTGCTGCTTGGTCTTGGACTACTTGGTCTTGGATTGCTAGGTCTTGGACTGCTAGGAGTGTTCGTTCCTGTTCCTGAATTTCCATCACTTGAACCTGACGTTGAGCTTGACTCTAAAGCGGCTTCTAAAATAGCACCTAATAAGGTTTTTCTAGGTCTGTCTTCTTCTCTTTTTGGCGGAGTCGTATTTTCAATTCTGTTGCCTTGGTATGGTCCACTTCCTTCTGTAGGTTTGTCTTTCTCGTCAGGAACAATGTCTTTGTTATATAATCCTCTCATACAACTGTCAAGTTTTTGATTGCATCTTTGACTTTGTTTTAACACGAAGTTATATTCAACTCTGGTTTCATTCAATTGGTTTGTCAAACTGTTGACTTTAAATTGTAAATCAGATTTGTCTTTGTTCAATTGAAGAATTTGAGCATTTTTCTCCTCTAATTGTTTTTTCAAGTCAGCACAATCATTACTTGGACTGTTGGCTTTTAAAGTTTCAATTTCAGCTTTCAATTGGTTAACCTGTGTGCTTAATTCGGCTTGTTTTTTTACAATCACTTCTGCTGCAGCTCTTGTGCTGTCTATGGTTTTGTTTTTAGCAGTAATGGTGTTTTTTAAACCAGTAATTTCAGCTTTGTACTGAACTTCAGCCTCTCTGCATTTTTTTAATAGTTCTGCTTCTGTTGAGCTGTTGTTGTTAGAATTGCTGTTTTTAAGTACGTTAATCAAACTGTCAACTCTGTAAGTTAAAACTGAGTTTCGGGTATTTAAACGTCCAACATTTGCTGCCAATCCTTTCATCTCTGCTTTTAACATTTCATTCTCTTCTTCACATTTCTTTATTTTTAAAATGTCAGCATCATTGCTTGTTGAGTTTTGTTTACATTTTTCTAACTCAGCAGCTTTTGCAATTAATAACAGGTTCAATTCTTCAGCTCTTTTCTTCGCTATTTCAGCATCAGCTTCTGCTTTGGCTTTGTCTGCTTCTGCTTTTTTAATTACTTCGGCATTGGTTTGATTGTTATTGCTCGATTTGCATTTTTCTAATTCCGCAGTTCTAGCAATTAATAATAGGTTCAATTCTTCAGCTCTTTTCTTCGCTATTTCAGCATCAGCTTCTGCTTTGGCTTTGTCTGCTTCTGCTTTTTTAATTACTTCGGCATTGGTTTGATTGTTATTGCTCGATTTGCATTTTTCTAATTCCGCAGTTCTAGCAATTAATACTTGGTTTAATTCTTCAGCTCTTTTCTTAGCTATTTCAGCCTCAGCTTCTGCTTTAGCCTTGTCTGCTTCTGCTTTTTTGATTACTTCAGCATTTGCTATGGCTACTCTTTTGCAATCGTCAAGTGCTTTGTTAGATTTGTTTAGTTCGTTGTATAAACTGTCTACTCTGTATGTTAAGCTATAAACTCTAGTGTTTAATCGGTTGATGTTTTTTGCCATCTCAATCATTTCAAGATTCAATAAGGCTTTTTCTTCTTCACATTTTTTAATGTCACCCGAGCTTTTGTCTATTTTGCATAAATCAAGTTCTTTTTGTTTGTTTAAAATAACAAGACCCAAACTGTCGACTCTTTTTCGTAACACAATAGCATCTGCCTCAGCTTTGGCTTTGTCTAATTCCGCTTTCTTAATCACTTCAGCGTTGGTTTGAGTTGTGTTTTTTCTTAAAGCATCTATCTCCGCTTGAAGTTTAACTATTTCTGCATTTTTCTTAACCAATTCATCTGGACAGTTTTTGCAAACTAATAAATCACTTTCGTATTTTCTATTGGTTTGTCTTGCAGTTTCTAGGTCTCTTCTCAATTGGTCAATTTCTCTGTCCTTTGAAACAGCGTTGTTTCTTAATCTATTAAGCTCTTCATTTAACGTGTTGTTTTGATTTCTACAGTTTTGTAAAACCTGAGCATTAGTTTGATTCAAATTTCGCTCTCTTTCTAAAAGTTCTCTCTCACGTCTCTCAAGTTCTCTTTGACGTCTCAATACTTCATTTTCGCGATTTCTGTATATTCTGTCTAACTCTGCATTGTTGGTGTTGTTAATATAAACAGTGTCTTTTTTAGTAATTTTAATGGTGTCTTTTACTACTATTTTTACAGTGTCAGTTTTGATTTTAACAACAGTATCTGATTTGTTTATTAGTTTTTCGGTGTGCGTGGTGTCTCTAACAGAATCAATATAAACTGGATCAACTTGATTGTCTATCCATTCAGTGTGGCAATGGCCAATCCCAAATGAAATACCTCCATAAATATCAGCTCCTCTAAAATTACTATTAGACGCAACATTTAATAAACCCCCTAAGTTATCACTTCCAAAAAATACAGGTCCAATACGTGCGTATGCGCCAACATAAAAGTTCTTGTAATTGTCACTCAAAGTAAGTGGCATACTGAATTCAAAACCTCTTGATTCAATTCTTGGTATAACAGATAACATTGAAGTTGCTCTTAATCCAGAAGAGTTCATCGGTTTTAAGTTTTGATTTAAGAAGATTTGAGTGTAAAAGTGTTTTGTAAATCTGAAATCAGCTTGAAAGTTAAAAGCAGCAGGAAGTGCAGTTGTAAATCCACTGTTTTTGTTTACTCCCATTGAGCCAAAAACGGCATTACCAATGGAATCAAAAGTGTTTTGATTGTTCGTTCTAAAGCCATCTAATATGCCTGTAGCCACATTGACGTTAGAATTTACAGGGTTTTGGTATTTGTAAACATAAGAACCACGGTTAAAACGAATGCCGCCAATGTCATTAAAGGCCATTGCAATTTTTAAATCGTAATCGCTTTTTCTGTTGTTGTTATTGCACTGATTGTTTCTGTGTTTCAATCTACTTGAGCGGTATGTATAATCAAAACCAACATCTATACCCGCTCCAAATCCTTTAGAATTTAAAGAAAATAAACCATAAGGGTCATTAAATGGGTCAATAACCGATTGATTGTCTGTGTAACCATATTGAACAGTTCCATTTATGTCAGCAGATTGATTGCCATCAATACTCATGTTTAAATTGTCTCCTTTGATAAAGGCTGTTCCTAATCCACGAATTAGTTTCAAAGTTAGTCCACCATTAAATTGGTGTTTTTTGGATTGATGCATAATACCTCCTAGGGTAAAGCTCAATTCTTGATAGGACTGTGCATTAACAGCAAACTTGCCATTTTCATAAGTCACATTTCGTCTCAAAGCATTAGGTCCATTGAAAATTCCACTGTTAGTATCAATGCCATTTTTAGCCATTCTAGCAAAGTTTTCACTAATCCCAAACATTTGCAAACCACTTCGTTGACGGGTGTTAATCGAAAAGTTTGTTTTCTTGGATAAAGGAAACATCATCGCAGGTCCCCAAATATCTTGGTTAAAACTAAATTGCTTGTCTTTGCCATTTAAATTTTCCAATAACCAATCGTTTTGATAGATTGACTTATTGTTAGGGTCGTTATTGGCAAGCACATAATTGTCGTTAGCCCATTTATTTAGTTTAATAGGGGAGTTATAATCGAGGTAATCATTGTAAAAATTGACACCCCTGCCCCAAAAGTTAAAATACAATAAATATTTGGAATCGGCGATAGAAGAAGCGTTGTTGTAAACGCCATAAGTACCAGAGTAGTTACTAGTGGTTCTTCCTAGCCATTGCTGAGAATAGGCGCTAACGGAAGCCAATGTAAAAAGAAGAAAAAGGATTGGTTTTGTAATGATTAATTTCATAAATGTTGAACGTTATAAAGTTTCATATTTGGTAACTTTGGAATGATTATTACAATCATTGTACCAAAAATTAGACACTTAATAAAAGTCATCGCAATAATACTAAAATGTTTTCAAAAATGCCAAATGATAAATAAATCTATTGATAATTAGGCTTCTAACAAAATGGTTGCAATTTCTTAACATTAAGGTAACATTGTAGATTCACTTTTGCACCTATGTTCGGAATGGAAAGTTGGATGGGCATTTTATTTGCCCTTTGTATTTTAGCTGTTTGCGTTTTTGAATTTGCAAATGGCTTTCACGATACAGCAAATGCAGTTGCTACTGTTATATATACGGGCTCATTAAAACCAAATTATGCAGTAGTTTGGTCGGGCTTTTGTAATTTCTTAGGACTGTTGGTAAGTGGTTATTTTGGTTATAAGGTAGCAATGGGAATTGTAAATCTGCTTCCTTTAAATGACTTAATCAATCTTTCTACGGGAGAAAGTGTCAGTTTAGTATTAGGGATGCTTCTTTCTGGAATTATTTGGAACTTGGGTACTTGGTATTTAGGAATACCTTGTAGTAGTTCTCACACTTTGATTGGTTCTATTTTAGGAGCAGGTCTTGTGTTTTCATGGATTCATGGAGGTGATGGGGTTAATTGGGGTAAAGCAGGTGATATTGGTCTGTCTTTATTAGTCTCTCCAATTTTTGGTTTTTCGGTTACCATTTTAATGATGTATATCCTTAAAAGGGTAATAAAAGCAGATAAGTTAATCTTTAAAGAGCCTGAGCCTGGGAATAGACCACCTACATGGATTAGAGCTATACTCATAGCTACTTGTACTTTGGTTAGTTTTTTTCATGGTAATAACGACGGTCAAAAAGGAATTGGATTGGTTTTAATCATCTTAATTACTTTTATGCCTCTTCAGTTCGCTTTAAATTCTGAGTTTAATGTCAATAAAACCATGCAAGCACTTCATAGCATGGATCAGGTTTTTGAGCAAGAACACAAAACAGACTTGTTGATTAAATCAAATAAAGTTAAAGAGAAATTATTGCACTACGAAGCCCTTAAGGTAAGCCCAATCGCAACGGATAAAGCCAAAAGAACAGCCATAGTTGAATTAAGAGTAGCACTTACTGATATAAACAAGAAAGTAAGAAATGAATTAAAAAATCCTACATTTTTAGACAACAAAGACAATAAATCTGTTTTAAAAGCTCAACTAGAAGTATTTAAAAATGATACAGAATATTCGCCTCAATGGGTTACTTTAATGATTGCATTGTCATTAGGTCTTGGTACTATGATAGGTTGGAAACGTATTGCAATCACTATTGGTGAGAAAATTGGTAAAAAACACATGACTTATGCTGAAGGAGCAACCGCTGAATTAACAGCTGCATCAACGATAGGACTAAGTTCTGCTTTTGGTTTGCCTGTTTCTACTACCCACGTATTATCATCTGGTGTTGCAGGAGCTATGACCGCTTCTAAAGGGATTAAAAACTTGCAGCCTGCAACTATCAAATCTATTGCTATTGCTTGGTTACTAACTTTGCCTGTGACCATTACTTTAGCAGGCGGATTCTATTATTTATTCAGATTGTTTTTGTAAAATAAAGAAATAAAAAAAAGAAAAAAAAATCACCAAAATTTTTTTAGTCTATATATTACTAAATTGTTAGATTAAAAACACTATCACATCAATATTAAATTAAGTTTAATGCTACATTATAGTTATAACAACACAAACAAGCTTTTAAGAAGATATTTTTCGACTTTTCTGCTATTAAGCCTGTTAATTTGGGCAGCTCAATTAAGTGCTCAAATAAATACTTCAAGTAAAGACAGTATTAAAGAATTACCTAATCCACGTCAGTCTACCAAAAAATGGTATGAAAGTTTTTCAATTCGTGGTTACACTCAATTTCGTTACAATAGATTGTTAGAAACCAATCCTCAATTAAAATGTGAACAATGCGACAGATCGTGGGGAGATAAAGGTGGCGTGTTTATGCGAAGAATGCGGATTATTATTTTTGGTCAAATTAGTGAAAGGGTCTATATTTATGTTCAGCCCGATTTTGCCAGTTCTGCCTCAAGTACTGGTTTGCATTTTGCACAAATAAGAGATGCTTACATGGATATTGGATTAGACAAAAACAACGAATTTAGATTCAGAATTGGTCAAAGTAAAGTGCCTTTTGGGTTTGAAAACATGCAGTCGAGTCAGAATAGATTAGCACTTGATAGAAATGATGCCTTAAATAGTGCGGTTGCTAACGAGCGTGATATGGGTGTCTTTTTTTATTGGGCTCCAAAGAACACACGTAAATTATTCAGTCAGTTGGTCAATGAAAATTACAAAGGTTCTGGTGATTATGGCGTATTGGGATTAGGTGTTTACAATGGTCAAACAGCTAACAGACCTGAAGCAAATAATAATATGCACGTTGTAGGGAGATTAGCTTATCCTTTTAAAATTGGTAAGCAAATCATTGAACCTTCTATACAAGGATATACGGGTCAGTTTGTCGTAAATAAAGATTCTGCGAAAACAAATGCTACTAGAAATTACCTTGACCAACGTTTAGCTACTACTTTTGTCTTGTATCCTAATCCATTTGGAATCGTGTTTGAATACAATATTGGGACTGGGCCAAGTTATAACAAACTTACCAATTCTATTGAGCAAACAGCTTTGGAAGGAGGGTATCTTTTGCTTAATTATAGAATTAATAAATTCAATCAATTTTTCTTCCCTTTTGTAAGGTTACAACAATATAAGGGTGGTAAGAAACATGAATTTGATGCCAGAAGTTATGAAGTAAAGGAAGCTGAGTTTGGAATAGAATGGCAGCCTTATAAAACATTTGAATTGGTAGTCATGTACACTATTTCACAAAGACGTTTTGAGGATTCGGTGCTTAAAAATAATTTTCAAAAAGGAAGTCTTTTAAGAATTCAAGCACAGTTTAATTTTTAAGGATTAAGTTTAAATTCTTGTAAACAAAAAGGGGTGTCTCATAGCCGAGACACCCCTTTTTTATGAAATATGTTTTTAGATTAACTTCTGTAACATTCCATAAATGCTCTCCATTGACGGTCTGTTAAAGTTGCTTTAATGCCTCTTAAGAATTTTTCATAACACATTCTTAAATTTGAAGCATAACTCATTTTTATTTTTCTTAAACTTTCAACAAAATCTTTTCTTAACATTTGCATTTTTTCTTCAAATTGTGCTTTTGTAATATCACCACGTTTCAATTTTGCTAAAGCCTCTTGTCTGATGTTCTCAATTCTTTTTCTTAGTAACTCATAAGCCTCTCTGTGTTTTTTTACATCCGCAGCTTTGCATCCTTCAAATTGACGAAGGGTTAAACGCAATGAAGCAACTTGTGCATCTGTTAAATCTAGTTTTTTGATACAAGAAATGAATCTTCTCTCAACAGTTCGCTTGTAGCCAGCATTATCCATGTCTTGTTCTACAAGTAAATAAGATTCCGCTAAACCTTCATTCTGTGAAGAAAATTCTTGCTCTTCATTGCCATCAATAACTTCTACTTCTTGGTAGTTTTTGTCAGTTTGGTCTAACACACTTATCAAGTCTTCAGTTGTAGTAGGTGCAGTAGGAGTAGCTGTTTCTTTTTTACAACTAGCGAAATTGATTAACAAAGCAATTCCTAAAATGAATACTGGGGTTAAAAATTTAAATTTCATAATATTTGATTATTTTAAGGTTATTTTGACTTTTAGACTATACTTTTTTTTAAGGTTGCTTTAAAAGTTGATAATTTGTTGTAATAACCTGTAAATGAGTTAATTATTTTTTCAATTTAAATAGTTTATCATCTATAATAAACTTAATGTAGCAAGAATAATTGTATTGAAACCTTCCATATTCAAAGTCATAAAAGGGTTCTAATCTTAAATCAATAAAAGTGCCTTTGTTAAGTTTTTGCGAAAATAACACACGACTCATTAGCATTTTACGCGATTGACGATTAAGGTATATGTCGTAAATATTATAGTTGTTGTAAATTTGAGTACCAACAGGTGATTGGTATTCTCTGCCATGCCAATAGTTAATCATCCATTCTATGTGTTTGTATTTAAGTGATAAGGAGTGCCAATTGGCATTTCCATTCAAAAATGGCTGTGATATAGTAGGAGAAAAATCTCTAGCATGTAAAAAATAATGTTCAGTTTTTAAGGTCAAATTAGGACTAATATTACTTCGCCACTTTAAACCGTAGGCAACATTAATGCGTGAATAAATGGGGTTAGGATTAGGATTCAATTGTCCACCACGGTGGCAAAGTGTGCCCTGTAAAGGAAATGAGAGAAAATTTTTTGAATTGTTATAAATGGTTTTTTCTGAGGTAAAACCCGTTACAAACCGTTCTTGATTTGTAGTCGTTCTGTAGGTAGGTTCATCCCACACCAAAAAATTATTGAAAGTAAATGTTTTTCCAGTGTATATTCCTTGAATTCCATTTTCTATTCTATTGGTTATGGCACGGTCAATATTATACATGGGTTCTATAAAACCATAATTCATGTGTCCTTGTAACATGCCAAAATTATAACGCCATTTGTGTTTGAAGTAGGAAATAGAAACGACTGGTTGGACCGTGTTTAATTTGGTACTCCCAAAATCATGACGGGTTATAAACCCAACTTTAATCATTAAGTTTTTATGAGGATTGTACTTTAAATATCCCTGAACCATGGAACCAAAATAGGTTTGCCCTTTTTCAATAATATCAAAATATTCAGTGTTTCTGTAAAAATTGAAAACCTCAAAATTATAATTCACATTTTGTGTGTCATTTAAGTTAACAGAATCTTTTTGTTTAAGGATATTGTTTTCTAGTTGTCCATATACAGCATTAGTTGCCAATAGAGATAAACAAACAATAATTGTTAAAAGTGAACGTTTTATATTCATTGAGATGGTTTCAAAAATAGTATTTTTGGAATGGTTTTTGAAATACTTATAAAAAAATCAAATAAAATGAACATCATTCGTCCAAATTCAGCCTTTTTTATTACGCTTTGGTCTTTGTTGCCTTTTGTGTTCTTGTCTGCATTTACTTTTATTCCTCAACCCACAGATATTCCTCAACCCACAGAAACAAATGCCGATAAGGAACAATTTGCTTACAGAAAAATGAGTAATCAAGCCTTTGGTTTTAATGAAAAATTAAGTTACAGAGTGCATTATGGTGTTATTAATGCGGCTGCTGTTACTATGGAAGTTGGACCTCAGTTTATTGAAAAATCTGACAGAAAATGTTACCAAATTAAAGCGGATGGTAGAACCCTTAAATCATTTGATTGGGCTTATAAAGTGAGAGATAAGTTCGAAAGCTATGTAGATAATGAAGCTTTAGCACCTATCAGTTACAATAAAAGTGTTCAAGAAGATAAATATGTAGACAATGATTTGGTTAATTTTAAACACAATAAGAAAAAATTATACGGAATCAAAGGGGTTTTGGACATGCCTGAATACACCCACGATATAATTTCAGCTTTATATTATGTTAGAAATTTGGACTTTTCTAATGCTAAAAAAGGAGATAAATACCCTGTTGATATATACCTAGATAACAAAATATACCATCTTGGTTTTAAATACGATGGCAAAGAAACCATTAGTACTGATATTGGTAAAATTAAATGCCTTAGATTTGTTCCTATCCTTGTGGTTGACAGAGTTTTTAAGGACCAAGATGACATGACTGTTTGGGTTAGTGATGATGCCAATAAAATTCCTATTCGTGTTAAAGCTAAAATAATGGTAGGTTCTATTAAAGCGGATATTACCAGTTACAGCGGACTTAAAAATGAATTTAAAGCACTTGTAAGTAAGTAAGGAAGGAAGTTAACGGTCCCAAATTAAACGTACAACTCCGTTGAGGGTAGGTTCGTTTTCATTGCTGCTTTTATATCTGTAGTTTAAAATATAATAGTAAGTGCCATCCATGCATTCTTCTCCTGTGTTAAAGAGCCTCCCATTCCAATCATAGTTTTTGTCTTTACTCTCAAACACTAAAACACCCCATCTGTCGTATATTTTTAAATCGTAAAACGATTCTCCTCTTAAGTAAATATTAAACACATTGTTACCTTCGAGTTGGTCTTTGTCTTTACCCGAAAAACCATCTTTGCCGCTAGGCGTAAATACATTAGGAGGGATAATTGCCCTCTCATAATTATTCTTAATTCTTTTGCAAATGGTGTCTTTGCAACCTATGGCATTGGTGGCTTCCAAACAAATCCAATTATAACCGGGATTTTGGAAAAAATCTTGACAAATGTATCTTTCTGGTTCAACTTGACTAGCATTTTGGGTAAATACTAAAGTTTTGTTTTTAGTAATGTCATCTGAATGGAAAAATCCCCAACGGTATTTAACGCCATTTGTCGACGTATTAGTAAAGCAATACTTTGGTTCTTGGGTTGTGTCAATATCAAAATTAGCAACGACGCTGTCCGCATAGACGGTAATAGTATCTAGTGTTGAACACGTTTTTTGTCCTAATCCAGAAAGGATTGGACTAAAAATCACAAAGTAAGAACCCGTTTGTTTCAATTGAAATGTTTTTTCAGGGATTGTTGTGGTAGATGGAATTTGATTAATAGACCAAAAGTAATTTTGATAAGTTGCAAACGTATTGATAGTTGCTTTTATGGTAATGGAATCTCCGACACATACAATGTTAGGAATTGCACTTAGGTCGATTTGGTCATAAGGCAACACTGTAATTCGTATTTTATTTATGGTGTCCGGGAAAGTAGAAGAGCAGTATTTTCCCGAATTTTCTATGCTGTCATATTGTGTTAAATACACGTCGAAAATTCCCGTTTGTTTGTATTGATGCCATACCAAACCGGTGTCTTTCTGTGGTTGAAATTGGCCATCACCAAAACTCCAAAGCCATTGTGCAGATTTGGTGAAATCCCGTGAAACATTTTTAAACAAAACACTGTCATTGACACAAATGGTAGATTCTGTTTCTACAATAAAGGTAGGCAGCGGTCCGGGAATATCAATATCTAAAAAGACGGAATCTCTACATCCCTTTGCGGTACTTATGTATAGCCATATTCTAAAGGTGCCATTTCTTACAAAGTCGTGCCCAATTTGTGCCGGACGGTCTTTGTAATATTCGGACAATGGACTGCCATCTCCCCAATCTATTGCCCAGTATATAATATCATCACAAGGAGGTAAGCCTTTTAAAACACAAGGGTCTATGATTTTTGAAGTGTCAAATAATTCAATAATGGTTTTGCAATTTGGTCTGTTAAAGTCAATAAAAAATCCTGCTTTTGGTCCTAGAACATATAAGTTTTGCTTGAAAGTGTCTGCACATCGATTGCTGTCTGAAGTCAACATTCTAAGGGTGTAAAATCCAGCTTGTTTGTAATATATACCGCCCGGTTCATTGCCTATTGTTAAAGTAGGATTCGCCAAGCCCAATCTGCCATAAGGCATTACACCAAATATGGTATTCGGATTATTGGGATTATCATCCTGTTTGCTAAAATCCCATATTGTGCGCCCCTCTCTATTGATATTGCCTGCCTCATTTTCTCTTAACGTCCAATAGTCTATTGTGTCTAAAGACCCAAATGAGGAGGTGTCTGCCGAGTAATATCTTAAATTACTCATTACTTCAACTGGTTGACCAGCACAAAATACACTGTCTACAACAGTCATGTCTCCATAAAAACCTACAATCACCATTTGTTCTTTTTCTAAAGGGCAATAGTTGGGGAAGTTGGTTTCTATATTTCTAACCATTTTGTATGCACCACTTTTAGGTGTGCTAAAACAATAAGATTGATAGTTTTTCCCATTTTTAGTTATTTGATCCAATGGATTAAAACTACTGTCTTTAAAGTGTAAAATGGTAGATGAATCAATGATATATTCAAAAAACAATTCATTCCCAAATCCTGTGGTGTCAATACAACCCTTGCTGCCACTGTTTTTGTCTCCTATAATTCCAACTTTGTTCCAAATTAACGAAACCAATTGACTGTCACTAAAATCATCAATTGATAAACCTATTGCTGAAAGTTTATCCTTCAGTTTTTGATTGTTTATAGACTTTAGGAGTTTAACATGGTGTTTGTGAACTATAGCAGTGAAAACAGTGTCAGTTTGAGTAGGGTTTAAACCATTTTTTGCAGCATCGTATCGTTTAATGACCACAAAATTTACTTTCTGATTAGGGTAGCGTGGGTTCGACTGTACCTTAAAATAGGTTTCTGTTATTTTTTGAACAGTATCTCCAGTATTGTGATTAATGAAAAACCAATTGTTGGCATAGGCAAGCTGATTGTATTCTCTCGACTGTGGTGAAGGAATATTAACGCAAATGGGTTCATTAGGGCAAACGTGGTAAACGTTTTTGGCTAATTTAGATAGTATATTAAAGTTGGCGTTTAAATAAGGGAACGATGCAAAATTTGGATAATAGACAGTGTCTTCGCAATAATTGGAACCTGTGCCATTTCCAATAATTAATGCAATATTTAGTTTTTGAACGCCTTTTTTTGATAGGATGGAATCACTGTATTTTTTAAAAAATATGGAATTAAATGGCCCCTGACTTGCATAGCCTCTGTAAGGAGGTCCACTGTTTAAATAAGGGCCAAGTCTAACTTCTCCATCATACAAGTCATTGACTAATTTCCAGTCATTTGGGGTATTGATATAATCGAAATTGATTTTTGCTGTAGATTGTGTGCATCCAGGTTTGGTGTCGGATAAGCTGAATTCAATAACCTTATCTGTATAACCATAACAAAACTGATTCTCTATATTTAATTTTTTTGCAGATGGAGGTAACAATGCCACATTAACGGTGCTTCTGCTTTCACAAGCTAGAGGATGCGAAGTGTCTCGAACAATTAATTCAATAGGAAAACATTTGGGAATTCGCTCGTAAAAAAGTTTGCGATGTAAATCAAAATTGATGCTGTCGAATGATGTAATTCGAGGGTTTTTTAATGCCCCAATAATGGTGTGGTGTGGCTGAATTTCTTGTAAAGGAATGCTGTCAATCCTTGCTAATAAACTATAAATAAATAAACAAGAATCATCTGAATTGTCAACTTGGATTTTCCAGTTTTTGCTGACGTTGAAATAGGAAGGGCCAGTAATATTCAATAAACCCAATCCATTTTTTCGGTCAATACTAATTTGACTTTGTGATGGTATGTAAACCCTAATGTTAAAAGGACAATCTAAACTTCCTTTTCCGACAATGCCACTTGGAATTATTTGCTTTTTTAAGGATAGAAATACAGAACTGTCTTTTACCGATTTGCCAAGTGAATTGTTGCCATAATAAAGAATAGTATCTGTGGTTATAAATAAACTATCGCTGCTGTATAGTTTTCGTTTCGCACACGTTTGGTTTAGGCCATCAAAGAAACTAATTTCAAAAGGAAGAAAGCTGTATTTGTAACGGTAAATTGAGTCCCAAGGGGTGTACCAATGTTGAGGTGTTTTTTCACGACTGTAATTGCAATTCAACCAAGTGTTTTTATTTTGCTGAACATCGGTAGTACATTGGTCGCAATACTCGTCTCCAAAATTCCAAAGTCGGATTGTGTTTTCGCCGTTTCTTACCTGATTGCGGGCAGTAGTTGAAATATTATTGGTGAAATGATGACCTAAATTTCCAGCTTGTTTTCTGAACAAACTATCATCATTAAGCATATTGGTATCGTTATGATAAAACAAACTGCGATCGGTTACCATAATGCTATCTTTAATAGTGCATTGAAACCGTTTGTTGGGGTCCATGTAAACAGGTTCAATCATTGCTTTTGGTCCTATAACAATTAAAGTATCGTATAAATTAAAAGGTCCACAAGGATGCGAAATTCGACAATTGATAAGTTTGGGTCCAAGAGTATTGTAGGATTGTATTCCTTTAAATTGATTGGCTATGCCGGGGTTGAAACGCCATGATATATCTCGTTCTGTGATAAAATTGCTTAAGGTGGTAGGAAGCAATTGGTATGCAATGGTATCGTCCACACAAATGGAATCTCTACTCAATAAAATCCTTGGTTTTAAATTGAACATCGTAATGTCCTTTAAATTAAAAACAACGGTGCATCCCGATTTCGTTTTTACAACTAATTTGGGTGAAAAAATTTTGGTGCTTGCATTCCCAATATTGTAGGTGTGTGAAATGGAATCCCAATTAATTGAGTCTTTAAAACCATCCCCAAAATCCCAATAATAAGATTTTAAATCGCTGGTTTTTAGTTGTGATAAATTGGTGAATTTTACCCTCGAAGTAACACCACAAGGTGCAGTAGAAAACTGGAAATTAGCAAACAAGGCAGGTGCAAAATCTGTTTTCAAAGCATTAGGATATTTATACCGCGATATGCAACCATTGCAATCCTCCACCTCAATAAGTAAATTAACTGTTGTACCTTGTGGGTCATTGATTGTTTTGCAAAATGTAGCGGGTAAAGAAACGGGATTGAATTTAGTGCCTGTTTTTGTTATCAATTCACCATCGCTAAATAAATATTTGATAGAAACAATACAGTTATTACCATCACCCGATAAACTTGAATCACGAAAGCAAAAAGCATTGTTTTCAAAGCATTGAACAGAATCGGTTAATAAGCGGCTTCGAATGATTGGTAAAGGTTTTATAGTCAATGTGAGTTGACCTGAACAAGGTTTTCCGTTAGCCAAAGTACATGAAAAAGTGACAATTTTGACGCCTGTAGTTGTAAATCTAAAAACAGGTTTTATGGTAGTGTTATTACTCCCTTCTCCATTGAAATTCCAAAGAAAATTACTTGCTCCTGGGTTGTTTCCATTGAATTCTATTGGATTGTTGACACATTGAGTTCCAGAAAATGAAGGTTGACATTGTCCATAAATGTTTAGAGCAGTAAAGAAACTAACAATATATAAAACAAATATTTTCAATGTTTATGATTAATCATATTCTATAGACGTATTGATTTAAAATTAGTTGCATATTATTATGCCAAAAAATAATAACAAGCAGTAGTAAAAGGCAAAGAAATAAAGAGTGCATCAAAACGGTCGAGTATGCCGCCATGCCCAGGAATTAGAGTCCCTGAATCTTTTATTTGATGTTGGCGTTTCAATTGACTCTCTACCAAATCGCCTAAAGTGCCAAATACAACACTAAGAAAGGCAATTAATAAATTCAGTTTTACAGAAATGCCAAACCATTGAGACAGTAATATTGAAAAACCAACGGTTAAAACAAGTGCGCCAATAAAGCCTTCTACCGTTTTCTTAGGAGAAATTTTTTCGAAAAGTTTATGCTTACCAAATGCCTTGCCACATAAGTAAGCGAATGTATCACTGCACCATATTAATACAAATAAGTTTAAGGCTAAGTAGGGTTTGAACTCCATTTGTGGGGATTCATATTGTCCATCAGATTTCATTACAGAAAGCAAAAATAAAAACAAAGGAAATGCAATGTAAAATAGCCCTGATAAAAGCAAAGGAATGTTTTTCCAAGAATGTTTTGATTTGAAAAGGGAATAGATGAAAGAGCTCGTTACCAATAATATGACACCGAATAAGGCAAAATCAATCCTGCCATCGATCCAAAAATAGGCACTGATGATAGCAAGTCCTAAAAGGGTGAAAATCAATTGTAAAAAATAGGCTTCTTTACGCATCACAATTTTGTAGTACTCCATCATTCCCAAACCGCCAATTAATAGTAAAAGTATTAAAAAAGTATAGGGGCTATAGAGCGTCATTCCGCTTATAAATGCTATAAAAAAAAATCCAGTTATGGCCCTAAGCGTAAAATTATTCATGTTTCAGTGAGATGTATTGCTTGTGCAAGTATATAAAATAAACTACAATAGAAAAAAAGCAAAGAAGGAAAAATGGAATGGAGGGACTGAAATTGTCATTAACTAGCTCATTGGCAATGTCATTACCACCCTTTAAATAATAGGCTGTAACAGCTAAACCATTATTGAAAAAATGTAAAATAATACTTGGCCAAATACTTTTGGAATAGTGGCAGATATAGCCAAAAACAAGCGCTAAAAACAACATTGGAATAAATTGTTGCACATTAAGATGAATGCCCGCAAAAATAAAAGAGGTTACAAATATGCCAATATGCGTGTTTTTGAATCCTTCGATAAATAGTTTTTGAAGGGTTCCTCTGAAAAATATTTCCTCAAGTATAGCAGGAGTTAAGGCTACAAAAAATAAATTAATTAAATAGTCGGTGGGGGTATTCATTTGCAACATTTTAGTTAGCAAATGTTTGTTTTGTTTAGAGCTTAATTTTTCTATCCATTCCGGAAGGGCTATTTGTTGGTTGATTTGCAATAGCCAAGCCGATGTTATAGTAAGGGCAAAGAAAAGCGGGATTAGGTGGGCATAGATAATTTTGGGTTGTGCTGAATTAAAGTTAATTTGTTTGCCAAATGAATAAAAACGTATTTTGAAATACACCCACACAGAAAGCACCCAAGCTCCTAAGTTTGAGAAAAAGTTGTACAATTTAAGCGCCAATACCTCATTTGCAGTTTGAGGATTAACTATGGTAGCTTGATAATTGGAAAATGGGATATCAAAACCAACAATACCAATAAACATGCCTACATAACTGCCCACTATCATTCCTAGTATTGCCAAGCCAATAATGATAAATACATCAGCGATGGTTTGTATTGTGGTTTTATCATTGTAATTTTGCATGCTAATAAAAAATGCAAATTTGGTAAAAATTGGTCACATATCGTTAGGAAATTTTCCTTTATTGTTGGCACCCATGGAGGATGTTAGCGATCCACCCTTCAGGTATTTATGTAAAAAACATGGGGCCGACCTTATGTATACTGAATTTATTAGTTCAGAAGGCCTGATTAGGGACGCCATAAAAAGCCGACAAAAGTTAGATATTTTCGATTACGAAAAGCCAATTGGTATTCAAATATTTGGTGGTGACGAGGAAGCAATGGCAATGGCTACTAAAATTGTAGATGCAACTCAACCCGATATTGTTGACATTAACTTTGGTTGTCCTGTAAAAAAAGTAGTTTGTAAAGGTGCCGGTGCGGCAGTTCTTAAGGATATTCCCTTAATGGTCCGACTAACCGAAGCTGTTGTTAAAAGTACAAATTTGCCAGTAACTGTTAAAACGCGATTAGGTTGGGATGAGCGCACCAAAAATATTGAAGAAGTGGCACTTAGATTACAAGATGTTGGAATTAAAGCACTGTCAATACATGGTAGAACGCGAACGCAATTGTACAAAGGGGAGGCCGATTGGACACTCATTGCCAAAGTTAAAAGCAACCCCAATATCGAAATCCCAATATTTGGGAATGGCGACATAGATACCCCTCAAAAAGCCTTAGAATACAAGGAGAAATATGGCGTTGATGGCATTATGATAGGTCGTGCAAGTATTGGCCATCCTTGGATTTTTAATGAAATTAAACATTACATGGCAACGGGAGAAATTTTGCCATCTCCAACCATTGCAGACAGAGTGGAAGCTTGTAGAACTCATTTTTTAAAGTCTATAGAATGGAAGAGTGAAGTCGTGGCTATTAATGAAATGAAAAGGCATTATGCCAACTATTTTAAAGGAATTCCCAATTTCAAAACTTATAAAACAACTTTGGTTATGAGTCATTCCATTAACGAAATAATGGAAACATTGGAAGAGATAGAAAATAAGTTGATCGATTAGTTTTTTATCATCATCATAATACCATCGCGAATTGGTAACAATACAGGGGTTACTCTTGAGTCTTTTGATACATATTTATTGAACTCATCGATAGCTTGAGTGTCTTTGTCTTTTTTCAAAGCATTGTCATCACATACTTTACCACTCCACAGTACATTGTCAGCCATTATCAGTCCACCTTTACGCACGTTGTCAATACACAAGTCAAAGTAGGTTTTATAAGCTGTTTTGTCGGCATCTATCCATACGATGTCCCAATAATCTACAGTTTCATGTAACTGAGGGATTACAGCATCGGCATTGCCAGTTTTAAGGGATATTTGATGGGCGTAGGGAGATGATTCAATAAATTTTTGAGCAGTTACATTAACCTCTTCATTGTTATCAATAGTGTAAACGCAACCTTCAGGACTAAGCCCTTCTGCCAAGCAAAGTGCAGAATAACCGGTGAATGTGCCTATGTCTAATACATGGGTTGGTCTTATCAATTGACTTAACATGGATAAAAATCGACCTTGAAAATGACCACTAAGCATGCGTGGTTTTAAAACATGCAGATGGGTGTGCCTGTTAAGAGCTTTGAGGTGTTCAGGTTCTTCCGAGGTGTGATTGTCAGCATAGTTTTGTATAAGGTGATTGATGAAATCCATATTGCAAATTAAAGCATTGCTTGTTAAAGCGGCAATAAAATATCTATTTATCAAACAGATTATTGTCTTTGTCTAATTCACAAGAAAAAACTTAAACATTTAAGTCAAAATGAATAACTTCGTAAAATGATCAAGGAATTTATGTTAGGAGTGTCCCACTTTTTAAAGGCACCTCTCTATTTATCCAAAAAAGGATTGCTACATTATTATTTGTGGCCATTAGTGGTTGCTATATTGTTGTATGTGAGTTTGTTTTCAAGTATGTTCTATTTGTCAGACATTATAACCGAAAAAATATTTGGCAGGTATAGTCAAGAAAATGTAGGAGAGTTGATAGGTGCAAAAGGCGTTTTGGCGATTATTACACAGTGGTCAATAAAAGGAATAATGACGGTTATTTATTCAATTATAGTATTAATGCTTTCCGCAAAGTTTTCAAAATACTTTGTATTAATAGTATTGGCACCTTTGTTTTCTTTTTTAAGTGAACGAATAGAAGAAATAGAAACAGGAAGAAAATATCCATTTTCAGGATTTCAATTACTAAAGGACATGCTAAGAGGTACTTTAATAGCTTTAAGAAACTTAACTATTGAATTGGCATTAATTGCTTTGTTTGGATTGTTGGGTTTGGTAATTGGGCCTTTTACTCTTTTAAGTGTTCCATTTTTGTGGCTTGTTAGTGCTTATTATTTTGGATTTAGTATGATGGATTATACTTGCGAGAGAAAGAAAATGAGCATAAAAGAGGGGATTCACTTTATTAAAAGTAAGCGTTCTTTTGCATTAGGTATAGGCGTTGTTTATGCCTTATTGGATATGGTTCCAATTGTAGGATTAATGATAGCGCCAATTAACGGAGTAGTGGGTGCAACTTTAGGTATTCTAGAAATGGAATCTAAAGAATAGTTAAACAATATGTCATTAATAAAAAAAATTGACAAAAACAAGAAAAAAAATTGGGCTAAAATAGGGTGATTGAGGGTATTATTGATAAAATCGTATATATTAAATTAATTTAGTAATTAAGGGGGTTTATAAGTTATTTTAAAAAAAATATACAAGTAAGTTTCAATAATTCAGAAAAAATTGTATTATCTTTGTATTGCGCATTAACATACATACCCCATGACAAGTCCAAAAAAAAGAGTTCTATTTGTGTCATCAGAAATGACACCATTTTTAAATGAATCACCCGTTTCTACTATTGCTAGATTTTTGCCACAAGCTATTCAGGAAAAGGATAATGAAGTTAGAGTTCTTGTTCCACGCTTTGGTGTTATCAATGAAAGAAGAAACAAATTACATGAAGTGGTTAGATTGTCAGGGATCAATATTTCTATTGATGATAAAGACAATCCATTAACCATCAAAGTTGCATCTATTCCTGAAGCAAGAATGCAGGTTTATTTTTTAGACAATGAAGATTATTACCACCGCAAATTTTTGTTTTCTGATGAACAAGACAAAGCGTTTGATGACAATGACGAGCGTGTCATTTTCTTTTGTAAAGGGGTTTTAGAAACAGTAAAAAAATTAGGTTGGTCTCCAGATATTATTCATTGCCAAGGTTGGATGACAAGTTTAATTCCTATTTATCTTAAAACATTATATAAAGATGAGCCTGTATTTAAAAATGCAAAAATCGTCTATTCTGTATTTGAAAACGAAATTTCGACTGAATTAGGAAAAGATTTTGCTAGAAAAGCATCTTTAAACGAAATTGAAGACAAATATCTTGAAACATTTGCAAAAGGAGATTCTAGAAGTATGCAGTTAGGTGGTATTCAAAGCGCTGATGCCATCGTAGATTGTACTTCGAAAATGGATGCAGATTGTGTTAAATTAGCCAAAAACAAACTACACATGGTGCATGAAGCCGATAATTTAGGCGATAAATACATGGCTTTTTACGACCAATTAATCGCTTCTTCTAAATAATTTAGTTAATTTGCACCTGTGAAATTTAGATTAACGGGGGTAATCATACTCTCTCTATTGCTTATTGCAGCCTGTAAGAAACAAAGTGATAACGTTTTTTTTGACAGTGACGGTGCTTTAGGTTTTGATGGATATTTATATACCAATCAATTAGATTTATTGACCCGTTCGGTAAGGGAAGATTCTCTCAAATCGGATAGTTTGAGTCATAACCTAATTGGTCTTATAAACGACCCCAATTTTGGAACTTATAAAGCAAGCAGTTTTTTTCAATTTAGATTGCCACAACTTAACAATGTTCTGTCAGCAAATACGCTCGACTCTGTTGTGCTTATGATGCAATACACTTCTACTATTGCCAATTACGGCGACATGTCATCAACCGTTTCTCTTGATGTGTTCGAACTTACAGAAGCCATGGGAAGTGCTGTGACTCATTCTAATCAGACTTACGCCTACAATACCACTCCTGCAGCTTCTTATACAGGTAGATTTGCCCCTTCTGACAGTACTGATGTTAGACAAGGGAAGTCTGTAATTCGTGTAGCCCCAACTCTTAAAATAAAGTTGGGAAGTGCCTTGGCCAACAAATTGTTTAATGCAACAAGTTCAGATTTGAGTTCGCAAACAAATTTTTTAAATTTCTTTAAAGGAATAGCAGTAGTGCCTAAAGGTAATTCTCAAGTCATTAGTGCTTTTAATCTGAAAGGGACGCATTCTAAAATAAGAATCTATTACAATGATTCAATGTATAATGATTTTAAAGTGACAGATGAATCTGAAAGGTTTACCAAATACGAATTTAGTAACCTGTCTCCTGAAATTTTAAAACAAAGGTCGGCAGGAAAAACACAGGATTTTGATACAACTTTCCTTTTAGCAATGGCTGGTTCTAAAATGCATGTTCAATTGCCCAATTTGTTTAGTATTATCAAGGATTCTACCAAACGCGTCGTAATAGGCAAAGCAGAATTGTTTATTCGACCAGTTGCGGGTACTTTTCAATCGCCCTTTACAATGCCTACTCGTTTACTGTGTTTTCAACCCAATCCAGTTAATAATACCAATGCAGGGATACTTGATTTAACGGAATTTGTGTTTGGCGGCGATTTAAATAAAGTCACTAACACGTACAAAATTAATATTACAAGACATATTCAAAATTTGTTTGTTCAATACCAATCTAAAGGGGATAATCTGAACAGGGGTTTATTTATAACCATCCCTTCCGATAATCCAATTGCACCATCGCGCCTAATGATTGATACTCGGAAAGGGTTGGAAAATGCAGGAATTGAGTTTAAACTTTATTATACAGAACTTTAAGCAAATTAAATTGTTTTAAAAATTAATACATGGAAAATAAACGAAAACCATATCAATTAGTGTCAAGGGAATGGAAACAATCTGATACTGTTATTGAACTTAAAAATACACGTATAGGTGCTGGATCGTTTTCGGTAATTGCCGGTCCTTGTGCGGTTGAAAATGAAGATCAAATATTTACAATTTGTGAGTTTTTAAGTAAATTTCAAATTAAATTATTACGTGGTGGTGCTTACAAACCAAGAACATCACCTTACTCATTTCAAGGGTTAAAAAAAGAAGGACTCAAATTGTTACGACAAGCTGCAGACAAATATGAAATGGAGGTTGTTACTGAAGTAATGGACACCAATTTGGTAGATGAAGTTGCTGAATATGCAGATGTTCTTCAGGTTGGTACTCGCAATATGCAAAACTATCAATTATTAAGAGCGCTAAGCAAAATAAATAAACCTGTTTTATTAAAAAGAGGGATGAGTAGCACACTTGAAGAGTGGTTATTGGCTGCAGAGTATATTTTATCAGGAGGAAATAATAATGTGATATTGTGTGAACGCGGTATCCGTACATTCGAAACGGCAACACGTAATACACTCGATTTAAGCATGGTCCCTTTGGTAAAATCATTAAGCCATTTGCCAATAATCGTTGACCCAAGTCAAGGAACAGGTTTGCGCGACTTAATTACCCCTATGAGTTTGGCATCAATCGCAGCAGGCGCAGATGGTTTAATTTTAGAGGTTCACAACCACCCCGAAGAAGCAATGTCTGATGGGGATCAATCACTGTACTTTGACCAATTTTCGGATTTAATGAAGAAAGTCCAAAATACTTCTGAGTTTTTCGGTAAAACAGTCGATTTCGAATCAGAAAAAGTCCTGAGATAATAGGAACAAAGAAATTATATAATAGCCTCACAAAAAATATACTTTTTTTGTGAGGCTGTTTTTTTTTAAGCCATTTTAAAGGGATAACAAAATAAGAAAAATAAGCCCGAGAGCTAATAAAATAGAGCGCTACAAAAAATAAGTAAAATATTTTTTGTAAATATAATTTTTGGCTTATTGCTGCCTATCCCAAAAGTCAGACGGTTTAGTAGTTCTGCGGTTTATTAAATAGCCCTGTCATCTCGGCTAAGCCGAGACGGGTTCGAGTCCTTCCCACACCTAAAATAGTATTATATAAGGTTAAATAACTTGAAAAAGTGTCTAAATTTCAAATAAAATAGAGCGCTACAAAAAATAAGTAAAATATTTTTTGTAAATATAATTTTTGGCTTATATTTGCAGTCCCAAAAAACCAACGGTGTGGTAGTTCAGCTGGTTAGAATACTGCCCTGTCACGGCAGGGGTCGCGGGTTCGAGTCCCGTCCACACCGCTCTCAAAACGCTCTCACAAGGAGCGTTTTT
>JBBAKM010000001.1:68101-229667 GCA_040403495.1 Bacteroidia bacterium
GAAATACATTAAGGTTAGTATACTGCCCTGTCATCTCGGCTAAGCCGAGACGGGTCTCGATCTGTGCCGAGACGGGTTCGAGTCCCGTCCACACCGCTCTCAAAACGCTCTCACAAGGAGCGTTTTTTTATTATAAATATTTCTTCGATATGTAAAAAAAATAAAAAATAGTTTTATATTCGTATAATGAATACACAAAATCCTTTTACAAAAACTAAATTTACTTATTTTACAAGTGTTATTTTAATTGCAATATTTTATACTAGTTGTTCTAAGTCTCCAATATCTCCTACTCCAATTCCTAATTATGAGGGTATTTATATAGGAGACATATATCAATATCAAAATGGACCTTATGGATATAACCATAAATATGAAAAAAATAATATAAAAGTATTTGATAGTAAACTTAGTTTTAACCTGTTTCATTTTAGTTCACAATTTATGGAGGAGACAATAGTCAGATTTGACTTATCTGGGTCTAATTTTACTATTATACCCGACACTACTGAAGATTATAAAGTCAGAAGAATTATTACAGGTAATGGCAATTTTAAAAATAAAGAACTAACAATAGAATGGCGAGAAATTTTTATACATCCAAATTACGAAAATGATACTTTTAACTTCAAAGGTACGTTAAAGAGATAAAAAAATATTGTTTCATAAATTCAGAAGTTACTTTACCAAAAGCCAGTATCATTATAATTCAATTTGTCTTGATCTTCTAAAAACTTATACCTTATCCCAAAGCCTGCTCCAATACCTGATGCATTGGTGTTTATTTCATTGCCATATTTCAAAAAAGCAAATTCAGTTTGTAAAAAGAAATTAATGTCACAAGAAAAATTATACTTTACACCCAAATTGGCTGAGCCTCTCAAAAAAGTAGAATAGTAGTTTTCAAATTTTATGTTATTAGGATTAGAATAGATATCAGCGTAATAAGGCACATCAAGTTGTTTTAATGCTAACATTCCAAAATCTAAATGAACTCCCATAAATAAAGCTAAGTTCTTTAAAAATGGTTTACTTGCCATTTGATAACCCAAGCCAATAGATTGTGTTTGATAAGTGTAGTTAATAGAAATATCTCTTACACTTGGATTAAATCTATGTTCAATTCCCATTATTTCAGCTTTGTCTTGTTTTGTTTCGAAAGAAAACCTAAAAAGAGCTTCATGTTTATGAATGAAATATTTAAAATTTCGGCGGTCGTTACCAAACACGAAATTGAGGCCAATTTTTATAGGGGAAATACTGGTATTATTTGTTTTAGAATTTTGGTATTCAAAATCACTATCAAGCTCATCTGGAGTTATAGCTTGGGTAAAGTTAACAGTAGTGCGTGATCCATAATAGTATCTACCGCTCCCAATATTAACATCTATTCCTTTAAGTCTATAAAAATTTGCTGAATCGTTTATTTGAGAAAAAACTGAGAAAACAAAATTGAATAAAACGAACGAAACGATGATTTTATAATACATACTTTAATTTATCATTATAATGGAATTTTTAAAATAAATTGTTTGCAACTCACCCCTTTTTTCTAGATTCAATTTTTTGTTGTAATCTTTCAATAATTAATTGGGTTAGTTTTTGTGCAATATCTTCCGTTGTTCCACCAAATGCCGCTTTTGCTTTGTTTTCTGATACGTCAATCCGGTATAAAAGCGAATACAGCCTATTTAAATCGTGTTCCAATAGATACAGGATTTTTTGGAACACAATTTTAGTCATGTCACTTTGGTTTTGTAGTTCAAAACCATTGGTGATGAGTAATTCTCTTAATTCATTTTCAGACATTATTAGCAAACTTAATGTTTTTTTTCGTTTCATTTAAGGAGTTTAGTCGTATCAGATTGGAATTTTTTTCTAAATTTTGGTTTCTTATTCAAGCATACAAGTGTAATCTACATTTTCAGACAAAGATTAGGTATAGCGTTTAGGCGATTATAAAGGCACAATGACTTCTAAGAGGCGTTAAAGATAGATTCTGAAACCTGTGCTGAACTTTATTCAGTATGACAAAAGGGCAATTCAACACCCTTTACTTCCCTTCGATAAACTCTGGGTAAACTAGCTCAGTATAAACTCCCTCACGTGACTAGGCTCAGCCTAGTGGGTGACAAAAGGGTAATTCAACAATCACACTGCACGGCGTGAAACACCCTTCGAGAGCCTCAGGGTGACAATAAAACAATTCAACAATATAACAATCACGCTGCACGGCGAGAAACACCCTTCGAGAACCTCAGGGAGACAATTCAACAATAAAACAATATAACAATTCAACAATAAAACAATCACGCTGCACGGCGAGAAACACCCTTCGAGAACTCCCTCACGTGACTAGGCTCAGCCTAGTGGTTGACGCAAATAACCATTAACCTCCCGAGACTTCGGGAAACCAATAACCTCCCGATAGCTATCGGGACTAATAACTAATAACTAATAACTAATAACTAATAACTAATAACTAATAACCATTAACCAATAACTATTAACTATTATCCATTAACTTTGCCTGCGATGAGTCAGAAGAAATTATTCCTTTTAGATGGTATGGCATTAATTTACCGTGCTTTTTTTGCTTTTAGTCAAAATCCAAGAATTACCTCTTATGGATTGAATACCAATGCCATGTTTGGTTTTGTAAATACCTTGTTAGATGTCATTAATAAACAAAAACCAACACATCTTGCTTGTGTTTTTGATACTTCTGCTCCAACCGAAAGACATGATGTTTATGAAAAATACAAAGCGCACCGCGAGGAAATGCCCGAGGATTTGGCCAAAAGTTTACCTTATATCTTCAAGATTTTAGAAGCTTTTAATATTCCATGTATCACCTTTGACGGTTATGAAGCCGATGATATTATTGGAACCATTGCACTCAGAGATGGTTCGCCCGATTGTCAAGTGTATATGATGACCCCTGACAAAGATTTTGGTCAGTTAGTAAATGAAAATGTGTTTATTTTCAAACCAGCAAGGATGGGGAATGATTATGAAATAATGGGTGTTGAAGAGGTTAAGAAAAAATGGGAAATAGAACACATTCATCAAGTGATAGATATATTGGCAATATGGGGCGATGCTGTAGATAATATCCCCGGAATTCCTGGGATGGGTGAAAAAACAGCCAAAAAATTAATTAAGGAATATGGTTCCCTTGAAAATATTTTAGAAAATACGCATCAGTTCAAAGGAAAGCAGCAGGAAAATTTAATTAATTTCAAAGAACAAGCCTTGCTTTCAAAAATGTTAGCGACCATTAATATTAATGTGCCTGTTGAGCATTATTTGGACGATTATATTGTAAAAGAAGTCAATAAAGAAGCGGTTAGAACCTTGTTCGCTGAATTGGAATTTAGGAATTTAACCAAAAGGGTTTTGGGTGAAGAATTGCCAAGTACTCCCAAAGTTACTGCTCCCGCAAGCAATGGATTCGACCTTTTTAATCAACCTGTAAATGAAACGACAAAACAAGTTGAAACGACCGAAGAAAGTATCGAAAGTGAAGACCTAGATTATGTGTCAGAACCTTTAAATAATATACAAAATACAGCGCATCAGTATCATTTGGTGACTTCTGACAATGAAAAGAAAAGTTTAATTGAGTTGTTATTACAGCAAAAAGAGTTTTGTTTTGATACCGAAACAGATGGTTTAGATGTTTTCAATGCCAAAATCATAGGCATGTCTTTCTCTGTTAATGCTAATGAAGGGTATTATGTGCCTATCAGTGAACAAGAAGAGTTAAACTTGTTTAAGCCTGTATTTGAAAGTGCTAGTGTTAAAATTGCTCAAAATTTAAAGTTCGACATGCAAGTATTGGCAAGTCAAGGAATAGCGATAAATCCACCATACTATGATACCATGTTGGCACACTACATTATTGAGCCAGACAAGCGACACAACATGGATGATTTGTCGAGACAATATTTGAAATACGATCCTGTTTCTATTGAGGATTTGATTGGTAAAAAAGGTAAAAACCAACTGAATATGGCGAACATTGAAGTGGAGAAAGTGTCAGAATATGCTGCAGAAGATGCCGATGTAACCTTTCAATTAAAAACCGTTTTGAATCCACTCTTAGTTGAGCAAAATGGGGAACGCTTGTTTCAGGAAGTCGAAATGCCTTTGGTGTCAGTTTTGGCATCAATGGAACGAGAAGGAATAAGAATAAATAGTGATTTTCTGAATGAATATTCTAAGAAATTAGGCTCAGAAATTGTATTGACAGAGAATCGTATTTATGAATTGGCAGGGGAGAAGTTTAATATAGCATCGCCGTTACAATTGGGTAAAATATTGTTTGAGAAACTTCAGTTAGACCCTAAGGCAAAGAAAACCAAAACAGGTCAATACCAAACCGGCGAGGATGTGCTTCAAAAATTGTCATCCAAAAGTGACATAGTAAAAGATATACTGGAGTTCAGGGGATTGCAGAAATTAAAGTCAACTTATGTAGATGCTTTGCCTGCCTTAGTTAATCCCACAACAGGTAGAATTCACACCACTTTTAATCAGTCTATAGCAGCTACAGGCCGATTGAGCAGTGCCAATCCTAATTTACAGAATATTCCAATCAGAACCGAGCAGGGTAGGGAAGTAAGGAAGGCTTTTATTCCAAGGGATGAAAATTTCTTGTTATTGTCAGCGGATTATTCTCAAATTGAGTTGAGAGTAATTGCAAGTATTAGTGAAGACGAGGGAATGATGGATGCCTTTTCTAAAAACATTGACATTCACAGTGCAACAGCTTCCAAAGTATTTGGAGTGCCCATTGAGGAGGTTAGTAAAGAGCAAAGGTATAAGGCAAAAAGTGTTAATTTTGGATTGATTTATGGTCAAGGTGCTTTCGGATTGTCAGAGAATTTGGGCATTTCGAGGGGTGAAGCAAAGGATATCATTGACAATTATTTTATTCAATTTCCTGGAATCAGAAACTACATGGAGCGTGTAAAAGAGAAAGCCAAGCAAGACGGTTTTGTAGAAACAATAATGGGTAGAAGAAGGTATTTGCGTGACATTAATTCTGCCAATGCAACAGTGAGAGCTTTTGCCGAAAGGAATGCCATTAATGCACCTATTCAAGGAACTGCTGCAGACATGATTAAGTTAGCAATGATAAGAGTGGACAAAAGAATGAGACAGGAACAATTGCGTTCGAAAATGCTCATTCAGGTTCATGATGAGTTGTTGTTTGATGTGCACAAAGAAGAACTTGACGTGATGGTTGAATTGGTAAAATATGAAATGGAAAATGCCATGTTGCTCAAAGTGCCTGTGATAGCTGAAGCAGGTTGGGGTGAAAATTGGTTAGAAGCGCATTAAATGATTTTTTTGAGCAAAGGAAGTTTGCTCAAAATTAAATCGTTAAAGTCTTTAGAAACATTAAGTTTGACTAAAACCCAAACATAAGATGTGCCGATTAATATACTTCTAACAATGCCATCAACAAAAGGATTGCTAAACCAATTTCCTAAGAAAACAATTGAAAGAAAGATACTAAAAGCGAATAAAATAGACCATTGTTTTTTCTCAAACGGATTTATTTTCAAGAAGTAAGAAATCAATCCAAGACAAAACAGGTTTAAAATAAGCATGGCCGCAATATTACTTATGGCACCGCCTACATAACCATATTTGCTAATAAAATAATAGTTGAACATAATGGCAAATCCGCCATTCATAACGACGATAAATGGGGTCCATTTGTAGAGTTTAGAATTGGAAATAATAGCGCCTTGTGAGCTAAAAAGAGATTCTATTACTTTGCTTAGGCCAATTATAAAAACAACCCATTTCCCTTGAGCGTAATAGTCGCCTTTGGGCATTACAGCATATAGATTGTCAATGTTTAACCAAATCAATAGAAATAAAATACTGGCAATTAAAAATTGTGTTGTGCCATTTTTCTTGTGAAATTTCTCTGTTTCATCCAATTGATTGTTCTTAAGATAAGAAGAAATAATAGGCATTGAAATTTGCATGATAGTTCGTCTAGGGATTTCAATAAAGGTTGCTAGGGTGAACCCAATGCTATATATAGCGACGTTACTCAAGTCTTTTTCTAATTTGGAAACCAATATAAAATCTATTTTGGGAACCACTAAGGATGAAATAGCCGAAAAAATTAAAATTAAAGTAAATAACAATATTTCATTTCTGAGTTTTTTGTTTGCATTTAAAAACTCAAAATCGGGAACCATGTGAAGCTTGGTAAGTTTGCTTAAAAAGAATAAATTAAGGAATAAAGTAGAAGCGTATGCCCCCACTACTAACCAAATACAGGTTTTGAAATCAATGAGTTTGAAATAATATAAACCGGCTCCTGCAATGATAAGAAGTCGCATCAATACTTCTTTAGAAAAATTAGTGACCGCTATTCTTCCATGATTGGCACAACTCACTTCGGTTACTGCAATATAAATATTGGCAATAATTAAAAGGATGAACATTGGGAAAAGTTCTTTGTATTGGAGGGCGTCTTCGTTTATAAATACAAAAAAAGATTGTCCAAAAAACAAAAAGAACATCATTAATAAAATAAAACCAATTGCCGGTATTGTAAATGCCCAAAAGAAAAATCCATGGTGTTTTTGATCATTCGTTTTAAAATAAGGGAAAAAACGATTGATACTAGAGTTGGTCCCCATTAATGCAAAAGCAGAAAGAACGCCGCCAAGTTCAATAAATAAGCGATAAGCACCGAGTTCTTTGGGGGTAAAAAACAGAGGAAATAAGAAAATAAGACTAATAAAACCTAGAACAACTCCAATGTAATTTGAAATAGAGGCTTTAAAACTTTGTCTGATTATTACTCCCATTTTGTCGTTGCGAATTTATGTTAAAAAACAAGTATCGATTTTACTTGTCGATTAAAAGTGTAATTTATGTGTTGGCCCATTTATTGAGTTTCATCTAAGGCTTCTTTCAATGCTTCGAGATATGCTCTGCCAAATTTTAAGTCAGGTTCCATGTAGTTGCCTTCTGCCCATTCATTCCACGAACGAATAAATACAATCTGATTGTCTTGTGGTTTGTCTTTCACCATTTTCAAAACATTTTTAACGTGTTTTTTAAAAGCAACGGGATTAGAATTGTGTAAAATATGGCCATGTCTTCCTGAGCGTGGAGAATGGTCCCAATTTGGGAAAATACTAGGGTAGCAATCGGTCATTTGGTCTTCTTCGCCATGAAAATGTTGTGAGCATTTCTCGTAATCAAGCACCCTGCCACGCTTTAGGAACAAGCGCATAAATTTAACATAAGCACGGCTTAACAAGGAATATTCTTTTTTGAAAACATGGAATAAACGAACCAAACCTACTGCATCAAACCCTTTGTTTTTAAGTTTGCTTATTTCGTCAATATGGTGAGTGTTCCCAACAAAATGAATGCCTTCAAGTCCATTTTCTTTAGCAAGCTTTTGCCATAACTGCATAAAAATTTCTAAATCGGGGATTTCATTAGGGGCATAAATAAAAAACAAGGGTTTGTTATTGACTTTGATGTATCTATGGTCTTTGAATGCAGGTAATAATGTGTTGAAATGTTCAGTATAATCATTAACGCCGCCATAAACTTGCTCAATTAAGAGTTTATCATCACCTTCTTTATTGAATTGTTTGTCTTTCCAACTGTGGTTTGCCCAACCTAAACAAAAGGGGAAATCGGGTTTACCACTTTGCAAAACCTCATTAAACGGCCTTTCAAGTAAGCGTTTGCCATTGCCGAAATAATAGTGCCAATAACAAAATCCTTCGACCCCATACTCTTGTGCAAGTTTGGCTTGAGCCTCGCGTGACTCTGAGAGTCGTAAGTCATAGTAGCCTAGGTCGGCAGGCACACGGGGTTGGTAGTGGTTTTTGAAAAGCGGTTTTGCTTTGCCCACATTGGTCCATTCTGTAAATCCTTTGCCCCACCACAAGTCATTTTCTGGAATTGGGTGAAATTGAGGTAAATATATTGCTATAATTCTAGCCATTTTGGGATTGATAATTTTTGATTTTCTCCACTAGTTTGAGTGCATCTACAGTCGTATGAAGAGGTTGGTACAATAAATTGATATTCTCCTTAACGAAAGTGGAAGGCAAATCGTTTAAATAAACAGGGGCAATCATTTCGATGATTTCGGGTGGAAATTTATAGCGAATAATTTTGGCAGGGTTTCCTCCAACAATAGCATAAGGAGGTACATCTTTAGTTACAACAGCACCGGCGGCAATCATTGCGCCTTTGCCTATGGTAAGTCCCGACAGAATAATGGCATTAGTGCCTATCCAAACTTCATCTTCAATAATTAAGGGTCCTTTGATAACAGCATCCTTGGTAGAAGGTTCAACATAGCGGCTATACAATGGAAACGTTGAAAGCGTATTGGTTTGGTGATTGACCCCTAATAGGAATATAACCCCAGGGCCTATGGATACGAAATTTCCTATTTCAAGTTTTTCGCCATCTTGTTCAAACAAACTTTGAATGTTTAAAGCGCCATAACTCATGTTGCCCACTTTTACATTGTTTAAAGGGAAGAAACGCTCACCTACTGAGGTTAAATTATGGGGATTCAACTGACGCCATTTTTTCTTAAACGAACGTTTTTTAAGTGAATAAACCAATTCTTTAATAACAGGGATTTTGCTGAGTATAGACATTTTTATTTTTTAACTCCTCTAATTACTGCTTTACTCAATCTTTTCCCCCAAAACAAATAACCTTCCGAAAAACGAGTGTCAAAACCGTGTTTTTGAAGAAGTTTCTCAAACGTTTCAGGGTCATTGGGTTTGTGGTAGGTGCAAATGGCTGTTGTAATATGTTGACCCTGTTCCAACGTGTTTTTTGCCCCTTCCAAAGCTTTTAGTTCGGCGCCCTCTATGTCCATTTTGATAAATAAATGGTGCTTAGGTTTGTCTTTCAGAAATTCATCAATAGTAATAAAATCCTCACTTACTTGGTCGCCCACATATTTTTTGATGATTGTTACTTTTTCTTTCCAAGGTTCAAAAGTTGCATGAAGGGCATCAATCCAAAAAGGTTCAACTTCAAATAAATAAGCATGTTCTAACCTTTCAATATTGTCCAAGGTAAAAATACCCTCTGCAGAACCCACGTCTAACAAAGTCATGCCATTTAAATCTTCATAATTTTCGACATAGCGATGTGCACTTCTAACGTCTTGTTCAGTGATTAAGCTTTTGTATAATTTTACAATTTGTGCTTTGCCAAATTTTGAAGTAAAATAAAGTTTTTTGCCATTGTGCATGCAATAATGCATTTGTTTGTCGCTGTCAAATTCCAACTGAACCGTTCTGTTTTTGTAGTCGAGAACATAGGGTGCAGGATAAGAACTTAAGCCATGTCTGCCCATAAAAGCCAAGGCCTTGTTATAATCTGTTTTTGGGAGGAGTTTTTGGAACAAGAAAGTAAATTTACATTTGGCATTCATTCTGAAATTCCTAATGAAAACCAGTAATTCACCTAAAAAATAGGTGTAAATATAAGCTCTAAGCTTGGGCGGAAGTATCGATCTGTAAAGGGTTGCTAGCATTTTTAACTACTTTTTTTCATGTAATAATCTAATGGAAGACAAAAACATGAAAGGGCAAATTTACATTTATTTTTTTTAATCTGAAGAATACAATATTAAGAACCCTTACGGCAATGTTTATCGGAGAATCTCATCACAAATTTTCTCAAATGCCATCATTCTACTTTGAGTGCTGTACTGAGCAAAAGTTCTTTTTTGACCATTTAAGGCAATTTCTTTGGCTTCGTTTGTGTTTTTTAAGTAATACTTGGTTTTGTCTATAGCTTCCGTTTTGTTTTTGTAGGTAATAATTTCTTTTTCAGGTACAAACAAGTCGGGTAAATTGCTTTTCCAGTCGGTAAGTAATAGCGTTCCCATGCCTGTAGCCTCATACAATCGCATGTTTCCAGCTTGCAGAGACCCATCACCATGACTATTTAATTGAATGGTATTTTGACCTAAGGTTCTATACATTTCTATCCCGTACACACCCCCAAGGTTGTGTGATTGTAGGGTATAGTAATCTTTAAAATCTTTGAGGCGTAAATCTTTTATTGCTCTCATTTGAGCCCGACTAAGCCATGTATTTTTGTTGCCAATATTGCTAATGTGCAATGCCAAAGGGATTTTGTTTTTGAGGATAGTAAGCAGTAATTCCTTGCGTTCTTTGTGAACATTGTCGGATATGGAACCCGTAAAACACAATTGGTTTTGAATCGTTAAATTTGTTTTTAATTGTTCAAAGACTCTGTTGTCGAAACCAAAGGGCAGTAGCTTACTTTCAAATCCTAACTCTTGATAGATGTTTTTGATATAATCAACACAAGTGATAAGCAAATCTACACCTTTACTTTGTTGTTTAAATTGGCTTCCGGTATAGCCATCCCAAGCAATGATTTTACTTACTTTATACTTTTGTTTAAACTCCTCAGCATTATGCGACATGAAATAGCTGCTGTTATCAACAAAGATAAGGGGTTTAAAATGCTTGATTTGCTCCAAAAAAATGTCTTCTAAACTTAAATGAGGACTCAGACCATGCTCGCTTGCCCATTTTTTTTGAAGAATGGAATCATTGGTGATAATTTCTTCGCAATGGTATTTTTCACCTTTGTTTAGGTAATATGAGTATTGGTCAAATTCATTGATAAAAAAGCCGAATATCTTTGCCCTTAGTTCTTCAAAAGTCAATAGATTAACATCCGTTAAATGATTGTTGTAAATATCAGAAAGATATCTTTTGGGGATTGTAGAGGTTCTAACAATGGACATCATTGGATCTTTGGGTTAATCTATTTTATTGCAAAGGTGCTAAATTAATACTGAATGAAGTTTAATTTGTTTTAGTGGATGACGTGTTTTTTATAAAATCAATAATACTTGCTGCTATTATTTCGCTTGCATTTGCGGTACCGTACAGCGTGTTGTCAAATTGCAAATTCTCGGTTTTTAAGATATTTTCAATTTCATTTAAATCATCAAAAACAAGCGTATTGCAACCATTTTCTAATGTTTCAGACCACTCTGTTTCTTTTCTTATTGTGATGCATTTTTTTTGAAGCCAGTAGGCCTCTTTTTGCATTCCACCTGAATCAGTAATAACACAATCGCAATTTTTTAGGTAAGCTAAGTTGTCAAAATAGCCTTGAGGTTCTATAAACTCAATATTGTTGAAGTTTAGTTCAACTTGATATGTGTTTTTAAGTAAATTTAAGGTTCTTGGATGGATAGAGAAAATTACCTTTTTGTCTAAAGCGTTTAAAGTATTAAGAATAGAAATAAGTCTTTCTTTATCATCCGTGTTATAGGGTCTGTGTATGGTGGTGTAGTAATAGTTTTTGTTGTTATTGTCAGGAATAATATTTTGGTCTATGCATATTTTCATGATGTCTTTCATAACATCACCGCACAAAAAAACCTGTTTTGTTATGCCTTCACTTGCAAGTTGAGAAACAGCATTTTCTGAAGGAACAAAGAGTAAGTCGCTAATATGGTCGGTGAGGATGCGGTTAACCTCCTCAGGCATTTGTTTGTTAAAAGAACGCAAACCTGCTTCAATATGAGCAATAGGAATGTGAAGTTTTGCCGCAGCCAAAGCAGCCCCAATGGTAGAATTGGTGTCTCCATAAACGATAATGAGGTTTGGTTTTATTTCAAGTAATAGTTCTTCAATCCCTACTAAAATATCCGCAGTTTGTTTACCGTGGCTTTTTCCGCCCGATTCTAATGTTTTGTATGGTTGTTTTAGCTTTAATTGATTGAAAAATATTTCACTCATATTGGTGTCATAGTGCTGACCTGTATGGATGGAATAAAAATCTACATCGGGGTATTTAGAAAAAGCCAACTCAATAGGAGAAGCTTTTATAAACTGAGGACGGGCTCCTATTATTGATATTATTTTTAGTTTATTAAGATTCATTGTTGAAAAACCTTTGGGTTAATTTATGCCCGCAATTTATCTATAATAGAGGTATTATTGCTATATATTTTTGAGATTTATTTTATAAAAAAGCGATCAGTTTCTCTAAGAATTCACTAGGATTATCGGCATGTAACCAATGGCCCGCTTTAGAAACATTTTGGTAAGTCACGTTCTTGAAGTAAGATTCTATATAGGGTTTGTCTTCTTCTTTCAAATAATTAGAATTTTCGCCTAATATAAATAGAGTAGGGATGTTATTGGTTTGGCTAAAATGTAATGCCCCAATAATTTCTGGATAAGCTTGTTCTATTGCATTGATATTGCATTTTAGTTCAAATAAGCCGTTTTCATTACGCTCAATGTTTTTGGCTAAAAAAAGTCTAATGCCAATGTTTTGCTCATAAGAGAGTAATGCCTCATCGATGTCTTTTCTTGATTGTAAAGTTGCCCATGGAAATTCTTTGAGTGCTTTAAAATAGGGAGTATGCCCAGCCACATAGGTTTTAGGTGCAATATCAGCCACTATCAATTTTGAAATTCTTTCTGGAAATTGGTGTGCAGTCCACATGGCAGTTTTGCCACCCATACTATGGCCTAAAAGAATAAATTGATTAACCCCTAAATCGTTTGCTAATTCAATAACATCCTCTGCCATTAATTGGTAGCTCATTTCATTTGCATGAGGTGATTTGCCGTGATTCCGAGCATCAATAGTGTAAACAATATAGTGTTCAGCAAGTACTTTGGCTATGTTATGCCAATTGTCCAACATGCCAAAAATGCCATGAAGAATAAATAGTGTTTCTCCTGTGTTCCCGTATTGTTTGTAGTGAAGCTTCATTTGAGAAACTAGGCAAAAGCTTCGTTTATGATTGCGGCTTGTTCCTTGTCATGCGTTTTTTTGTAGCCTGTGGCTGGACTTGCACTGCTTTTTCTGCCAATGTATCTAAGTGTAAATGGTAATTCATAACGACTGAAATGCATCCATGTACCCATGTTTCTTGGCTCTTCCTGAACCCATACAAATTCTGCATTTGAGTATAATTCATAAATTTCAGCCAATTGTTTCTCAGGTAAAGGGAACAGCTGTTCAATGCGAACTATTGCAATGTTTTTGATTTTCTCAACTTGTTGTTTTTCCAATAAGTCGTAATAGATTTTACCAGAACATAAAACCACTCTTTTTACTTTTTTTGATTCTACATAACTGTCATTGATTAGCTCTTGGAAACTTCCTTGAGCAAAGTCTTCAATTTGACTTACACACTGAGGGTGTCTCAATAAACTTTTTGGAGTCATGGCAATTAGAGGGACTCTGAAATCAGCTCTTTTTAATTGTCTTCTTAGTGCGTGGTAGTAATTGGCAGGTGTACTGCAATTGATTACTTGCATATTAAAACTAGCACATAATTGTAAGAATCTTTCCAAACGTGCCGATGAATGCTCTGGGCCTTGTCCTTCATAACCGTGTGGAAGCATCATTACTAAACCGCTGTATTGTGCCCATTTAGTACTTGCACTTGCTATAAATTGGTCAATCATTATTTGAGCGCCATTGGCAAAATCACCAAATTGTGCTTCCCAAATGGTTAAATCATTGGGTGTTGTTACACTGTATCCATATTCAAAACCTAATGCAGCATATTCGCTTAACAATGAATTGTATACATTGAATTTGCCTTGGTTTTTACTGATATTTTGCAAAGGCACGTATTCTGTTTCTGAATCTTCTTTTTTAATTAAAGCGTGTCTGTGACTGAAGGTGCCTCTTTCGCAATCTTGACCACATAATCTGATAGAATGCCCTTCGTCCAACAAGGTTGCATAAGCCATTAATTCACCCATGGCCCAGTCAAACTGATTTTCAGTTATCATTTTTAATCTACCTTGATACAATTGTTGTACTTTTTTGATTGGTAAATTGTTGTCAGGAATAGTATTGATACTGTGTGCCAATTCTTTCCAACGGTTTGCCTCAAATGTAGTATTGGTTGATTTTAGAAAATCCAATTCAGTAGGATAGTGGAAGTCTTTCCATAAATCATCAATTTTAGGTTTAGATTCAGGTGCTTTGTTTTGCTTTACATCATCGAGGGTTACTTGCAATAACGCCTTGAATTTTTCTTCCATTTCTTCAGCTATAGCTGCGTCTATATCGCCACGTGCAATGAGTTTTTCCTTGTAAATTTCGCGAGGATTAGCATGAGTTGCTATCAGTTTGTACAACAATGGTTGGGTAAAACGAGGTTCGTCGCCTTCATTGTGACCATATTTTCTGTAACCTAACAAGTCGATAAAAACATCGCAATTGAATTGATTTCGGTAAGCCATTGCCATTTTAATGGTGTGAACCACCGCTTCAACATCGTCGCCATTCACATGGAAAATGGGGCAATTCGTTGTTTTTGCAACATCCGTACAGTATATGCTTGTTCTGCTATCGGTATAATTGGTTGTAAATCCTATTTGATTGTTAGTCACTATGTGCATAGTACCACCAATTCTGTTGGCTTCCAAACCACTCATTTGAACCACTTCGTACACAATGCCTTGACCAGCAATGGCGGCATCACCATGTATTAAAATAGGGCAAATGCGGTTGATGTTGCCTTCGTAATGGTGGTCGAGTTTTGCTCTCACTATTCCTTTCACCACTGGATTTACAGCCTCAAGGTGAGAAGGGTTAGGTGCTAATTTTAATTTAACTTCTTTGTTGTGGTAAGTGTTTACCAGAGTAGTGTAACCCAAATGGTATTTTACATCACCTTCAAATTGGTCGTCTTGGAATACTTTCCCTTCAAATTCACTGAAAATATCAGAATAAGTTTTGTTGAAAATATTAGCCAATACATTTAATCTTCCACGATGTGCCATGCCCATTACAAACTCCTGAACGCCCAATTCTGCGCCGTAATGAATGACACTGTCAAGAGCGGGAATCAAACATTCCAAACCTTCCAAAGAAAATCTTTTTTGTCCGATGAACTTAGTGTGTAAAAAATTTTCGAATGCCGTTGCTTGGTTCAATTTGTTCAAGCATTGTTTTTTTTCTTCAATCGTTAAATTCGGGATATTTTTGGTTGTTTCCATTAACTGGCGCAACCATTCTATTTTAACAGGGTCACCTATGTGCATGTATTCAGCGCCAATACTTTCGCAGTAAGTGGTTTTAAGGTGTTGGATAATGTCTGATAGCTTGGCAGAACCAAGTCCTACATCATTTCCTGCATTGTATATGTTGTTAAGGTCGGCTTCAGACAAACCAAAATTGGCAAGGTTTAAAGTAGGAGAGTAGGTTCTTCTTTCTCTTACAGGATTGGTTTTAGTGAATAAATGACCTCTGGTACGGTAGGCATTTATTAAATTTAAAACATTGATTTCTTTAAGAGTATCATCGCTAACCCCACTTGCGCCATTGTTTGATTTGCCACTTCCAAAATCAAATCCTTCAAAGAATTTTTGCCATCCATATTCTACAGATGTACTGTCTTTTTGGTATTGTTTATATAAGTCGTCAATGAAGTTGACATCAGCATTGCTTAGATAAGAGTTAGGCAGCATATTTTATATTTTTTGCAAATTTAATGTTTTTCTAAAATAGATAAAGAAATCTTTTTGTAAAGTTGAACCTATTTGTAAAACGAATATTAAGTATATTTAAAACGAAAAAAGCCCTTTAATTGTATAAAGGGCTTTAAAATTATTGGGTAAATTTTTTGAGTTTTGCTTTTTTACTCAGGGAAATATTTTAAATTATTTAAATTTTTCTAAACTAAAATTATAACGAATTCCTAATGTTAGATTACTAACACTAGGTCTCATTTCTGCAAATGGATTTTGTAGTAACCCACAGTTATAATAAAAAGTTTCCATCCTAACATCATAATTTACAGTTCTGTATAAATAACCAATATTCGCTGTAATTCTTTTATTTAATTTATAATTTAAATTTATCAAACCATAATAACCAATTTTTCTTTCTTTAAAATTGCTTGTATTTAAGTAAAATCCAGGATCATTAGGGTTGTTACATTCAAAATAATCAACAATACGATCTCTTCTTGAAAACAAAGAGTATGAAGTGTTAGAAACGCCAAACTCTGTTCTCAAACTAAACTTGTCGTTTATTTTTTTTTCAACTCCAATGCCTAAGCCATAAACATCTGCCCTTAATCTTACAGATGAGTATGCTTCTATAGCAGGTTTTTCAACAAAATTTCCTCTGTAGAGTACATTAGTCAAATTAGTGTAAAATGGATTAATGCTTATTGAGTAATTTTTTATTTTAGCCACACGAAAGCTTAATTTTAAATTAATTCCCCTTTGGTCGATTTTAAATGTATTTAATTTTTTTGTAGGAGATTTAAAGTAACTAATTTCGAAAAAATGAATTCTATTGCTATCATTGTTTAAATTGCTGCAAAATGAATTATCAATTTTCACTAGAAATAAACAAGCGATAAGTAAATATTTCTTTGCCATATTGAATTTTGATAATATTAATGCCATTTTGCAAGTTTAAGTTTTTTTTAGAGAGCTGACAAATTAAAAATTTAATTGAATTTTGACAAAAAGCAACAATAAAGTGACTTAGCAAACAAAAGAAAAGGACTAGTTCTATTTTTTACGCAAAATCACAAATTCCAAAAGGGCTTCTAAGCTAGCGCGGCTTTCATTGTCAGGCATTTCTTGTAAAATGCTCAGCGCTTTGTTTTTATGGTCAATCATTTGCTGTTGGGCATATTCAAATCCCCCTTTTTCTTTGACAAATTGAAGGACTTCTGCAACTTTTTTCTTGTTGGTGTTTTTGTTTTTAATCAGGTAGATAATGTGTTTTCTTTCAGATGAGTCCGACTGATTCAATGCATGAATTAGTGGTAAGGTCATCTTTTTTTCTTTGATATCCAATCCTGTAGGTTTGCCTACATTGTTATCACCGTAGTCGAACAAGTCGTCTTTTATTTGAAAAGCAATACCGGTATGTTCCCCAAATAAGCGCATTTTTTCGATAATGATGCTGTCTGCATTGGCAGCCGCAGCACCTATAGCACAACAACTGGCAATAAGCGAAGCTGTTTTTTTGGTTATAATGTCGTAATAAACTTCCTCTGTAATGTCTAATCTGCGTGCTTTCTCAAGTTGGAGTAACTCGCCTTCACTCATTTTTTTTACACTTTCGCTTACTATTTTCAATAAGTCAAAGTCACCATTGTCAATGGATAAAAGCAGGCCTTTTGCCAGTAAATAGTCACCCACTAAAACGGCAATTTTGTTTTTCCAAAGGGCATTAATACTAAAAAAACCCCTTCTCATGTCGCTACCATCTACTACATCATCATGTACCAAAGTGGCAGTGTGTAACAATTCAATTAAGCTAGCACCTCGGTATGTTCTTTCATTGATTTCGCCATGAAGTTTTGAGCAAAAAAGCACAAACATTGGTCGCACTAACTTCCCTTTTCGTTTGACAATGTAGTTCATTATCGTATTTAGCAAAGGCACAGAAGTTTTCATGCTTTGACTAAAAGTGCTCTCAAAGGCTGTTAAATCTGAGTTTATAGGCTTCTTTATCTCATCAATCGATAATTCCAAAGTGTATTTTTTTCGTTTTGCAAATTAAACAATAATATTTTAACTTATTTTTGTGGCCTCATAAAAATATTTAATTAAATGTTAACAATCAACGATTTTAATTTCAAAAACGAAAAAGTATTAATCCGTGTCGATTTCAATGTGCCTTTAGATACTCATTTTAATATTAGTGATGATTCTAGAATGAGAGCAACGATTCCCACCATCCAAAAAATTCTTAATGACGGTGGTTCTTGTATATTAATGAGCCATTTAGGTCGTCCTAAGGAAGGTCCTGCAGATAAGTTTTCGCTGCGCCATATTGTTGATAGATTAAAAGAATTGACCAATACTGTTGTGCATTTTGCCCCCGATTGTATAGGCGATGAGGCACTTTCTTTGAGTGCTAATCTTAAAAATGGTGAAATATTGCTCTTAGAAAATTTGAGATTTTACAAAGAAGAAGAAAAAGGTGACTTAGCATTTGCTCAAAAATTAGCAAACTTAGGAACTTTTTATGTCAATGATGCATTTGGTACAGCCCACCGTGCCCATGCCTCAACTTCTATTATCGCTCGCTTTTTTAATGGTAAAAAATGTTTTGGTTATGTAATGGCCAATGAAATAGCCAATGCTAAAAAAGTGTTGGACAATCCACAACGCCCTTTTACAGCCATAGTTGGAGGAGCTAAAGTGTCCGATAAATTATTGATTATAGAAAATTTAATGCAAATTGCAGACACAATAATTGTGGGTGGTGGCATGGCATACACGTTTGCCAAAGCAATGGGTGGTGCCATAGGTAGTTCACTTTGCGAAGACGATAGAATGCCGTTGACCCTAGAACTGATAGAAAAAGCAAAAGCCAAAGGCGTTAAATTATTGCTACCCGAGGACAGTAAAATTGCCAATAAATTTGCCAATGATGCTGAAACCTCTTTTTGTAACAATGATGTTATTCCTGATGGGTTTATGGGATTAGACATTGGACCTAAAGCCATTGCTGCATTTACCAAAGAAATAGAAGCTTCTCAAACCGTTTTGTGGAATGGGCCAATGGGCGTATTTGAAATGTCAAATTTTGAAAATGGAACCAAATCTGTGGCTAATTCTGTAGCAAGTGTTACACAAAAAGGTGGCTTTAGCTTAATAGGTGGTGGAGACAGTGCCGCTGCAATATACCAATTTGGATTGGCAGACAAAGTAAGTTATGTCTCAACAGGTGGTGGTGCCTTATTGGAGTATTTCGAAGGTAAAGTATTGCCCGGAATTCAAGCCATCAATGAAGAACAAGCCGAAGCTTAGTTTTTGTAAAATATTTTATTTAAGTTTGAATCGTCTATGAGTCAGTCAGCAATTATTCTTAATCACCAACAAATTACCCATAAAATCAAACGATTGGCGTGGCAAATTTATGAGGATAATATGGAGTCGAAACAACTTTATATTGCCGGTGTGGACAACCGAGGGATGTACTTGGCTGAACAAATTGCCAATGAACTCCGATTGATAAGTGACCTCAAAGTGGAGTTAATCAATATTGTAATTGATAGAAACAATTTTGAACCTTCGTTCTACTCGGAATGTAATATTGCAGACATCAAAGAGCAATCTTTGGTGGTAGTGGATGATGTGCTCAATACTGGCAAAACATTGATTTCGGCTTTTTTACCACTCTTGCAAAGACAAGTTGCCAAAATTAGAATAGCTGTTTTAGCCTCAAGAAGTTACAGAGCCTTTCCTGTAAAGGCAGATTTTGTGGGCATAAGCATGGCAACTACAATCCAAGAACATCTTTTGTTTGATGATTCTAATCCGCAAGACTTGAAGCTAATTTTAAACTAACTGATTTCTTTTGCCTTTTATAAAGGTTTAAAGTAAAACATGATGCAAGTCATTTTAATTGACTTGATTGTACGCTTACATTTGTGGCAACAAATATTTATTAATATGAAAAAAAATATGGGAACCGCAGACAGAGTTATCAGAGTGATAATAGCCACAATGATGGCAGTATTGTATTTTAATGGAACAGTATCGGGGACATTGGGTATTGTTTTGTTAATATTATCTATTATTTTTGTACTCACAAGTTTAGTTAGTTTTTGCCCTTTGTACAAACCTTTTGGCATCAACACTTGTTCAGTAAAAAAATAAAAAGAAATATTTAAAAATGAAGTCAATCTTATTCTATCTCAGTTTAATTGTCATCACATTTTCCTCTTGTTCAAAAGACGATGATGCCAAATCAACTACTCAAATTAACAGCAATGTACAGTCAGGAACTTGGCGCATTACACGCTACATCGATTCTCAAGTAGATGAAACCAGTAATTTCGCTGGTTATAATTTTACTTTCCAGTCAAACGGTATCGTTTATGCAACAAAAGGAGGCGTTACTTATACAGGTTCTTGGAGTATTACAGATAGCAATAGCAAAGATGACAGTCAAGATGATTTAGATTTTAATCTTTATTTTGATTTAAGCAATGACTTTGAAGGTTTAAACGATGATTGGGATTTTATATCACAGTCTGCTAATAAAATTGAATTGTTAGATGTAAGCGGAGGAAGCGGTGAAACTGATTACTTAACATTCGAGAAAAATTAATATTAAGATTCAATCAAAAAAAAATCCCCATCCCAAAATGGGGATTTTTTATTTATCAGTGGTTTGAATTTTTTAAAAATAGGGGTTTACATTAAAGAAGTGCTTGTAATGGGAATTGCAATTCCCAAATTACACCAAAAGTTTTGGATGTGGATTGTAAAGTAAGGTTTCTTCGTTTTCTAAAGTCAATCTGAATCGATTGGCTTATTTGAAATTAGATTGCACCAACTGATTCAAAATTGCATTGACAGGGACATTGCCTGCCGTAATACTTTTGCCAAACAGGAAATTGTTTTCGCCTTTAAAATCATAAACAGTGCCTCCTGCTTCTTGCACCAATAAACACCCTGCCGCCACATCCCAAGCATGTAGGCCCGTTTCAAAAAAAGCATCAAACTTTCCGCACGCCACATAAGCCAAGTCAACCGCTGCAGAGCCTAATCGTCTCAATCCATGCGTGTTTTTCATTAAGTAGGTTAGGGTTTTAATATAAGCCTCCATTTGGTCAAACTCATAGTATGGAAAGCCCGTTGCTATTAAAGATTGCGATAACTCACTTGTTTTAGTAACACTTATTTTTTCGCCATTACACCAAGCGCCCCCATTTTGCCAAGCCGTAAACAGGTCTTTTTTACCCATTTCATAAACCACGCCTATTAAAATTTCATTGCCTTTGGCAAGTGCAATACTAATACTGTAAACAGGTAAGTTGTGAATGAAATTGGTCGTGCCATCTAGTGGGTCAATAATCCAAACAAGTTCAGTATTCAGCTGTTCAACAGTGTTTTCTTCGGTTATAAAACCTGCTTCGGGAACTATTTTTTTTAATCCCTCCACCAGTTGTTTTTCGGCTTCAATATCCACAAAACTTACCAATTGGTTGAGCCCCTTTTCTACCACAACGGCAGGGTCAAAATTCAGTCTTTGTTGTATAATATTTGCACCTACTTCTTTGCACAGGTTCCCGACTTCAATGCTTAGTTTCTCAAGATTCATTTTGCAAATTTAAAGGAATAAAAACGACTTTCTATTCGGATATCAAAACGGAGTAATATCTTTGTAACATGAATTCCGAAAAAGTGTTTTTAATGATATTAGATGGTTGGGGTATTGGTAAAAAAGATTTTACCGATGGTATTTATAATGCTCGAACCCCTTTTATCAATCAACTCTATCAAACAGTACCCAATACAACTTTAACGACGTTTGGGAATGAAGTTGGTTTGCCCAATGGTCAAATGGGGAATAGCGAAGTTGGGCACATGAATATTGGGGCGGGTAGGGTAGTGTGGCAACAACTCGCTTTGATTAATAAAAAATTCGAAGATGGTTCAGCCGCCAATGAAGAGGAAATAGTGAAGTTGGCAAATTATTGTATTGACAATCAAAAACCTCTGCACCTCATCGGATTAGTGAGTGATGGTGGCGTTCATAGCAGTATTGAACATTTAATTCAATTGTGTCATATTTTTACACAAAAAGGAGTGGCGCACATTTATATTCATGCGTTTACAGACGGAAGAGATACCGATCCACAATCAGCATTGCAATATTTGAGTTATTTGGAATCTGCTATTGAAAATTCGAATGCAAGAGTAGTTTCTATTATTGGTCGATATTTTGCAATGGATAGAGACAAACGATGGGCAAAAACCAAGAAAGCATACAAGTTAATGGTTGATGGTTTGGGAGAAGCTTTCAACACGACTTCTGAAGCCATAAACGCGAGTTATAAAAACGGAATTACAGATGAATTTATTGAACCTTGTACTATTAACGGCACTGAGGCGACGAAAATAAAAGATGGTGATGCTGTTTTTTGTTTTAATTTCAGGACAGACCGCGGTCGTCAAATTACGCAAGTACTTACACAACAAAATAACCATGAATTCGGAATGCACACCAAACAGCTGTATTTCGCCACCATGACAGAGTATGATAAAACATACCAAAATATACATGTTGTTTTTAAGTCGAACGATATTTCCGAAACCCTAGGAGAGGTTATTAGCAAACATGGCAAAACACAACTTCGAAGTGCTGAAACCGAGAAATATCCCCATGTAACTTTCTTTTTTTCAGGAGGTAGGGAAGAACTATTTGAAGGCGAAGAGCGATTAATGGAACCGTCTCCCCAAGTTTCAACTTACGATTTACAACCCGAAATGAGCGCCTTACCGTTGACCGATAAAATATTAAATGCCTTGGAAACACAGTCATATGATTTCATTTGTTTGAATTTTGCCAATACCGATATGGTTGGGCATACAGGTGTGTGGGATGCAATTGTTAAAGCCGCAGAAACAGTAGACAGTTGTGCTCATAAAATTGTAGAAAAAGGATTGAGCAAAGGGTATCAATTTATCATAATAGCCGACCACGGAAATTCTGATGAGGCCAAAAATCCTGATGGTAGTCCCAATACTGCACACAGCATGAACCCTGTTCCTTGTTTTATTTTGTCAGACAAGTGTAAAGCCATTGCAGGGAAAGGGAAATTGGCAGATGTGGCACCAACTATTCTTAAAATGATGGGTTTGGAAAAACCCAAAGCAATGGATGGTATAGCTTTGTTTTAGTTTGAATCTATTACGTGAGCGTCGAAGTTTTCTTCTTCGTTGTCTTCATTTCCGTGCTCAGTATATCTGTAGTATAAGGCACTTAATGCTGCAAAAATAAATGCTCCCGATAAGCCACCTATTATCAATGAAAAGCCTTGGTTTATTATAAAAGAAACCGTTAATAGGTTTTCATTGTTGCCCAATGCCAAATTGATGATAAGCGAAAAAATGCCTGTAACCATAGAAGTGGCTATTACAAAAACAATTCCTATTAAAAAGATTAATCCTGCTCTTTTGAAAGTTATTTTTTCGAAACTAAAGCCAAATGCCTCACTCATGCTTAAGTTATCATGAATGATAGCCGGAAGAACTAAAGCGAATCTGACCATCATAATTAAAAGGATAAAGAAACCTATAAAGCCAATAATTGCAGCAATTGCTACAGAAATGGATCCGATGATGAATATAATGGCAAAAAATAATCCAAAAGAAGCAACGATAAAAAAGTTAAGTAAAAGATAAATGCCAATTGTTCTGAAAACAAGATTTAAACTTACTTGACGATAGATGTCTATCAAGTTATAGGATTTGTTAAAAATGACGTTCTCGTTTATTTTCAAAAAAGCGACGTAAGACCAAATATTAAGAATTAAACTTATTGTTATTGCCAAAACAATTAAAGGCACATTAACATCTCCAAACAATGCAAAGATTGCTTCATAAGGATTTGAGCCTTTGTCAAGGTTCTGTAATGATTCTTGAAAGTTGGTTTGAAAATTACTTAAATCATCGAAAGACCAACCAAGACCTTGAAGGATTAGAGGTATGGCAATGGCAAATGTAACTAGACTTATAAGGATGCTCGTGAGTAAATGGCGCACTAATACTTTTTTGAAAAGTTGCATAGATGCCTCAAAAACTTGACCACGAAAAGATTGTAATAGTTGATTCATGCCTCAACATTATGTAAACTTATTGAAAACTGCAAATTTTTTAAGGGGAAAATGTAGATATTATAGATTAAATTTGCACCTTTTATGATTAAGAATAAAAAGGTTACCGTTGTTTTGCCTGCTTATAATGCCGCTGCAACATTGGAGAAAACATACAAAGAAATTCCAATGGATATAGTGGATGAAGTGGTTTTGGTGGATGATAATAGCAAAGATGAAACCATGCAAAAAGCCAAAGATTTAGGCATTAAATATGTGATTAGGCATGAGGTAAACAGAGGTTATGGAGGCAATCAAAAAACCTGTTATAACAAGGCCTTAGAAATTGGGTCAGACATCATTATAATGGTGCATCCCGATTACCAATATACACCCAAATTGATAGAAAGTATGGCTTATCTTATTGCCAATGAAGTCTATCCGGTAGTGTTTGGTAGTCGTATTTTAGGTAAAGGCGCTTTGAAAGGTGGTATGCCAATTTACAAATACATTGCAAACCGTATTTTAACATTGTTTCAAAATATACTCATGGGACAGAAACTTTCTGAATACCACACTGGTTACAGAGCGTTTGATAAGAAAATATTTGAAAAAATAAACATTGAAGCCAATTCTGATGATTTTATATTCGACAATCAAATGATTGCACAAGTATTTAACGCCAATTTTGATATTGCTGAAATTACCTGCCCAACCAAATATTTTGACGAAGCCAGCAGTATCAACTTTAAACGCAGCAGCATTTATGGTTTGGGTGTATTGAAAGTGTCGGTTTTATACCGCCTCAACAAATGGGGAATTTATACCTCGCCTATTTTTAAGTAGGTGGGTTTAAGTTCAGTATTTTTTGATTGTTATTTTAATCCGAATTTGGTTTAAACTTCACTGAGATTAACAAGTAACAAAGCCTTAATTGATTTTTAATTCTCATTTACTTGTTTCTAAATAATAGCCAATACCTATTCCGAATTGAAATACAGTTGCAACTTTTTCCTGCAAACTATTAAAATACTTTTGATTTATTTTTTTCATGTAGTTTTTGAAAATGAAATTTAAGTAAAAAATTTTTAATTTCTATAGAATAAGTAACAGTTTAGATTGTTTTTTAAAATAAATAACCTGCTTTAAAATTTAAAATTAATGACCTAGTGTTGGGTTTATAATAATTATCGAATATAAAACTCTTATCTTGGTTGTTTTGTGTAAGATTGACTTTATTACGATAAATATTAAATGAGTTATCCAATCCTAAAACATATCTTTTCTTTAAGATGCAATTAATTGAGAATCCAATACTTAATCCAATATTGTTTTTGTAGTTTGATATTGCGGTAAAAGGCTTATAATTAGGAGTTGCACTCCTTTTAAAATGCCAATATATTTCTTCCCCAATACCCCATCTGTAATTTACTCCAATATAAGGCATAAAAAAAAGTTGATTTTTTAGCTTTATGTTAGCACCAAAGGCGATTTTTGCATGATTGTATTGTGTAGAAAGATCATCTCCTTGTTGAATTGTAAGATTATTGGGTTGGCGTGTTTTGTACAAATTAATATTATACTGATTATATTGTTTGTAATAATGATATTCCGCTTTAAAAAAAACTTTTCTTGATTTTGCAATTCGTGTATAAGCAAAAGTAGTGTTGTTTAAATCATATCCATATTTTAAGCCCGCATTGTTAAATAAACTGGTAAATACTCTTCCAATTTCAATCATATTTAATTTATCTTTAGCAGAGATAGTATTAATAACGAATAATGGTAAAATCAATATAAAGTGATTTATTTTCATTTTTTTTCTATTTCTAAAACTTCTCCAAAATGTAAATAATTAATCCCTGGATCTGCCAGATTATCCATGCACCGATAAAGAGAGTTAATCACTTTAACTTTAACATAAAAAGCCTGACTCAAAGGATATTGGTTTAAATTTAAATTATTGGGTTTAATATTACAAAAATAATTTTCTCCAGTTTTTGGGTCAGTTAAGGGGATTTTTAATACCTTAGCACAATCAGTATTGCTTGCTCCCCAAAACACAAAATATGCATTGTCAGATTCTACAGTAAATGGGAATTTCTCTTCATATTCATCCTCAATTGGATCTTTACATGAATTCAGTATAGAAATGCTTAAAATTATTATGAAAAAAAATTTATAATTCATAATTAATAAATTGGTCTATTAATATTCAAAAAAGAAAATGAGAAAAACAAGTCTTTTTCAAAATCACATCATTGTGAAGTTCTTTCAAAAGAAGTATAAACTCCAACTAAACAGCCGTATTGCAATATAATTATAATATAATTGCTTTTTTTTGAAATTTATAAATCACATTAATGTGGTATAAACGGAGCATTAAAAACCAGAAAAATTATTAATTAATTAAAGATTTTTAATGCTTTTATTTAACTCATGTTGCTCAAAAACGTCATTTTTTTTGGTTGATTTGAAAAAAGTTGAAATAAATTAACAGTTTTTTAACTACAACTACTTACAGTAGTTTAGAATATATTTTGTGGCATCTTTAAAGCCAATGTTTTCTGCTTTTTTCCAATCGCTACAAGCTTCCTGATTCATTTTTTGGTTTAAGTAAGCGACACCTCGTAAGGTTAAAATATTCCCCAAATTTTCTTTCTCAAAATCCAAGGATTTGGTCAAGTAAAAAATGCTTTTTTCGTTTTGACCAGTTTGTAAGTAACAAAATCCTAAGTCGTAATAAATAGCGGTATTGGAGGGGTCGAGCATGTTAATGCTTCGCAAATCGCGAATACTTTCCTCAAATAGTTGTAATGACATAAATGCATCTGCACGGTTTAACAAAGCCAATAAATTGGATGGTTCATACAGTAAAACCACATTGTAAGCGTCTATAGCCTTCATAAACATTGAAGCATCGTAGTAAATATTGCCTTTCATCATCCAAGCACTGGTGTCAAACTTGTTGATTTGTATGGCTTTATCAATGTCTTTTATAGATAGGTCAATGGAGTCAATCGCCAAATAATACAAGGCTCGTTTTTTTATAACAGTAACATTGTTTGGGTCTTGACTGATAAATTCTGTGCAATATTCAGCCGCTTTGGCATAATCTTGCATTTCTTCCATCAGTTGAATTAGGCTTTTTAAAACTTCAATGGTATTGGATTGAGATTGTTTGTAAATTAAGTAATCGCCTTCGGCAAAGGTGTAATTCTTGAGTGCATGGTGACAAATAGCGCGGTATAAATAGGCTTCATTTTTATTGGCATTCAACAAAATACATTGATTAAAATCGACCAATGCGATATTCGGTTTTTGAAGCATTAGGTAGCTAGAACCCCTGTAAAAATAGAGTTCCGCATCGCGGTTATTACTCTCTAAAGCTTGGTTAAAGGTGCTTATTGCTGAGGTGTAATCTCTGTTTTGGAAATAGCCCATCCCTTTGTCAAACAATGATTGAGCAAAAAGGGCATTTGTGCCAATCAAAAGTAGGAAAAGAGCTGTTTTGAAAAATTTATTCATCACTTTTTAAAGTTAATTGCAAAAATGCAACCAAAAAATTTTATAATTTTAAAATAGATATCTACTATTGTGGAATGTTTCAGATAGAAGTCCTATTAAGTCCTGCATTATTGCCATACCATCAAGTACAAAACAAACATGTGATAGTGGTTGATATATTAAGAGCAACCTCCACTATAGTAACCGCCATTAATGAAGGGGCCAATCATGTAAAAACGGTTTTGAATGCTGAAGAAGCTGCTGAACTTAAGGGAGAGGGTTACCTGAGTGCAGGGGAGCGAAATGGGGCTAAAATGGAAGGGTTCGATATGGGGAATTCGCCGTTTGAATGTATGGAGGGTAAAGTGTTGAATCAAAAGTTAGCGTTAACCACCACCAACGGAACCAAGTGTTTTAATGCGGCACAAGAGGCTGGCGCACAAACCATATTGGCAGGTAGTTTTTTGAATTTGGACGCAACGGTTGATTGGTTAATCAATCATCCTGTCGATTGTATCGTTTTATGCGCTGGATGGAAAAACAAAGTAAATCTCGAAGATACGTTGTATGCGGGATTGTTAACGCAACGGTTGATTGATAGCAATGTAGCAACAACGGAGGATGATGGGGCTTTAATGGCTATGGATATTTTAAAAATGGCTGGTTCAGACTTTGCCGATTATTTAAAAAAATCTTCCCATTACCAAAGGCTGTCTCATTTGCACCATCACGAAGACATGGTTTACTGCTTAAAGCAATCCACTATTGAAGTAGTAGTAGGGATGAAAGACAATGTGCTAGTCAAGTTTTTATAGCAATAAAAAAAACAATGCCTTTTGAACATTGGTTTTTTTTAAAAGAGTTTAAGTATTCTTATTTTTTAGCGTAAGTAGAAGTTATAGTGTAGTTTATACCACCTATTAGTTCGCTGATACTTACTTTTAATTGAGTTGAAGTTAAAGCAAGTACTTTGTATGATTCACCGTCAACTGTTAAGATAGTCTCATCTGAGTTAAATGACCAAGGAAGCGTTTGTGTTTGTGGGTCAGCTGGGTCACATTTAGTAGCCCCTTCGTCATAAATGATGGTATTGTTTGTGTTGTATTTTTCAATATTGTCTTTTTCGCAATTGTCTAATTGAGCATAAATGTCAGAAATAGACGTGCCGCCAAATGACAAAGGAGGATCGATAGTGATGGCAGTTGTTTGCCAATAGTGAGCCGTTAATAGTTCTGTTTTAGTTGGTTGTTTTACATCATCTGTATCGTCTCCAGAACAGCCGATAAAAAGGGAACTTAAGATAAGTGTGGCGAATAATATTTTTTTCATAATCATAATTACAAATTTATATTATTTTTTCATTTTTACAAATATTAAAAATGAGGAAGTGTTTTAATCAACAAATGTGGTTAAAAAGTGAATTAAACACCATCGAAGATAAAACCCGCCTATTGCAAATTTGCAGTTATAGTTCGTTTTTATTCAGTTCGTAAGGTTGGATTGTCGTTCAAGCCTATGTTTTTTAATTTATTGTCTTTGCAGTATAGTTTAATTTTAGCTCTAATTTTTCCGTTGTCGTCCTTCTCCCCAATTCTAATTGCAAAAGTACAGTCGTCAGAATTGTCCCAATATTCAACACTTAAATAACCATCGCCTGTCTCATCGTCATCATCAGTTTCTGAGCCTAAAAAAAACAAGGAGCCTAGTGTTGCTCTGCCTGATTTGTTGTTTATAGTTTTAAAGTCTTTGTCTAAAATTTGAAAAGTGTAATTCAGACTTGTCAAGTTGGTTCTTGTTAAGCTTAGCACAAAGTTTTTTTGGTCTTTAGTTCCTTTGAAAATTGTCTCTTTATTTAGATATAAATCTTCAGGGAAATAAACTGTGTCCTGTCCGACTAAAATGAAATTTTCAATAAGCTTTATTGGCCCGTTATATTCGGAAAGTCCTTCAATAAAAGACTTGTCGTATTGCGATTTATCCTTAATTGTAGTTTCCTGCTTCTGTTTCTCGGTCGTAACATTTTGTAAAGTGTCAACCGAGCTTTGATCAACGTTTTTTTCTTTTGTCTGGTTGTTGCAACTCCAAAATCCAAAAGCAAATATAAATATGTAAATTGTCTGTTTCATTGTCGTCTTTTTAAATGCACTATAACGTTTTCGGGCTTGGCAAAGGTGGCGATTTTCACCATCTCGGCTTAGCCGAGATTGATGCAGAGAACCAAACTTGGATTAACCTCCGCTGCGGCCGACTGCGGAGCACTGAACCGCCACTTTTGCCAAACCTGTGTTAAAGCCAGTTTTTCTTGTCAGTCTACCGAGTATAATTGTCCCCATAAACCAATTTTCATTTCTTTTCTAAATTCTTCTCCTATTTCATATTTTCTGTAAACTTCAAAGTCCTTAAGTTTCTTGTCGTACGAACTTATAAATTTGATTCTATGTCTTAGTTTGCCCCACTTAGTAGTATTTTCTGAATAGTCAACAACTATCCCTACAACTAAAATGTCCTTTGATTGTCCGCAATATGCATTGGTTGTTACCATAGTCGAAGTTGTCATACCAACAAAAATAGTCGATATTATTCCTGTTAGAGAAACAGTCGTAAAAATGTCTTGAAAAATCACTTTTAATCTTGAATTTGTCTTTGGATTTTGTTGTCTTATGTATTTTATATAAACCACTATCGTTCCAAATGCCGAAAATGAAATAATTGGAATAAGTAAATTATGGTAAATGATTTTCAATGATGTTAATGTCTCAAAGTATTTAATCTTAAAAAATGGAAATAAAATAAATAATGCTATAAGCATCATTATTCCAATCGTCTTTGTTGTCGAACTTAATTTCATTTCTTCTGTGTCGTCCTTTAAAATTAACGTATAACTCGTATATACACAAGACAAACCTTCGTATATAAAACCTCTTCTTGCGTAGCTGTTGTTGTGCGTTTGGCTTTCTTTTCTGTTAAGCTAGTTTGACAAAGTTGTCTTCAAGTTTCACGTTAAAGTTTATTTCAGCTTTCAACGCCTTAAACACTTTCAAAATAGTGTCAATTGTCGCACTGTTAGCGCTGTTTTCAAGCTTAGAGATTTGAGCTTTCTGAACTCCAACAAGTCGTCCAAGTTCTTCTTGTGTCAAGTTTCGTTCTTGTCTGGCTGTTTTAATCATTTTGCCCAAAACGTCCATACGAAGTTCATATTCGTATTCGTCTCGTTCAGACGTTCCAACTTTGCCGATATACTTGTCTTTCATCTCGGCAAATGAGTATGTCTTTAATTCTTTAGTTGCCATATGATTGCTTTTTTTGTTTGTTGTTAAAATAGTTGTCTCTTAGTCTTACAGCTCGGTCAATTTCGTTAACTGGAACTTTATCAACTTTCTTTATGAAACCGTGGGTTGCTATTACCAAAGTTTCTTTGTTATCTGTCTTGTCCCAAAATGCAAGAAGTCTGATTTGAAGTCCTGCGAACTTTGTACGAAACTCCCAAATGTCATTTTGAAGTTTCTTGAAAAGTTTTGAGTCATTGGTCTGTTCAGCAAGGTCAATATTGTAAAATATTTTCTTGATTGTCTTGGAGTCAAGTTGTGAAATAAACTCGTCCGCTTCTTCTAAAAATTTAGTTTCAAAAAATCTCATTCAATGCGGTCTTGTTTAACATTACAAATATAATGAAAGTTTCTAAAAATAGAAACAATATTTTTCGTATTTGGTTTGGTATCGGTTTTTTAAACTGACGACCTAAAGTTTTGCGGCTAAAAGAAGTTGGCGATTTCGGAGCCGAAATCTGTCTGCCACTGCTGAATCCGCCGCGGCGGACACAATCTCGAAAGCTTTGGGGTCATTCAAGCACTGAACCCACTTTTTGCCAAACGCCTGTTACCAGCATTTGTTTTACTCATACTCACTTGTCAGTCTTTAATTATTGCTTTTAACTTAAACGTTTTCTGTCCTCTGTCAGGCAATACAGAATTTATTTTGTTGGTGAAGAAGTCTTTTAAAAAATCCCAGTCACTTGCATTCATTCCACCATTACCATTTTTGTCAAGATTATCAACTATTTTAAGATTGCCAATAATTTCAAAATTGTCTCTAAATTTCATTAAGTCTTTTCTCCAAATTATAAGTCCATACGAACCTAAAAAGTATGGTTTTGTCTCAGGGTGTATTCTCCACATTTGATTTAGTTCGATGTCGGAATATTTAAAATAGTCATTCTTTGTATTTCCAATTCCCCAAAAGTCAGTATGTAAAATGTCTTCAACTGTCGGTTTGTCTTCATTGTCGTAAGTCAAAGCAGCAAAAGAAAAGTTCTGTGGACTTTTCTCTTTATATGTGCTCGTGCAAAGAAAGACTTTATACTTGTCATCAGTCGCTTTAAAAGTCAATAAGTCTCCCTGATTTATGTTGGCTATTTTTTTCATTGAGTTGTCTGTCTTAACATTGCCCATAACGTTCAGTCTGTGAAAAAACATGTTCATTATCCACAACACTATCGTTAATTGGGGTGTAAAAATACACAAAAGTGTGTAATAAAAAAGTGATATTTGAGCATCAAATGGAAATAAAGGCTAATGTTCAAAGAGACCAAATAAGCTTTAGTAGCATAGAAGATTCAATAGAAAAAGACAATCCGATAAGGGTTATAGAAGCATTTGTAGAACACATCGATTTAAAAGAACTTGGATTTGAGATTGGCGAAGAAAAAACCGAAGGTCGCCCAAGTTATAACGCCAAAGTTTTCTTAAAATTATACTTTTATGGCTATTTAAATGGACTAAGAAGTAGTAGAAAACTAGCTAAAGAATGCGCTCGCAACATAGAAGTGCAATGGCTGTTGTGTAAACTTATGCCCAATTATCATAGTATTTCCGATTTTAGAAAAAACAATCCCAAAGCATTGCGCAACACCTTTAAACTGTTTGTTTTATTTTTAAAAGATGCCGATTTAGTTTCAGGCGATTTAGTTGCAATAGATGGCACCAAAGTAAGAGCCAACAACAGCAAGAAAAATAACTTTAGTGTTAGCAAAATAGACCGACATATTGAATACATTGAAAACAAAACCAACGAATACCTAGCACAATTAGACCAAAACGACACACCGATAGCTATCGGTGAAGAACCTTTAAAAATCAATAATGTGTCAGAAAAAATAGCCCGACTAGCAGGCAACAAAATCAAATATGAATTGCTCAAAGAAAAACTAATAGAAAGCAACGATACTCAAATTAGCACTACCGATGCGGATGCAAGGGCATTGTTAGTGCAAGGACAAGTTGTAGAAGTAAGCTACAATATGCAAGCGGCTGTAGATGCCAAACACAATCTACCAATTGCTACACATACCATCAACAAAAACGACCGAAAAGCATTGTCTAATATAGCTTTAGAAGCCAAAGCAAATTTAGAAGCAGAAACCTATACAGCCCTTGTAGACAAAGGCTACCACAATGGCGGTCAATTGCAAACTTGCAAAGACAACAACATCACCACCATTTGCGCTTACCCTGAACTGGTGAACAGCAATGCAAAAGGCACAACACCTGAATACATGGTAGATAAGTTTGTATATAACGAAACAAGCGACACCTACACCTGTCCACAAGGAGAAACCTTGACAACCACAGGCACTTGGCACAAAAAGACAAGAGAAAGAGACAACTATTTATTTAAAAAATATCGCACTCAAAAATGTAAAACTTGCCCAGTAAAACACCTCTGCACTGGCAAAGAAAAAGGTGGGCGTGAGATTGATAGAAGCCAATACGCAAAAGCAGTACATGAAAACAACCAACGCTACAAAGACAATCAACAACTTTACCGCCAAAGACAGGAGATAAATGAGCATATATTCGGAACAATCAAACGCCAGTGGGGTTTTAACCACACCAATTTAAGAGGTTTAGAAAAAGTCAATGGTGAGCACTCCCTAATCATGACAGTTTATAACCTTAAACGCAGCATGAATATTTTGGGAATTGAAAACATGATTGAAAAAATCAAAAAATGGAAACCAAACTATAAGGCAATAGTTTGGCTTTGTATAAAATGGCAAAATCGAAGGTATTTTAAAGCCATTCAAGCACCTAAAATTTTTGAATTTAAAATTGCATCTTAATAAATTCAAAAAAAATAGCACCTTAAATCAGCTTAAAATCGCTCAAAAAAATCTAAATTCTATGATTTAAGAGATTAAAAGTGAGTTTTTTCACAGCCTGACGTTTTCGGCGCTTGGCGAGGTTGCGAACTTCGGAACTGATTATTTTCTGTTAAAGATAAAATTTCTTACGAAACGTAAATTTACTACAAAATTCGCAATCTTGCCAAACGCCTGTTAGCAGATGGCTTTATTTTTTCAATAATACATTTCCAGTAAAATCATTCGCTTCTGAGAATATAGTTATTCCGAGTATTTTCCATTCTTTAATTCCGCTAACATTATAACTGCAATAATTTTTACCTTTTTCTTTGTCAATATCAATATTTAAAGCGTTCCAATAAGTTCCACTTATAAAACCAGTTCTATTGCAGTTAGCATCTAATATTGTCAATTCTTTATCTGATTTTTTTTCGCCACAAAGTATTCTCAATTCAATTTTTGATGTTAAATTGTCTTCTAAAGTAGCAAACCTCGAGTAAGAATTTCCATCAAAAGCTTTCCTTGGATTTGATTGGTTAAGAATCTCAATGTTTTTGTTTGCAACTTTTTTTTCATCTGGTTTTGAAATAAATGATAGTAATCCAATTACAAAAACAAAAGAGGCTAAAACACCAATTTTTTCTTTAATAAGTTTTACTGATTTTAAGCAAACTATTATAAAGTAAATTAGTAAAATTATATTTAATATTCCCCAAATTAATTCTAACATATTTTTTCAATTTTTATTGATTCTATTTCGGTCTTCCAAGCTATCTGCTAACTGTCATATGTACGAAACAAGCCTACGTATATACACCCTAAATTGGGAGGATTCGCGAAGGTTTGTTTCGTTTTTTATTCTTCAAATATAGAAATTATTTTTTAAGTTTAATTGTTTTTTGGCTTTGGATAAGTTTATATTTCTAGGTCTTGGAAATCTATTATTTTTGAAACATGAACTATTTCCTACTCTTTGGCGCTGGTAAAAGCAGTTATTTCTTAATTGAATATTTAAGTCACTATTGTGCCCAACATCAACTTGTTCTAAAGGTGGTCGATCGCGACATTTCTTACATGTCTCCCTTTTACAGTGCCTCTTCTACTGTTCAGTTTCTAACGATTGATACCCAAGCACATGAACAAATAAAACCATTGATACAAAATGCGGAAATTGTTATTTCTCTGTTGCCTGCCGATTTGCATATCCACATTGCCCATTGGTGTTTGGAATACAATCGTAATTTATGTACCGCCTCATATGTCTCTGATGCAATGAAAGCCCTGAATGATACTGTGAAAAATCAAAACTTGGTTTTTTTAAATGAAGTTGGGCTCGACCCAGGGATTGACCACATGAGCGCCATTCAACTCATTGAAAAGATAAAATCTGAAGGTGGGCAAATTCAAGCTTTCAGAAGTTATACTGGCGGTTTGGTTGCCGATGAAGACGATGGTGATAATCCGTGGAAATACAAATTTACTTGGAATCCCCGTAATGTTGTTGTGGCTGGTCAAGGGGCACCTGCCCAATATCTGCATAACAATACGCTCAAATTATTGCCCTACCACCGTTTGTTTGAATCTGTTTTGCCTTTTTCTGTTCAAGGAATTACACCACTTGAAGGATATCCAAATCGCGATTCACTTAAGTATATCAATGCGTATGGGTTGCAAAATGTAAATGAAATGATAAGAGGAACTCTGCGTAAAAAAGGATATTGTCAAGCTTGGCAAGTGCTAGTTAAACTAGGAATGACAGATGATTCGTTGCCCCTTGATTTGCCTGTAAACACAAGTATCAAAGACTGGTGGGCGATGTATTTGCCCTGCCAAGCCTCTCAGTTCAAAGGCTATTTTCAACTCAATGATGAAATAATTCACCAATTGGAATGGATTGGACTGATGTCTGATAATTCTCTGCCACTCTTAAAAGGGACTTCGGCTCAAATATTAGAAACCATTTTAAAGAAAAAATGGTGTTTACAGCCCGATGACAAAGATTTGATAGTCATGATTCATGAAATTGATTACGAATTAAATGGCGTTTTAAAAAGGGCTCAATCGGTGTTGCACCTAAACGGAGAAAGTAATGTAAAAACAGCAATGGCAAAAACCGTTGGATTGCCATTGGCTATTGCCGCTGTAATGGTTTACGAACAAAAGGTCGAAGAAAAAGGAGTCATTATTCCCACTGACAAACATTTGGGCGCTGCCATCTTGAAGCAACTAGAAGTATTTGGTGTTGTTTTCAAAGAAACAGAATGGGAGCTTTAGCCAAGTCCCACATCTAAAGCCATCATAACGATAAAACCGATTACAAATCCCATGGTCGCAAAGTCGGCATATTTGTCTCTTTGTGTTTCGGGAATCACTTCTTCTACCACAACATACAACATAGCCCCCGCAGCAAATGCCAATGAATAAGGAAGAATGGGTTGAATATACATTACCGCAACGGCTCCAATAACCCCTGCAACGGGTTCTACTATTGCACTCATTTGTCCCCACCAAAAACTTTTAAATCGACTTACGCCTTGTCTTCTCAAAGGAGTGGCTACTGCTATTCCTTCAGGGAAGTTTTGAATGCCGATGCCCAATGCCAATGCCATGGCTGAACCTATCGTAAAATTTGGGTCGCCCAAAGCCGCTGCACCAAAAGCAACGCCTACCGCTAATCCCTCGGGAATATTGTGTAAGGTAATGGCCAAAACCAATAAGATTGTTCGGTCCCAAGTGGTTTTTAATCCCTCGGTTTCGTGCATTTCGGAGTTAATGTGTAAGTGAGGAATGATTTTATCGATAACGAAGATAAAGCCTGCACCAATCACAAATCCAATAGCGGCTGGAACCCACGACCATTGCTCTCCATAGCTTTTTACTGACATTTCAATGGCTGGGGTAAGCAAACTCCAAAAACTAGCCGCCACCATTACACCTCCTGTAAAGCCTAATAAAAAATCGAGCCATTTGCGATTCATGTTCTTAAAAAACAAGACTACCGATGCGCCCAAAGCGGTTAAAAACCAAGTGAATGATGTGGCTATAAAAGCCTGCAACACTGGGTCCATTTGTTTGAATTTATCAATAATTAAGGTAAACATGTGTTTGTTATTGGTTGAAATATTGAACTAATTGTATGGTTTCTTTACAAGCTTTTACGTCGTGAACTCTTAAGATATTTGCCCCTTTTAATAAAGCAATCGTGTTTAAAACAGTTGTGCCATTTAAGGAATCCTCGGGACTTATTTGCAGGGTTTTGTATATCATGCTTTTGCGTGAAATGCCAACTAACACAGGGACACCTATCAATTTGAATTCATCCAAACGATTCAGTAATTCAAAGTTTTCAGATTTACTTTTGCTAAAACCAAAACCTGGGTCGATAATTATTTGATTAATGCCCAATTGGTTTAATTCAATAATTTTTTGTTGCAAATGTTTTTTTACCTCGTCTACTACATTGGAATAAGAACTTGTAGAATGCATGGTTTCGACAGTGCCTTTTTTGTGCATGATAATGTAAGGGACATTAAGTTGAGCAACGGTTTCGGTCATCTTAGGGTCGTCTTCACCAGCGCTAATGTCATTGATGATATGTGCCCCCATTTGAATGGCCGATTTGGCAACTTCACTGTGGTAAGTGTCTATGCTAATTAGTGTGTCAGGAAAGTGAGTGGCGATAGATTCTAGAACAGGTGTAATTCGTTTTAATTCTTCGGTAGCGCTTATTCTCTCTGAATTTGGTCTGGTGCTTTGTCCGCCTATGTCAATAATATCGGCTCCTTCAGCTATCATTTTCTCGCACTGTTGTATGGCTTGAGTCACTGAAAAGTGTTGACCACCGTCATAAAAAGAATCAGGCGTTACATTTAAAATCCCCATAATCAATGGGCGATTGTAATGTGTTGTGCGTCCTTTAATTGTTAGCGTTAAGGTGGAATTTGTGGTCACTTTCTTGCAAACTTAATCCATTTTAATGAATCTCACTCATCTATCGATTAAAAAATGTAGATTTTCGCTTAATAATTGAAAATATGAAAGAGGATTAAATCACTTTTATATTGTTAATTAGTCCATTAAAGCCTTTCCTTTTGTGTTTGTCTGTAAAGATTCTAGCAATACATAGAAATGAGGAAGGAATACAAACCCCATTTTCGTGTTTTTTTGTTTAGTTAAAAAATTGTAGGTTTGCTTATCAAAAAATGAGTCAACAAACTATCAAAAAATTATTAGTTGCCAATAGAGGTGAAATCGCCATTCGAGTGATGAGAACTTGCAGAGAAATGGGTATAAAAACAGTAGCAGTTTACAGCGATGCCGACAGAAATGCTTTGCATGTAAGGTATGCTGATGAAGCGTTCCGTTTAGGTCCCCCTGCTTCCAAGGACAGTTACCTTTTGGGAGATAAAATTATTGAAATTTGTAAAGCCAATCAGGTTGATGCAGTCCACCCAGGCTATGGTTTTTTGAGTGAGCGTTCGGAGTTTGCCTCTAAGTTGGCAGAAGCCGGAATTCTATTTGTTGGTCCAAGTGCTGCAAGTATGGATTTAATGGGTAGTAAAATAGCAAGTAAACAAGCCGTTGCGGAATTTGGAGTGCCACTGGTGCCGGGGTTAAAAGAGGCTATTACTGATATTGAAGATGCTAAAAAAGTGGCGACTGAAATTGGTTTCCCTGTTTTGATTAAAGCCAGTGCAGGTGGTGGTGGCAAAGGGATGCGTATAGTAAGCAATGTCGAAGAGTTTGAGTCGCAAATGAACATGGCACAAAGTGAAGCGCTAAGTTCGTTTGGTGATGACAGCGTTTTTATTGAAAAATATGTGGCCGCCCCAAGACACATCGAAATTCAATTGATGGCAGACAATTACGGTAATGTATGTTACTTGTTTGAACGTGAATGTAGCATACAAAGACGTCATCAAAAATTAGTAGAAGAAGCACCAAGTGCTGTATTGACTGAAGAGTTAAGAAAAAAAATGGGAGAGGCTGCAGTAAATGTTGCCAAAGCCGCTAAATATTCAGGGGCAGGTACTGTTGAGTTTTTGCTTGACGAGAAGCTTAATTTTTATTTCCTTGAAATGAATACCCGATTGCAAGTAGAACATCCTGTTACGGAGTTAATTACGGGTTTGGATTTGGTTAAAGAGCAAATTAGAGTGGCAGAAGGACATCCATTAAGCTTTACTCAAGACGATTTAAAAATAAATGGTCACGCCATTGAATTAAGAGTTTGTGCCGAAGATCCTTTAAATAATTTTTTGCCAGACATCGGAACATTGTCGACCTACAGAGTGCCTATGGGCCCGGGAGTAAGGGTAGACGATTGTATGGAAGAGGGGATGGAAATTCCAATTTACTATGACAACATGATTGCCAAACTAATAGTGTGGGCAGAAACCAGAGAGTTGGCAATGGCGAAAATGAAACGTGCTATTACTGAATACAAAATTTCTGGTGTTGCCAATACATTGCAATTCGGTTATTGGGTGATGGAAAATGAACATTTCATCAATGGACAGTTTGATACAAAGTTTATTGACAATTACTTTAAACCAGAGGAATTAAAAGTTCCTCAAAATCCTAAACTCGAAGAAGCAATGTCAATATTAGTGGCTCATTTGCACCACAGTAAAGGAAATTCTTCTGTTATTGCAGAACAAACCAAGGAGGAAGCCTCTCGGTGGTATCAAAACCGAAGACAGATGCGATAAGCGTAATAGATAGGTCTAAAATTAATTTGTAAACTTAGTTTTATGTACGTATATTTGTACATATTTAAGTACAAAACTAGATTCATCAACATGCTTATTACCTCTATTTCAGATTTTAGAAAAGACATCAAAAGATACTTTGACAAAGTCACAAAGGATTTTGAAACATTAATTATAAACCGTGGTAAAGATAATGGGGTAGTTATTATGTCTTTGGCAGAATACAATTCATTGTGCGCAACTCAACATGAACTTTCTTCAAAGAATAATGAAAGCAGATTAGATTCAGCGATTGATAAATTGAAATCAGGCAATTCAAGTCGTAAAAATCTTCTGGAGGAATGAAGTTCTTTTTTGTGGATGAGTCTTGGGAGGATTATTTGTATTGGCAGAAGAACGACAAATCAAAATTGAAACGTATTAATGAATTGCTAAAAGACATATCGAGAAGTCCTTTTTCTGGTATAGGAAAACCAGAGCCTCTAAAATATAAATATTCAGGATTTTGGTCGCGCAGGATAGATGATGAACATCGTTTGATTTATCAAGTTAAAGAAGATGAAATATTGATTGCGAAGTGTCGATTTCACTACGATTAAAAGTCTAAACGTTAACATTGTTTAGGATTCACGCTCCTTATTCTTTCTTTTTTATTGAATAAAGTTATATTTGTAATAATAATAGTCTTTTTCAAAATGATAAAATTGACCTCATTAATACTGCTAACCTTGTTTTCTATACTTAACATTCATGGAACAGAAGTGCCCAAATGTGTTTTGTCTGGAGAAATTAAAAATCCTGTTTCCGACTCATTGTTTATAGAGAATGACAACGGTGAATTGGTTAAGGCAATCCGCTTGGATAAGAAAAAAACATTCAGGGTGGAATTACAAGTGGTAGAAGGTTATTATACCATTGGAGATAATAGTGAGCATACCCAACTTTTTTTAAGTCCTGGGTTTGATTTAAGTGTTTTTATAAATACCAAATCGTTTGATGAATCAATCGTTTTTAAAGGAAAAGGTGCCGCAGAAAATAATTTTTTAGCAAAATTTTATTTGTTGAATGAGAGTTTGGAGGATTTAAAATTTTACGGCTATTATGCTAAATTAAACGAAGCTGCTTTTTTGAAATTAATGGATTCAGTAAGGGTTATAGAAATGAATTTGTTGGACAGTTATAAGGAAACAGTCTTGAGTCGTTTTTATGATATTGAGGCAATGAAAATCAATTATGCTTATCGCATCAAATTGAATGAATATGAAAAAATGCACCGATATTTAACCAAAAATGATAGTTTTAAAGTGTCTCCGCTTTTCCCTGATCCCTTTGAAGGTATAGATTTGAATAATCCCGATTGGTTTGAGATATACGAATATACCAATTTGTTGGATGCCTATTTTAGACAATTAACAATGAAACAGTTTAATGAATATTTAGATTCTAATTATCTTTTGTTGTATTTTAAAAATATTGAATCTCAAATTGTTTCACCCAAACTAAAAGAAAAGTTTGCTTATGATATAGGTAAGTATAGTTTGATGGATATTCAAGATTTAGAAGTGGTTTATCAAAAAATAATTTCATTGATTCAGACCCCTGAAAAGAGAAATGAAATTACAGCGATTTACAATAAAATAAAGTTATTGGAAGTCGGAAATCTATCGCCTGATTTTAAGTTCAAAGACAAATCTGGAAAGACTTATCAGTTGTCTGATTTTGAAGGCAAATACATTTACATTGATGTGTGGGCAACTTGGTGTGGTCCTTGTTTGGGCGAGATTCCTGCTTTGAAAAAATTAACAGACACTTTGGTTTCAAAAGACATTGTTTTTGTGAGTATTTGCGTCTTCGATGAAAAGTCGTCGTGGGAAAAAATGGTTGAGAAAAAGCAGTTAAAAGGCGTTCAATTGTTTGCAGAACCGGGTGAAAATTCTTTTGTCGATGAATACATGATACAAGGAATTCCTCGTTTTATTTTGTTAGACAAATCAGGTCGAATTATTGACGCCAATGCCAAACGTCCTTCAGAACCGTTGTTGCTGAAAGAGTTGACAGATTTGTTGGATTAATGTTTTTTGCAATTGCCACAACTGCGGTCGTTTGCAAGGGTCTTTAAATCGAACCATTTTGCTTGTCTAAGTGTCAACCTTTTTCTTTAAATTTGCCCCTTTATGTCAAAAGTTAGAGTAAGATTTGCCCCTAGTCCCACTGGGCCGCTACATATTGGAGGTGTTAGAACCGCTTTGTTCAATTATTTGTTTGCCAAACAAAACAATGGAGACATGATATTGCGTATCGAAGATACCGATCAGGCCCGATTTGTTGAGGGTGCCGAACAGTATATCGTTGAGGCATTGTCATGGGCGGGAATTAAATTTGACGAAGGAACCCACGTAGGTGGTCCATGTGAACCATACAGACAGAGTGATAGAAAGGCGATGTACAGACAATATGCCGATCAACTTTTGAATTCTGGTCATGCTTATTATGCTTTCGATACTGCCGAAGAGTTAGATGAAATGAGAGAGAAGTTAAAAGCAGGAGGAATGGCGCCACAATACGATGCCGTAAGTCGTATGAGTATGAAAAACTCATTAACCCTGTCTGAAGATGAGGTTCAAAAACGATTAGCAGCAGGGGAGCCTTATGTTATTCGTATCAAGTTGCCAAGAAAAGAAGAAGTGCGTTTCCATGACTTAATTAGAGGATGGGTAATTGTACAAACTTCGGCAATGGATGATAAAGTGTTGTTTAAAAGTGACGGCATGCCTACCTACCATTTGGCCAATGTGGTGGATGATTACAATATGAAAATTACTCACGTTATTCGCGGAGAGGAATGGTTGCCATCGGCCCCTTTGCATGTTATGCTATATCAGTTTTTTGGGTGGTTGGATGTTATGCCTAAATTTGCCCATTTACCTTTGATTTTAAAGCCTGATGGCAATGGTAAGTTGAGCAAAAGAGATGGAGATAGATTAGGTTTCCCTGTATTTCCGCTTGAGTGGAAAGACCCAAGTTCAGGCGAAATTAGCAGCGGTTACCGCGAAAGAGGATATGAGCCTGAAGCGGTAGTAAATATGTTGGCATTACTTGGTTGGCATACTTCGGACAATCGCGAAATATTCATCATGGAAGAATTAATCCAATTGTTTAGTTTGGAAAAAATTAGCAAAAATGGCGCAAAATTCGACCCTGAAAAAGCAAAATGGTTCAATCACCAACATTTGTTGCTAAAAACCAACGAATCAATAGCGGAAGAAATTATAAAAGAATGTAAGGCAAATGGCATTGATACCGATGTTAACTACTTGAGTAAAGTAGTAGGATTAATGAAAGAAAAAGTGAATTTTAAGCATGAAATACTTGCAAAAGCTAAATTTTTCTTCAATGTACCTGCGGCTTATGATGAACAAGTGGTTGCTAAAAAATGGACTGCTGCTGCGGTTGACTTTTTAGCCGATTTTGCACAAAGAATAAGTGTGTTGACCTGCCCAATGGCAACAGATTTGGAGCAAATTTTTAAAGATTTGGCCGCTGAGAAAAATGTTGGAACAGGTGCAGTAATGCAACCCTTAAGATTGGCAATAAGTGGAGAGGGTGGAGGACCGCCATTGTTTGAAATGTTAAGCTTAATTGGCGTTCAAAGTTGTGCGGAAAGAATTGGATTAGCTATTCAGAAATTGCCCCTTAACCAAAATTCATAAACGTTGAAAGGTTTTGTTTTTATATGGTTGGTATTGGGATTAAGCAGTTGTCAAATGATGCTGTTTACCGATATCCCCGGTATGAAAATGAAACAATACCCAAAAGAATTGTCAGGTACTTATCAATACATTCAAAAAGGCAAAAATCAAGCCGATACGCAAATTATCACAGTAACGGAACATGCCGTTGAAATGAATATGCCTTTCATTGAGCGCTTGGTTTCATTAAATGACACAGATGTGTTAATGAGCCATTTTGGGCATTTTTACTTCTTGAATTTCAAGAAAGATTCAATTGGTAATCAACAAGCTTGGCTTATCTATCCTTTCAAGTTTGATGAAAAGAATTTGTATATATATCCACTTATGTTGGACAATAAGTCAAGCAAAAGAATGATAAAATGTGGAATAGAGCCTGAAAAAAAAGCAGGTTTTTTTCGAATGGACAACGAGGCTTTTAAAAAGTATTGTCAAAAGTATTTAAAGAAACGACACGCAACCAAATTAAAAAGAATTAATTAATAGAATGACTCAAAATCAAAGACCTATCAGAGTGTTAATTGCCAAAGTTGGATTAGATGGCCATGACAGAGGTGCCAAAGTTATTGCAAGCTCATTAAGAGATGCCGGTATGGAGGTTATTTATACGGGATTAAGACAAACGCCCGAAATGGTTGTTAATGCGGCCTTACAAGAAGATGTTGATGTGATAGGAATTAGTATTTTATCTGGCGCCCACAATACTGTGTTCCCTAAAGTCATTCAAATTATGAAAGACAAAGGTTTGAATGATGTTCTTTTGATTGGCGGAGGTATTATTCCCGACGATGACATGCACACCTTAAACCAACAAGGTGTTGCTCAACTTTTTCCTCCAGGAACCAATACGGTAGATATTGTTAGCTACATCAAAGAGTGGGTTGCCAAAAACAGAAGTTTTTAAAGGCCTAATTAGGTCTCTGTTTTCAACAATATCCCCTTTATGATTTCACACTAGCGCGGTACCATTTTTCGGGTACTTCTCCCATTTTTGCTATGTCATAATCAGCCTCATTGCACCCCACAAATTTAATAACTTTCTTCTTTTGAGGCTGTTTGTCTGGAACTTGCATCCACCATCTGCCTGTCGCTAAACTGTTTATAAACAACATGTCTTCGCCGTTTTCTCCATGACATTTATAAACAATGAAGTTTCTACTTTTTATGTTGGGATGGTCGTTAAAACGATTGTCAATGCCGTTTAATAAATACCATATCATTTGTGCTGCTTGCATTTGGTCGGTTTCGTTTTCCTTACTCAAACTAAAATTATTGAGAAGATAAACGCCGATGTGATTCGAAATGCCTGCATAACGGCAAATAACACAAGCTTCGTGGTTTGTTAGTCCGTTTGGTAATGATTCGCTAGCCGATGCAAAATCCTTATGTGCAATAGCCCTAAAATCAAATTCAAATAAATCTGCTTGACGAAGCAATGGTTCTGTTTCAGCAATATTGTTTCTTGTATGTCCAAGTCCCATGTTTTCGCAAAAATGGTCGGAACATTCTTGAATGCTATCCAAAGTGTTCAAAAATGTTTGAGTGCCAATAAATGAACTGTGAAAATGCTTATTTTTCTTAAGGAGTTGTTTGGTAATTGAGTCTGTTTTAAGGTCGATGTATGGCGACACCAATGCGTAATCGATACTGCTGAAGTTGACCCCATTCAGCAATGCACTGCTGTAATTCATGGATTCACCTATGACAATCGGAATAACATTGTTTTCTCTTAAAATAATAAGGCACTCTGCCAATCCAGCATTGATATTGGCAACAGTGTTTTGGTGTTTTAAATTACCCAAGTCAGCAATTTCAATTCCTGAAAATTGGAAACTGTATTGGTATAAATGTTTTCTGATTAAATCAGCATTTGGGCCTATCCCAATTATAGCAACGTCCAAGCCACTTAATGATGGAAATGAGGTCGTGTTTAGTTGGATATTGGCACTTATTATCCCTTTATTTTTCTTCTTAATCAGGGTTTTGCTAATCGGTTCAAAAAATGATTCAATCATGATTTCAATATTCCAAATAAAATGCGACTTTTGTTGTATTAAAATTTCAACATGTTTGTAGTTACAGGTGCCAATGGTTTTTTGGGGAGTTATGTCGTTTGTTCTTTGTTAGACAAAGGATTGGAGGTTATGGCATTGCGTAGAGACAAGTCGGACATGTCTGAATTTAATGACATTTTTTCTCAACAATTTGGTGTTCCCTATCAGCAACATCCCCTTTTGAAATGGAAAGAAGTTGATTTATTGGATATTTTGGGCCTCGATGAATGGCTTTTGCCTTCTCATATTGTTGTTCACTGTGCCGCCCAAGTGAGTTTTTTGCCAAAAGACAAAATGGCTATGACTGTTTCGAATGTCGATGTGACCAAAAATTTGGTTGATGCTTGTATCAAAGCTTCTGTCAAAAAAATGGTGTATGTAAGTAGTACTGCCGCTATTGGAAGATCTAAGGCGCTGCAAAACATTGATGAAGAATGTTATTGGGAAGACTCTGAGTTTAATTCGGATTACGCCATTAGTAAACACAATGCTGAACTCGAAGTTTGGCGAGGGATAGAGGAAGGACTCAATGCGGTGATTGTAAACCCCTCTATTATTTTGGGTTATGGTAATTGGGCAAAAGGTTCATGTGCTTTATTCAAGTCTGTAGCCTCAGGAATGAAATTTTACACCAAAGGAGTGAATGGTTTTGTTGGGGTAAAAGACGTGGCTGAACTTATTTATATCCTCTCACAAGCTGATATCAAAGGACAACGCTTTATTGTCAACTCTGAAAATTGTACTTATCAGTTTGTTTTTAATACGATGGCAAAAGCACTTGGAAAAGCAGAGCCAACATTCGAGATAAAACCACAGTATGAATGGTTTTTTAAATTAGGATTCAGGTTTATGCACTTGTTTGGTGTCTCCAAAACGATTAATGCGCAAACTATCCATACTTCTTTGAATCAGTTTAACTATTCTTCAGACAAAATTCGCAAACAGTTGAATTATACCTTTCAGCCTATTCAAGCGGTTATTCAAGAAACGGCGCAAAAATACCAATCCAAATAAGCGTTTACCAGTTTGCCTCAGGATAAGCGCGCGGTAAATATTGCATGTCGGCAAGTATATAGCCTAAATGCTCGGTATGGATTCCTTTTTTACTTCCTGTTTGCATATAGCTGTCAGAAGGAATGTTGATGTTAGCAGCACTCAAAACTTCTATCACCATTAAGTGCCACTCACTGTTCAATAGGCTGCTGTTGACCCCAATTTGTAAATCACAAATGGCTTCGTCTGTAATATCCATTTCGAACAATTCACCTGTGTACATCCAACAATCATTGATGGCTTTTTGCATTTTATAATGGCTTTCGTGGGTGCCATCACCCAATTTAATAACCCAATCTGAAGCGTGTTTTAAATGGTATTTAATTTCCTTTATCGCTTTTTGTGCAATTGCGGCAAGTCTTTCATCTTTGCTATTCAATAGTTTGGTGTAAAACAAAAACTCATAGCTAGAAAACAAAAACTGCTTTGCCATGGTATCTGCAAAATTGCCATTGGGAAGTTCAGTTATAAGGTGGTTGTAAAAATCCCTCTCTTTGCGTTTATAGGCTAAGTCATCTTCGCTTTTACCCGTGCCATCAATTTCGGCCGCATAGTTTAATAACAGTTCAGCCCTTCCTATGTAGTCCAAAGCAAAGTTCGTAAGTGCCAAATCTTCTTCTAAAATAGGGGCTTTGCTGCACCATTCTCCCAAACGATGCCCCATAATTAAGGCATTGTCTCCCAATCTTAATACATAATTATACAATTGATTCTTCATGTTTTTAAATATGTTTGGCTCCCTCGGGCATGGTGTAAAAAGTTGGATGTCTGTAAATTTTATCATTTGAAGGCTCGAAAAGTAAATCGGAATCCAAAGGATTGGAAGCCACAATGCAATCCGAAGGCACTATCCACAAACTAGTTCCCTCATTTCTGCGGGTGTAAGTGTCTCTTGCATTTAACATCGCATTTTCCTTGTCCGACCCATGGACACTGCCCGCATGTTTGTAAGGCATCCCGGGACTCGGTTGAATAAACACCTCCCAAAGAGGCCATTGTGTATCTGTTATTGTTTCCATTCTGTTAATTGAGTGTGTTGTTGATTCTTTTTGTATTGATGTGCCATAGCGGCTTTTCTAACCCATTCTCCCTCTTGGTGAACTTGAATGTGGTGGTTTAATCTTTGCTTATTGCAGGGGCCTTCACCATTAATAACTCTGTAAAATTCCTCCCAATGAATGTCTCCGTGGTCGTAAGATTTTTTTGATTCATTCCATTTTAAATCTTTATCGGGAACCGTTAATCCAATTAATTCAGCTTGCGGGACTGTTTTATCTATGAATTTTTGTCTTAATAGGTCGTTGCTTTGACGCTTTATTTTCCATTTCATTGCATTGCCAGTGTTGGGAGAATCGGTGTCATGAGGTCCAAACATCATTAATGCCGGCCACCACCATCGGTTCATAGCATCCTGTGCCATTTCTTTTTGGTCGGCAGTGCCATTCATCATTTTTGCCATTATCTCATATCCCTGACGCTGGTGAAAACTTTCTTCTTTACAAATTCTAACCATTGCTCGGGCGTATGGTCCGTAAGAGGTTTTTTGAAGGGATACTTGGTTTACAATAGCAGCCCCATCTACCAACCATCCTATAGCGCCAATGTCTGCCCAAGTTAAAGCAGGATAATTAAATATACTGCTGTATTTGGCCTTGCCTTCGTGTAAATGTTTTATTAGCTCATCACGACTTATTCCCAATGTTTCGGCCGCAGAATATAAGTACAAACCATGTCCACCCTCGTCCTGAATTTTGGCTAATAGGATTTTTTTGGCCCTTAAGCTAGGTGCGCGACTTATCCAATTGCCCTCGGGTTGCATGCCTATTACTTCAGAATGGGCGTGTTGCGAAATTTGTCTGATTAAATGTTTCCGATAATCATCAGGCATCCAATCTCTTGGCTCAATGTTGATGTCTTGTTCTATCTTTTGCTCAAATAAAGATAAGTCGGAGTTGTTGCTTAACATACTTGCAATCTTCATCATAAATTTAAAAAGTATGGATGACCGTGGTCAATATTCAAGAATGATTATGCTCAGTTTTGGTATGGTTTGTGCAAATATCACAAGTATGAAAGGGTTTAAAATGATTCCATATTGCTTTATAATCGTGCTTTTTTTGTCCTGTCAGCCTGCTAATAATCAGAAAAGTTTGGAGCAAAAAATTGATTCGCTTAACAATCAATTGGGGGAAATTCAAGCCAAGTTGGATTCTACCTTTTATAAAATGGAAAGGCAAAAATCTGAAGGTATAAAACCAAAAAGTAAAGTTGAAGCAATAAAACAAACCTCTAAACCCAAACCCATTATTATTACACCCAAGCCTATTGAAAATAAAAGGAAGTCGATAGAAGATACTATTTATCATTATTACAAGGATGGCAAAATTTCAGTTAAAGTTTCACCAAGAGTGGATGGTCGACAAGCGGTATTTATTTATGGGAAAAAAGGAGAGTTGCACTTGCAATTAGAAAGTGTGTTTTTGAGTTATTCTGTGTCGCACGACTTGAAATTTAGGGCAGATGGGTCATTGGAAAAAATAAAGGAACACCACAATCCTGGAGCTAGTATGTATTGGAGTGAATGTGAATTAACCTTTTCACAATGGAATATGCCACAATGGAAAAGCTGTCAGCAATACCCAATTAGATCATTGGATGACTATAACAATAACCGTTATTATTGGGATGTAAATAACAAAACTTGGGTCAAACAGGAAATAGTCAGAGAACAAAATGTTCCCCAAAATCGTTCAAATCAATAATTATTCTCCCTCATTTTTGTCTTTTGGGACAATGTTATACCAATCTATTTGGCGAGAGAAATACATCACTAATCCAAGGATAATAAATATTCCAATACTGCCTATCAGCAATGAGTAGTCTTGCAATTGAATAATGACGAAAATAAAGGAATACAAAATAACCAAAATGCTGCTAATTAGATAAGTCAGTTTGCTCGATTTTAATATGGCTTTTATGTATCCAGCAATGAGTAACAATGTAGATAATGCCGAAATTATAAAGGATAAGTTGAATTTTACATGTTCGGATATAGACAATAATAAAGTATAAAATACAATCAATGCAATACCAACTAAGATGTATTGAATTGGGTGAATAAATATTTTGTTTAGTATTTCAATAAAGAAGAAAGTGAGGAATGTAAATACAATGAATAAAATGGCATATTTTATTGAGCGATATGATTTTTGATAACTGTCAACAGGGAGTAGCAAATCTATTCCAAAGGCTGAAGGATTAATACTGTACTCGCTGTTTAGCCACATTTGAGGGAAGTTTCTGTTTAGGTGTAAAATATTCCAATTTGCCGTAAATCCCGTATCTGAAGTCGTTCTGCTGTCAGGTAAGAATGAGCCATTAAAACTTGGGTTTTTCCAAGAAGAATGAATGTTTACATCGGTTGTTTTTCCGAGTGGCGTAAAGTACAATTTTTGACTCCCTTTTAAGTTGATATTGAAAGAAAAGTCATACTTCATGCTGTCGTCAACAGTGACTTGTATAGGAGCATTAATACCGCTTTTTACCACATCATTGCTTATCACTCCTGGGTTGAACGAATATTCTTTGTTGTTCCAAGTCAGCTTAATTTGTTGTTCTATTCCTCTTAAGTCATCGATGCCACAAGTGATGTGTGCTTCATCCAATAATAAATTGGCCTTGTCTATATCGAAATTAGAAAGTTGAAGGTTGTCAAAACTACCCGATAATTCTATCTTTGAATTGTAAACGACAATTTCGTAAATGCCTCTGTTTCTTTGTTCAGGTAATATTTCACCCTTTATGTTAAGTTGGTTGGGCAGTATGTGAATATAATCTTTTACTTTTATTATTCTTTCTGCTTCTCTGTTGTTTTGTTCTTTAACAAATTTGTAATAGGGAATAGTAATAATTGGTCCAGAAATGGTTTGTTCTTCACCCCATTTTGAGCTAACCTCAGTAATGGCTTCTTCTTGAGTGGTTTCACGTTCTGTAATTAAGTTTTGTATAGATACCGTAGGTATTAATAACAAAATGATAATAATGATAATTGAACCTATTTTGAAGTAAAGATTGCTTTTTAGACTAGACATAATTGTATTATTAAAGAATGGAAGCAAACATAAAATAAATAGAGAATGCTTAATTAAGTTTCTGATTAACAGAGTTTAATTAACGATAAATGGTTTTGGACTAAGTTCTTTTCGATTGAAAAAAAGTTTGCATCAATTCTCTACATTCTGATTCTAAGTAACCGCCCGTTATTTCAATTTTATTAGTGAAATTGTCTGAATTAATGTGTTTACTGTATCCTGTTTTGGGTTCGAAGGCGCCAAATACTACTTTGGAAATTCGACTGTGTTTAATAGCACCCATACACATTACGCAGGGTTCCACCGTAACATACAAAGTGCAATCATCCAAATATTTAGTGTTAAGATGGTTGGAAGCAGAAGTAATGGCAAGCATCTCGGCATGTGCGGTTACATCGTTTAATGTTTCAGTTTGGTTGTGCCCTTTGCCAATAATTTGATTGTTGCAAACCACCACCGCCCCAATTGGGACCTCATCTAGGTCATAAGCTTTCTGTGCTTCAGCTATGGCCTTGTTCATAAATAAGGTGTTGTAGTCTAATAAATCCATAGGCAATGATACAATTTTTTGTGAACTTTAAATGGATGAAATTCGTTAAATGGTTAAACCCCATTTAGGTATTAAAACGTTGTTGCGAAAGAAAAGAGGAAACTAATTTAAAGAGATTTAGTTCGTAATGGATTTTTAAATGCTTAATCTGTTTTAAAGAGAAAATGAAGAAAACCAGCCTTTTTTTAAGGCAATTTTTACAGCATCTACTTTGGTGCAAACATGGAGCTTCTCGTAAATATTTGCAATGTGCTTTCTGACTGTATGAGGGCTAATAAATAACTGATTGGCAACCACTTTATAGTCGAGCCCATCAACCAATAGTCGCAAAATATCCATTTCCCTTTTGCTCAATTGATACTCGTCTTCAGGTTCTGCGGGGATTTCTTTGACTTGGTTTTTACTAATCAATAAATTAAGCGCTTTTCTGGCAATTCGTGGAGACATAGGCGCTCCTCCAAATGACAATATTTCGTCTATGCTTTTGTATATAACGTCAGCCGATTCTTCTTTGAGTAAATACCCATTTGCACCAGCAATAATGGCTTCAAAAATTTTATCGTCATCGTCAAAAATTGTCATCACCAAATATTTAATATCGGGAAATTCTTTTTTGCTCAATTGTATGGCTTCAATCCCATTCATTATGGGCATGTCCAAATCCATTAACACAATATGTGGGTGCTCCTTACTCGGTGTTTTACGAAGTTTATTTAAAAAAGATTTGCCATTGTCGGCCTCAAATAATATTTCAAGTTCAGGGATATTATTGACACGCTCTATAATAGATTGCCTATTACTGCTTTTGTCATCAACCACTGCAATGCGAATCGTTTCCGTCATTTTACAAAACTAGGATTTATATACTCTAAAAAAATGACTCATTTGCGTGATTTTTTCTAACTGTTTTTTAATTTAATAGAAATAGAAGTCCCTTGGTCTATCTGCGACTTTAAATCAAAAATTACCCCAATTTCATCTGCCCTGCTTTTCATGTTTTCTAAACCAAAATGGCCATTTTCTTTAATGCGGTTAATGTCAAATCCAACGCCATCATCTTTAATTTCTATACAAAAGTCGCAATTTTCGCTATTGCTAAATAAGATATTGATGTTTTTTGCTTTGCTGTGTTTAAGTGCATTGCAAAAAGCCTCTTGGCAAAGACGGAATAAATTGAGCGCTTGTATGGGTTGTAAGGTGTATTCGTGGTCAAAGTTTTCTTTAATTTTATAACGGATATTTGGGTTAATGGGATGTATTTTATAGGCAAATGATTTGAATTTATCAGAAAAATCGGTTAGCGTAATATGTTCGTTGTTTAATGCCCACACTGTTTCTCTTAAAGAAAGAATAGCTTCATTACTTGCGTCTAATAAGGATATGATTTTGTTGTTGTTTGGATCCTTTTCACTCAATAGCTTTAAATGACTCGACAAATAGGTAAGTTGAGCCCCCACATTGTCATGTAGTTCGTGCGAAATGTCTAACCTTTGCTTGTGTTGAATCGCTTTTAAACGGGTTTCGTTTCGGTATTGTTCTATTAATTGCTTTCGCTTTAAATAGAGGAATACAACGGTGATTGTAAAGATAGAGAAAAACGCAATCGTGTAGATATTTCGTTTTCTGTTTTGTAGTATTTTTTCTTTGTTCTTTAATTCTAACTTCTGAATAATGTTATTCGTCTTTAAGATGTTATTTTCGTTTTCTTTTCTCTCTAAACCAAATTGAGCTTCAAGTTTGGCGATTTTTGCATTTAAGTCACTTTGTAAAAAAGAGTCTTTCAGTGAAATGGCCTCACGGTACATCAATGATGCTTTTTTAAAGTTTCCTTCGCTTTTATAAATATCTGCTATTCTGACAAGAATACTGTTTTTGATTTTAGGATTGGTAATCTCAGGAATCAAAGGTTCCGCTTTTCTTAAATATATTTGAGAAGATTTGCTGTCTTTTAATAAGTCATACATCATTGCCAAATTTCCGTAATTATCAGCCAAAGCATTTGAGTTTTCATTTTCTTGATTGAATAACATTGCTTTTTTTACCATTTCTATCCCCGACAATTGGTCGCCAGTTTGACTGTATAGTAATCCTAAGTTATTGTAACTTTTTCCAACATTGTATAAATCATGGTGTTTTTCATAAATACTAATAGAGGCCTTTTCTAAAACAATACAAGTGTCAAATCTTTTGAGTTCAGAGTACACATTAGAAAGATTACTGTAGACATTGGCTTTGCCTATTTGATTGTCAGAACTGTCATAAAAACTAATTGCTTTTTGGAAATTGAAAATAGATTTATCGTAACTGCTCATTTCGTAATACAATAAGCCTATGTTGTTATAACAATTGCCTAAAAACAAATACAGTTTAATGTCCTCCAAGGGTTTTATTGCTGCTTGAAAATGACTCAAAGCATTGTAATAATCACTTTTGTTTAAATAAGTCAAACCCAAATTACTGTAACAAGCACCAATTCCTTTTTTGTTTTTTATTTTGGAATGAAGTTTAAGTGCTTTTTTATAATAAAAAATGGCGCTGTCAAATTTTCCAACTACATCATAATAAATGCCGATTCTTCCATATGAAGTGGCTATGCCACGGATAAATCCAATTTTATTGGCCAGATTAAGGGCTTGATTTGCCTTCTTTAATGCTTCTTTTGGTTCGCTGTATACAAGTTCTACACTTTGAGTATTTAGATTTTCAATAGCAATGGAATCTTGGATAAAAGAAGATTGAGCCTGCAAGTTATAAAGTGGCTTTAATAACAAAAAGACTGTAAAATATAGTACAATAAACTTACGCATTACTTAAATTCGTGGTAAAAATAACACATTTGTGTTATTTTTAACGAACTAAATTATTTAGTATGTTTGTGGCATTCAAAATAAGAAAAAAATAGTATGAAAAAATCAGCACTAAACTTTGTCGTATTGCTTGGAATGATTCTCCTAGCATCTTGCGGTGGTCAAATTAGATTAACCGAGACTGAATCAATTGGTAAAGACGCAGTAAAAAATTCTGTATGTGAAAATGATGACATTAAGGTTACTTATGACATGTGGGGAGAAAATGGAATAATGTATTTCTCTTTATATAACAAAACAGACAAACCAATGTACATCGATTGGAAACGTTCTGTATTTATTTACAACAATTGGAAAAACAACTATTGGGTTGAAAAAACAACAACAGAATCTTACTTAGTGCCTTCAGGTGCTGGTAGAAATATTACTTATGCCAATAAAGTATCTACTGTAACGGCAGAAAGAGTAACTTTTATTCCGCCAAAAACTTATGTTTCTGTGCCTATGACTTATGTTATTTTCAACAACATTACTCAAGTTAATACCGCTACAACTGGTGATAACAAAGCTTCTGTATTAATTACAGACAATTTGAAAAATGATAAAACAGCAACTAAGGTAAAAATCCCAAGTACAACAGGAAAAGGAAATGTTAATGCTTCCCAAAAAACATATACGACTGAAACTACACCTGCGCGTTTCAGAAATTTCTTGACTTATTCTTCTAACGAGAATTTCTCAACTGAAAAATACATTGAAAATGAATTTATCATCAGCAAACACACTCAAATGTCAACTAAAAACTTCTTTGGTAAAGCAACTAAAGTGAAAGTAACTGCTAAAACTTTCGGTTCAAAATCTAAAGCTAGAGTTAAAGTTTATGACTCTCCATACAGAAATGGAAGTAGCTTCTACAAAACTTTAATTCAAGTGAAGTAACACCCTCTTCTTATATTTTAAAAAAAGAGCTTATCATTGCGATAAGCTCTTTTTTTGTTGTTTTTTATCTTTCTATTTTAGTTGTATTTTGCAACCTTTAAAAATGAATCAATCCACTAAAAATGCGTTTGTGCAATTGCACGTTGCGGTATTTATATTTGGCTTTACAGCCATATTAGGTAAAATGATTACACAAGATCATTTTACTATCGTTTGGCATCGCATGTGGATAGCAGCGTTTGGTTTTTTATTGTTCCCTCAGTTTATTAAAACGCTATTTAAAACCTCTCTTAAGCATTTTATTTATTTATTAGGAATTGGCTGCTTGGTTGCTATTCACTGGATTACTTTTTATGGGTCTATCAAAATAGGAGACAGTGCCTCTCTTACCCTCGGATGTTTTGGATTGACTAGCACTTTTACATCGATACTTGAACCCCTTATTTATCGCAAAAAATTTGAAGTTTTGGAGCTTTTGCTCGGATTAATGGCTTTAATAGGTATCGCTATTATTGCGTATTTCTCGCCTGATAATGCAGGTGTTGGAAATTATCCATTAGCTATTATTGTGGGTGTGTTTTCTTCATTTGTAGCGGCTCTTTTCTCAACCATTAATTCTACTTTGGCTAATAAAATTGATACCAAAGTAATGACTTTTGCCGAACTATTGGGTGGTTTTCTTTTCTTAAGTATATTCTTGGTTTTAAGTTTAGATATTCCCTATATCCTTCCAATAGATTCGTTCATGAAAATTCCTTTAACAGACCATCCTATGTTTATCAATTCTCCATACGCTGATATAATATGGATGCTTATTCTGTCTTTGGTTTGTACCAATATCGCCTTTGTGCTAAACCTAAATGCCATGAAAAAAGTTTCGGCATTTACCGCCAATTTAGCCATTAATCTAGAGCCTGTTTATGGAATCATTTTAGCCGCTTTCCTACTTAAAGAACACCATTTTTTAAACCCATACTTTTATTTTGGTGCAGGCATCATTTTATTAAGTGTACTTATTCATTCTATTATAAAATACCGTGCTAGAAAATATCAATCAAATAATTAAAAACAGAAGGAGCATTTACCCTCGCGAATTCAATGGCAATCCAGTATCGGATGAAGTCATTCAAGTGCTTTTGGAAAATGCGAATAATGCACCCAATCACAAGTCTAATTACCCATGGCGATTCGTGGTTATAACAAAAGAATATGTGCCTCAATGGATTCAAAAGGCCATTGAAATTACTAACGCTTCTGAACCCAATGTGTCTGAACAAAAAATAAGTAAGTTGACCAACATGGCCTCTCAAATTGGCGCTTGTATCGCTATTGTTTGGGATAAGGAGGAAGTGAATAAACACGAAATAGAAGATGTGTGCGCCATAGCATGCGCTGTCCAAAATATGTATTTAAGTTTGTCGCAATTCGAGCATGTGGGTGGCTATTGGAGTACTGGTCTTGGAACCTACCATTCTGCCATGTCTGACTTTTTGAAATTAACCCCACAACAGCAGTTGCTCGGTTTTTTTGTGTTGGGCCAAGTTGACCATAAACGTACCGAAGGAGTGAAAAAAAATGTAAATCAGTTTGTGAGATATTTCAACGAATAAATGACCTTTAACTCCATTCCATTTGTTTTATTTGTTCTGCTTTTTTTTCTTGTTTGGGCAAGAATAAAGCAAAATAACACACTTAAATGGTTGTGGATTGTGTTAATGTCTTCTGTGTTTTATGCATGGTGGGATTGGCGTTTTTTAATTATCCTTTTTGCTACAGGGGCTATTGATTATTACACGGGAAATAAAATTATAAAAAACCCACAATACAAAAAAGTATGGCTGTGGGTTTCTTTGGGTTCCAATATTCTCTCTTTAGTAGCCTTTAAATACAGCGCTTGGCTTGCCGGTCTGTTTGATCAGTTGTTTCATACTCAAGTTGCCCAAGCATTGCCCGCATTTACATTGGTTGTGCCCGTTGGAATTAGTTTTTATACTTTCAATTCCATGAGCTATGCCATCGATTTGTACAGGGGGAAAGCAAAAACAGCAGACTCTTTGCTTCATTTTTTTGCATTTATTTCCTTTTTCCCTCATTTAGTTGCTGGTCCCATTATTCGTGCTAAAGATATTTTAGGTCAATTAAGCCGAAATGCTACTGTGAACTATTTACAAATCCTTAATGGGGTGAAAATAATTATTTGGGGCTTTTTTCAAAAAATGGTATTGGCAGATAATTTAGCTGTTTTTGTGAATGAAAAATTTCAAGATGTAAATGCCACAAATGATTCACTCACTTGGTGGCTTTGTATGCTCGGTTTTACTTTCCAAATCTATTTCGACTTTAATGGCTATTCTACTATAGCACGTGGATTGGCAAAATGTTGCGGTATTCATTTTAAGCTCAATTTCAATCAGCCCTATCGCGCTCTTTCTTTTCGTTCATTTTGGCAAAAATGGCATATTTCGCTCTCTAGCTTTTTTAAGGATTATGTCTACAAATCATTAGGAGGTAATAAAGGGAACAGGTGGCAAACCGAAATCAATAAGTGGACTACTATGCTCGTTTCCGGAATATGGCACGGTGCCAATTTAACATTCTTGTTTTGGGGAGCTATTCACGCATTTTTTCTTACGGTAGAATCATTATTTAAAGCCAAATTTAAAGTCAAAATTCCTTCTTTTTTGTCTGCTTTTATAGTAATGCTTGGGGTTGTTTTAGCTTGGGTGTTTTTTAGAGCCAATACTGTGTCAGACGCCGTTTATGTGTTAGAGAAAATGCTGATTTTTAATTCTAATATTGAGGTAAAAACAGTTCTTTTGAGCAATGTGTTTATCTGGTTAGTCGTCTCTTTGGTGGTCGTTTATGGTCCTCGTAAAGTAAATGTATTTGGCTTGCAAAAGCAGGTTGTTGTACAGTCGCTTTTTTGGGGACTATTATTGCTTTCATGTATTTATCTTCGTGGTCCTGAACAACAATTTATTTATTTCCAATTCTAATGAATTCAGCTCAATTCAAAATAAAACAAGCTTTTAACACAATCTTCGGAATTGTATTGGTGTTTATTTTGGGATTGACATTGCTAGTTTGGGGAGGGCCACATCAAGCTTCTAATAAAATGATGAGTGAAGCTTTTTGGGCCAATAAGTTGGTAAATGCTCCTGTGTATGACATAGTCGTGGTTGGAGATTCAAGAGTTTATAGAGGAATAAATCCGCAAATAATTGAGCAACAATTTAAGTCGAAAGTTCGTTGTTTTAATTTTGGTTTTAGTAGCGCTGGACTAGATACCATTTTACTTAATGAAGCCTGTAAAAAACTAAAAAGCAGCGGTATGAAAACCCTATTAATTGGCGTTTCTGTGAATAGTTTTTACCCCCATGCTTTAAAAAATCAACATTTTAAGGAGTGGCAGCAAAAACCCAAAAAAGAATTGTGGATTAAGCGCCATTTATACCCGCATTTAAGTCAACTAAGCCCTTACGCTCTCTCAGATTTGTATCATTTGGGGACTAATAACCAGTATTACGAGTTTTTTAAACCCCAAAGTGGATTTGTGTATTCCTGTAAATTGCCTATCGATACCAATTCAGCCATACAACCTTACCGACAGTATTTTGAACGAACCCAATGTTCTGATATAGCGGTCAATTTGTTTATGAATAAATTAGCACAGATGAAATTGCAAGGCTATAATATTGTTTTGTTAAGAGTGCCAGCTTCCTATTCCATGTGGAGTATGGAAGATGAATTTACTGTAGAGTTAATAAACAGCATTAAGTTGCAAGCAAAACAAATGGGAATTTTATGGATACAAACGATACCAAGTAAACATACCTATGATGGAAGTCATTTGATTGACAAAAGCACCAATCAGTTTTCGCAATATGTAGCCAAAGAACTTATTACTAATCTTTCAAAATGATGAGCCCTCAAAAAAACAGTGAAACCATTAAACTAATTGCAAAACAGTTGGGGTTTGACTTTTGTGGAATTTCTAAAGCTCAGTTTTTGGAAAAAGAAGCACCTCGATTAGAAGCTTTTTTGAAACAACAATACCATGGTAAAATGTCTTATTTGGAAAATCACTTTGACAAGCGATTAGACCCGCGATTATTGCTTGATGGGGCCAAAACAGTTGTTAGTTTAATGGTGAATTACTTTCCTAGCACAGTGGACAAAACCACTGAGTTGAAAATAGCCAAATATGCTTATGGAGAGGATTATCACGAGGTGGTAAAGGAGAAGTGTAAGCAAATGATAGAACAGATTCAAGCGCAGATAGGAGCGGTGAATGCAAGGAGTTTTGTTGACAGCGGTCCTGTAATGGAAAGAGCGTGGGCCGAAAAAAGCGGATTGGGTTGGATTGGTAAACATGGTCTTATTATTAATCCCAAAAAAGGCTCGTTTTTTTTTCTTGCTGATATTATTTTAGACTTAGAATGTCAAGAGGATGGTCCCATTAAGGACTATTGTGGCACTTGTAATAAATGTGTTGAAGCTTGTCCTACGGAGGCTATTTTACCCAATAAAACCTTGAATGCCTCCAAATGTATTTCCTATTTAACCATAGAATTAAAGGAAGAAATTCCGACAAGCTTTGCAGGGAAAATGGACAATTGGATTTTTGGTTGTGATATTTGTCAGGACGTGTGTCCGTGGAATCGCTTTTCGACCCCACACGAGGAAGCTAGGTTTGACCCTATCAAAGGGATATTAAACAATGATGAAAAAGATTGGATGCAAATGGAAGAGGAGGTGTTTAAGCAGGTATTTAAAAAAAGCCCAATCAAACGAACAAAATTGAACGGAATTAAACGAAATGTAACTTTTATAAAAAATAAAATCAATGAATGACTATGTATCAATTAAAAACTGGAAAGAAGACGAAAAACCAAGAGAAAAATTACTAAAGCACGGCAAACAAGCCTTATCAGATGCTGAACTAATAGCTATTTTATTGGGGACAGGAACCAAAGAAAAGTCTGCCATTGACTTAGCTAGGGCTTTGCTGCTTTTGGGGCAAAACAATCTTAATGAATTGGCGCGACTGAGTGTAAAGGATCTTTGCAAAGTGAATGGTATCGGTCCTGCTAAGGCCATTACAATTATAGCAGCCATAGAGTTGGGCGCACGCAAACAACATTTAGCAGCGGTAGAAAGACCCCAAATTAGGTCGAGCAGAGAGGCTTATTTGGTGATGAAATCAAAACTAGAGGATTTGAGTCATGAAGAATTTTGGGTTCTAACATTAGATAGAAAAAATTCGGTAATCAATACTTACCGAATAAGTGAAGGTGGAATAACAGGAACAGTCGTAGATATTAGAAAAATTCTAAAAATAGCACTCGATGACAAAAGTACAGGTATAATGCTTTTTCACAACCATCCCTCAGGCAATTTAAACCCGAGTGATGCCGATATTCAGCTCACTAAGAAAATGGCAGAAGCTGGAAAAATCATGGATATTACGGTATTAGACCATCTCATCATCACCCAAACAAGCTATTTTAGTTTTTCTGACGAGGGGCGACTGTGAAAGGATTGTTGCTTAGAATGATTGTTGAGTTGTTTAGTTCTTTTTGGTAACTCAAAACTATAAGTATATTGAATGCCAAATTCAAAAGTACGACCTTTGTTTTCTTCTCTTATTTGGTAACGTTCTTTGTTATTTACAGAATAATTCCAATAACCTATTTGGAGCGGTTTTGAAGTAGGAAAATTGTAACCAATTGTAAATGAAATAGACTTGTGATTAGTTAATTGTATTCCTAAATTTACACTTATTCCCAATTGTCTAGCCCAATAGTTCATAGAGTCGGAAACATAACCACCAAATTTTAATGTATCTGTACCTAAAATATAATTAGAGCTTCCAAGTGAAAAATTATCAAAACGTCTATGTTGAATAAAATTAATTTGTGGTTCAATGAAAAATTTCCTTTTTAATTTTCTTTTGTAACCTATTGAAAAGATATATTGATAATCATTATCAAAAAAAGCAATACCTCCACCCGTTACATTTGTACTTTTGTGTGTACTACTACTTTTTGTTTTTCCATTTTCTGGGTAAGTTCCTTCCGTATCAAAACGTATTTTATTTGAAGGACTCATTGTCCTTCTGCCAATATTAAAGAATATATTTTTTTTGTTAATGTAGCCAATGTAAGTGCCTAAACTTGGAGTATATGCAGGCAAAATTTTTACATGATTTGTAGAAGCGCCATATAAATTGTTAAAATATAAAGCCCCCGAATAGGAGGGCTTTATATAGAAAGATTGAGAAAATAAATTACTTATTTTAAACAGATAAATGAATACTATTAATTTATTAAATTTAGTACCCATGTGCAATTGACAATTCACTTGTATATTGAACACCTTTTTGAACAGAAGATCCACCTTGTTTTTCACAAGCAAATATAGCCAAAAACCATTAGATTTTGATACTGCAAAAAATAAAAATAGATATGAAACTGTACATAAAAAAATTAATATTTTATAACATCCTTATTATTGTTTGCTTTATTTGTGGTTGCAATTATAAAAAACAGCCTACTTTTATAAAAGAAACAAAAAGTAAACAATTTGAACGTAATTTTGATAATGATTACAAATTCGAAATTGAAGCTAAATTTTTTTTAAATGACGGAGACTTGTATTTATCTTATTGTAAAAATGGTAATTTAAAAGACTTATACATTTATAATGATGATTTAGATAAGAAACTAATTTTAGAAAAACAATACGATTCAATAGGTAATTTAATTATAGAAAAAAAGTATAATTGGAAAATTGGTTATCACACAAAAAAAATAATTGTTGGAGGAAAGGATTCAATAATTAATTTTATCAATTAAATCCTGAATCAGAAATTATTTACAAATGAAATCTTATAAAACCCTTTCTCACTCGCAAAATCCTAGCGAGAGCGTGGTCACTAAGAAAATGGCAGAAGCTGGAAAAATCATAGATATTACAGTATTGGACCATCTCATCATCACCCAAACAAGCTATTTTAGTTTTTCTGACGAGGGGCGATTGTGAAAGGATTGTTGCTTAGAATGATTGTTTAGTTGTTTCACGCCGTTCTGCGTGATTGTTGAGTTGGTTTAAATTGTTTAAAGGGTTTAAATGGTTGAAAGGGGTGAATTGTTTCACGTCATGCAGCATGATTGATGAATTACCTATTAGTCATTCTGGAAAATTTTGTCCTCAAAATTTATTCAGAATCTAACCTGTAGAGACGACATGCTTGGCGTCTAACAAACACAGAGGATCATCCTGAATCAAGTTCAGGACAGATCTCAATCTTTAAAGGCTATTTTGGCCATAGTTCGTTAATCTCAAAATGACAAAATAGTTGATTCGAAATTTAAAATAGATAAAAAACAAAAAATCTGCAAGAGTTCAAGAACGACGACTGTGATATTTTTTAGAAAAAATGGATAAAATTACTTACATTTGCAGATTGTTTTCAATTTAGGTGAATAGACTTTTAGCCATACTGACCATATTTATTTTTGTTTCTTGTAGCGAATACGGGGAAGTTCTTAAAAAAGGAACACTGACGCAAAAATATGATTATGCCGTAAAAGCATATCAAAAGAAAGACTACGTTAGAGCGCTTCCCTTGTTCGAAGAATTACTAGCCGCTTACCGTGGTCAGCCTAAAAGTGAAGAAATCTATTTTTATTATTGTTATTGTTATTTCGGTCAAGGTCAATATGAATTGGCTGCCTACCATTTCAAAAATTTTACTGAAAATTATTACAACAGTAAACACATGGAAGAATGTGCTTTTATGTATACCAAGTGTTTATACAAAGATGCTTTGCCATATTTCTTAGATCAAACCAATACAGAAAAAGCAATTAGTGAAATTCAAGCTTTTTTGAATATTTATCCTAATTCAAAATTTAAGGATGAATGTAATACCCAAGTGGAGTCTCTAAGAAAAACTTTGCAGAAAAAAGCATTTGAAAATGCTCTTCTATTCTACAAAGTCGAAGATTATAATGCTGCTGTTATAAGTTTCAAAAATGCAATTAAATCATTCCCTGATATCGAGAATAAAGATTATATCGAATTCTTAATATTGAAGTCCTCTTATTTGCTAGCCAAATACAGTGTAGATGAAAAACTAGTTGATAGATACAACTCTGTTTTCAAAGAGTACACCCACTTTGTTAAATACAACAAGGGTTCTAAATATTCCAAACAAGCCACTGAAATTAACGAAAAAGCGGCAGACGAACTTAACAAATACAAAAAAACAAACAACCTAATATAATGAAAGAATCAAAATTATCTCCAAGTGCAGAAGCTAGAAACCTAAGTGATTTAGAAGCAAAATCTGGGAATCTATACCTTTCTGCAGTTGTTATTGCTAAAAGAGCTAATCAAATTTCTCAACAGATTAAAGAAGAATTAAGTTCTAAACTTTCTGAATTTGCATCTGAGCATGACAACCTAGAAGAGATACACGAAAACAGAGAGCAAATTGAAATTAGTGCTGCATACGAAAAAATGCCAAAACCAACGATTTTAGCTTCTCAAGAGTTTTTGGACGATAAAATCTACTACCGTTTGCCAAGTGATGATGGCGCTGAAGGATAAGCATATTCTTATTGGCGTTTCGGGAAGTATTGCAGCCTACAAAACTGCATTTTTAGTCAGACTTTTGGTCAAAGAAAAAGCGCAAGTCAAAGTAATTATGACCAACGCTGCCAAGGAATTTATTGCCCCTGTTACCCTTTCTACTCTGAGCAAAAACCCTGTATTGTCCGACTTTTACAAATCGGATAATGGGGAATGGAACAACCATGTTGAACTTGGAATGTGGGCAGATGTTATGCTTATTGCTCCCGCCTCTGCCAATACCATCGCCAAAATGGCTCACGGACTTTGTGATAATTTACTCTTAGCAACTTACCTCTCCGCTAAATGTAAGGTCATGTTCGCCCCAGCAATGGATTTAGACATGTACCGTCACCCAGCAGTACAATCCAATATTCAAAAATTAGAAGAGTATCAAAATATTCTTATTGATGCTGAAGAGGGTGAACTCGCTAGTGGTCTCAACGGAAAAGGAAGAATGGCTGAACCTGAAAAGATTGTTGAAATCCTAAAGAATCATTTTGCCTAATTCCTATTTTCAAAATAAAAAGATTTTAGTTACCGCAGGACCAACCTACGAGAAAATAGACCCCGTAAGATTTATTGGTAATTTTTCGACTGGGAAAATGGGGATAGAAATTGCCCTTAAATTAGCAGAAAATGGGGCTCAAGTTGACTTAGTAATCGGCCCAACTTGTTTGTCTGTAACTCATCCCAATATCAATGTTCATCATGTTGTGTCTGCACTCGAAATGAAGGACGCTTGTATGAACTACTTCCCAAATTGCGACATGGCTATTCTATCTGCGGCTGTAGCGGATTACCGACCCGCTGAATATCAAACCCAAAAAATAAAGAAAAAAGAAGAAACCTTCTCAATTCAACTTACCAAAAATCCAGACATATTTAAAACATTAGGGGAGCTTAAACAAAATCACCAAAAAATTATTGGTTTTGCTCTGGAAACTCAAAATGAAATTGAAAATGCCAAACAAAAGTTGATAAACAAAAATGGCGATGCCATCGTTTTAAATTCATTGAATGATGAAGGGGCAGGTTTTGGAAAATCAACAAATAAAATTAGTGTAATTCTAAAAAATGGTCTTATTTTTGACTATTCTTTAAAAGAAAAATCAGAAGTAGCCAAAGATTTATTAAAATGTATTTCGGAAAATTTATAAAGTTAAGTGTTTTAGTTTTTTTACTCCTCACATCAGCTTATACTAAAGCGCAAGATGTAGAAGTAAAAGTGAGTGTTATTCATCCCAAAGTACAAATTTCAAACACCCAAATATTTACATCTCTCAAAAGTTCAATCGAACAATTTGTAAACCAACGGTTGTGGTGTAACGATAAACTAACCACTGTAGAAAGATTTAAAGTTAACTTTTTAATAGACATTACTAAGTATGAATTAAACTCCAATCAATTTGAAGGAACTATCCAAATTCAAGCCACCCGACAAGTTTTTGGAAGTACTTATTCTACAGTTATTTTCAACCAATTGGACAATGAATTCATTTTTCAATACCAAGAATTTCAAGCCATGGAATTTCAGCCCAATGCCAATGTTTATAACCTAACAGGTGTTTTGGCGTTTTATGTCAATGTCATTGTTGGTATGCAATATGATACTTATTCTTTGGAAGCAGGAACGCCTTATTTTGTTAAAGCCAGAGAAATATTGAATGCTAGTCAGTCTATTCCAGGTTGGAGGCCCGGAGATGGACAAAGTTTGAAAAACAGATTTTACCTTATCGATAATTTGACCAGTGAAAGATATGCCGTAATGCGCAAAGCTTATTATAATTACCATCTTAATGGTTTGGATTACATGCACAAGGATGTTAATAAAGGGAGAGATGAAGTGTTTAAAGCAATGGCAAGTTTTGAAGATTTAACCAGAACTTTCCCTAATTCCATGCTTATTAAAGTGTTTTTTAATGCCAAATACAGGGAATTGATTGAGATTTTTAAAGGAGCCCCCGCTGCTGACCAACAAAAAGCAATAGAATTATTCTCAAAAATGGATCCTGCCAACCGCTCGTTTTACGAAACTATAAAAACGTAAAAACCACATTTGCAAAATGAGCACCCATTTACCTCTTCTGTTTTCCTCATCGGTACGTGAAGATTTTTGGAATTATTGTCGTGTAAATGCCATTGAACAGCCCATAATTCTTTGTGATACCAATACACTTAAACATTGTTTGCCTTTGTTGGGGAATCATGATTTATTCAGGTTGATATGCATCCCTGATGGCGAATTAAACAAATCATGGGAACAGCTAAATGAATTGTTACAGCAACTTTTGGTGCTAAATGTCAATAGAAATGAAACCCTTTTTATTTTAGGCGGAGGTGTGTTAACGGATATAGGTGGATTGTCTGCTGCATTGTATCAAAGAGGAATACCCCATGTAAATATACCAACCACTTTAATGGGAATGGTAGATGCCGCTATAGGTGGAAAAACAGCCGTTGATTTTGCAGGGATTAAAAATTTTATAGGGATTGTTAAACAACCCGAAACCTGTATTATCGCCCCCGTTTTCTTAAAAACTTTACCCGAAATAGAATACCAAAGTGCTTGGTCAGAAATTGTAAAAGTCGCCATCATTGATAGTTTAGAATTGTGGGAATTGATACATATGGATGCCAGTATTGAAACACTAATCCCTTTTTGTGCCCAACATAAATATGACCTAGTTCAACAAGATGAGCACGATAAGTCTGTCAGACAACTGCTCAATTTTGGTCATACTATCGGTCACGCCATCGAAGCTTTTTATTTAAGCAAAAATAAACCCGTAACCCACGGTTATGCCATTGCCAAAGGAATGCTTTTTGAGCTTTATTTGGCGCATTATGTACAGAGTATTTCAAGTGATGAATTGGCGCAAATGAAAACTGTAGTTTTGACAAAATTACTGAACAATGACAATAGTCTGGGAATTGAACTTTCTGAGTTAAAAGAAACCGTGTTTCACGACAAAAAAAAGACAGGAACATTACTTCGATTTTCACTTCCAATAGCCTTAGGTAAAGGGAAGTGGGGCGTTGAAATAGAATGGGATACATTGCTCAAAGTGTATTCTATTTATTATTAAAAGCATCTTTTTTATTCTTGGTTTTAAACAAGGCCTTACATACTTTTTTCATTTAGTAAATAGCATTTATTTTTTAAGGAAACATTCGTTAATTTGCAACCCAAATAATACAGAATGAGTACACAATCTCAACAACCTATGAATAAAAGAGAAATTCTTGAAAGAAAAAAAGCGGAGAGCCTAGTTGGTGGAGGTGAAGACCGAATAAAATCACAACATAGTAAAGGTAAGTTAACCGCAAGAGAACGTTTGCATTTTTTATTAGATGAAGGGAGTTTCAACGAAGTTGGGGCTTTTGTAATGCACCGTAGCAATGATTTCGGTATGGAAAAACAACGTTTTTTAGGCGATGGTGTAGTTACAGGTTACGGCACTATTAACGGTCGTTTGGTTTACGTTTTTTCTCAAGATTTTACTGTTTTTGGAGGTTCATTGAGTGAAACACACGCGGAAAAAATCTGCAAAATAATGGATTTAGCACTCAAAAATGGGGCTCCTGTTATCGGATTAAATGACAGTGGTGGTGCAAGAATTCAAGAAGGTGTGGTTTCATTAGGTGGTTATGCTGATATTTTTTATAGAAACACCATTGCAAGTGGTGTAATTCCTCAGTTATCTGCTATTATGGGTCCATGTGCTGGTGGTGCTGTTTATTCGCCTGCTATTACCGATTTTATTGGAATGGTGGAAAATACAAGTTACATGTTTGTAACAGGTCCTAACGTAGTAAAAACTGTTACCAACGAAGAGGTTACAAGTGAACAATTGGGAGGTGCTTCGGTTCATTCAAGTAAATCAGGAGTGTCTCATTTTTCTTATGCCAATGAGATAGAATGTTTGTCAGGGTTAAAAGCCTTGTTGAGTTACATGCCTCAAAATTGCGAGGAAAAAGCACCTGCATTGAATTACCAAATGGCAGATGAAAAAAGAGAGGTTTTGAAAGATATAGTTCCAGATAATGCCAATCAGCCTTATGATATGAGAGAGGTTATTGATGGAATCGTGGATGAAGGTTCTTTCTTAGAAGTACATAAAAATTTTGCAGAAAATATAGTCGTTGGTTTTGCTAGACTTGCAGGAAGAAGTATCGGTATTATTGCCAATAATCCTGCCTTTTTAGCTGGTGTTTTAGATGTGCATTCATCAACCAAAGGTGCTAGATTTGTTAGATTTTGCGATGCCTTTAATATTCCTTTATTGGTTTTAGAAGACGTCCCAGGTTTTTTACCAGGAACAGATCAGGAATGGAATGCCATTATTACCAATGGGGCTAAATTGCTGTATGCTTTCAGTGAAGCAACCGTTCCGCGTGTTACCGTAATTACCCGTAAGGCCTACGGTGGCGCTTATGATGTAATGAATAGTAAACACATTGGCGCTGATATGAATTTTGCATGGCCTGGAGCCGAAATTGCTGTAATGGGTGCCAAAGGTGCTGCTGAAATTATTTTCAAAAAAGAAATTACCAATGCCGAAAATCCAGAATTGGCTTGGAAAGAAAAAGAAGCAGAATATGCTGAAAAATTTGCTAACCCATACCGTGCCGCTGAAAGAGGATTTATTGATGAAGTAATAATGCCAGAAGAAACACGTCAAAAATTGATTTCATCTTTCAAAATGCTCGAAAATAAAGTGGCTAATTTGCCTAAAAAGAAACATGGAAATATTCCATTGTAATAGCTGAAATGACTAAACTTATTTCCATAGTTGTTCCTTGTTTTAATGAACAAGAAGTGTTTGTAGAAACCAATCGCCGTCTAAAAGCGGTGATGTCTCAACTCCCTATTGAACAATATCAATATGAAATAATTTATGTCAATGATGGAAGTACCGACCAAACCCTTTCCTTAATTAAACAAGCCCTAACCGAAGACAAACATTTAAAGTGTCTTTCTTTCTCTCGAAATTTTGGACATCAAATCGCCATTACTGCTGGTTTGGATGACTGCAAAGGAGACGCCGCTGTTGTAATTGATGCCGATTTACAAGATCCTCCTTCTGTTATTTTAGAAATGATAAGTCTGTGGGAAAAAGGCTATGATGTTGTGTTTGGTAAACGTAAAGACAGGGTAGGGGAAAGCTCTTTTAAACTTTTAACCGCCAAATATTTTTACAAACTCATCAACCGTTTAAGTGACGTAGATATTCCTCGTGATACCGGTGATTTCAGACTGATGGACCGAAATGCCCTCAATCAATTTTTGCTAATGCGAGAATCTTACCGCTTTGTCAGAGGTATGGTGGCGTGGATTGGGTTCAATCAAACCTTTGTAGAATACGACCGCGAAAGTCGTTTTGCTGGTCAAACCAAGTATCCACTCAAAAAAATGCTTCGCTTGGCAAGTGATGCCATCTTGTCATTTTCTAATACTCCCCTTAAAATTGCAACTTTTGTAGGGTTTATAACCTCTATAGCCGCTTTTGTTGGAATTATTTATTCCCTTTATGTCAGATTATTTACCAAATCTTGGGTTGAAGGTTGGACCTTTTTGATGATTGCCATTTTGTTGATTGGCGGAATAATATTGCTCGTGTTAGGAATAATAGGAGAGTATGTGGGTCGAATCTATGGTGAAATCAAGCAAAGACCACTTTATATCGTGAAAGATAAAATGGGGTTTGAGGATTAATTCATCGATTAATTGTCATTTTAATCTCATTTTTACTCTTTAGCTGAAACGTTTTTTAGTCTTCGTGTGTCTAATATTTAAAATAAGGCACAATAATTGAATAGATTATAGTGTTATTAAACCTAACAAAGTGATGAATACACTTAAAAAATATGAAAAAGTAAAAAGTCGTAGACGTGCTGTTGAAAAACCAATTCGCAAAAATGGCGATGGGATTAAACAAGGTCCTGCTGGCGTATAGTTATGCTGTGCTAAACGACTTCTTTATATTATTTTAGATTGTTTGAAAAAACAAACTTATAGAATCTGTTGCTGTATTAATTTCCTGATCCCTCCTGCATTCTCTCTGCATTTTCAGCCACTTTCAATGAATCTATCATTGGTTGGATGTCTCCGCCCAAAAAGTTGTCTAATGAGTAAATAGTCATATTGATTCTGTGGTCGGTTACTCTGCCTTGCGGAAAGTTATATGTTCTGATTTTAGCACTTCTGTCACCACTAGCAACCAATGTTTTTCTAGCACTTGCAATTTTTGAATTGTGTTCCTCTAAAGCCATTTCATAGAGTTTTGTTCTCAACATTTGCATAGCTCTTTCTCTGTTCCCAAGTTGTGAACGCTCAACTTGACACACAACTACAATTCCCGAAGGACGGTGTGTTAATTGCACTTTTGTTTCAACTTTGTTTACGTTTTGTCCACCTGCACCACCACTTCGAGAGGTTTGCATGTCAATGTCCGCTGGATTTAAGTCCACATCTACTTCCTCTGCCTCAGGCAACACCGCAACTGTTGCTGCCGAAGTATGAACTCTTCCCGCACTTTCTGTTTTGGGAACACGTTGTACCCTGTGAACGCCACTTTCATATTTTAAATCACCATAGACATTGCTACCCGTAATTTCCATAATAACCTCTTTATAACCACCCGCTGTTCCTTCGTTTTCGTCAAGTATTTCAACCTTCCAACCACGGTTTTCACAGTAGCGGTAATACATTTTCATTAAGTCACCCGCAAATAAACTGGCCTCATCACCACCCGTTCCTGCACGTATTTCAATTATTGCATTTTTAGCATCTTCAGGATCTTTGGGGATTAATAAGATTTTAATTCGTTCTTCCAATTCAATCACCTTTGCTTGCATTTCATCCGCTTCTTCTCGAGCCATTTCACGCATGTCAGCATCTTTCTCGTTTGCCATTAAGTCCTTGGCTTGTTGTAAGAAATTCAAAGCTTCTTTGTATGAATTGGTTACCTCTACCATCTCTTTCAATTCACTGTACTCTTTGTTTAATTGAGCAAAACGCTTCATGTCTTGCATGGTGTCGGCACTACTCAACAATAATTCTACTTCTCTAAAACGGGCTTCTATGGCATCTAATTTATCTAACATCGGCTAATCTTTGTTTTTTTTACAAGGCCTGCAAAATTACATATTCATCTGTTAAGATGTATACTCTTTCTTTTTCAATTCGGATGTTTTTTATTTGAGGGATTTCCGAAACTATCATTTCTGTCATTTCAAACAGTTTGGTGTTGTAAAAAAACAACTTTCCTTGGTGGTAAAAACGAATGATATTGTTGTTAAACTGATAGTTGGAAAGTAAACTGTCTTCTAAAATAATATTGTGATAATTGCCAAATATGTCAAATTGCAAAATCTGCTTGTCATTGAGTACCTGAACCGCCGAACTGATATCGAGTATTTGCTTGATTTGAAAACTGTGTTTGATAGGCAATAAATTAAATGGCGCACTTGAATAAATTAACGTTAAATCCAATTGGTATTTTTTGAGTTTCAAATCTGCTAAATCATACAGCCATATCTGATTGTCAAAACTCCGAGCCATACACCCCACTTGTGAAATATTGGCCGACTCCAAGTCAACCGTGTTTAGAATGTTGAGGAGATTGTCTAAGACAAGGATTTTGTTTTGGTCGCGGTAAAAAACAAAAATCATAAAGGGATTACTCACGTCGATACTCGCTATTTTGCCATATATTTTAAAATTAGCATTGGCAATTAATAGGCCATCTCTGTTGTATTTTATAATATCGTTGGTAGGAGTAATAATGTATAAATGTCCCAAATGATCAGTGCTCATTTCACTGTCTTTGTTTATTTTGATAGAATCAATGTGTTTTAAAGCGCTGTTTTGTGCCTTTATTGTTTGATTTCCCAAAAGGATAAGTATGGCAACAATCAGATTTTTCATGGTTTAAATACCTTTAGTTCAATTTGCGTGCCATCAAACACGGCATAAGTGAAATCGCTAACCCATTCGCCTAAATTGATATACCGTGAATTGGATTTTAATTCAAGGTTTAAAGGCAAGTGCCTGTGTCCACAAATGAAATAATCGTAATGGGTGTGTTTCAGCGTTTCATTACAAAACTGTGTGATAAATTCTTTGTCATCGCCCAAGTATATTTTGTCTGAATTGCCTTTTCCTATTCTACTTTTTTGGGAAAGATATTTGGCCAAACCTGCGCCCAAACGAGGGTGTAAAAAGCCAAACAAACGAACGGCAAAAGGATGTCTGAAAATGCGTTTAATGAACTTGTAGCCATTATCACCGGGGCCTAACCCATCGCCATGGTGCAAGAAAAACTTTTTGTTATTACGTTCAATCACCAACTCATTGGAAACAACAGTAATGCCTAATTCTTGTTCCAAGTAGCCAAAAGTCCACATGTCGTGATTGCCCTTAAAAAAAGTGACTTTAATGCCTGCATCAGTCAAGGAGGCAATTTTTCCCATGAATCTCGAAAATCCTTTCGGAATTACATCACGGTATTCAAACCAAAAATCAAAACAATCGCCCATCAAATAAATTTCTTTTGCATCGACACTGATTTGGTCGAGCCACTTGCAAATAAGTTTTTCCCTTTTGAGCGAAGCTTCAAAATTGGGAACACCTAAATGAAAATCGGAGGCAAAATAAATCATGGACTATATTTTAAGTTTCAAACATAGTGAAAAATACACATATAAAATACCAAACATTTGCCGTTTTTGTAGGGTTGTATAGCTACTCAAGTTTTCTTGTTTGATGGGGAAGTAGTGTATAATGTGATTTTTATTAATCAGAAAGAAGTTCCAAATAGTTAAATTAACGCTTCATTTTCGAGTAAATATTGACCATTTGCAAACTTGACTGTAGGTGTTTCATTACAATTTCATCTTCTTTTTTAAGGTATTCTATGTTATAGTTAAAAGAAGATTGTGGCGTATTGCTCAATATTATTTTACCATCCACCAATTGGTAATTCACAGGATTTTGATTTTGCTTGTTAGTGCTGTTATTGTCGTAAGGCTGAATTTGTGTTGAGGTGATTTTGAGTTTCATTCCAGCAAAAGATTGATAAAGTTTCATTGATTTTTTCTCAATTTCATGCAAATAAGCCACACTAGTATCCCCGTTACTCAAGTTTTTTTTGTAATATTCAATCGTGTATTCGGGTTTTGATAACAAGAAAATGGTGTCATTTTTGAGTAACATCAATTTCATTTGCCAGTCACCAACATAAGGATTTTTTTCTTTGGAAGTAAAAGAAAACAAGAGGCTACATGCGCTTAAAAAAAGAATAATTAATCTCAATTATTGAAAGGGTAAAATCAAAGCGCAATTTAAGGAAATTATTTGATTGTAAAATAATCCTTTGGTTTGTAAGTGTGTTAAGCTAAAATGTAAATGAGGAGTTGATTATGCTTATTTTGTTTTTTTCCCTGAGGTTGGTCTGAAGTGGAGGTTTGTGTTGAGTCGACCAACCACTATGATCTGTTATATTCCCTTTGGTTGGTCTGAAGTGGAGCTTTGTGTTGGGTCGACCAACCACTATGTTTTGAAAAACAAAAAACCCCGACTTAAATTAAGTCAGGGTTTCTCTTGTTTTATTGGAGGTCGGAACCGGATTCGAACCGGTGTAGAGGGTTTTGCAGACCCGTGCCTAGCCTCTCGGCCATCCGACCTTTTTTAAACGAAGTGCAAAAATAGGGGTTTATAAGGAATTAGCAAAAAATGTTTTTAAAACATTTAAGCCATCTTACGGATAGTGCCTACAGATTTACCTTTGCTTTTAGAATCACCTTTTACTGCTGTGTTTTTAACAGTTTTTGGTTTTACCTCAGCTTTAGGTTTTGAATCCGCTTTTACATCAGCACTGTTTTCTTCTTCTGTGGTTTTTTTAATGGCATCAAAATCAATTTTCTCTTTTAATAAACCATACCAAGTGGCTAGTTTTTTCATGTCTGACAAATAAATACGCTCATTGTCATAGTTAGGAAGAACCTCACCCAAAAATTGAGAGAATTGTTTGTCTTCCGATTTTTTATCAGGAACTACCAAGCCAGTCGCTTCTTTTTCTTTAATACGTACAAGTATATCCGCTAATTTTTCTTCACCTTCTAAAGTAAACATAGCAATATCACTCAAAATAGACACTTTTGTGGTGGGAGCAGTCGGGAATTTTTTACCAGAACCATCTAAAGCTTCCACAATTAAGCCGTTTTTTCTTTGTCCAATTACATGGTATAAGCCAGGCATCCCTGAAATAGCAACAATATCTTTTAATTCTAACATACCTTGCAAATTTCTAACTATTTTTGATAAAACAAAACGTTATCCATTATTTTTGTCATAGTTTTGTAAACTTTTTAATAACGATTCAAATCAATGAGTAAAAAACTTCTTATCTATGGACTTGCTTTTGGTAGTGCTTGTGCCGCCATTAGCTTTGTGTATTTCTCTGCTGCGGTCTATAAACAATCCCTCTTTATTCAGTCTATTTTTATTATTTCTGAATGGTTGCTCTTGCCTATTATTGCCATTTCTCTGTTTTTTAGGTCTATTAAACAAATGAATCCTGAGTCTTTTACAATGGGAAGAGCCGTTTTTACAGGTTTTCTTTTAAGTATTATTATGTCAGCTGCCGTTTCTTTGGTATTTACTTACATCTTACAATTCAAGCCTGAACTTATTGCACAAATTATCGATTTTAAAAATGGGTTGATTTTAATTAAAGCTAAAAAAATGAACCGTACACCTGAAGAAATTAAAAATGCATTAGATAATATTAAGTTTGCTTACAACTCAAGTGCACAATTTATCAATCAAATATTTTTAGGAGCTTCGCGTGGTTTATTTTTTAGTGCCATCATTGCTTATATAATGAAAGCCAAGATTAATAGAGATTGAAAAAGATAGTATCGCATATTTACTTTGTTTGGTTTGCGCTTTGCTTTGCAGGACTTTTTCTCGCATTCTATCCCTTGTTTTTAATTTTTTTAGCACATCCATTCCTTTATCCTGTTGCCAATGTGTTAAGGAAAATATGGGCTTGGTTGGTTTTGTTTTTAGGATTTAGTTTCCCCTTTTATAAACGCTATAAGGCTCCTGTTAGTCAACCATGTATTTATGTGGCAAACCACAGTTCTTATCTTGATATTGTTGCTTTTGGTTTGTTTTTTCCGCTTAAGTCGTGTTTTATGGCAAAAGCAGAATTGGCAAAAATTCCTTTGTTTGGTATTTTCTTCAGAACAGTGGATATCGCTGTAGAAAGACAAAGTATAAGAGGGTCACACCGTTCATTTGTCTCGGCAGCCCAAAGGCTCGACCAAGGTTACAATGTTATCGTATTTCCCGAAGGAACTATTTCTTCGCATGCCCCACAAATGAAATCTTTCAAAAATGGTGCTTTTAAATTGGCAATCGAAAAGGGAATTTCTATTGTCCCTGTTACGTTTTACAACAATTTTAAAATACTTCCCAATGAAAAGTTTGAGTTTTATCCTCAGTTTTTGAAGTTCAAAATTCATCGTCCTATTTCCACCAATCATCTAAATATAGAACAAGCAGATGAGCTGAAAACTAAAATTTATCGTATTATTGAAGACGATTTAAAATCTACAAAATAACAGTATGCAAATTACAGACGAAAAAATAAATCAATTGGCACATTTGTCTCGCTTAACGTTTGATGATAATGAAAAAGCAAAAATAAAGCAAGATTTGGAGCGAATTTTAGAGCTTTGTGAAAGTCTTAATAAAATAGATACAGAGGGCGTTGAACCCCTTATTCACATGACCAATTCTGTAAATATTGTTAGAGAAGACAACCCTCATCAAGAATTCAGTCGTGAAGAGTTATTGAAAAATGCCCCTAAAAAAGATTCGGATTATTTCAGAGTGCCGAAAGTAATAGAACAAGCTAAATAATGTCACACTTAATTGACATAAAAGGCGTTCAAAAGGTTTATAAGCTGGGCACAGAACTGGTTTATGCCCTCAGACACATTGATTTGAATGTAGACAAAGGAGAGTATATCGCCTTAATGGGTCCCTCTGGATCGGGTAAGTCAACTTTAATGAATATTATAGGTTGCTTGGACACTGCGTCGAGCGGAACTTATATTTTAAATGGTACGAATGTTAGCCAAATGACCGAACAACACTTGGCTGAAATACGAAACAAAGAAATTGGTTTTGTGTTCCAAACCTTTAATTTAATGCCCAGAATGTCTGCCATTGAAAATGTGGCTTTGCCTTTGATTTATGCAGGTGTATCCAAAAAAGAAAGACTACTCAAAGCCGAAGAAGTTTTAATAAAAGTAGGACTCAAAGACAGGATGTTTCACAAGCCAAATGAATTGTCGGGCGGACAAAGACAGCGTGTTGCCATAGCAAGAAGTTTGGTTAATAACCCAAGTATTTTGTTGGCAGATGAACCTACGGGGAACTTGGATTCTAAAACATCAGTTGAAATTATGACTTTGTTTGAAGAAATTCATCAGAACGGAAATACAGTCGTTTTAGTAACGCACGAGGAAGATATTGCAGCTTATGCCAAACGAATAGTTAGATTGAGAGATGGAAAAGTTGAATTAGATGAACAAAATTTGAAACCAAACTCAAATTTAATTGTTTAAAGAAATTAGTTTTATAGAAAATGAAAATTTATACCAAAAAAGGCGATCAGGGTTCCACTTCATTAATAGGTGGTGACAGAGTTTTAAAATCACACGTTAGGATAGAGGCATACGGAACCATTGATGAGCTGAATTCACACATTGGTATATTAAGGTCTTTTGTAAATGACGATATTAATCCGTTTATTTTAAAGGAATTACAAGATAGATTGTTTACAATAGGAAGTATTTTGGCTTCAGCACCGGACAGTAAAATGGTTGTGCCAGATTTGCACACCACTGATACCGAAATGTTAGAACAAGCTATTGATAAAATGAATGAGGAATTACCTGTATTAAGAACATTTATATTGCCTGCAGGTAGTATGCACATAGCGCAATGTCACGTGGTAAGATGTGTGTGTAGACGCGCCGAAAGATTAGTAGTGAATCTTAACGAAATGGAACCAATTGATGAGTTGATTTTACAGTATTTAAACCGTTTATCGGATTATTTATTTGTGTTAGCAAGGTACATTGCTTTTACACATAAAATTGAAGAAGTGTCTTGGTTGCCAAGAAAATAAGGTTTTATCCTTATTCTTTTCCTGTTAATTTATTTTTGTAATACATCGCCTCTTGGTAGTCAGGATTAATCGCTAATGCTGAATCTAAGAAAGGGATGACTGCGTTTTTATTGAGAGTGGTTTTGGCTTTATCTAAGTAGCAAAGCGATTTGATATCAACCATTTGGGTGTTGTTTTCATCAACATTAACCTCCACTAGTTCCGGTTTAGTAGCAGGGTTGTACAAAATGCTATTTGCAACTTTACTGTATTCCTCAATATTCCCCTCAGAGGCATAAGTGGTTGCATACATGTACAAGTGTTTGTTTAAGCCTGATATTTTGTGGGCTTTCAAAAGGGATTCTCTCGACTCATTGATTTTGCCTTGAGCGCTCAGAAAAACGCTTTTGTATTCTAGTAATTGTGCTTTGTTGGGATTGATTTGAAGTCCTTTTTCAACGATTTTCTCGCCAGCCGAAAAATTTCTTAATTTCTTAATATAAAAGAAAGACAAACTGTCGTAATAAGCTTCAATATTTGCAGTGTCCTCAATGATCAAATGATTAAGGGCCACCACTGCGGTCATGTAATCATTGTTTACTAATGAATTTTGGTAAACGGTACTCCATTGCTTGTTTGCAGAAGTAGAAGAAGAATTACAGTTACTTAGCACCAAAGAAGCAACTATTGAAAGAAAAAGGAGTCTAAAAGTCATATTGGGTATAATATCTTAATTTTGGGCAAATGTAGCAAAATTGTTGTAAAAACCATGTCATAATATTATTTTTGTAGAGTATTTGAAAGTTAAAATTTATCATATCGTTCTCGTTTTATTGTTGTTTGTAATGGGCAATAAATTGCAAGCACAATGTGGTTCAATTTATATTTCTGCCACAGATACTGCTTTTTGTTCTCCCAAATCTGTTACATTTACGGTGGTGAACTATCCCAATAATACTACGTTTGAGTGGGATTTAGGCTCGGGATTTGTTAGTGGTCCAGCGTCCTATTCAAAATTGTATTCAAGCAGTGGTTTTTTTGATGTTAAAGTCAGAATGACGTTTCAGGATGGAAGTAATTGTACAATAAATTACGCTAGATTTATTAACTCTCGTCCGAACCCAATTCCTCAATTTTCTGCTTCTAGGTTGTCAATGTGTAATAATTTAGACAGTATTATAATCCTAGACGTAACTCCCAATACATCCAAAAGAGACTGGTTAATAGAGAATAATGCTTATAACAATACTAGCGTTTCAATTGTTGAAAGATTAACATTTCCTTATGGTTATAAAAACATGACCATGTTTGTGGAAGACAAGTTTGGTTGTAAGGGTAAAAAACTATTTGACAGTGCGTTTTACTTGCCACCACCAATTCAAGTAGATTTTGAAGCATCAAGAACTACGGGTTGTGTTCCTGCTTCAATCAATTTTAGTAATAGGTCAGTGTTAAACGGAAATCCCATGTCATCTTGGAATTGGTCTTTCCCTGGGGCTGTAAATCCAAGTTCAAGTTCATCCAATCCTTCGGGAGTTCTTTACAATGCAGTTGATACATACAATGTTAAATTGATAGGCACCACTATTTATGGTTGCAGTGATACTATTGAAAAGCGTAACTATTTTAGTTTTGGCCAAAGCGTTAATATAGATGCGGCTTTGTCTACCAATAACATGTGTGCTAGTTCGGTGCTTAATTTATCTCACACGAATATTCGCAATCCTAGTCCAGTTTTAAATATAACACCAGCAACTTTCACAGTTTTAAGTTCAAATGCCAATAACAGTTTAATTAAGTTTAACGAACCTGGAGTTTACAGTATAGAAATTACCGATGAAAAATTCACCTGTGTGTCGCGCCGAAATTTGGTCGATGCCATAACTATTAATGGACCAGTGGCTAGGTTTAGTCTTAATGAAAATAAAAGTTGTGCAAAACCAGATACATTTATTGCGGTCAATAGGTCTAGCCTACAGCCAGGCTCAACAGCGAATGTGAGATGGGAGTTAAGTTATGATTCATTACCTAATGTAGTCATTCAAAGTGGAACTGGCGATACCATCAAATTGATAGGAACAGTTTTAGCAAGATACAGAGTTAAGCAGGTTGTGACAGGTTCTAATGGATGTTCTGATAGTATCACAACTCCTAGTGCATTTGAAATACAAAAAATGTTACCGGCTTTTAATTGGGCTACACAACCCTCTTGTCCGGGAGAATTGGTTAGTTTTACCAATCAAACTGCACCTGGGACGTCAAAAATTCGAAACCGTTACCAATGGACTTTTTATAATTTAAATCAATCTGTTTTAAAAAGAGATACAGCCCAAAACCCGAGATTTGCATATCCTGGGCCGGGAAGGTTTAAAGTGAAGTTACTAGCATTTAATAATTTTGGTTGTCGCGATTCTATAACCGTGGATACTGTTAAAATAATCGACCCAACCCCTCAGTTTACAATTTCAGATACCAATATTTGCTTCACTCAAAATAGCTCTGGTAGAATTAAGTTTTCAGCTATTTATCCAGATACAGTTTCAAGAAAAAAATATACTCATATCTGGAGCTTAGCCCATCAAGATTCAAGTAAAATCGTGTACTCAGTTGGTGGTGACACCGCTAATTTTTGGGGAATATTGCCTGGCGTTTACAATGTGTTTTATTGGCGATTTTCGAGTTTAACAGGTGCTTGTAGGGATACTTTTTTCTTGCAACAAAAAATCAGAGTAAGTGGGATGATTTACAAGCTTTCACTAGATTCTATTCCTAATTGTTATCCGTTTGTGGCAGACCTGAGTGCCACTCCTATGTATAATTACAACTTCAAAAACTCATTAGGGAAAAGTTCAGTTGTTAAGTGGTTGAATTATAACGATACCAATAGTGTTTCTATTCGTTTGCCCAATCAAGAAAACACCAAAGCTTACGTTAAAAAAGCAGGTAATTTCTCTTTTTACCTGAATGTAAATCATGCTTCAGGCTGTACCGAAAGATTTACCTCCCCAACTATTAACTCTGGCTTGGTGGCACAATACAGAGTTAATAGCCGAAATGGTAGATGGGTTTGTAAGGGTAAAATGATTGAATTTGTAAATACATCTGACCAGCGTTTTGTTGCCTACAAGTGGTATGTTGTTGATACTAATAAACACCACACAATTTTTCCAAATGATACGACCAAAAATGTAAAAATGGTATTTACAAGAAAAGGTAATTTTGACGTTCATTTAATTGGTTATGGTAATGGAGTTTGCAATGATACTTTTAGGTTTACTGTTTTTGTTACGGATGCTTTAGCAAGTTTTACAAGCAGTGATACCAATACGTATTGTGCGCCCTCTTTGGTGAGATTGGCAGCTAAGCAATCTAATGAAATAATCTATTACAAATGGATGGTAGACGGCGACACATTATACAACCGTCAACCAAATATTGGTCACGTAATTAATCGAAATACGGGATCTGATGGTCTGCCTGTTGCATTAATGATTAGTAATTATGGTTGCGATGATACTTTGGAAATAAAAGATTTCTTTAAAGTAATAGGCCCAATTCCAAAATTTAGTTTGTTAAATAATGTGGGTTGTGAATCGCTAAACGTTCAATTTGTTAATGAAAGCAAATATTTTAGCACGTTTTATTTAGAATATGGCGATGGTTCTGCACTAGATTCCAATAGTATAAGTAGTCACAAATACAGGATTTTCGACCGTGCTTTGCCTTCGCAAAAATACAAACCTATACTGTCAACAGTTGATTCATTCGGTTGTATAGCCAATTATTCAACTCCCGAAGTGACTGTTTTTAGGGCCCCTGAAGCTAGATTTACAATTGACAGAGACAGTGGTTGTGCTGATTTAGATGTTAAATTTAGAAATGTTTCAGTAAGTGCTGTAAACTTTAAATGGGATTTTAATAGCGATGGCGTTGTCGATAATACACAGTTTGCCCCTAATCATCAATATACTGCTGGGTTTTATCGACCTACTTTAGTGGCATTGTCGGCCAATGCGTGTACTGATACTTTCAAATATGCAACAGATATTAAAGCTTTTGCAAATCCGAATGTTGCTATATCTAGTTCTAAAGATACTATTTGTTACAACAGTAATGTTTCTTTTACTGCATCGGTTCTTAGTACCCACTCTAAAGTGAAAAAATGGAAATGGGATTTTGGAAACCACTTGTTGCAAAATGATACATCAACGGCACAAAATCCTAATTATACTTTTGTAAGAACGCGTTTGAATATGGTTACCCTATTAGTGGAGGATAATAACTTTTGTTTTGATACCATAGAGAAATTTATATACGTTCACGACACCGCTGGTCCCAAATCTGAACCTATGCATTTTGTGAGTGTAGTAAATAATTCTGGAATTCAAATTCAATGGACTAAGTCATTTATTCCTGATTATTTGGGTTATAAACTTTACAGAGATAATTCAGGTTTCTCATTGGTTTATTCTACAAACAATAGAAACGATACCTCACGAACAATTACCAATGGAATTGATGTTGCAAATAGTCGTTATTGTTATGCCATTAGAACGCAAGATTTGTGTACTCACATAGGAAAACCAAACTATCCTCATTGTACAATCTTGTTACAAGTAGCAGATTCTATCAATAAATTGGTGTTAAATTGGTTGCCTTATGAAGGGTGGGGTAACGGAATGGTAGAGCGTTACAGAATTTATAAAAAAGAATTAAATGGCACCTTCAAACTAGTGGATTCAACCACAAGAACAACTTATGTTGATGACAGATTATGTCCTAAATCCTATTGTTATTATGTTGTAGCTGTTCAAAAAAATGGCAGATGGACCTCAACTAGTAATGAGGTTTGTAAAACATCCAAATATATTAAACCGCTTGAGCAAGTAAAAACAATAAGAACTACAGTTTTAGACAATGGAAATACCTATACACAGTGGGAACCATACAAATTTTCTAAGCATATTAATAGATATATTATTTCAAGGTACGACGATGGTTTAGGGAAATACAGTACTTATGCTTTGGTTGACTCTACCGGCTATATTGATGACAATTCAAATTTATACACGAATGTCAATGCTTACACTTATTGGGTAAGGGTTGAGGATCATTGTGGGAATTTGTCTCCAGAGAGTAAGGCTAATACAACCGTTTTGTTAAAAGGTAAGTCAGTAGATTATGTTGCCAAAATTAATTGGACTCCCTATCAAAAATGGGAAAGCGGGGTTAAGCAATACGATATTTTATTCAGAGACAATGGCGGATTTAAATTAGTGGGTTCAGTAAGTGGTTCTGCGCCTTCACTTGAGTTTGACTACAAGGATAAGGAGATAGTTGATTCACTTTGTTTTAAAATTAGAGCAATTAAGGATACAAGTATCAATGTAGAGAGTTTGTCAAACATAGTATGCTTTATTTCTGATCCACAAATGCATGTGCCTAATGCGTTTACGCCGAACGGTGATGATATTAATGATGTCTTTATTCCAAAGTCAATTTTGATATTCAATCAAACAGGAAATCCAATTTTGGATTATCATTTAGAAATATTCAATCGTTGGGGGCAAAAGGTGTTCGAAACCGACGATGTTAAAAAAGGGTGGGATGGAACCTATATGGGTTCACCATGTACAGAAGGTGCTTATATTTACAGGTTGAGAGGATTAGGACTTGATGGAATTACAAGATTTAATCTACAAGGCAATGTTACACTTTTGAGATAAGCATAACATCCCCTATCTTTGCGAGGTATTTTTACCTCAACTATGTTTGAAAATTTAAGTTTAAAAATTGAGAAGGCCATAAAAAACCTTAAAGGCCAAGGAAGGATTTCTGAGATAAACGTTGCAGAAACAACTAAAGAGATTAGAAAGGCGCTTGTTGAAGCCGATGTTAACTATAAAATAGCCAAAGAATTTACCGATGTTGTAAAGGAAAAAGCAATAGGACAAAATGTATTAACCAGTATTTCTCCGGGACAATTGCTTGTTAAGATTGTTAACGATGAGTTAATTCAGTTGTTAGGTGGCGAACAACAAGATATAAATATTACAGCAAATCCCTCCATTTTTTTAATTGCTGGTTTGCAAGGTTCGGGTAAAACCACTTTTTCGGGAAAACTAGCAAAGCATATTAAGTCAAAAGGACGAAATCCTTTACTTGTAGCTTGTGATGTATACAGACCTGCGGCAATCAATCAATTGAAGGTTTTGGGAGAGTCGATTGGTGTGGCGGTATATGCTGATTTGGAAAATAAAAACCCAGTTGATATAGCCACAAAAGCCATTACTTTTGCTAAACAAAATCATCACAATGTAATTATTGTCGATACTGCAGGTAGGTTGAGTATTGATGAACAAATGATGAGTGAGATTTATGAGATTAAACAAACCATACGTCCTACAGAAACGTTGTTTGTAGTGGATTCAATGACGGGGCAAGATGCTGTAAATACCGCTAAGAACTTCAATGATAGATTGGATTTTGATGGTGTGGTGTTAACGAAATTAGATGGTGATACCCGTGGTGGTGCGGCTTTGTCTATTAAAGCAGTTGTAAATAAACCAATTAAATTTGTAAGTAATGGCGAAAAATTAGATGCATTGGAGTTGTTTTATCCAGACAGGATGGCGGGCCGTATCTTAGGAAAGGGTGACGTCGTTAGTTTGGTAGAAAGAGCGCAGTCTGTTTTTGATGAAGAAGAAGCTAGAAAAATAAGTAAGAAAATAAGTAAGAATAATTTCGACTTAGAAGATTTCTTAAGCCAACTTCAACAGATTAAGAAAATGGGAAATGTTAAGGATTTAATGTCCATGATTCCTGGTGTTGGTAACAAGATAAAGGATTTGGAAGTTGATGAAAATGTGTTTAAGAACATTGAATGTATCATTCAGTCAATGACACCACAAGAGCGACAAGATCCTGATTTGATAAATAATTCAAGAAAAGCAAGGATTGTAAAAGGAAGCGGTAAATCCATACAAGAACTTAACAAACTTCTTACTCAGTTTAACGACATGAAAAAGATGATGAAAAGTATGAATAGTATGAAAATGAAACGATAATTTTAATAAATAAACGTGGAACAAACTATCAATCAATACAACCGTGAAATAAGTAAGTGCCGACAGTTGTTTGAATCAAAGAACAAAGATTACGGAACTTCTTGGCGCATACTTCGTCCAACAAGTATAACAGATCAAATAATGATCAAAGCCTTGCGTATAAGAAGTATAGAAGAAACCAAGGAGAATAAAGTGGGAGAGAGTATCGAAGATGAGTTTATTGGGATTTTTAATTATTCAATTATTGGTTTAATGCAACTAAAACATTGGAATAACCCAACCGAATTTTCTTTCGATGAAATCATGCGTTTTTATGATGAGGAGATGGAAGCAACAAAGCAACTGATGTTAAAGAAAAATCACGATTACGGAGAAGCTTGGAGAGAGATGAGAGTAAGCAGTTTCACAGATTTAATCTTAATGAAAATTAACAGAACAAAACAAATCGAAGACAATAAAGGTCAAACAATAGTGAGTGAAGGAATAGATGCCAATTATAAAGATATGATGAATTATGCTATCTTTGCTTTAATAACACTTAATAATTAATTTAAAATATGAAGATTGTAACATCTATTTGTCGGATTTTAGTTGGTTTATTGTTTATTTTCTCGGGAGTTATAAAAAGTAATGACCCCAAAGGGACTGCTATTAAGTTAAATGAATATTTTGATGTTTTTGCCAAAGATGTTCAAGTGGAACAAGATTCAATTTTGTTTTCCATTACCGATAATTTGGAAACCAATGAACAAAGCTCTTTTTCTTTAATGCCTTCTGATTCCATCAAAACAATTGAAATTATTCAGTCGGGTATTAGAAAGATTTATTACGAAGATGAAGAAACCCAAGATTCGTTTTTAGGTTCTGATGTATATGTGTTAGCCAATAATCAAATTATTTACGAGGCTGAATATATTTTAGAGGATACCACTGAACCTATTTTATTTAATGTAAATATTAAAACAGGTTCAAAAGAAGTTTTGCTTGACCAAAAATTACAACTTTCATTAAATACCAAACATGAGATTAAAGAAATACTTCCACTTTATAAATATGTAAAGCAAGAAAGTGTATGGGTTGGATTCTTTAGGGGCTTAAGACCTTATGCCATTCATTTTTCTATTATCATGTGTATATTAGAAATTGTATTTGGTTTTGGTATATTGATAGGTTGGAAACCTAAACTAATATCATGGTTGACTCTTTTAATGATATTGTTTTTTACTTTCTTAACATGGTACAGTGCTTATTTTAATAAAGTAACCGATTGCGGTTGTTTTGGAGATTTTATAAAATTAGAACCTTGGACTTCTTTTTATAAAGATATAGTCTTGTTGGTATTAATATTGGTCATTTTTGCAAGAAGAAATAAAATAGTTCCTTTGTTTTCAAAGCTATTTGGTTGGAATGCGATGTTGGTCGTGGTTATATCCTCTTCTATTTTTGCCATTTACTCCAATATGTATTTACCAGCTTGGGATTTTTTACCTTACAAAATTGGAAATAATGTAAAGCAATTAATGATTAGACCTGTAGGCGCCAGAGCGGTAGATTCTATTGAAACGAAATTATTGTATGAGAAAAATGGTAAAGTAGATACTTTTGGTATTATGGATTATCCAAGAACAGAAGATTGGAAACACGTTAACACGATAAATAAAGTTATAGCACCTGCTTGGAAATCATCAGTTCATGGATTTGAGTTTTCAACAAGGTCCGAAATAAATAATGAAAATATCAAAGACACGTTGTTGAATAGCAGTAGATATACCATTTTATTGGTTAGCACACATTTGGACAAGAGTTATGAAAAATCTTGGGCCAAAATAAAAGCTTTGGCAAATGGGTTAAAAACACAGAATGTTCACTTTTATGCAGTCACAGCAACATCATTGGACAATGCAGATGCCTTTAGAACAGAAATGCAATTGCCTTTTTATTTCAATAATTCAGATGAAACCTTGTTAAAGACAGTGGTTCGTTCTAATCCAGGTATTATGTTGTGGAAAGAAGGAGTGGTTATAGACAAATGGAGCTGCCGAAGTATTCCTTCTATTGACAAAATTGTAAAAATTATTTCCAAAAAGAAAGACCAATAGGTTTTAGTAATTTCTTTTTATACCCCCAACAATATGCGACTGTATATTATAGGAATGCCTGCATCTGGCAAATCGCTTTTAGGGAAGCAGTTGGCATTGTCTTTAAATTTGAAATATATTGACTTGGATAATCAACTCGAAAAAACGGAGGGTTGTTATGTACGTGACATAATAGCAAGCAAAGGATATCAATATTTCAGAGAGAAGGAAAGGGATTGTTTGCACACTATATTAAATGAGCGTCACATAGTGGTATCATGTGGTGGGGGCACTCCTATGTTTTATGATAACATAGAAAAGATGAAAAAATCAGGAATTGTAATCTGGTTAAATGCAGATTTAAGCCTGATTTCCAAGCGAATTAAACAAAATATTACACGCAGACCCTTGTTTTCAGAGCTAAATGAAGTAGAAATTGATGCAAAAGTTAGAGAATTATATCAAGAAAGAGAAAAAAAATATAAATTATCAGATATTAAAATCTTTATTAATGAACGTTCAAAAAATACGTTATCATCTGTAATTCAGCAAGTTGTTAAATTTAATAAACGTAAATTTTTATAAAATGTTGATTTTGTGTTAATATATTTTTTTAAAAAAAATGCGTAACCCCTTGATTTTATTAAACTTTAAAATACTTTTGACATCACATTTATTAACAAAAAAATTTTAATTAGTTTTAATTATGAACAAATCAGATTTAATCAGCAAAATGGCAACTGACGCCAAAGTAACAAAAGCACAAGCGCAAGCAGCTTTAAACTCATTCATCACTGCAACTACAGGTGCATTAAAAAAAGGTGACAAATTAATTTTAGTAGGTTTTGGTACTTTCTCAGTAACAAAAAGAGCTGCTAGAACTGGTCGTAACCCACGTACTGGAAAAGAAATTAAAATAGCAGCTAAAAAAGTTGTTAAATTTAAAGCAGGTGCAGACCTTTCAACAAAAGTTAAATAATTTATTTATTGCTTTTAATAAAAATCCCTTTACTCAAAAAGTAAAGGGATTTTTTATTTTTGTAACCTCTTATGCATTCACTCAAAAGGAATTTTTTACAACACATTGCCCAAACTTCTGATTCGCCCTTAGCAATTCAGATTGAACGTGCTGAGGGTGTCTTTATGTATGATATTAACAACAAATCCTATATTGATTGTATCTCAGGAATTTCAGTTAGTAATGTCGGTCATGCCAACCCTATGGTGAATGAGGCTGTAAAAAAACAGCTCGACCAACATTTGCATTTGATGGTGTATGGCGAAATTATTCAAAAACCTCAAGTTGAATTGGCCCAAAAGCTAAGTACTCTTCTGCCAGAAGGGATGGATTCTGTTTATTTTGTTAACTCAGGAAGTGAAGCCGTGGAAGGTGCTATGAAATTGGCAAAACGCTACACCGGAAAACACCGTTTTGTTGCCTTAAAACAGGCTTACCATGGTAGTACACATGGTGCACTTAGTTTAATGAGTGATTCTTATTATACAGATGCCTTTGTTCCGTTATTGCCTGGGATTGACTTTATTGATCAAAACAACCATGAGGAAGCACTTAAAGCTATTGATTGCAATGTGGCTGCTGTCTTTATGGAACCTATAATGTCGGAAAAAGGTTATATGCCTTGTGACGATGATTTTATACAACTTGTTGCTAGCCGTTGCAAACAAGTGGGCGCCCTGCTTGTGTTCGATGAAATACAATCGGGAATGGGTAGAACAGGGCAGTTTTTAGCCTTTCAACATTCCAATGTTAAGCCTGATATAGTTTTAATGGCAAAAGCCTTTGGTGGTGGATTGCCTTTGGGTGCCTTTGTTTCCTCCAAAAACATAATGCAAGTATTGATGAATAATCCAGTTTTGGGACATATTACCACTTTTGGTGGACATCCATTGTCATGTGCAGCCTCATTAGCTGCTATAAACTATATTTATGACAATGATTTGATGGGCGCCATTCCAGAAAAAGAACAATTATTTAGAAGTCTATTAGTCCATCCATTTATAAAAGAAATAAGTGGAAAAGGGCTTATGTTGGCTATATCGTTCGACAATAAACTGTTTGCAAGGAAAGTCATTGACCAGTGCGTTCAAGATGGTTTGTTAATCGATTGGTTCTTGTTTGCTGAAGATAAAATAAGACTATCGCCACCATTAATTATTGAAACACCTGAAATCAAAGAAATTTGTCGCATTATTTTGAAGAATATCAATCAAGTATCACTTATATTTGCTCATTAGAAAATGAAAAAGATTATTTTTTTAGTGCCTCTCTTGTTTTTATTCGCTTGTAACAAAGAGAAAAAAATAACAGTAGACAGCGTAATCTCGGCTAAAGACCATTCAACCATTGAATCGGAATTTTCATCTGTATTCGATGTTGCAGAAGATTTTAATTCAAACGACCGCCGTGTAAGAAGCGGGCAAACAATTCTGCCATCTTCAGCTGTGGTAACTTTTCAGGACAGTAGCTTTTCCGACGGAGATGGGATAGAATGTACCATTGATTTTGGGCCATTAAAAACGACTTCACCAAAAGGTGTTTTATGTTTGGATGGCAGATACAGAGCAGGTGTATTGCATCTTAAAATGAATAAAAGGTATTTTCAAGACAGTTTTGAATGTATGATTTGGGCCGAAGAGAGTGATGCATACTATGCAGGAAATGATGGATTTAATTTGTCTTCTATTTCTGGAACTATGACTGTTTTAAAACTTAATTTAAGTACGTTTAAAATTACAGTTTCAAATGCAAAATTGAGTAATGAAAATGGAACAATTACATGGCAGTCTAGTCGTGTCATTGATAAAAAGGTAGATAACTCTGCCGGAATTTTAGGTGATGAATATTCCATTACAGGAAATGCCTCAGGAGTCAACAGAAAAGGGGAGCCTTTTGAAGTGAATATAATTGAACCGTTGTATAAAAAAATACAAATGGGTTGTGCGCGTACTTTTACACAAGGTGTTTTAGAGTTGATTAATGTTTCAAGCCAAGAAAAAATATTACTAGACTACGATCCATATAACAACAATGCTTGTGACTTAATAGCCAAAGCTACCATTCGCAGTAAAGAGTTTATTTTCACGGTTAGATAAAGATAAACATGTTTCGCGTATCTTTTGTAATTCTTTTGGTTTTGTCTGTATTGGTTTCGTGTCAACAATCACCCAAGCAACAACTAAGTCAATCCAACGTTCAAGACTCTTTTTACAGTTATCCCAAAACGTTTTATTCTTTCAAGAAAAAAGACCAAACTTTTATTTCTTCTTGTTTTGAAAAGGATTTTAATGGGTCGATTTTAGTTTACAAAAAAAACAAACTATACAAAAGTGTAAAAGGTTACACCGATTTAAACAAGCAACAAAAGTTGGATATTAACGATGTTTTTCAAATGGCATCGGTTTCCAAAACGATTACCTCCATAGCGATTCTTCAATTACATCAAAATGGTTTAATTCACTTGGATAGTCAAGTTTCTAAATATTTAAAAGAATTAAATTACCCTCATGTAACTGTTCGTCATTTATTGTCGCATCGTAGCGGATTGGCAAACTACATGTATTATACTGATACTTTTTGGAAAGACAAATTGAAAGTAATGAATAATCAGGATTTGTATCAGTTTTTTATAAAATCTAAGCCTAAAGTTTACACTGCCCCCGATGTAAGTTTTAGTTACAACAACACCAATTTTGCGTTATTGCCTTTATTGTTGGAACAGGTGACAGGACAAAAATTTCCGACCTACGTAGAAGACAGTATATTCAAAGTAGCAGGAATGCGCAATAGTTTTTTTTATGGACATCAGCCTTCACGTATTCAGTCAACTGTGCTTACTGGTCGATTTGTTAAAGAATTGTATGAGCCAAATTACTACTTAAATGGGATATTAGGCGACAAAAGTTTTTTCAGTTGTGTAGAGGATATGTTTATGTTTTATGATGCTTTGAAAGAAGGTAGATTGTTGGATAAGTCAATTCAAGATGTTGCTTTTCAGGAAACTTATAAACCCAATGTTTATGGCGGTTCTTATGGATTAGGATTTCGCATAAAATACATAGAAGGTGAAAAATGGGTGTATCACAACGGATGGTGGAAAGGTTTTTGGACTTTCTTTTGGACTAATATTGAAAAAGATATTTGTTTAGTCGTGTTAACAAACAATAAAAAAAGCAGTCGGTTTAAATTATATGATCTATTGACAAACCTAAATAATCTATAGCCATTTAATGATTAAAAAAAAAGTTAAATTAATTTCTATTTTAATTAAAATCGTTTAATTTTGCATTCCTATCAATTTTAAAAATTAGTGAGTTTTCTACCTATATACCGATTACTATAGACATTCAAGTATGAAATAATTATTCAATTTACTTTCCAATAAACATTCACTTACATACACATTTTTTTATTGCCCCATGAACCCTACTAGAGATGAAGATTCATTTGATGAATCTAAAAACAATTTAACGCCAGACGAAAAAGCGATTGAATCTACCCTAATTGATTTGGAGAAAAAAGGAGATTCTGATGAGCATGATGATGAGTTAGATATTGAAGAAGAACGTAAGGATACAACCGATTATTCTACTTTTTCAAAAGATGATTTTATCAAAAAGGCGGAAGAATTGATATTTTCTACAAACATCAAAGAAGCACACGATACGTTCAAAAAAATCAGACTTTTATTTGACGATTTAGTGAAAGCGGATAGGACTGTTTTGATAAAAGAATGGGCCGATGCAGGAAATGATGTGCGCGAGTTTAAGCCTCCTTACGATGAAAAGAAAGATAAGTTTTACAAGGTTTATGCTTCTTTTTTAGAGAAGAGAGCCGAAGAGAAAAGATTGGCTGAGGAAGAAAAGCAAAAGAATTTAAAAGCCAAACGTAAGTTAATCGATGAGTTGAAAGAATTGTCAACCAAAGATGAAACTGAGACAATATTTTCAGAAGTTTTGGAAATTCAGAAAAAATGGCGTCAAATTAGAACGATTCCCCGTCAACACATGCAAGAGTTGTGGGATAATTACCGTTTTTATTTGGACAAATTTTATGACAATCATTCTATCAACAATGAACTGAAAGAGAAGGACAGACAAAAAAATCTGGAATTTAAAATTGAGTTGTTAAAAAGAGTTGATTTACTCAAAGAAGAAAAATCAATTAAGAAAACACATATACTTTTAAATAAATACCACGAAGAATTTAGAAACACGGGTCCTGTTCCATCCAAAGAAATGTCTGAGGATATTTGGAAACGTTTCAAAGAAGCTTCAGATGAAGTGTTGAAAATAAAAAGAGACCAATTGGATTCTATCAAAGCAAAAAGAAATCAGAATTATGAGTTGAAAAAATTGCTTTGTGAAAAAGTAGAAACGATTAATCAAGTGCCTATTGAATCTATAAAATTATGGAAAGAGAAAGCGGATGAAATTGCTGTCATTTTTAATGAATGGAAAACCATTGGACCTGTTCCTGAAAGTGTAAATGATCAAATATGGAAGCGTTTCAGAGAGGCACAAAATGTGTTCAATCACAACAGAAAAGTTTATTTTGACCAATTAAACAAAGGGAAAGATGTAAACTTAAAAATGAAAACAGAATTGTGCGAAAAGGCTGAGAAAATTGCAGAATCTACTCAGTTTGATAGTGGCGCAAAAGAGTTGATTTCCCTTCAAGAAAAATGGAAATCGATTGGGCCAGTATCTGAAAACATGAATGAAAAAATATGGTTGCGTTTCAGAACTGCTTGTGATAAGTTTTTTAACCAACGCAACGAGTTTTATAAACATAAAAATGTAGAGGAAAAAACCAATCAAACTGAAAAAGAGGCCATCATTAATTCAATACAACAATTGTTGGAATCAGAGGATGTGTCTTATGTGTTTGAAGAGTTAAGGAAATTGCAGTTACAATGGAATCAAATAGGTTATGTGCCTATTAAAGTAAAGCAAGATTTAGCCCAAAACTACAGTAAAGCGGTTGATGCACTCTATAAAAAATTCAAACAAGCAAGTGAGGAAAATAAACAATTGCGCGTTAAAGAGCATTTTGAATTGTTGGCAAGTTCACCCAATGGAGCCGATAAATTAAAACAAGAAGAAAGACAATTGTTGGATAAAATTCGCATGCTAAAAGAAAATGTAGAAACGCTGAATAATAACATCGGATTCTTTGCGAAATCAAAAAAAGCAGATGAGTTTAAATTGCAAATAGAGCAAAAAATAAACACTGCAAATTCTCAAATCGAAAAATTACAAGCTGATTTAAAAGTTTTAAGAACTTTGAAAAGTGCAGACAATAGAAAGTAATTAACCCAAGGTTTATTTATGTTAAATCAAGTTAATTATATTGTCAACTACCTGCTTTATTTTTTTACATCTCAAACCAAATACGATATTCATTCGCCATTTGTGTTTGACTTTATTGTGAACGTTCTGAATGTAAGAAAACAAAAACCTTACTACCATACTATTGAATTATTGCGCTCGAAGATGTTGAAAAGTACAGCGCAAATAAAACTAAAACCTTTGGGTGCCAAACCGACAAGTTCAGAAACTACACAATTGGTTAGTGAAGTATGTAAACGAACCTCAAAATCGGCTAAATATGCTGAATTATTGGAGCGTATTTGCCATTATTACCAACCCCAATTTGCCATAGAATTAGGGACATCTTTAGGGGTATCAACGCTATATCAAGCTTCAGGTATTGCCAATGGTATTCTTTATACCATAGAAGGAAATGAAGACAGTGTTAAAGTGGCAAGGTTTAATGCAGAACAGGCTCAGTTGGAAAATATTCAGTTTATAGAAGGTGATTTTCAAACAGAATTGCCAAAGTTGTTAGCCGAATTACCCATGTTAGATTATGTGTTTTTTGATGGCCACCATGCATTGGAACCTACCTTGAATTATTTTGAATTATGTTTAAAAAAAGCACATAATTCGAGTATTTTTGTGTTTGATGATATCCGTTGGAGTGATGAAATGAAATTGGCTTGGGAAAAAATAAAAAACCATCCTAAGGTAAATGTGACAATAGATTTGTATACGATGGGAGTGGTTTTTTTTAGGAAAGAACAAGAGAAAGAACACTTTGTGTTAAGGTATTAATGACAGAGAAAAAATGAAGTTGGTTAAAGTTATATCACAATCTCGGCCAGTTTTAGCGGCAGTGAATTATTTGGATGGAATTATACCTCCAGGTTTTCAGGGAGCCTCGCTTTATTCCGTGTTGCGATTCTTTGTTAAAGGGATTATTAGTCCAAAGTTCAATTTGTATGCAGGGTCATTGTCGTGGAATTTCTTTTTAGCCATTTTTCCCTCCCTTATTTTTTTGTTTACCCTGATTGCTTATATCCCTGGTTTGAATTTGCAAAAAATAATTCTCAATCAAATGGATTTTATATTGCCAAGTGGGGCATATAAAGTTGTACGTTCTACCGTTAGAGATATAGTGCAAACACAACGATCAGGTTTGCTGTCGTTGGGTTTCTTTTCTGCGTTATATTTTGCTAGCAATGGTGTGTTTTCAATGATGTTGGCGTTTGATAGCAATTTTAATGATTCCGAAAAAAGGAAAATTAATTTTTTCCAAAAAAGAGCAAAATCAATATTTTTAACCATATTAATAACTCTTTTAATCGTTTCATCGCTTATTGTTTTAATCACAGGTAATTTATTGTCTTCCTTTATTATCAAAGAAAAAATTATTAATAAATCAGTGGTGCTGTTTGTGGTTGAGTTGATACAATTGGCAACCTTAAGCGCTTTGGTGTTTTTTATAATGAGCACTCTTTATTATTACGGAACCTCCTCCAAAATAAAGTGGCGATTTTATTCGCCAGGGGCGATAGTGGCAACTATTTTGTCTTTATTGTCCACTTATTTGTTCTCTTCTTATGTCGAAGATTTTAACAGTTATAATAAGTTGTACGGAAGTATTGGGGCTGTAATCGTATTAATGCTAATTATCTATTTTAATTCATTGTGCATTTTGGTAGGTTTTGAGCTTAACAAGAGTATTACAAGTGTAGTGAAAATACAGCAAGAGGAAAGGAAATTGAAAAATCGTTTTATATCATAAATTCAGTTAAATTTTATTTTGTTTTTGAATAAATTAGTTTATTTTTGCAAACCCAATTAAAAAACGATATTCTAAATATTTTTAAATAATTGGCAATAAGTTCTTAAATAAATCTGATGACTACTATCAACCAGTAACATTAGATAAAAAAAACAGATAACTTTTTTATAAAGCTATTGATAAGATATACGGAGAAATGGCAGAGCGGTTGAATGCGGCAGTCTTGAAAACTGTTTTAGTGAAAGCTAACGGGGGTTCGAATCCCTCTTTCTCCGCAACACAAAAAGCCAAAATGTTAAATATCAACAGTTTGACTTTTTTATTTTAAGTAATTGTCCCATAATTGTACCACCACTTTAATTACTTCGATAGATTATTAATGGTGGATTTTAAACAATCCTATGCAATGTAAAATTGAGAAAATTCAATTATTAATACAATTATGCTATTGAATTCACATCTTCGTAGCTTTCGTTTTTTTTAAGTTAATTTTTGGTTCTACGAATTTACTGTGAACATACAATCCAATTATAACTGCGGCAAGAGTGATTGTAAAGTGTTTTATATTTTCTTTTGGAATGGATTTCATAACTTATTATTAATTTTAATTGTTTAAGTGGGACAAAAAAAGTGATTCAAATTAATAAATTGTCTCTTTCTTTAAACCACACAAATTTTCTGAATTATTAGGTCACCTATCTAACCATTTTCTATAAAGATTTTCTCGAAAATAAGTTTAGAATTAAGACAGTTTGACGTATTGCTTTTCTATGAAGTTGCCTGTTTCGAAGCACAAAACTTGCAATCAGTTCTGAATCCCGCAAGTGAGGGACACAAAACTCCATTTAACCACTGAACCGCCAATTTCTTTTAGGAGCTGTTAGCGGTTCGGGCTTTTTCTGTCTGTCGTTTTATTTCCACTTTTGTCAATGCTGATTTTCAAATAAAATGTTCAGCGTCTCTATTTTTTTCTGCTTCAATGTCCTTGTTGAGGTAGCCAATGTATGCTGTTACCCATTCTCTTACACTTTCCGTCTTATGATTAGTTAATTGATTAAACAATTCCTTTTTAGATTGAAGAAAAGGCACAACCGAACCTGTCCAAGAATATGTTCCCATATTAGAACTCAAATGTTCACGAACTTCTTTTATGTCTCCATATTCGTCTATAAGTCTAAGTGCTACTGGATGCCATTTAGCATAGTCTGTATTATTGTTGTCAAATATTGGTGTCAATTCAGCAAGTCTCGTTGGGGCAAGTGGTTTATTGTCTGCACACCAACTAAAAATAGAATCAATGTCACCATCAAATAACACGCCAACACTTCTACCAACACCACCAATATGAGAGCCCAAAATATGTTTCAGACCATAATATTTAATATAGTGTTCTTCGTTTGAAAGTAATGCGTCCGATAAATCTTTCCAAATTGAATTGAAATGCGCTTTTAATAAAATTTCATACACTCTTTGAATGTAATGGTCAAGATGATATGAGTTTTCCCAAGTGATAGAATCTATTATTGACTTATTTATAAATTTAGCAAAGTCAACTTCCTTTTCGTCAGAAATAATAAATGAAATTGCTTCTGTCCATTTATAGTCATCTAATTGTCGTTTAAACTTTCGGTTAAAACCTAATTTTAAAATACACTTTTTGCAGATTGGAGTAAGTGATTTTTTCTTTGCCTCATTACCATAACTAAGGTCAGTAAACAAATCAAAAATAACTGCATAACCATCATCACCGTATGTAAATAGTTTTGCGCTGAAAGAATTTAATTCTTCAAAACTTAATTGTGTTAAAACATTACTGTATTTAAAAACATAAAAACTACTTACATCATAAACCTTTTCGTCAATTAACTGAAATAATAAATCAAAGTATTCTTTGCCCGATTTATCAATGGATAGGAAATAAAATAATTGACTACTAAATTCAGCAGATTGAAATAATCTTGAATAAAATTCTTTTTTTATTTGGTCATTTGAATTTGCAATAAAGCCACCAAGAACCGTGAAATTTCTTTCTTGTTGTGGTATCAGTGAAATAACTTCTAAGGAGTAGTTTATAAAACGATTGATTTTAGTTTTATCATCTTTTAATAATTCAGATAAACGTTTGCCAAAGTGGTAGGAAAAAACTTGTTGATTTTTATAAAACGAAGGAAATGTTTCTTCCCACGAAATATCATTAATGATAAATTCGTCAGCTAAATTTATGATTGCTTCAATTACTTTTTCACTTGAGTATTTTTCGTCATTGTCCAAATGATAAGAACTTGATAATGTCAAATACTTAGTCGAAAAATCTGTCTTGGTCAGCAACTCGACTAAACTATTAATTTCTTCAAGTTGCTTTGCTGGAATAGAATGCTTTTCATATTTCCTTGCAAACTTCAATCCTTTTAAACCTTCGTCCCAATCCTTGTTTTTCAAATCTGAAATTTCTTTCAAAAATGGTAATATCAATTCTCCCATTCTTGTATGAAACAATGTTCTTATGCTATTTGCAATAGCTTCACTCGCTAAATCAGAAAATTCATTTTTTGATTTGGCGATTTCAAGAAGTGTATTAAGAATGTTCTTCCAATATTCTTCAATTTCTTTCCAAGTTGGATTGTTGTCAACTAATCTTCTGCTACCTTGTTGCTCTGCACCGCCCATTCTACTAGCGTGTCCAAAATTCAAACCTCTTTTCATTGAGCTAATGGCAAATTCATAGTGAACTTTATCTCCTTTATTCAACGCCCATTCAATTATTTTCCATCGTTCACTCAAATCAGCTTCTGTTCCCGAAAGATGTGTATTGAATAGATGTAAAAACTGACTTGTAGCATTATTTGCCCAAGTTTCATTTTCTGCAATTGCGAATTGCAAAAGAACTTTAGCACTATCAGAAAATGTTCTTTTGTCGAAACACAATTTTTCCAATGTCCAAACTATGTTTCTTCGTCCTGCTTCTATTTTTAATAAATCCTCAGTGGATTTATTAAAAAATTGACGTTTGAAATTTTGTGAAACAGCAATTGGATTCACTTCTACAAAAGAGCGGAAGAGGCGTGAACCCAACTCTGTATTTAAAACTTCCGCGTCATCAAAAGGGCTGTTATGTCCAACAATTTTTTCAACTATTTGAACTGCTTTATCGTTATAACCAAGATATTTCATTTGTTCTGCAAATGCTTTGGACAAACTTGTTCTATCAGGTTCTTGCAAGCCTGCAATTTCATTTATTACAGCAATAAGTCTTTGGGGCGTTAATGGGTCTAACCATTCTTGTGCTAATGACATTGCCAATGGAAAAGGTCGCATTCCTATAAATCGTCCTCTTTTTTCAAAAATTTCTCTTTTCAAATAGTGGTTACACGTTTCATTGAAGTCATTAACTTTCACATTGTCATCTCCGTTTAGGCTTGTGATGTTTGTGCTTTTAGCAATAAATTCAGTATGTGTCGCTAACTCATCATAAAAACCAAAATAGTTAAAGATTGAACATGACTTTAAAATGGTTCTATGTTTTTCTTCTTTGCCTTTTGCTCCAAGAAGTTTGTCCAATAATTCTTTGTCGTCTAACTTGCCAATGAATTCTTCTCCATTGTTTACATTTTCGCCAAGCAAAACCGCCATTAATGGAATCCCTTGTGAAAAGTCTTTTATTTTTTTCTTGCTTTCTTCGTCTAAGTTGTTGAATCTACTTGATAGCAATTCGTCAACAACTGTTGAAAGTTCTTCTTTTTTTATAATGATATAATTTACACCATTTATTCTATCGTTATCAATTTCTTCGGGATTAGAATCAAGTGATATTAAAGATGCTTTATTTCCTTCTCGGCTTGTAAGTTGAAGTAATTGTCTGTGAACAGATATTGGACAGTTGTCTAAAATTATGACTGGGTCGGTTTGTTCAGAAATAGCTTTGGAAACAAAAGTTTGATATTCTGCATTTGGATAAAAGTTGCAGTTTATGTAAAGCACTCGGCTTGACAGCAAAATTGATTTTTCATCAGAATTGTTAGGTCTGAATATCTCTAACAAAATTCTCGTTTTGCCTAAACCGGACAAACCTAAAATTCTTATTGTCTGATTAAGATTGCTCAAACCCTCAAGAACAGAATTCGTTATTTCTTTAGTTTTGTCGTTTGGAATAAATTGCTGGGGTGTCAAAATACTTTTTTCCCAATCACTCCAAACTTGTAATGGGTGGAATTTATTTTTTTGGTTCTGTAAAGCTGATATTGCGGTATCTTTAATTGCCGAAGCTAAGTCGTCAACGAACCTTTTTTGAACATCTTCTTTATTGTTTGTTGTTTTAGAATATTTATATCCGATTGGAAATCGAATGTGTTTTAAATCAAATGGAATGTTGTCGGGATTTTCATTAGGCGAACCATATTCTGTATTTAAAACACCTATCATTTTTTCAAGTCCAATGGCATTATATGCAACACCGTGTTCGTAGATTACATTGTTGTTTTGAAATGGTTTGAATTTCACACCGACAAGTCTTTGAACAATTTTTTGAAAATTACTAATGTGATTAACTACCGAAAGGTCAGAAATAAAAATGTCACAAGATGGAATTCTTTCGTCTGCAATTTTAGATGCGACTTGAGGTGAACCAGGTTCACCTGTTATGCCTTCAAGAATTAAAAATTCTACGTCTTTTAATTCAGGTTTTTGTTTAACCTTCTTAACTGCTTTTTCAATGCAAGATAAAATGAAGTTCTTATTGTATTTTGTATTGGTTGTTGTCTGCCAAGAGTAAAAAATTTTCAACTTCATATTATTCTTTGTTTTAAGATTGTCTTTGCCATGTAGCTTGTCTTAGTGGTGTGTCGTTTTAGCCTGACCGCTAACGTTTCGGGGCTTAAAGAAGTTGGGGATTTCGGAGCACAAAACTGTCAGCCTACCACCAAACTTTATTAGTTGCACAAAGTTACGATTTACCACTGAACCCCCAATTTCTTTTAAGCCCTTGTTATCAGCTGCCCTTCTGTCCGTCCGAAGTGTTGTCGGTCGTGTTTGCAGGGTCTGTCTGCGATGAACGGGTGCGGTTGCTTGCACTCTCTTTTGCTTTTGCTGCGTCTGCCCGTGCGTTGAGGCAAAAGCAAATGTGAGTGCAAATGCGTTGGCTTTAAATGCAGTCGGTTTTGAGTTTGCAGGTCTCTCCATTTTATCCTTTGTAATTCATCAGTCGTAAACTTGTCAAAATTACAAGTAGTGTTACTCCTACGTCTGCTGCTATGGCGAAAACCAAATTGCTGTAACCAATAAATGCAAGTGTTATGAATATCAATTTTACCGCTATTGCTCCGATGGTGTTGAATTTTATTCTTCTCAATGTTTTTTTACTTAACTGAATGAGAAACGGAATGAGTGAAAGTTTGTCGTTCATCAATGCAATGTTTGCAGTTTCTATTGCCGTGTCGCTTCCTGCTGCTCCCATTGCTATACCTACGGTGCTTTGTGCTAAGGCTGGTGCATCGTTTATTCCATCGCCTACCATTGCTACAAATTTATATTGTTGCAAAAGTTCTTTGATTTTGTCGGCTTTGTTTTCGGGTAACATATTGCCGAATATTTTTTTAATACCTACTTGTTGGGCTACATAGTTTGCTGCTTTTTCGCTGTCGCCTGTAAGCATAATAGGTTCTATGTTCATTGCTTCTATTTCCTTCAATGCTGCTGCACTGTCGGGTTTTATTTCGTCCATTAAACCAATGACACCTGCTACACCTTCGCCAAAACTTACGACTACACTTGTTTTGCCTTGTGCTGAAAGTTCTGCTACAATTTTCTCGGCTTCTTTGTCAACGGGTTGATGTTCTTTTATGAAATCTAATTTGCCTACATAAATTGTTTCGTCTTCACACACCAAACATTTTGCGGTTGCACCTTTGCCCATAATGCTTTTGAAACCTTCGGTTTTGTGCGGTTCAAATCCTTCTTTTATACTTGCATCAACAATGGCTTGTGCTAATGGGTGTTCGGAAAATATTTCTGCTCCTGCGGTGCAAGCCAAAAGTTCTTCACGGCTTGTTCCGTTTAAAGGAAATACATCTGATACAATAGGATTTCCAAAAGTAATGGTTCGTGTTTTATCTAATGCAATTGCTTTGATACTTGCCAATGCTTCAATGTATTTTCCGCCTTTTACTAATGCTCCTTTTGCTGATGCGTTTCCGATTGCTGCGTAAATGGCTACTGGCGTGGATATAACCAAGGCACAAGGACAAGCGATTACTAAAAGTGTAATGGCTTGTTGCAACCAATGGTTAAAATCTAATTGCATTGCAAATACAGGAATGACAAAAACTAAAATTGCCATTGCAATAATTGACGGTGTGTAATACTTTGAAAATTGTTGAATGAATTTTTGTGTTTCACTTTTGTTCCCCTGTGCTTCAAAAGTTAGGCGAATGATTTTTGAGAATGTAGTATCAACAGAAAGTTTTGTTGTTTCCATTTCTATGAAACCATTTTTGTTTAGTGTTCCTGCAAAAAGATTGTCGCCTGTGTGTTTGTCTTTTGGAATTGGCTCGCCTGTAATGGCGGCCTCATCAACAGTTGTTTCGCCTGAAATAATTTTGCCGTCCAACGGTATCATTTCACCTGCTTTAACCTGAATGATTGTGCCGACTGCAATTTTATCAATAGGAACATTTTCATTTTGAGATTTTACAAAAGCGGTCTTTGGTGCTTTGCTTACCAATTCATCTAATGCCGATTTTGAATTTTCAATGCCAATATCTTCTAAGCGTTCGCCTAAAACATATAGCACTATTACAACTGCTGCTTCGGGGTATTCGCCCAGATAAAATGCACCGATTACAGCAATGGTCATTAGTAAATTGATGCTGCTAAATTGGAGTTTGAAGATTGCTTTTACTCCGTTCCATAAAACATTGTAGCCAATGCCGAGAATGAATGCAGCAAATACGAAGGGAGCATAAGGCATAGGTATGTGTATGCCGATTATGGATAAAATTTCTAACGCCACCACTATTATGATTGCAGAAAGAAGAAAAATAAATTTTTTGTCGTTGATTGGTAGTTTCATTATTGAAAATATATTAAGTGATTAATGTGCGTGTGCTTCGCCTTTATTATTCATTTTAGCTAAGATGAAAAAAGCTCCGTTCACTACTACTTTGCTGTTTGCAGGAATTTCTTTTAGTAAAGTAATTTCGCTGTAACCTACATCGGTGGTGCCTTTTCGGATGGGAATTTTTTCAAAGGTTGTTCCTTCTTCTGTATGTTCGGGTTCCTCTTTTTCGCTGTGTTCGTGTCCGTGTTCATCGTGCTTGTGTTCGGCAGTTTCTTTTTCCGAATGATGTTCTTCTTCTTTGTGGGCATCGGTAACAATAAAAATATAGTCCTGTCCTTCGTGATTTACAATGGCGTTGGTTGGAACTGCATCAACAGTAGCATTTTCTAAACTTACTAAGGCGGTAATGCTCATTCCGTCAATCAAGCCTTGTTTGTTGCCTTTTACCATTGCGTGAACGGCAATGGCTTTGGTGTTTTGCTCAAAGGTGTTGCTGATTGCGTAAACATCCGCATCGTATTCTTTGCCCGGATTGTTGGTTAATGTGAAATGTATAGTTTGTCCAACTTTCAGTTTCTGCAAATCTTTTTCATAGACATACAAATCCAAATGCAGTTGACTGTTGTCCACTATTTCAGCAATAGGGTTGTTTGCATCAACATAACTGCCAATGTTCACCATCACATTGCTAATAGTGCCGTTTATGGGGCTTGTAATGTTTACGATTGATTGAATGTTTTCGCTTGTGAGTGAAGCGGTGTTGATACCAATAAGTTCTAACTGCTTTTGCAAACTCGCTTTTCGGGCTTTCAAGGTTTTAAGTTCTGCATCGGCAGATTGCAAATTCTTTAATGCTCCTGCATTGCCTTGTTGCAATTCTTTTTGTCTGTCAAATTCCAACTGTGCCAACTCTGCTTTTGAAGAAACACTTAGAAATTCTTCCTGCATGGTGATAAAAGTATTGTTTGAAATGGTGGCTATCACTTGTCCTTTAGAAACGGTGTTTCCTGTTTGCACCAAAATTGATTTGATTACACCGCCAAACATGGCAGTAGCGTTTGCCTTGTTGTTGTTTGGCACTCGCAACAATCCATTGGCTTTGAGTGATGCGGTTAATTGTTTTTTCTCAATGCTTCCCAACTCTATTTTTATGGATTTCATTTGTTCGGCTGTAAGCGTGGTGGTATTGTCGTTTTCGTGTTCATCGTGATGCTCTGTTTCTTCACCGTGAGTTTCGGTTTTATTGCTGTTGCAGGATGCAAATGCTAAAGATGTTGCAAGGGCTGCTATGAAGATTATATTTTTACTCATGAGTATATTTTTTATGTTTTTGAATTCGTGAACCTTCGGTTTCATTTCTGTTAAATTTTAGTTGTTGATTAAGAAATTAATGTTGATGACTGACTGATTGAGTTGATTTACGCTTTGCAGATATGCCAACTGCACATCGGTAGCAGTTTGTAATGCCTGCAAATACTCTATGTAGCCAATGTCGCCACTTTTGAAACCAACTTTTGCGGTGCTGATAATTATTTCTGCATTGGGCAAAGCTGTTGATTTGTAATAATTGTATTGCGACAAATTCTGGTTGTATTGCTGAAAAGCATTTTGCAATTGGTTTTGTAAAATCAGTTTTCCGTTGTCGGCTTCTTTTTGCAATGCCTGTTGTTTATAGTCAAGCGATTTTATTCTTGATGCGTTGCTGAAAAAAGTTATCGGAATACTGATGCCGACATTAAAGCCCTGAAAGCGCTTGCTGCCGTCAAAATTCACTTCTGTTCCATTTATGTTTTGAAACCCGATTAAGGACTGGTTGAAATAACCGACATTGAAATCGGGTAGCGTAGATGCGGTTTCAACTTTTTTGTTTTGCTCGGCAATAACGGCTTGCTGATACAACACTTTCAGCGATGGATTATTTGCAATAAGCGTGGTGTCAAGCGAACTGCTTAATACAAGCGGTTGAAAGTTTCCGTTGTTGTCAATCGTAAAATCCTCGCTTGTGTTCATTACCATTTTTAAAGAATTGTAAGCCGTGGCAAAGTCCGTTTCATTTTGTTTGAGCAAAAGCGAAAGCTGTCCACGTTTGGTTTCGGCTGTGGTTTTTTCCAACAAATTTGTTTCGCCTGTTTTGTATCGCAAGGCTGCTGCACTCACAAAATCGTTATACAAGCTGTCTAAAGATTGCAGTTGCTTTTTAGTGGTTTGCAAATACTGCAACTGATAAAACCAGTATTGAACCTGTGCTTTTATTTCGCTTGCTGTGGCTTGCTGTTGCAATTGGCTACTTTGCAATTCGGCTTTATACAAACCTGATTTTGCAGTGAAATAGGTAGGAAACGGAATACTTTGCGAAACCTGAAAAGCCTTGTCCTGATTGATGCTGTTGTATTGCCCAAACTGAAAATTGACATTTGTTTTGGGTAATTCAAACACCGATTTTTTCAAAGTGGTGGAAGATTGCACATTGAGTTGTTGCGATTGAATTTCTAAATTATTTTTCAATGCCGTGCTTATTGCATCTTCAACCGAAATGGTTTTAGTTGTTGCTGTTTGGGCGTTTGCAGCATTGAATGAAAGCAATACAAAAACTAAAATACTTGTGGCTGAAAATTTGATTTTAGACTTTTTGATTTTAGAAAACATCACATACAGCAAAGGCAAAACAAACAGTGTTAAGAAAGTTGCTGTAAGCAAACCGCCTATCACAACTGTTGCTAAAGGTTTTTGCACTTCTGCCCCTGCACCGTGCGAAAGTGCCATTGGTAAAAAGCCCAATGATGCAACGGTGGCAGTCATTAACACAGGTCGCAAACGGATTTTTGTTCCTTCTTTTATGCGTTCTAAAATGTCGGTCATTCCGTCTTTTTCTAATTGATTAAAAGTTCCGATTAACACTATGCCGTTTAGCACAGCTACACCGAACAAAGCAATAAAACCGATACCTGCCGAAATGCTGAATGGCATATCACGAATGAGCAAAGCGAATACACCACCAATTGCACTCATTGGAATTGCTGTATAAATTAGCGTGGCTTGTTTTACTGAACTAAACGTAAAATAGAGTAACATAAAAATGAGTGCTAATGCCACTGGCAAAGCAATCATCAGGCGTTTGCTTGCTGCTTGCAGATTTTCAAACGTGCCTCCATAGGTGTAATAATATCCTTCGGGAAGTTTTACTTTTTCGCTCAGTTGTTTTTGAATATCGGTAACAACACTTTCTACATCTCTGCCCTTTACATTAAAGCCTACAACAATTCTACGTTTGCCATCTTCACGACTAATTTGTGCGGGACCTAATTCCATTTTGATTTCCGCAACTTGAGATAATGGAATTTGCGTTCCATTGGTGGTTGGGATATACAAATGGTTCACATCGTCAATGTTGTTGCGGTGTGTGCTGTCTAAGCGAACCACCAAATCAAATTTGCGTTCGTTTTCATACACAACTCCTGCACTTCCACCAGCAAAAGAAGTAGAAACAATGTGGTTGATGTCCTCAATGTTTAAACCGTAATTGGCAATTTGCGAACGGTTGTATTTGATTACGATTTGCGGAAGTCCTGCAACCCTTTCAACGCTTGGTTCTGTTGCACCGTCCACACTTTGAACAACTGCATTTACCCTATTAGCATAGCTTAAAAGTGTGTCCATATTTTCACCGAAAATTTTAACGGCAACATCTTGGCGAATACCTGTCATAAGTTCGTTGAACCGCATTTGTATGGGTTGGTTCTTTTCAAAGAATACCCCAGGGATTGTGTTTAATCTTTCTTCAAACTCTTCTGCCAATTCATCATAAGAAACATCACGTTTCCATTCGCTTTGTGGTTTCAAAATTATCATCATATCCGTTGCTTCGGGTGGCATTGGGTCGGTGGGAACTTCGGCAGCACCTGTTTTGCCAACTACCATTTTTACCTCGTCAAATTCTTTGATTAGCCTTGATGCTTGCATACTGGTTTCTAAACTTTGTGAAAGTGATGTGCCTTGCGGTAATATGCAATGAAAGGCAAAATCGCCTTCTTGTAAAGTTGGGATAAACTCGCCACCCATTTTTGAAAATAGGAAAATGGAAACTGTAAATACCGCAACTGTTAAACCTACAAGTACTTTTTTGAAACGGATTGCTTTTTCTAAAAGTGGTGCATAAATGCGTTGGAAAAAGTTCATCATTCTATCACTCAATGTTTGCTTGTGCGAAATGTTTTTAGATAAAAAAGCTGCACACATCATTGGAATATAAGTAAGCGATAAAATCAATGCTCCAACAATGGCAAAAGAAACTGTTTGAGCCATTGGGCTAAACATTTTGCCCTCGATGCCTACCAACGTAAGAATAGGAATGTAAACAATAAGAATAATTATTTCGCCAAAAGCGGCACTGCTTCGGATTTTAGATGCGGAAACAAAAACTTCATTATCCATTTCTGATTGTGAAAGTTTGCCAATTGCTTTTCGCATTCCTAAATGGTGCAAAGTGGCTTCTACAATAATTACTGCACCGTCCACAATTAAACCAAAGTCAATTGCTCCTAAACTCATTAGGTTGGCACTTACGCCAAATACATTCATTAAGCCCAAAGCAAACAACATTGATAAAGGAATGGCAGAAGCCACAATTAATCCTGCACGAAGATTTCCAAGAAACAGAACTAAAACGAAGATTACAATTAATGCTCCTTCAATCAGATTTTTTTCTACGGTTGAAATAGCACGATTTACCAAATCGGTTCTATCTAAATAGGGTTCTATTACTACATCTTTTGGCAATGATTTTTGAATTGTTGCCATTTTATCTTTAATACGGCTTACTACATCGGCACTATTTGCACCTTTTAGCATCATTACTACACCGCCAACTGCATCTACTTCACCGTTATAAGTCATTGCACCATAACGAACCGCACTACCTAAATGCACTTCGGCAACATCTTTTATTAAAATAGGAATGCCGTTAGGGTTTGTTTTTACAACAATATTTTTGATGTCGTCAAACGAACTAATCAAACCAACTCCACGAATGAAATAGGCATTTGGTTTTTTGTCAATGTATGCCCCGCCTGTATTTTCATTATTCTTTTCTAAGGCGGTAAAAATTTCGGGAATTGTTATTCCCATTGCAATAAGTCGGTCGGGATTTACGGCAACTTCGTATTGTTTGAGTTGTCCGCCAAAGCTGTTTACTTCCGCAATTCCTGCCGTTCCGTAAAGTTGTCGGGCTACAATCCAGTCCTGCATTGTCCGCAAATCCATAGCTGTGTATTTGCTTTCGCTTCCCTTTTTTGGGTGAATAATGTATTGATACACTTCACCCAAACCTGTGCTAACTGGTGCTAATTCTGGTGTGCCAACACCTTTGGGGATTTTGCTTTCGGCTTCCTTTAGTCGTTCGTTAATCAGTTGTCGGGCAAAGTAGATGTCCACTTTATCGTCAAACACAACGGTAATTACCGAAAGTCCGAAACGGGAAATGCTCCGCAGTTCTTCTAAGTCGGGAAGGTTGGCAATGCTTTGTTCTATTGGGTAAGTTACCAACTGTTCAACCTCTTGTCCTGCAAGGGTTGGGCAAACCGTAATGATTTGCACTTGGTTGTTGGTAATGTCGGGAACTGCATCAATAGGCAGTTTGGTAGCACTCCACACTCCCCAAACTATGAGTGCAAGTGTCATCAAGGAAATGATGAATTTATTTTTTATGCTGAATGCAATTATTTTGTCTAACATTATTTTAATCAGGTTAATGAATGAATACACGATTACTTGCGGTGCGTTAGCATCGTAAATAGTTTTGTTTTGTTCCGCTGAAAGCGGAACATCAGAAATTCATTAACTGATTTTGGGCGGCTGCCAAATAGACAAATACACCTCTGAAACGTAAGAAGCGTTGTAAACTGAGAATTTTTTTAATGAAACAGGAACGTGAAGCGATAAGCTGTAATGCGAAAATGGACTGCTAAAAGATTGTCCGCAGCAAGCACACATACAAAAAGGTGAGCAATTCTCGGTGTCGCTGTCGTGGTCTGAATGGTCGGTAGTTGCAAATGTTGATTGGTCGGCACTCATATAATTACAGTCGTCCTTGTCGCTGCACGGCATACAGGACAAAGCCAAAATGTAAAAACTGAATATGAGTGTCAAAACTTGTTTCACGGGGCAAATGTAGGGAAAAATATTGTCGGTTGTGCTGAAAATTGTCGGTTAGTATGGGTGCGGTAGGGCAAAATAAAATGTGCTGCAAAAGCGGGTCGGCTTGTGGGTGGCTTTGCAGCTCTTTTTATTTTGCGAAGGGATAGCCAAACGGCTTTGCCGAAAATTGCATTGTCGGTCGGATTTTGTCTGTCAGTTGATGGTTGCACGGTCGGGTTTTAGGGTTGCTGATAACTTGCATATATACGAAGTTCTTTATCGCATATACAACAATTTCCTGTTGTATATGCGAAGCTCGGTTTCGTATATATAATTTACAAATATATTTATATTTATCATAAAACATCAAAAGATAAATAAGAGTTTAATGAAATTCATAGATTTAATGATTTAATCATTATTATAAATCAACCAATAACCGAATGCTTTTAAAAATAAACTTTTTCGCCTCAAATAGTATAGATTTAGGTGTATTTTTTATTGGTTTTATGTATTTATTTTGCATAAAAAAACAGTCTAATCGTCCCTCTTTTATTTTGTTGCATCGTTTAATAATCAAAATTCGCCTATCACTCCTTACGTAATTTATCATATCAAAACACTTGTAATCACGTCTTAAGCATGAATTTTGCGAGAAGAAATTAAAGCATTATTTTGATTCGGTTTTGTTGAAAATTAACAAAAGTATCAATTTTAGAACAAAAGTATAGTTTTTAGAACAAAAAGTATATAAAATCGAACATTTTAGAAAATCAGAAGAGCAAATAAACGAATTGTTGATTTGTATGCATATTTATAAATCAAATACCATTCTTTTCGTATCTAATAATATCATATACTTCGTCAAAAAATATACATACAAACATCAACAAGCTGAATTCTTGGTTTTGAAATTTACATCATGCTTTTTATGGTTCAAATATGATTTTTGCTTTCAACTTTGAATCAACCTTCTTGTTAAGTATGCCTTTTTAAAATTCATTAATCATTTAGTATCAATTGTGTGATTTTGCATACAAAAATAGTGATTTTGTAGCTTAAATATGCCACTTCAGTCCATTAAATTAAAACCAACAATATGTTTCATTTCTATTTAAAAGTGGTTTTGTTTTCATTTTAACTCTTGTTTTGATTTTTTCTCTGCGAACTTGTTTTATTGATTGCTTTTTCCTTTGTTTCATCCATAAAACCAACTAACAAGAACACAATCCAATTATGAGATGGTTTTATTGTTATCACCATGGTTTTTGAATATTGTATTATGGAAATAAATATTTAAGACAAATGGATCATCAGGGTGGAAAATGCAATTAAAATTATCCAATTAATAGAATGGAATATACCATAAATCTGCATATTGTTGAATGTTTTTCAAAAGCAACTTATTGAACCAACTATTGTTAATTTGAGCACTTTTTTATTGTTTTTGGTGCATTTTTTTTTGGTTTTGATGCAAGAAATATTATTTCTGCAATAGATAAGTTTACTCATCATATTATATTTTCTTGATATTTAGAGGAACGTTCTCGCTATCCAATAATTCATACTATTTTAAATTACCAGCAAACTTGGTTTTATGCTTGCTTTTTACTTTAAAAAACTATGCTAAAGGGATACCCGCCAAATATGTATTCCTTACTTTGATTTATCAATGGTTCAAGCATCGTATAAACCAAGATTTTTTTATTAAAAACCAACCAAAAAGAACATGAGCCATTTTAAAGTTGGTTTTATTATTTTCTCCTTGGTTTTATGGTTCAAATTTGGTTTTTGCAATTAACTTTGAATCAATCATCTTGGTTATACATGACTTTTGATTTCAATATCCAACTAAAAATTACATTTAATGGTAAACTGTTTAATGCGAATGGGGTGTATAAGGAATGTTTTTTTGCATACTATTTTAGTGTTTTTGTATACTAAACTTGTGATTTTAGTCCATTTTACAAATGACCAATATAAAGTTTGGTTTTTTGATTTTGACATATTGGTTTTAATCTATATTTTTGCTTACAGGTCAATTAAAAGTAAGGAAGCCAATTAGAGGGGGATGTATTTTTAATTGACTTTTTCTTTGGGTTAACAATCAATTGATTCTGAAAGTATACATTTACTATCTATATCATATTCTTTTCTATACCCTTATATGTAGATTTAGTAATTTTTAAGTACAAAAGTGTAGTTTTTAATACTTTTGATTTGAATTATGCTTTAAACTAAGTTTTATTCGTTTATAGATAATATAATTATTGGGTATCTTAAGTAAATCAAAGCTATTTTGTTGGTTTAATTTTTTAGGGAGGGAAATTCACTTCCATAAATATATTGTATACTTACATCAAAAAAATCACTTCTCACAAAATACATCATTTCTAAATTTATGTTTATTTGAGCACTTTTTTATTGGTTTTGGTGTATTTTTTATTGGTTTTGATGCAAAAAGAGTTTGGTATAGTGAAATTTGAGATTTCTCATCGTTGAATAAATTATCATTCATGAAATGAACGTTCGCATAATCAGTCAAAATAGATTCACCATATTTAATAAATTACTATTTTGAATTAAATAGTATTGTTTTTGCGTCAAAAAGTATTGTTTTTGAATTAAAAAATATCGTAAGGTCTTAAAAAGTATACTATGGTCTTAAAAAGTATTTTTCATTTAAATTAAATCCTTTTGAGATTACCAAAGCAAATTTTAAATGTTGCAATTATATTCTTAAGAATATTCCAGATTTTGTGTTTGAATTTACCAATCAAAACCATGGAAAAGTTATATATATATATATTATCACTAATATATATATATTATCACTAATGTGACTAATCAAAATTACATTAGAAACTATTCTTAATCGCATTTTTCACACACCAAAATTATTATCATTTTGAGCACTTTTTTATTGTTTTTGGTGCATTTTTTATTGTTTTTGGTGCAATTAGAAAATGGCAAATAGGAATTTGAGATTTCTCATCGTTAATTAGATTATCATTCATGAAATGAACGTTCGCATACTCAATTAAAATATATTCACCATATTTAATAAAATTACTATTTTGAATTAAAAAGTATTGTTTTTGCGTCAAAAAGTATTGTTTTTGAATTAAAAAGTATCTTTTTGTATGAAAAAGTATAGAATAGTCTTAAAAAGTATACTATGGACTTAAATAGTTTTTAACTTTATACGTAAATCATACATGTATAATTCTTGATATGTAGATTCAATGTTTTTCAATAGTGCAATTTAGTTTTATAGATTAATCTATTTTTATGCTAAAATGTTTTAAAGTTTTTCCTATTTTTGACCTTTTACACGATTAAACTATGTCAGAAGACCAAAAACGACAACTTGAACAACAGCTTTGGAATATTGCTAATACCCTGAGAGGTAAAATGAATGCTGATGAATTTAGAGATTATATCCTTGGATTCATTTTCTATAAGTACTTGTCTGAAAAAATGGGATTGTACGCTAATTCTATTTTAAAGCAAGACAACATCAATTATAAAGACATTGACGAAACTAAACCTACAGGAAAAGAATATATTGAAGCTATCAAAGAGGAATCTTTAGAAAAGCTTGGTTATTTCCTTAAACCATCAGAACTATTTAGCGAAATAGCTAAAAGAGGTAATAGCAATGTAGAAGGACAAAGTAATTTCATCATTGAGGATTTACAGAAGATTTTAACCAACATACAGTTGAGTACCATGGGAACTGCAAGTGAGGAAGATTTTGATAATCTATTTGAGGACATGGACTTAAACAGTACTAAATTGGGTAAAAATCCAAATGATAGAAATGAAATTATCTCCAAAGTATTAGCCCATTTAGATAAAATAGATTTCCAATTAAACAGTACCGAATTAGATGTTTTGGGCGATGCTTACGAATATTTAATTGGGCAGTTTGCAAGTGGTGCAGGTAAAAAAGCAGGTGAATTTTACACTCCTCAAGAAGTTAGTAAAATATTAGCAAAGATAGTAACGACAGGAAAAAGTAAGTTAAGGTCTGTTTATGACCCTACTTGTGGTTCAGGGTCATTGTTATTGCGTGTAGCAAAGGAAGTTAAAGAAGTAAGTAATTTTTATGGTCAGGAAATGAACCGTACTACTTACAACTTAGCTCGAATGAACATGATATTACATGGAGTTCATTACAGGCAGTTTAATATTAAGCAAGAGGATACTTTAGAACATCCTCAACATTTAAATGATTTGCCGTTTGAAGCCATTGTAGCTAATCCACCATTTTCAGCAAATTGGAGTGCAAATCCATTATTTACAAGTGATGACCGATTTAGTCAATATGGTAAATTAGCTCCAAGTAGTAAAGCCGACTTTGCATTTGTTCAACACATGATATACCACTTAGCAGACAATGGTATAATGGCTATTGTATTGCCTCATGGTGCATTGTTTAGAGGTGGAGCCGAACAACATATCCGCAAGTATTTGATAGAAAATAAGAATTACTTAGATGCAGTAATAGGATTACCAGCTAATATCTTTTATGGAACAAGCATTCCTACCTGTATAATGGTGTTTAAGAAATGTAGAGAAAACCCCGAAGATGTTTTATTTATAGATGCAAGTAATGATTTTGAGAAAGTTAAAACTCAGAATATATTGCGGGATGAACACATTGATAAAATAGTAAACGCCTACAGACAAAGAACTGAACTGGAGAAATACAGTAAGAAAGTAAGTTTAGACGATGTCGTTAAAAACGATTACAATTTAAACATACCTCGTTACGTAGACACCTTTGAAGCAGAAGAGTTAATAGACATAGAGCAGATAGCTAATGAGATTAAAGCTTTAGATGATGCCATGTGTGCAACAGACGAGCAAATAGCAAGTTTTTGTAAAGAATTAGGAATTTCTTCACCTTTTTAATTATTTTATATATGGAATTAAAAGAATTTATAACTTCAACTATTGTTGAAATATCGAAAGGAGTAATTGACGCACAAGAACAATTAAAAGATACTGGTTGTATAATTAATCCCCAAGTATTTACAACTGATACCAATGTTATTAAAGATAATTATCAAAATAGCTATAGAACAATTCAAAAATTAAAAATTAGTGCTGTATTATCTATTACAGAAGTAGAAGGTTCAAATGCTAAAATTGGTATTGCTAAAATCTTACAAGCTGGGTTTAATTTAGAAACTTCAAATTCACATCAAAAACTAAATACAATTGAATTTGAAATCCCAATTGCTTTACCTATAATGAATTCCAAAATATGAGAGAATTAAAGAAAATGCCTCAAATTAGATTTCCTGAGTTTAAAGAAAGTTGGGAAGAATCTTTATTATCTGATTTCTTGACAAAATACTCTGAAAATAATAGTGACAATGAATTTGCTATTGATGATATATTATCTTTATCCTCAATACATGGGATTGTTGATAGAAAAGAGCTGTTAGAGGACACATATAGCAATGTTAACCATCTGAATTATAAAAAAACAAGACTTAATGACTTTGTATATGGAAAAAGTATTAGTTCAAGCTACCCTTTTGGTCTATTTAAGGTTAATAATTGCAAAGATGGATTATTGTCTACGTTATATTTTACTTTCAAAGTTAAGGATTATGTAAATCCAATGTTTTTAGATTTGTATTTTAGTCATCTTACAAGAGTAAATAACTTTTTGAGAAAATATGTTTTAGTTGGTGATAGATATATTACAGCAGATTCAGATTATTTATTATCAGGCAAAATATATTTACCAACTCAAATTGACGAACAACAAAAAATTGCCTCATTCCTTACAGTAATTGATGAAAAGCTCCAAGCTCTCAAAAAGAAAAAAACGTTGTTAGAGCAATATAAAAAAGGGGTTATGCAAAAACTATTTTCACAAGAATTGAGATTCAAGGATGAAAATGGTATGGAATTTCCTGATTGGGAGGAGAAGAAGTTGGGGGAGTCGTTGGAATATGAGCAGCCAACAAATTATTTGGTTTCAAGTATAGAGTATGAGGATAGATTTGAAACGCCAGTAGTTACAGCAGGAAAAACATTTATTTTAGGTTACACAAATGAAATAAATGGAATTTTTAAAGACAATTTACCAGTGATAATTTTTGATGATTTTACTACTGCAACTCAATTTGTAGATTTTCCGTTTAAAGCAAAATCTTCTGCAATGAAAATTTTGAAAGCAAAAGAAACGGTGAATATTAAATTCATTTATGAGGCAATGCAAAATATTAAATATGAAACAGGTGGACACGGAAGACATTGGATTTCAGTTTTTGCTGAACTTCCTATTTTGATTCCTACCTTACCTGAACAAGCTCGAATCGCAAATTTTCTATCATCAATAGATGATAAAATTAACCATACTCATCAACAGATAGAAAAAACAGAGGTTTGGAAAAAGGGATTGTTGCAGAAAATGTTTGTGTGATAAGATAAATAAATAAAAATATTTAAAAAATATTTATATAAAACAGAAAATGATATTACCTTTGCAGTGACTATAAGAATTTAGAGATATATTGTAAATGGTTAATATTAATCTAAAAAATCTATTATAATGAATAACTTTTACGGAGAATTAAAAAAGTATTTCGAGGTTACACCTCGAGAGAAAGTCTTGGAAGATTGGGCAAAAAGTGCTGAATTTGACAAGGTGGGTCCTACAGTTGAAGAGTTTTTGCACAATACTAAGCAGTATTATCAAATTCATTCCGAGGAGCCTTTAGGGGTTTGCTTAACTGGAGTTAACGAATATGACCCGAAGTTTTCTTCGGGTTTTTTTATGTCTATTAAAAATATAACAATATGCAAAAAGCCGCATTTTCAATCATAAATTATCAATTTGATAAAGTTCAAATTGATTTAAACAATCACAAAAGCAATGATTTAGCTTTATCTTTTGAAACAAAAGGGTTATATGATTGCGAAAACAGTACTTTTGAACTGAATTTCGTAGTCAATGTTTCAAACAATGAGCATGAAAATCCTTTCGTAGAAGTAAGTTGTAAAGGGATTTTTAAATTCGAGAATGTGTCAAGTTTCGAAGAAATTCCAGATTTTTTTTACAGAAATAGCATTGCTATATTATTCCCTTATGTTAGAGCTTATGTTAGTTTGGTTACTACTCAAGCTAATTTACCAGGTATTATTTTGCCGACTCTTAACCTTTCCAATTTAGAGACTGAATTGAAAGGTAATACTACAACTAAATAATAGAACATTGGCTATCAAAACAGTATATCAAACGCTTGAAGATAGAGGCAATCCAGAATATGTAGAAACCAATGGTCCATTCATTTGCAATAGAAATAATGCTTGGTTAGGAAATGGTTATTATTTTTGGGATTCTTTTATTGAAAATGCTCATTGGTGGGGCTGTGAAGGTGCAAGGTTTACAAATGGTTATTTTATTTGTGAAGCAATCTATGATTTTGATGAAAAAATCTGCTTTAATTTAATTGACAATCCTCAACATTTCCAATTATTTAATAATACAAAAAAAATCATGCTCGAAAATGGCTTATATGCCCCTAATCAAACAACTGTAGCACGAATAATTGAACATATTAAAAACACTTTAAAGGTATTTAAGTATGAAGCAATAAGGGTATATGGCATTAATAGTAAGTCATTTAATTCACCTTATAGTAACAGAACAATTTTTGACAAAAATCATAATACAAAGTATTTAGATTCACTGCCTGCCATTCAAATTTGTTTTTATTCTAAATCAAGCTTGAAACTACGTGGATATAGGCTAATTTATCCTCCCGAATATTCTGATGATTATGTCGTATAATGAGTAAACAACCCGAACAAATATTAGAAGAGCAATTGGTTGAACAGCTTAAAAAGTTGGGTTATACTTATGTGGCTATTAATAATGAAACTGAGCTTATTCGTAATCTGAAAGTACAAATTGAAAAACATAACAAAATTGTATTGTCAGAGCCTGAGTTTGATAAGATATTAAACATACTCAACAAAGGTTCTGTCTTTGAAAAAGCCAAAACACTCAGAGAAAAACAACACATCATCAGAGATAATGGTGATAATCTGTATTTTGAGTTTATCAATGTAGAGCATTGGTGTCAAAATCAATTCCAAGTTACCAATCAAGTTACCATAGAGGGAACATACAAAAACCGTTATGATGTTACTGTATTAATCAATGGTTTGCCATTGGTGCAAATAGAGTTAAAAAGAAGAGGTTTAGAGCTTAAAGAAGCTTTTAATCAGGTTAATAGATACCAAAGGCATTCCTACAGCGCAAATTCTGCCTTATTTCAATATGTACAAATATTTATCATCAGTAATGGTGTTAATACTAAATATTACGCTAATAACAGGAATCAATCATTTAAGCAAACATTCTATTGGACAGACAGGGAAAACAAGCGTTTAACCAACATTTTAAATGGATTTACAAGTGAGTTCTTAGAGCCTTGTCATATCTCAAAAATGATATGTAAATACATTGTATTAAACGAAACAGGAAAACTATTAATGGTGCTTCGCCCATATCAGTATTATGCTGTAGAGGCATTAATAGACAGGGTTATAAATACTAACAAAAATGGTTATGTGTGGCATACCACAGGTTCAGGCAAAACCTTAACGTCCTTTAAAGCCAGTCAGGTATTAATGAACCTGCAACAAGTCAAAAAAGTGGTTTTTGTGGTAGATAGAAAGGATTTAGATTATCAAACCACCTTTGAATTCAACAGCTTTAGTAAAGGAAGTATAGATGGAACAAGTAATACTAAGTCATTAGTCAATCAGTTTTTAGATGATACGAAACTAATAGTCACAACGATTCAAAAACTGAATACTGCTATTAGTAAATCCAGTTATTTAACTCGAATGAACACATTGAAAGATGAAAAAATTGTTTTTATCTTTGATGAATGTCACCGTTCCCAATTTGGAGAAACACATGTTAGAATTAAAAGTTTCTTTAATAAAATTCAGATGTTTGGTTTTACAGGCACACCTATATTTGCCGATAATTCTGTAAAAAATGAATTGGGAAAAAGAACAACCAAGGAATTATTTGGAGATTGTTTACACAAGTATGTAATAACTGATGCTATCAAAGATGAAAATGTATTAAAGTTTTCAGTTGAGTATGTAGGACGTTATAAGCGTAAAGATGGAAGTGCAAATGAGATAGACATTGAAGTAGAGGATATTGATAAACAGGAGTTAATGGAATCTCCAAAGCGATTAAATAAAATCGCTGATTATATCATCGCTCAACATAGTCGTAAAACGCATAATAAAGAGTTCTCGGCTATTTTCTGTGTTAATAGTGTAGAGACTCTGATTAAATATTATGACCTCTTTAAACAAAAGAAAACAGATGGATTGCATGATTTAAGAATTGCTACTATATTCAGTTATACCTCCAATGAAAACGATGCAGATGCCAATGGTTTAATTAATGAAGAACTTTCATTTGCAGAAGACCCAAAAGTTTTATATCCCCTATCAAAACATACTAGAGAAAAATTAGATGAATATATTGAGGATTATAACCAAATGTATAATACCAAGTATTCTACTAAAGACAGCGAATCGTTTTATAACTATTACAATGATATCTCTAAGAAATTAAAGAATAGAGAAAGACGTCCTGAGAACGAAGTTGATAGGATTGATATTTTGTTGGTAGTCAATATGTATTTAACTGGTTTTGATGCTAAAATGGTTAATACCCTTTATGTTGATAAAAACTTAAAATACCACGGTTTAATTCAAGCCTTCTCAAGGACAAACAGAATATTAAATGAGTTAAAATCACAAGGGAATATAGTTTGCTTTAGGAATTTAAAAAATGCCACAGATGAAGCCATAACTTTATTTAGTAATAAAGAGGCTATAGAAGTTATAGTGATGAAGCCTTATGATGATTATGTTCAGAAATTCAATCAGGTTTACATTGACTTATTGCAGATTACACCAACTGTTGATAGTGTCAATGATTTAAAGAGTGAAGAAGAAGAATTAGAATTTATTAAAGCTTTTAGAGAGTTGTTAAGAATTAAAAATATCTTAACTGCATTTTCGGATTTTAATTGGGAAGATTTGAAAATAGATGAACAGCCTTTTGAAGATTTTAAGAGTAAGTATTTAGATTTACACGACAAAGTAAAAAGTAACCATCATAAAGATAAAGTTTCTATTTTAGAAGATGTTGATTTTGAGCTAGAATTGATTCATAAAGATGAAATCAATGTTACCTACATATTACAATTGCTTATTAAATTAAAATCTAATCTTCAAAAAGACACTGCACAAGCAGAGAAAGAAATATTTAACTTATTAAATACAGATTCACATTTAAGAAGTAAGAGAGAATTAATTGAGAAGTTCATTACAGAGAACATGCCTGTAATCAAAGAAAGTGATGATTTAATGAATGAGTTTCAATTGTTTTGGAATCAAGAGCAAATAAAAGCGTTTGAAACAATCATCAAAGATGAAAACTTATCAGCAGAAAAAACAGAAAAATTGATAGAAGACTATCTATTTTCTGAGAGAGTACCATTAATTGATGAAATTTTAGATTTATTAGAGGGCGAACCACCAACTTTGTTAATGAGAAAGAAAGTAGGAGGAAGAATATTGGACAAAATCTTAAGTTTTATTGAAACTTTCATCAATAATATGGGGGAGAAGTAGGGTTTGAGGGGTTATATGACATTGCCTATGTATTTTTAATTAATAGTGATAATATCCTACCTTTGTAAAATGAAAAATTTAATTTTTATTTTATCGGTTTTAATATTTATTCCTTGTTTTTCACAAGAAAATGATAAAAATTTCATTAATGGCAATTTAAAGTTTAATAGAGAAGATTATTTGGGTGCTATTAGTGATTTCAATAAAGTTATATTAGTTTATCCCAAATTTGAAGATGCATATTACAATCGGGGATATTCCAAGTATTTGCTAATGGATTATTCAGGAGCTATTGAGGATTTTAGTAAAGTGATTGAACTTAGGCCCAATTACTTAGATGCATATATAAATCGTGGTGCTTCAAAATACATGATGAGGGATTATAAAGGAGCTATAATTGATTATAATAAAGCAATAGAAATTAATCCACTTAATGCACGTACTTTCTTCAATAGAGGATGCGCAAAAAATGAAATAGAAGAGTATAATTCAGCTATTTCTGATTTTAATTCTGCGATAAATATTAGCCCCAAATTTGCAAATGCTTTTTACCACAGAGGTATATCAAAATCTTATTTAGGCGATTATTTTTCAGCTATAACGGATTATAATAATGCAATTGAAATAAATCCAGAAGATGATGGTTTTTACTTAATGAGAGGTAAAGCAAAATTTTACACAGATGATTATTATGGGGCAGTGAATGATTTTGATAGAGTGATTTATATAAATCCAAGTAATTCTTCTGTTTATTATTTTAGAGGGTATGCTAGATATTCATTGAATAATTATGTTGGTGCTCTTTCTGATTTTAATAAAGCTATACTTTCAAATCCACAGAATGAAGATGCATATATAAGAAGAGGATTAACTAAATATAATTTAAATGACAATAAAGGTGCAATGCAAGATTACAATACAGCGATAGAAATTAACCCTAATTATTCTTCTGCATACTACAACAGAGGGTTCTTGAAATCTTCCTCAGGGGATTATCTTGGCGCAATATTAGATTACAATAAAGCAATAGAAATAAATCCAAAATATCCAGTATCATATTATAATAGAGCTGCAGCTAAATTTAATTTAAAGGATAAATACGGAGCTTGTTTAGATTGGAGTAAAGCTGGAGAATTAGGCTCGTTTGAGGCTTATGAAATGATTAGAAAATATTGTAATTGATTTGTAATTATTTATTTTCAGGCAAATATCATATATTTGAAAAAAAATAAATTATGAAAAACATCTTAATTATCATCATTTTAGGTTTATCTATTTCGTCTTTTACAAACTTCAAAACTACTAAATTTATTGATAGTGCTGACTGTCAATATGGACAGTGTTATAAGATTAAAGATGATGGTTATCGTTGTAAAAATTGTTGCCAACAATACAGTAGTTATTGCTGGTCTCACAAAAATTAATAGTATATCTAATTGTTTTTTACTTTTTTGTATTTCTTAGTTTGCTAAATTTTTGAAACCATAACTCATAAATTATAATATTACTTTTTTGCATTTATATATCTATTTGAATGTAGGAAATGTATATTGTTTTTTGATAACTATTTGATACATTTGTACCAAAACGATTTAATGATAATGGCTAAACAGTTGCAACTTATTTTGGATGAGATGTCTAGTTTTATGAAGTTTCAGGCGTACTAACTAAATTGTAGAAATAATAAATCGATACAACCAAAAATTTAAATATATGACTATTAACTGGACATCAATATTTGGAGAATATATACTAAAGAAAGACGAATTGACTTTCAAAGGCAAAGTTCAAGAATATAATGAAGGACAAAAAGGAGCGGCAATTGCTAACTTAATCTGTAATCAGTATTTTGGTGGTGGTAAAATAACCGCTGAAATTTCATTCAAAAATATTAATCCCCCAACAGCTTGTGAAATTATAATATATTTTGACCCTAATACTAAGACCTTTGTATCAGTCGGACTTGGTGGTGCAAAAAGTATGTATTCAATAAGAAGTTTTGCAGGTAACTGGACCAATCATTCGTTGACTGGTGATTATGAAAATTTAAAATCAAACAAATATTACAAATTAGAAGTTGAGCTTAAAGGTTCGACTGTTACTTTAAAAGTTGATGGTATTACAGTATTAGTTACAACACTTCCATTTAATTTGCCTATAAGTCAGACTGGACTTTGGTGTCAAAGTGAAGACGACATAATTATTAAAAACTTCACAGTTAAAAAAGAAACGCCAAAAGCATTTGTGGTTATGCAATTTAGCTCACCTTTTAACGAACTTTATGAAGAGGTTATTAAAAAGGTTTGCAAAGAATTTGATTTAAACGTTGTCAGAGCAGATGAAACATATGGGCCAGGACTTATTCTTGCTGACATAACTAAACAAATTAATGAAAGTAGGTTAATCATTGCTGAGATTTCACTATCAAATCCGAATGTTTTTTATGAAGTTGGATATTCACACGCGCTAAACAAGCCAACAATCTTAATTGCAGAAAAGACAACTAAGCTTCCATTTGACGTTTCTCCTTTTAGGACACTATTCTACGAAAATACTATTGCAGGGAAACAGAAGATTGAAGATGGATTAAGAAATCATATTAGTGCAGCTTTATCTGACAGAGATTGGAACGTATGATGGATATTTACATTTGCATCCAATGAAGTTTAGAACTAAAAATTTCCTTATATCAAAATGACAACTAGTTGACCGCAATATTAGCGGACGACACAACCATAAAAGAAACAGATAAAAAAATGATAGATTTCAACAACCTTTTAGTTAACAGATTGATTATTCATACAATCAATGCTAAACAAGACGGACAAGATAGTGCGACAGTAGACGCTTCGAATGAAATTTCTGAAATTGACCACTATGTTTTAGAGATTATCAGAAACCGCCTCATTGATGCCGCAGGACGTAACTCTAAAGCATTTGAACTTGATATAGAAAATTCAAATCCTGACTCTTTTTTTGAACTATCAAGGGAAATATCTGAACTTGACGAGCCAGCATTTATTCAAAGAACAACAGAAATTGCGGAACTTTTGGCAGACAGTCAAAGAAGAGTTTCAATTCCAGGTGGCTATCTTCTGATTTTAGATTGCTTAGACAATGAAAGTAACCTTCCCGTAATCATAGTTATAAAAGCAGAACCACACGAAGCACTACAGTTTTCAATAACTGGTGGGCATACGCAAGTGAATGTTTTACACAAAGTTTTTCTTTCACCTTCTCAAAAGCTTTACAAGATTGGTATCATTTACAAAAAAATAGAAGTAGAAACAGAAAACGTAAATGAACAATTTGGTTGTTTCTTATATGATGACCAGTTTAGAGCTGACACTCACCCTGCCGAATATTTTTATAAGGACTTCTTAGGTTTTACAATTGGAAATAATGCAAAAATTCAATCACAAAGATTTTATGACAAGACAAAAAACTTCATTTTGACAAATGTGCAAGACTTGGAAACAAAAACCCTCTTAGTTTCAGCATTGAAAAATGAGTTTTCAATAAATCAAAATGACACAGTCAATCCAATAAATTTTGCAACAACATACATACCAACAGAATATGGTTTGAGAGATAATTATATTGGAGACGTTTGCCAAGAGCTACCATTTGCTATTGTTAAAGATGACAGTTTAATAAGAACTAAATTAACCAAACGAAAAATTGATTTCCCAAGTAATATTAACCTTTCGGGGCCAGAAGAAGGTTTTGACAATAGAGTGGAAATTATAAGTGATGCAGAAGCTATTCAAAACCTTGAAGTTGATAATCCTAATTATACAATAGTAAAAATATCAGGCAAGCCTTATTCTTCAAATGAATAACAGGGAACAAGAAATATTAGACCAGTTAAATTCAATTAAACCTCATTTGAAAACTTGGGGTGAAATTGTGGACTTATCTCTTGTTAAGAACCTATTACAAGATATGATAAATGAACACCTAATCAAGATATACCCTAGTTTTAGGATTAAAGATGATAAGTCTTATCTATTTAAAGCCCTATACAGGAAAAAGAACTATCCAAACCCTATTGAAAATATAGAAGACAAAATAGGAACAAGGATTGTTGTTTTGAAATCTGACGATGTAAAAATAGTTCAACAAAGAATTTTAGAAGCAAATTTTTGGGTACCAAAACTCACTAAAAATATAGACCAAGAAATAGAAGACAAACCGAATATATTTGATTATCAATCTTCACATATTGTTGTTAGACCATTGGATAATGACAATCACTTTCCTCCTGAATTAATTAACTCGCTAACTTGTGAAATTCAGATTAGGACACTATTGCAACACGCATTTGCAGAAGTGAGCCACGATAGCACATATAAAGGCCCTTACAAGAATGACAAAGAAATCCTTCGCAGATTAGCAAAAGCAATGGCTCTAATGGAAGCTACTGACGATTATTTCTGTAACATATTTAGTATGATGTCGGACGAGAAAAGACATTATGCACTTTATCTAAAAGAGATGATTAATTTGTTTAGACAGTTTAATAAAGAGTTTGACAATAGTGAACTAAACTTATTTATCACTGACAGTGTTTTTGACCTTTTAGAAATTGAAAATGTTCCAATACAAGAATTAGAAGTTTTCACGGCTAAACATCAAAAAGACCTTGTAAAATTTATTCAACCACAAAATGGACTATTATTTCAGCAACCAACAATCATCTTGACCTTATATTATTTTTATTACAAAAGGACATTTTTAAGAGATAATTGGACACTTAACAATGAAGTTTTAAAGAGCATTTACAAGACGACAGGGACTGCTTATGAAGACTATTAAAATAAGAAATGCTGCTGCCAACAGCAGTAGATATTGTACTACATATCTAATAATCAAATAATTATTTAAATAAAAAACGATTGAATATGAACTATGTTTAAGCATAAAATGTAATTGATTGAAGTTACCCCTAAATAACCCAATCAATTTGTTATTATATTTTGTAAAGGTTGATTTAATCACCGAAATAAGAAGTTATTTCCAAGCTGTTTTATTGAGCTTTGGTGGCTCAAAAATACTTAGAATAACTTTTTTTGTTAGTGTATATAGGTTCCCTTTTTTAAATACCCTGCCATTATTTGTGCACTATAGATTCCTTAAGCTATAAATTTAGTCTTTGCATTAAAGGTAATATTATGTTTTTTTGGGTTTCAAGTAGCTTGTATCAGGTATCATGGTATCAAAACCATAAGGCAGATGATACCAATGATACCTGATACTATATGAATATATCTTCTTCAATTTCAACTGAAGACTCTTTATTTATAGAGTTCTTTAAACGGTAGCAACCATTTACTTCAACAATAATTTCCACTGATTTTAGATTAGCATGAGCCCTTTTTGCTGTCGATATGCTTTTGCCTGTTATTTCACAAAACCGTTTCACAAAGTTGCTATATGATACCAACTTGTCGCCAAATATTTCTTGAGCAATACTTTCTAACTCATTGTACTTTTCTTCTTTTTTCTCTTCATTAGGCTGTGTTCCTAATTCTGATGTGGGGATTAATTTACCAGTATTTGAAAATAAAAACGTTTCCTCTGAAAAGTCCAATACAAGGGAGTTTTGCTTATACTCTTTTGGGCAATAGTTACCTTTAACTACAGTGAAATATCTTGTATTGTCATCACCTTCAGAAAGCTGAATACCTAATCGTACTTTTTGCATAAGACCTGCACCTCCTTGAATATGCTCTTGACCAGGTGCTTGCCGATATGCACCTTTGTTGATATGATGGACAAACAGTATTAGGCAGTTGTGTTTTTTTGCGATTTTGTCAAAAAGCTTAACCGTGTTTCTCATTGCCATATTGTTGTTAGTATCTCCACCTTTGAAAATATCACCAAAGCTATCCACAACAACTAAGTCGACTGCCGCTATTGTTAGTTGTTTGTCTAATTCTTTTAAAATCTCTTCTTGTTCCATTGTATCTGCAAAAATGAAACGAAGGTTTTCTTTTGGGACTTGATTTAATCCATTCATTTGCCTATTCATTAAGTAACGAGTGTTTTCTAAATTGTCTTCAGTAGCTACATAAATTGAACGGTTGTGAATCGGATTAATTTCAAAACCTATAAATTCTTTAGAACCCATAGCAACTTGAATGCACAATTGACGGGCAAATTGACTTTTGCCAGTGTCGGGCTTGCCTGCTAAAACGGCTGTTCCTTTTTGTGGCAAAATTGGAGACATGAGATATTGAGGTTCTAAATTTCCCATTGCCATCAATTCTACTGCGTTGAAAACTACTTTGTCTTGGTTTATCTGTTCGGGAGGTGTCATAAGAAGCGAAGTTGAAATCAATTGGTTAAAATCCTTTAATGTACCAATTGTGGCGAAGTAATCGGAAATATCTTTACCGTTATGTGGCATAATTGGTAAAGATATTTTATAGAAGCCATGTTTCATTGTTAAAATTTCGGATTGCTTCAAACCTGTGGCATCATTATCATATAGCACAATGATTTTAGTGAAACGAAGTTTCAATTTATCGGCAATGGATTTATCTAAAGTTGCAGTTTCGCTGTTAAGGCATATAGCATTATACCCATGAGCTGCTAATGTTAATACATCTTTTTCTCCACCTGTAATAAAGATGATGTCGCCTTTTTCTGGCAATTGCCTCCATCCAAAAATGAAGCCTTGTTCTTTATTACCTAAGTATTGAAACTTATATTGTTTCTCATCGAGTGGTTTATAGAGTTTAACAAATGAGGCATTATCATAAGCAAATATGAATTTATCCTTGCTGCAATTAACAGAGTATGGTTTGCCTTCTTTGCTAATTGTGCTATACCCCTCTAATGCAGAAACATTGAAACGTTCTAATACCTCAGTGGAAATGTTATATTTTCTCCAAAATGCCAATTCAACATCGTTTAATGGCCTTTTATTTACAGAAAAATTGGGCTTTGTTTGTTCAGGAACCGTTTGTTTTGGTGGAATAGATGAATTAAAATTAGTTCCCAGATTTAGATATAGCTCACGATTAATTTTTTCAAGTGCTTCGGAGAAAGAAATATTGAATAATTTCATAACTAAATCAAAACAACTGCCTTCATCACCAGTTGCAAAATCTTTGTATCTCCATTCATGTTGAGGTAAAGCACAAAAAATATTGAATGATGGCGATTGTTGTTTTTCCGCTAAAAAAGGGTTGCTAATATTCTTGCCAGCAGTAAGTCGAACCAAATTGTGATATGGTTGGAGGTAGTGATTTAAAATATCAAATGAAGATATTTTTTCTAAAATGTTTTCTTTGTTAATTTCCATTAAACAAGTTTTGAAAAGAAGATTACAATACAGGTTTAATAGAAGCCAATACTTCTGATTTTTTGTAGTACACTCTTGAAGTACTTGGTAAAGAGTATGCTTTCAATACTCCTGTTTTAGTAAATTTCCATAAGGTGCTAAGGTTAATAGATAAGAGTTCAGCGGTTTCTTCTCTAGTTAAGAGAATATCACCATCATTCTCAACTGGCTTTTTATTTAAAATGTCATTTAAATAAGGTTTTAATGCTTCAAATAGCATTGTTTTTAATTCTTCTGGCGAAGTCGCTAGAAATTGGATTTGCTTTTTTTCCATTGTATAATATTTATTTAATGGAGCAAAGGTTTTGTATTTTAAGTATTTAGAAAGTATTATTATAGTATTAATTTAGTCGTTGATTTGTATTCTATAAGGGTTTAAGAATTTTTTTACAATGTTGTAACTTGGACTTTTTTTATTTTCATTATGAGACTTAAATGGTTTAAAGTCCAAATTGTTATTTGAATACTCTTTTAAAAAATTTCTAAATTTTTGTTGTCCTAAATTTTCATGAATTACTTTAAATTCCTTTTCTTTTAAAATGTCAAACATACACGAAAATAAAGTAAATGTGTTTTTATCATCTTTAAATTCATTGTAAAACTTTTCAAATATATTAAATCGATCTTCGTTGAAAATTCTGAAATATTTGGATTCAGGTTTTGAGGGAGGAGAAATAGTGTTCTTGGAAATATGTATAATATCCTCTTTTTTGCTTTCGTCTATTGAATTAACTTCTGGGGTATCAGTTTGAATATATGATTGAATTAATTTATAAAAATCACTGATGATTTCATATTTAAATAGATATATGTAGTCCTCTCTTTTTTTACTGTATTTTTCTAAATCGATGTTTATATCGATAAACATTCTCTCAAAATCCAATTTAGTTAAGGTGAGAAATAACAAATTAGGGTTATTTGATTCTTTAGCGAATATGAGCGGATCATCAGTTTCCAACAAATCTTTAATACCTGAATCTAAATAACTTCCCTTGGAGTAAAGTTCATTGAAATCTAAACCATTAGTTAGAGGAATTTTGTGTTCTATTTCCTTTGAGACCAATCTAAATAATTCTGTTATTTCATGATTATTCTTTATTTTATTTTCATGTATTTTAAATTCTGACCTTAAATTATGATATATTTCATTTTTAAAAAGATTAAAATAAATTGGAGGTAAATCTTCAAAACTATCTGATTTAAATTGAGGATAGTTTTCATTCATTAAATTTTTAATAATATCCAGATATTCCTTTATAAATACTATACTTTTAAATTGATCTTTATCTTCATATTTAAATTGAATACTGCCATTTACAAATTCATTTTTTTTATCCAATAAATAACTTATTAAATGATAAATACTTTTCCTCCTTACATTTTGATAAATAATACTCTCTGATTGACTTTTGAAATTTAGATCATTCCCTAAAAGAAAATTTGTAATTGATGAAATAATTCCATCTAAGGACTTTTTAGTGTAATTATTAAAAAATCTAATATAAAAGTCTAGTTCAATTATGTAAGCTCCCCCAAAAACAGTACGCAATATAAATAGAGATTTTTTTCATAAATAAAACATAATATCGCCTATAAATTTTGAATTGCGCCTATATTTCCACTATATTGCGCCTATAAATCATGCGATATGACAGATTGCGCCTATTTTTCAAACAATGCGCCCATAATTAATGGAGAAGCAAAGCCCTATCAAGGATGGGTAGTAGGATATGTTGCAATAATAGAAAAACTGAAATTGCAAGTTCCATATCCTTCTATTAAAACAATGGTTTCGGAGAAGAACCAAAAACTCCAAACAGATACTTGGCAAGTATTCCCATTTAAGTACCTGCCTGAAGATGGTAAGGGAAATTCGAAAATAGAGGCATTGTATAATCACCTTGTATTTGCACTGAAATATGAAGGGGTAAGCCTATTAGTGTTTGCGAAGTTATATGAAAATCTGAGTAGGAAAGAAATTCTAGAGTTGGTAAATATTGAACCATTAGGTCAGTATTCTAGAAGAATATGGTTTTTGATTGAATGGGTGTCAGGAACAAAAATTGAAGGTAAACCTGATATCACCAAGAAAAGCTATATACCGGTAATTGATGAAAAATTACAGTTTGCAGTAAGTGGTATAAAGTCTCCAAGACATTTAGTGATAAACAACTTACCAGGGACTAATAAATTTTGTGTACTAATTAATAGAACTAAGAAAATTGAGGATCACCTATCCAAAAACTATGTTGATGTTAATAAAAGACAAATCGCAGGTGTAAGAAAAGATATCATCCAACGAGCTTCCGCATTTTTACTTCTTAAAGATTCAAAAGCATCATTCACAATCGAAGGTGAAAGCCCTAAAAGTAAGCGAGCGGCAAGGTGGGGTGCCGCAATAGGTCAAGCAGGAATAAATGAATTAACTAGTGCAGAATTGTTGCGTTTACAACAGTTGGTTATTGATAACGGCCGTTTTATTCACATGGGCTACAGAAAACAAGGCGGGTTCGTAGGTGAGCATGACCGAATTTCAGGTGAGCCAATTCCTGAACATATTTCAGCTAAGCATGAGGATTTGCAAGATTTAATTGCAGGACTTATTGAAACAAATCAAATTCTGATTAAAGATGATTTTAATGCTGTACTGGCAGCAGCAATTATTGCATTTGGATTTGTTTTTATACATCCATTTGAAGATGGTAATGGAAGAATTCATCGCTACCTGATACATCATATTCTAGCTAAGAAAAATTTTTCAGATCAAGGAATTATCTTTCCTATTTCATCTTCAATACTTGATCATATAAATGATTATAGAGTAGTATTGGAATCCTATTCTAGGCCACTACTAGATTTAATTGAATGGGAGGTATCGCCCAATAATAATGTTCAAGTAGTTAATTCAACTAAAGATTATTACCGCTTCTTTGATGCCACAAAGCAGGCCGAATTTCTCTTTGATTGTGTAAGGGACACTATTGAAAATATTGTACCTCATGAAATAAATTACCTAGCCAATTATGATACTTTTAAGAACTTCATGGAAGAAGAGTTTGAAATGCCTGATATGCTAATTTCAACACTTGTAAGGTTTCTTGAGCAGAACGGAGGATTGCTCTCTAGAAGAGCTAAGGAAAAAGAATTTAGTGAGCTCACAGAAAAAGAGGTAAAACAAATAGAAGAGGAATACCAATCCATATTTTCAACTTAATCTTATGTAATTTTAATTAGATCTATAATCTTTGTGAAATCTTGAAGCCACCCCCTTAGGGGTCATGCCAATGATTCCTGAGAATTTACCCGAGTAAAGCTCTATCACAAAAATAACATTAGGTTTATATATTCTGAATAGTAAGAGTTTATTCTTGCCTAAAAAATCCACTATTTTGAAAATTTCAATAAATTGTTAATCCTATTTTTATGAAAAAATAACATCTTTGCACCATGATATTAATTAAAAAATGGATATTGATTTGTGCAAGTTTTGTTTGCTTAACACTTAATGCTCAAGACGTGGAAAGACTAAATGTTGGAATACTCCCTGTTGCCTCCACTGTTGCGATAAGTAGCGAACAATTAAAAACAATTAACACGAAATTAAAGAAAGCTTTTGTAAATAAATATAGATTTACGGTTTTTGTGGGCGATAGTTTAACACAAAGTTTGAATGTTGATACGATAACAAGAGAAATAGCCCTTGCCGATGCCAAAACTAAAGTGAGTGTTTATAATCCTAACAAAATAAATTATATAGTTTACGTTTATGTCACTGGATTAAGGTCTTCCTTGGTTTCTATTCCAAACTCATCAGGTGGTTATGACAGAGGCGCGAGCGCAATGACCAACATGAAAATTAAAGTGCTTGATTTAAAAACAAAAAAATTAGTGTTTGACGAAGGACTTTATCATACAGAACAATATAAATATAGAACAGCAGAGGAAGCTGCAAATTTATCTATTAATGCATTTTGTGAGTTGTTTAAAGATTTGGTGAATTATTCTTTTCCTGTTGAATTAAGCATAGGCGAGGTTGAAACAACGAATAAAAAAGGTTTAGCTGAAACCGTTATTATAAAAAATGCCGAATTTATGTATGTGCATGTTAAAAAGGGTTTTTTAGATGTTCCAAGTACCAAGTTTGAGGTTTCTTGTCTTAATGAGGAAGGTAAAATGGAAGTAATAGGTAAATTGGAAGCTAAAGAGATTTCAGGCACAAAAGTCGTTGCAGAATTAGACAAAGGAGCCAAAGAAATTGCTAAGAAAATTCAAGAAGGTAAAACATTATCCCTCAGAATCATGGATAATACCATTGAATATTACAAAAATCAAGGTAAAAAATAAGAACATTTTTTCTATTGATTTAATCAATATAGCTTACTCTTTCCCAATCATTACTTTTTCGCTTATTATTTTTTTGTCACTCACTATGTTGACATAATACAACCCTTTGGCAAATGATTGTGTGTTGATTTGTATAGAATTTGGAATATTCGTCTGTGTAAAAACCAACTGCCCATTGTTGTTATAGATGCTTATGTCAAAGGGACTTGGATATTGAATATTCAAAAGATCATGACAAGGATTTGGGAATAGTTTTAAATGACTTTCCAAGTGTGATTTTTCATCAATTTCAGTCCCCCAACGACTTGTAAATTTCCATATATCAGACCATGGGCCATTAAAGTTATTGATTTTGCCACTTACACGCCAATAGTATGTTGTTCCTGTGCTCATTCCTCTAAATGTAACACCATTACCCAAAACATTCCCGCGAATTAAGACAGTGCTAAAGTCGGGGTTATTGGAAATTTCAACGTCATAACTTCCAACATTACTCAAACTATTCCAAATTAAGTCAACGTCAGGTGTGGGAATATTTGTCGAGTTGTTGAGAGGTAATGCTAAAATTGGTTTATTAATGGTAGGGGGAGGGATAGAAGAATAAGAGGCTCTGATAGTCCACAGACTGGTGTCTTTAGGATGAGTAGCCCTTCCTCTCCAATAATAAGTGGTGCCATAATTATTGGTAACGAAAGCCTCAGCTGAACTTTCTTTTGGCAATGAAACTATTGGAGTGTTGGTGAAATTGGAGTCTGTTGACCATTGGTATTGGTATATGTAATCAGAACTCGAACCTTGTATACCCCATTTTAATGTTGTGCTTAGTGGGACATTAGTTGATTTATTGGCAGGTGATGTAATCCATGGTCTTTGCGTTGTAACAAAGTTGAATGGCAATGACCATAAGCTAGTGTCGTTCTTTAATACACATTTGGCCCTCCAAAAGTATTTTGTTTCAAATCTTAAATCTTTTGGAAAGTTAAGTAATACCTCAGAGGTAAAGAAAAAATCTAGAACATGAGAGTCTTTTACTGTTATCAAAATTGGTGAATTAAAATTGATAGTAGTGTCAAGTTGCCAAATGACTTGATGGGAGCCATTCATGGGTTTGATAAGACCGTTGGTGTAAGTCCCTATTCCAATAAAATTGTTACTAGGGGAGCTTAAAGAGGGTCTTTTTTTGCAAACAAAATATCTGCTAACAGCTAAATCCGAAGTGTCTCCATTTTTAGTGCCAAATACACGCCAGCAATAGGTGTTACCATATTTCAAAATGGTGTCAAAAGACTTGCTTGTTGGAGATAAATCGTTGAACTTAGTAATGCTTATTCTGTGAGAAGATGGTGTTGTTGTAAATGCTTTACCGGTGTCAATTTCGAGTATGTAAGAATCTACCCAAGGGAAATGGTAAAATTGTAAACTGACCGTAATGTCTTGGTCTTGTTTTGCATCAAGTGGAGAGGTTTGTGGAACTTGACCCAAGTAGGTGTTGAAATAATTGGTTTGCCAAACCATGGTGTCTTTTTCATGAAAAGCTCTTATTCGCCAAAAATATCGACTGCTAAAGGTAAGAGTATCTTTGAAAGTGCAATTTATAGTATTCGGTTTAAGTGTAGTGTCTGCAATTAAATGGGTGAAAAAAGTATCCTTCGCAAATTGTAATTGATAAGAAACATGTTTGATATTAGTCCAACTAAATTGAGGTACTAAAGTAATATTGTTAGCTTTGTTTAGAGGGCTTATAACATTTATAGTGTTTGTTATATTAAAGCTGCGGGAAGCAGACCAATTGCTAGCTTGTTTGCCAAGAACTGCTTTGATTCTGAAATAATAGGTCTTGCCAAATAATAAATTGTAATTGGTGTCCAAAACCGTTCCCGGTTTTAATGTTTTTTCTATCAGTTGTGATGAATTAAAATTAGGTGAAATATCGAGCTGAAGTAAAACATTGGCAGATAAACAATTGCTCCATCCTAATATGGCACTTGCACCATCTGCAGTAGTACTGAAAGTAGTAGGTGTGGTGTATATGGTGTATGAAAAAGGGTCAGACCATTGTAAAGTATCACCTTCGGCATCAACTGCAGTAGCTTTCCAAAAAAATCTTCTGCCAAATCTAAAATAAGCCGTATCCAAAAAAGAATTTGAAAAAGAATTTCTGAAAATTAATTGACTTGTATTAAAACTTGATGCAGTATCTATTTGATAGATGTATTTAACAGAAGAGTCTATATGCCATGCTCTTGCAACTATTGGTCTAAGAGCACCTGTCGAAGTGTTGTTTGGACTAGTTAAATCCATTTTGTAATCAACAGCAATCATTCTGTAATTAGTCCAATTTGAAGAATCAGTACTGCTAAAAATTCTAGCACGCCAATAATAGTTTTTGTTCATTAATAACACTGGTGTAACCACATAGGGCACGCTGTTTTTATTACTACTCAGTGTTCTAAGTCTGAATGAGTTAAAATTAATAGTGGTGTCAATTTGGAATTCATATTTTACAACGCCTGTAACTTGACTCACAACTAAATAGGATTGGAAATTTTTTAACCTTATGTTGTTACTTGGATTTGTTAGGCTAGGAGGATTTAAGATGGACCATGCGGTATTAAAAATAAACAAAAAAGCAAAGATGCTCAGTGACTTTTTTAGGTTAATGCTTTTCATTTTTGTAATCTTTCAAAAAGCAAAGATAACTATTAGTTCAATTAAAAAATAAAATACAAAAAGGTATAAATTGTAAAGACGAATTGTTTTTAATTGGGCATATTAGATATATTGATAAATAGCTCTTGGATAAATATCTCGTTTTTTTTGGGTAGATTATAATTCAATTTTTTTGTTTTATAATTTAAGGATGAATTATACAAAATTAAATATCAATGCGAATATTGCTTTAGACAAAGAGATAGTTTGGGATTTGTATACCAATCCATTGCATATTGTAAATTGGAATTTTGCCTCAGACGATTGGTGTTGTCCAAGAGCCACAAATGATTAAAAAGTTGGAGGAAAATATGTGGGAAGAATGGAAGCCAAGGATGGGAGTTTCGGATTTGATTTTGAAGCAGTTTATAATGAGGTTGCCGAGGGGGAGTATTTTGTTTACACTACGCCTGACAATCGAGTTATTAAAGTTTCCTTTCAAACCAAAGGGGATTATACCTTGGTGAATATAGAGTTTGATGCCGAAAATGAAAATTCATTAGAATTGCAGCAAAATAGTTGGCAAGCCATTTTAAATAATTTCAAAAAATATGCAGAATCGATTTAATAGATTTTATTCTTATATGTGTTTATTTACAATTAATTAAAAAAATGATGCCTTTTTTGCATAAAAGTGTATATTGTTACATCATTATGTGATGTTTTAGGGTTATATTGTAATATTTTTGGTGATTTTATGCTGGTATTTTTGTATCACTAAATCTTATCAACAAATTTACATGTTACAAAAACTTATTTACACAGCTTTGTTCTTAGCTTGTATTTCTCTTCATTCTCAAACAACTTACACTAGTCCTTCTTCTGGTTCTGCAAGCGGCGGTTTGTCTGCTTGGAATTCTATTTCTTGGTCCGCCTCTGGTTCTGGTTCTCCCGTGACCTATATCATACAAAGTGGTTTTACTTTTACAATCAACAATTCAATTACTTTTCCAGGTAGAGACTTACAAGTCGTTGGAACCTTATTGCTTAATGTAGGAAACAATGATTTAATTATGCCTACCAATGGAATGATCTCTGTTGCTAATGGAGGAAGTATTCGTGGAGGAAATCCTTCTAACCAAATTTCTATAGGTTCTAATGTGATGTCTGCACCATCTGGTGGTGGCGGGTTTAATATTTCGGGTCCCTCTTTTGCATCCTCTTCTACAACTGGTTTTAATGCCTTTACTTTGTTGCCTGTAAAATGGGAAAATCTGCAAGTGGAAAGAATTGTTGAAGGTGCTTTGCTCAAAGGGTTTGCTTCTGAAATATACAATGTTCATTCTTTCGAAATTGAACGTTCTGCCGATGGAATCATTTTTGAATCGATTGCAACAATCTTAGTTGACCAAATTCAAAATGCCAATCAAATTGAATTTAAAGATTTGCAAGCCCCAAAAGCAAAATTGTTTTACAGGGTTAAAACCATAGACAATGACGCTGCTTTTACTTACTCTGATTTAATGAGTTTAAATAATGAGGCAAAATCGACTGTAGTTGTTTATCCAACCATTTTAAATGCGGATAATGCAAGTCAAATAACAATTCAACATGAGAGTGATAAAGAGGTTATGCTTTTGGATATGTATGGAAAATTGATAGTTCTTCAAAAGTACAGTTCTAATGAAAATGCCTATGAACTGCCTGCTTTAAAAGCTGGGTTGTATTTCCTTTATTTGGAAGGGTCTAAAGCAAATTGCCACAAAATCCTTGTAAGGTAAAATTCGATTTTATCTGTTTGAATAAATTCCAATAGGCCAAACCATTAAATATTTTTAAGCGCAACAACAGTATTTTTACTTTTGTTGCGCTTTTTTATTTAGAGTTTTTCGTAAATAACAGCCAATCCCTGACCAACACCTATACACATAGTTGCTAAGCCATATTTTACATTGGGTCTTTTTTGCATTTCGTGAAGCAGTGTTGTGCTGATTCTAGCTCCGCTACATCCCAAAGGATGACCAATGGCAATAGAACCTCCATTTACATTGACAATGTCTGGATTTATTCCCAATTCTTTAATACAAGCAATACTCTGAACGGCAAATGCTTCGTTTAATTCAGCAATGTCTATATCATTAAGCGTTAATCCAGCTCTTTTTAATGCTTTTTGTGTTGCCAATACTGGTCCTATACCCATTATTTCAGGAGGAACCCCTGCTGCTGCCATACTGACTATTCGAGCTATTGGTTTTAAATTGTTACTCTGAACGTAATGTTTGGACGCTACCGCCAATGCTGCTGCACCATCATTAACACTGCTCGAATTACCCGCAGTAACCGAACCTCCTTTTTTGAAGGCTGGTTTTAAGCTACTCAATGTTTCTATTGAACTTAAACGCGGTTGTTCGTCTTTATTGAAGATAATGGCATCGCCCTTTTTCTGAGGGATTTCAAAGTTCATTACCTCTTCGTTAAATCGGTTTATCTCATTTGCTTTTTGCCATTTTAATTGAGAATTATAAGCATATTCGTCTTGTTCTTCTCGGCTTATCGACCACTTCTCTGCAATATTTTCTGCAGTTTCACCCATTGTGTAAGGGTGGTATAATGCTGATAATGCAGGATTGGTAAATCTCCAACCTATTGTAGTGTCATATATTTCTGGTGCTCTACCAAATGCACTGTCTGATTTTGCCATAACAAAAGGTGCTCTCGTCATACTTTCTACACCACCTGCTATATATAAGTCGCCATTGCCAGCATTTATTTCTAAAAAAGCATTTCCTATTGCTTGTAATCCACTTGCACAAAGTCTGTTTACCGTGTAACCCGAAACTGTAATAGGTAACCCAGCCAATAAACTTGCCATTCTAGCGACATTTCTATTGTCTTCTCCCGATTGGTTGGCAGCGCCCAAAATAACTTCCTCTGTTTCATTAAATGAAATGTTGGGATTTCTGTTAATGAGTTCTTTAATGACTCTTGCCGCTAAATCGTCTGGGCGGATGTTTGCTAAACTGCCTGCATATTTTCCAACAGCAGTTCGTACTGCATCTATAACGTAAATTTCGTTTGTCATACTGCAAAACTAATCAAACAATTGCAGACTCTGTAATGAATCTTAAAAAAGTATAATTAGCTCTACCTTAATAATGTAATAGTGCCCCTGTATTTGTGGTTTTCTCCTTTGTAATCTTTCAAATTAATTGAATAAACATAAGTGTCTTGTTGACATTCGATTCCTTTGTATTTTCCATCCCAACCAACTTTTGTATTGTCGGTTGTAAATATCATTTCGCCCCAACGATTGTATATATTCATTTCATATTCATTGGTATGATTAATTGAAGGGTTAAAGTTTGATGATTTTGGATAAAATGCATTGGGGATAAAAGCATACAAAGTGTCATTGGATATCCATTTAGTTGTGCGAGAATAACAGCCATTGCCATATACATCCAAATTCACTGAAAAGTTTTTATCTTCAAAAATGTCCTTCATGTAAATGTGATTTAAAGTGTCATTTTTATAAATCCAATTATAAATAAATCTTTCGTTAATAAACAAAGGTTGGAATTGGAATTCATCTATGTCACTCATTTTATAAAAAAAGTCGGAATTGGGTTTTTTAAAAAAGTAAACTTTTCCTGTTGATGTGTCTTTGCAAAAGTTATTGTCTTCAGAAAAAATAGAGAAAATTAAACTGTCTTCAAATTTGGGTATTAAATAGGTTTTGTAATCTGTAATATATTTATCAGGATTTATTAACCATTTATATTCGGTTTTTAAATCAGCACTAGTCGTATTTTCTTTTATATTAAAGGTGTCTCCAATACATCCAAACTCAATAAAGCTTAGCGAATGTTTGTTGTTTAAAGTGTTGACACTTTTGATAATGGTATCTGAACAAAAACTGTCTGTTGATATTAATGTGATTTTATTTATGCCAAATTCTTTGAATTTGTGTTTGATTTTTAACTCTTGGGTTTGCCTCAGTTCTCCTGCAAAATCTATAGTAAATTTATCGTAAACACTGCTTTGTATATTTAATTCTAATGAATCGTTTAAGCATATTTGACTATTACATTCAGCTTTTAAACCATACGTTACATCAGTTAGAATTGGTATCTCCTCAGCACATGAAGTGTCGTTGAAGCCTACTAAGTATTGTGGTTTATGGGTTTGTAGGTTGATTTTGGTTTTCTCACCCGCAAAATCAAATAGGTTATTTTTATTAATGTCCAAAACCTGATTAAATGTGTTGTCTTTTAATTGAACGGTTAGTTCATCTTTGCATTGAAAAGTATTTAATTTTAATTGAGGATTATAACATTTAAAGTCAATCCACATTATTGATGAATGACCTCCTGCACTGCACCCAGAAACTTCAATCTTAAGTGTAACTTTTTTCCCTTTTAAGTTTTTAAGTTTGATAGTATTGGGAGTCCATTTTCTGAAATAACCCGCGGTGTTATTGATGATTGTCATTACATCGAATTTAGCAATAGGAACCCTAAGTAATGAATGAAGATTATAATAAATGTTACTTGAATCAAATACAGAAATTTTGAAGTACCCATTATGAGATTCAAAATACAAAGAATAAAACAATGGAATCTCTATGTCATCGTCAATTTTAATTTCTCTCTCTATCGAATGAACTTTTCGGGTATTTGATTCTCCTTTATCAAAAGTGCCAATCATTAATGAATGTCTTCCTCCATCAGGGAATTTGGCTGCTTGGCCTATATCCTTGTGAACTGTTTCACTCTGTTTTGTAACATAGAGGCCTGAATTGTATTCATTAATAGGTGTTTTAATTATACCATTAACTCTGTATATCCAACCGTCTGTATTCCCCGATTCAAAACCAATATTTTGAGCATTTAGGTTTAAACAAGCAGTAATTGTTAATATAAATACAAGATATTTTATCAAATTACTGTCATTAATTTCCTACCTTAATAATGTAATAGTGCCCTCGTAATCATACTTTTCGCCATCGTAAGCCGTCACTTTGATGTGCCAAATATAAACATCTTGTTGTGCATCTTGTCCTTGGTAGGTGCCATCCCAACTTGCAAACTTGTCCGTACTTTCCCAAATCAATTGTCCCCAACGGTTCATGATAATCATACTGTAAGATTTCTCGCCATTTACAATTGGTCTGAATACGTTGTTTACTTTTGGTCCTGTTCTTTCTGGACTAAAGGCTGTTGGAACAAACACTGTAACGTCTGGACCAATTTTTCTTGGTCTGCCAATTGAATCTTCGCACACTACATCTTCATCTATGGTTATATCCCCAATTGCAGGATAAGTGTATCTTGCCATTAAGTTTACCCAATATACTGTTGTGTCTGCTGGATATACTTTGATTGGGTTTATTTGAGTTGAAGTATCTTCTATGTCATTCAAGTCAAAAGACCACAAATAACTCATGTTTTCTGCACCCCATCTGTATTGGGTTTCATTTTTAAACTTAAATTTAGGGAAGGCAACTGTAGTAAAGTAGCTAGGGTCACTGCTAAAGGCTGCTTTTGGTTGAGGTAATACTCTCACATAATCCACTGAGTCTTTTTGTATGCTACAAACTTGGTCGTCATTAGCACCCCACTGATTGTGAACGGTTAATGAAACATTATACCAACCTCTTTGTGCGGTATCATATCGTTTTTGAGGATTCCCATTTGTTGATTTAACCAATGTGTTGCCATCTCCAAAATCCCAAGTATATCTCAAGTTAGCAGAACCTGCTGGTTTATAAACAGTGCTAGAAAAGTCAATATCAGCAGCTTCACATTTCACAAAATGAACTGGCATTGCATACTGTGGATATGGCTCTATCATCAATTGAATATCGTCTTTTGCTGGAGGACAAACACCTTCTTTGATAGTGTTAATACTTAATACCACTTGACCATTTAAGCCAATTAACGAAGTATCAGATAAGCCATGGGTATAAACAGTGCTTAGGGTGCTGTTGTCAGAGAAGTTTCCATCTCCACTGCTTGTCCAAGTTGTGTTTTGAACCCAAGCTTTGGTTGCCACTAAATTAAATACTTGCCCTTCACATTGTTGGTATGGACTAGGAGTAGTTACACTAACCTCAGGTTGACTTTGTATTCTTATGTTTTTCGCAATTGAGTCGCTACAACCTGTCAATGGATTGGTGTATTCGTATTTCAACCGGATTGGATCTTCGTATTGTTTGGTTTTAGGACTGATACCTGGATTAAAATCACGCCCTACAACACCTAATCCTGACCAAGTTCCTAATGGTCCTGATGGTTGTTCATTGTTCAACGTAAACTGTGCAGTACTAGAACATACGGTATCAGGGATATTAATTCTGAGGATAGGCAAGCCATTAACAGTTACCTCAACACTATCCGCCACTGGACATCCACTTGAAACATCTGTCAGCTTCAATAGGTATTGACCTGCACCCATACTTGGGTCGAATATCTTTTTAGTTCTAACCGAATTGTTAATCACATTGGCAATGATAGGATTCCCCATGTCGCGTGAGTTTCTGAATTCTACTGTTGACCATTCTCCATCTATAAAACGTTTGCCCGTGTTTCTATCTCTAGCGAAACTGTCCATTGATAGTAAAGGGAAATTGATACATTGCTTAGGGATATTTAAAAATTCAATTTCAGGTAGTCTTACTATTGTAATCCACATAGAGTCGCACGATTTACAACCTGAGATTGCATCTTGGAAACAGTATTCTATTTGATATTCTCCTGTTTTTTGGTTTTCGCCTTCCAAACCAGGATCCATAAATGGTGTAGCCGGTATGGTAGTGTAATCCCAATAGACAATAGCTTCTGGGTCAACACCTGAACCTTGAGGAACTTCTAAACATCTAAAGCTTTCTGGTCCTCCAGCTTTGGCAGATGGAATAGGTTTAACAATGAGTTTGTTCAAATCTACAGGTCCTGCTTTTTGACAGAACGTACCCGTTTTAAGTTCAACTGCTGGATTTGGATTCAGTCTTACATTCTTGCATTCTCTGTTATAACAGCCTTTTACGTCGCGATAATCGTAACAAATGATATCCGTTAAACCTGCTTTTGGAACTAAATCATTGCTTATAAACTGAGGGAAATTCCAAACAAAAGTGCTTTTTCCAACCGGTCCTCCCGTAATCCAACTTGGATTGCGGTGTTGTTGAAAGAATCGGATAGAATCTGCAGGAATGGTTCTATTATTTGCCGTGGCAAAATTGGCTAAATTTAAATTAACTGCGCCATCTTGATAACATCGTGGAAGTATAGGTGTGTTTATGAAGGTTGGTAAAGGATTGACGGTGAGTGTAAATGTGTCATAATCCTCGCATATAACGCCTTTTTGATTAACCCGTAAGAACATTTCATATTTTCTAGTGGCAATGGTTGGTATTCTAAGTCTGAAAGCACTGTCCGTTGCCATCGTTGCGCCTGAAATAATATCTCTCCAAGTAATTTGACGGGTATAACCAAGTGGTTTGCGTTTGGAAGAAACTTTTAAAGTGTCAAAAATACAGATTTCTCTGTCACCGCCAGAAAGTGCAATAACGGTATCATTGACAAATAATTCCATAGTGTCTGTGTCAAAACATTTATAAATACTGTCTAATACTTTTACTGAATACTTGCCTGCAACATGAACTGTAATTTCTCGAGTATTTTCTTGTGTACTCCACTCATACATTAAAGAATCTGCGTTTTGAGCATCTAATGTAGCGAAATCATACGTACATATTCTTCGGTCAGGGCCAAGGTTAACAATTGGATTTTTAATGTATTTAACAACGACCGTATCTGCATCAACACATTTGTTTTTATCTGTTAGTTTTAAAACTAATTTAGAACTTGTCGTTGGCGTAACAGTGATTCTGTTTAAAGTGTCTTTAGGATTGTGAGTACCTAAAGGGAATTCCCAACGGAATTTATAATTTGGGACACCATTGGCAACAATCGGCTCTAATGTTAAAGAGTTCCCGGCACATACAAATGTGTCTTTGCCAAAAGACAACTCAACATCTAGTACAGGTGGCATTACAACCGTATCTAAATAGATGGTTGGGCAATTGAATGGAGGATTGTTTATTTCATGTTCAATGATGTATTTTCCACCACGTTTAAATTTAAAGCTATCAATTCTGTTGAAGGTGGTATAAAAAGGAATACCACTGTTTGTGGAGTCTCTTATAATGTATTTATAGCGGTAGTTTTTTTGATTATAATTAACAGTGTCTATAGGGAAAGCCGCAAATTTTAATTTACCACAATCTAGAATAGAATACTTACGGGTGTCTCTTGCCAATGGATTGACTTTGATGTTAAAACCTCTAATTGTGGTAGCAGGTCTTGGACATGCATCGTCTTTTGCTGAGGCTGTAAAAGTGTATGCTTGGTTTCTTGCATCTCCAATTTTGGGAGTCCAACAAAATTCAGCTTCTTTTTCTCTTGCATCTGGATCGATAATCCGAAAAGTAGCGCCTATAATAGCTTGATTCCAAGTAAGTTCAACAGTATCAGGGACAGTTTGATTTGGAGTAAACATTGCATCAGTGGCTTTTATTTTAAAACATAATCTACTGCCTTCACAAATGGAATGTTTATTAACGCCTACTATTTCAGGGGGATTGTTATCCGAACAAGTTACAATGGTTACATAAATGTCACGCCTTGTAAAACCAATCCGTTCCATTTTACGAGTAAGAGAATCTCTACGCCATTCAGTTACTTTTATTGCTACTGGTCCAGACTCGTCGCATTTTGTTGGCGTAAAAGCCATGTCTCCTGTTTCTCTGTCAAAGTAAAAGCCTCTGGATGGACGGGCGTTGGGAAGTGGTCGACAATTTACAACTCCTGGATTTGGTGGGCAAAATGGTGTAAATGGAATGTCTTTGTTTAACGGAGATATCCAGTTAACCGGAGCCCAAGTAGCACTTAATGGTTCGTCCAAATTGTATGAAAGAGAATCATATTCTTTATTGTCAAAAATACCATTGTTAAATACAAATGGTTGATTACAACAAATAAATGCCATTGGAATGTTTGATAAAGTTGGTGAGTTATTGCCTTTTTTGCCAATTTCACACAAGTTCATCATCGCTTCTCCACCATAAGTTGTAGTAGTTGTTGTTGTTCCAACAAGTCCCCATGGTTGCGCAACTCGGAACATAATTTCACAACAAGTGCCGCTTAAAAAGGTGTTGTAAGGGCTTTGAGAAAAATCGATAGTATCGTCAAAAATATGCTCTTCGATACCAAAACGAGAACCACCATATCCATTGTTTTGGCATGGCGGCTGCCCGCTGCTACATACCGGCGTGATATCTCTAATGCTTGTTCTTGGTGGAACACGGGTATAACTTGTGCCTCCACATGAAACCGTAAATCTAGGCATTATCCCTAAGGCACAAATGCATTGATGGTATAATATATATTTTATGTGATACTTGTAGCCACCCATGTGAGTGAACTTTATGTCCGATCCATTTATTACGTCACAAGCTTTTGCTGTTTGTAACGACATGATAAAGAGTGTGAAAAAAAGTAAAATTCTATTCATTGCTATTATGACAAGGTTAGTATTTAAATAGTTGCCTCGTTTATTGAGCAATAATAAATAAAAAATTCCTATATTCAAAGATTGTATGTCAAAATAACGTCATTTATTTTATGAAACTTAATTTTTGTAATAATATTGATATCCTCTTTTTGGATATAACCTACACTATCACTTGATGTAATGATTTTTAGGTCTTTGTAAAAGTCTAAATTCTTTTTTCCCCACATTTTATAAAGAACTTCTTTGGCCGACCAAATAAAAAGATAATGCCACTCGTCGTCGAAAGGAGAACTGTCTTCTTGGTTCATGAATTTTTTAGACAAGGCAGGTAGTTGTTTTCTAAGATGTTCAATGTCTATTCCTATGTCATTCCCTTCTGTATCTATATAGCAAGCAATTAAATCTTTGGTATGGCTGAATGAAACGCTGGTTTTTGTGTTGCTTAAAATTGGTTTGCCATACATGTCATTGCATAGAAACTGGTCAGTTTGTTCTTCTAAAATGTAGTTTAATAAAAATGAACAACATGTTTTTTCTAGCAATCTCTTAGGATTTAGGCCTTGTTCAAACGGTGCAGAGATTCTTGATAAAAAAAAATCTAGGGGTTCGGTTATCTGCCAAACAGCGATTTTCTTTGCAGAAGTTATTTGTTGTTCAAAAACAAGAGGCATTTTGATTAAAGTTGTAAATATAAAAGAATTTATTGGACATCGACAAGCGATTTATTCACTTGCTCACTCTCCAAGTGAAAATTTTTTTTATAGTGGTGGTGCTGATGGAATGTTGGTAAAGTGGGATTTTGAGTCTGCCGAAGGTTTACTCATAGCCCAGCACGAACATGCAATATACATAGTGGCTTGCTTTGGCGATTTTATTTTGACAGGGACTAATCAAGGCGAATTAACCATTTTTGATTCAAATAACTATCTGTTAATCAAAAAGTTAAAATGGAACAATTTTCCTATTTTTGATATTCAATTTTTCAATGGATTGTACTACATCGCTTCTGCAAATGGAGCCATCTCGGTTTTTGATATTCAATTCAATAAAGTTAATGAAATACAACTTTCTAACAAAAGTTTGAGACAAATATTACCCGTTAATAACGAATTAATTGTTGTGGGAAGTGAACCTGCCTTGTGGGTTTTGTCCTCCCAAAACGGTATTTCTGAAAAAAAATCGGATTTTAACGGAAGTTTATTTTCAGTGATTTATCATCCTGACTCTCAAACGATAGTAACAGGAGGTAGGGGTGCAATTTTGCATTTTTTGAATAGTCAAGATGATGAAATTCAAGTAAATGCTCATCTTTTGCATATACATTCATTGGCTCTTCATCCTGATCAAAACCTGTTTTTGTCTTCAAGTATGGACAAAACAATTAAGTTATGGGACTTTAATAAAAAAACCTTGCTGAAGGTGATTGATAAAGAAAAATACAACGGTCATACAAGTTCTGTGAATAAAATTTTGTGGTTTGACAGAAACAGATTTATTTCGTGCAGTGATGACCGCACCATAAAGTGCTTTGAAATTATACAACCATGATATTAACAGATTACCAAATTTTAGAAGAAATTGAAAAGGGCAACATCTTAATTGAACCTTACCGTCCAGAATGTTTAGGAACAAATAGTTACGATGTTCATTTAGGGCGTTATTTAGCCACTTACAAAGACCGTGTTTTAGATGCTAAAGCCCACAATAAAATTGATCATTTTGAAATACCTATTGAAGGATTTGTGCTACAACCCGGCACTCTGTACTTGGGAGTTACCGAAGAATATACCGAAACACATGCGCATGTTCCTTTTTTGGAAGGAAAAAGTAGTACAGGTCGTTTGGGAATAGATATTCACGCAACTGCTGGTAAGGGTGATGTTGGTTTTTGTAATACGTGGACGCTTGAAATTAGTGTAGCTCAGCCAGTTAGAGTGTATTATGGAATGCCTATCGGTCAGCTTATTTATTTTGTTGTAAACGGTGATGTTAAAACCATGTACAACAAAAAGAAAAATGCAAAGTATAATACTAGAACCATTAAACCGGTTGAAAGTATGATGTGGAAGAATAAATTCTAAAAGGTAAATTTTAGAGGATTCGTCTCTACCTCATTACTCTTATTGAGCTTTCTATCTATAATCTGAACTTTATAACTCATGGAATCTGGTAAAATACCCGGGTAGGGTTTTGAGTTCAAATTTATTCTTATTTGCCCCGAAATTGATTTTATTTTTCCTGTAGGTGTTAAATTTTTAATGCGATCATTAAAGTTTAAGGTGTCTGTCGTTGCAGGAATCATAATTGGGATTTTTACCCCGTTCTCTATCCTATAAACATGGATTAATAAGTTGTGAAAATAAGCGCTGCCAAAATTAAATGGAGGGAAAGTGTCTGTTTCTTCCAAACCTATGTCGCCATCTCCATCTGTGTAATTTAGGGTAATTACCACCGAAGAATCTCTTCCATCTCTTTGGAATTGTTCTACTTTATCTATTGTTAAACTCGGGATGTCTGAAAACAAAGGGGCATCTGTTTTGCAAGAAAACAAAAAAACGAGTATGCAAAATTTAATATATTTTTGAAGCATGGTTTTGGACGATTTAGAAAAAGAAATAAGTGCAGTCAACAAATTTACTTTTGAAGCATTGGCACTCAAAATATTTCAGTACCAAAGTCAAAATAATGAAGTTTATAAAACCTACTTACAACTTTTGAAAATCGATACTACAAAGATAGATAAAGTTTTTAAGATACCCTTTTTGCCAATTTCTTTTTTTAAAAACTTCAATATTCAATCGTCGACTCTTGCTCCCGAAGTCGTATTTGAAAGTAGTAGTACCACAGGACTTGGGGTTAGTAAACATGCAGTCCCAAAGTTGAGATTGTATGAAAAATCATGTGCCGATAGTTTTAATTTCTTTTTTAATGATTATACAAAATATTGCCACCTAGCCTTATTGCCGTCATACCTCGAAAGAACAACCTCTTCCTTGGTTTATCAAGTCAATCATTTTATAAAATCCTCAAAATATCCTCAATCAAATTTTTATCTTTACAATCACCACGACCTATACAATCAACTAATAGAGAATGAAGCCCAAAAAATACCTACGGTATTATGGGGAGTGAGTTTTGCACTGCTCGATTTTATAGATAAATATCAAATGAATCTTGAATATACTCATGTTGTTGAAACAGGAGGCATGAAAGGCCGAAGGGCTGAATTAACTAGATATGAGTTGCACCAAATTTTACAAAGTAGATTGGGCGTTTCAAGTATTGCCGGTGAATATGGAATGACCGAATTAATGTCACAATCTTATGCAATGAGTGAAGGTTTGTATCAGTCGCCTCCTTGGTGTAAAGTGCTAGCTAGGGAAATTAATGATCCATTGGGTCAGCCAATTTATAATAGAAATGGTGTGCTTAATGTAATTGATTTGTATAATCTTTATTCATGTAGTTTTATTGCCACTTCCGATTTGGGAAAGGTAGGTGAGGACGGCTCTTTCCAAGTGTTAGGACGTGTGGATTATAGCGATACTCGTGGTTGTAATTTACTTGTGTTATGATTCGTTTAATTCAAGATTTAAAGAAATTTATTGGGCAATACTCATTGCTATTTTGGGTTGTAGTTTTTGTTTTTTTGTCGACAACTCTCTCTATAAATGAAATTTACAAAGTGCAATTGGGTGTTTTTAAACTCAAAGGTATTTTTTCTTTTTTAGCTTATTTTGGGGTCTATTCTTTGCATTTTATGTCAGTTTTGGTTTTTATTTCACTTTTTTCCAAAGATTATAAGTGGGCTAAATCAAGGCAGTTTTGGATTTTGATTGTGGTTGGAATTTCTTTGTTCTCGCTTCGTTCGGTTCTTGCTTTTTATGGAGAGGTTGTGGAGTTATTTGCCGTGCCTGGACGAATAGGTCTTAGTAAAGTAATTTTTTCTGATTTAGTTAGACTCGCTTTTTTATTAGTAATGTTGAGAATAGTATGGCAGTTTTACAAAGTGCCGAATCATTCATTTTATGGATTTTCGGCCAAACAAGTTGAGTGGTCATTGTACTTCAAAATGTTGCTTTTTATGGTTCCTCTTATTACAGCAGCAAGTTTTATGGGCGATTTTTTAGAATACTATCCACGTGCTTCCCGAATTGATGTTTACAATCCTGAACCACATCATTATTTTTGGTTTGAATTAGTGTATGCGCTTGATTTTATTTCAATTGAAGTCTTTTTTAGGGGATTTATGATATTGGCTTTTTTGAAAATTTTAGGACCTAAAGCCATTATTCCGACAGCTGCTTTTTATTTTTCTATACATTTTGGAAAGCCGATAGGGGAAACCATAAGTTCTTTCTTTGGCGGTGTTTTGTTAGGATATTTGTCATACCGAACGCAATCCATTTGGGGTGGTATTCTGGTTCATATAGGAATTGCATTATTGATGGAATTAGGAGCATTTATTGGATTGATGTTAATATAGTTCATACATTGTGTTTTTATCCTTTATCAAAAAACATTAAATTTGCCGGTATGAATAAGGTTGTTGCAAATGCCGATGATGCTATTAAAGATATTGAAAGTGGTGCCGTATTAATGTTGGGTGGATTCGGGTTGTGTGGGATTCCTGAAAATTGTATCAATGCACTTGTAAAAAAAGGGTCAGATAAATTGACTTGTATTAGTAATAATGCAGGTGTTGATGATTTTGGGATTGGTCTTTTATTGAAAACAAGGCAGGTTAAAAAGATGATTGCCTCTTATGTGGGTGAAAATGCTGAGTTTGAGAGACAATTATTAAGTGGTGAATTGGAAGTTGAATTAATTCCGCAAGGCACTTTGGCCACTAGATGTATGGCAGCCGGTTATGGAATGCCAGCAATATACACACCCGCTGGTGTTGGAACGGAGGTTGCAATAGGTAAAGAGATCAGAGAATTTAATGGCAAGACTTATTTAATGGAATATGCCTTTGATGCAGATTTTGCAATCGTTAAGGCTTGGAAAGGTGATGTTCATGGTAACTTGATTTTCAAAGAAACAGCACGAAATTTTAATCCATTAATGGCAATGGCAGGGAAAGTAACGATTGCAGAGGTCGAGGAATTGGTGCCGGCTGGCGAACTAGACCCAAATCAAATTCATACCCCTGGTATTTATGTTCATCGTATTTTCAAAGGAGAGAACTATGAAAAACGTATCGAACAACGAACCACTAGAAAACCACTTTAGGGATTCTAAAACCCATTTAATTTTATTTTGTTATATCTATGATGTTTAAAAAGTTAACGACAGTAAGCTTGTTTCTTTTCTTTGTTTTAAGTGCTTATTCCCAAAAAAAATATTGTGTTGTAGGCGTTGTTAATGATAGCGCATCACTCAAATTTATTCCCAATAGTTTGGTTGAAATTTATTCTAGTACTAAAAATGCTGTTATTGGATTTAAGTTGACCGACAGTTTGGGCCAATTTAAAATTTGCTCAAGTAGTCAGCCAAGTGTACTCAAAATTTCTATTCCAGGATACAAAACTCAAACAATAAATTTAAGATTTTCGGATACTGCAACTTTGTTGAATTTGAATACTGTATATCTGTTGCCACAAGTTGAGCTAATCAAAGGGGGAGGAGTTGTAATGAAAAAGGTGGTAGTTGAGAAAATAGAAGCAGACAAAAAAGTATATTCACTTGAAAATGATGCATTAACTAATGGAGGAACTGCTCTTGATGCATTGAGACAAATACCTGCAATCAGTGTAGATGGTGATGGTTCAATATCGTTGAGAGGGAGTGAAAATGTATTAATTTATATCAATGGGAAACAGAGTAGCTTGTCTGGCGAGGATAGACAGACTTTGCTGTTGCAAATACCAGCTGCGAATATCGAAAGTATTGAAGTTAATACCAATCCTGGGGCAAAGCAAGATGCAGAAGGGGTAAGTGGTATTATTAATATTACGCTGAAGCAAAACAGAACGAAGGGGCAAAATGGATTTGTAACTCTAGGGGCAGGGACTAATAATAAATACAACGCAACGGCTGCATATAATTACAGTAATGGAAGATGGAGCACATCTAATACGCTAACCTACAGGTATAATGACGTTTGGGGCCGCGGTTACAATGAAAGAGATAACTTTACTAAAGATACTTTTTTTGTGATTAATCAATACAGCGAAAGTCAAAATTTAAGCAGAAACGCAACATTTTCTGGTAGTATTGATTATAAACCAAGTAAAAAATGGCTCTATTCATTCAACTATTTGGCCTCATTAAATACAGATAATGATGATGACTTAAGTGAATTACTTTTGAAGGATGACCAAAGAGAAGTGAAAACAGTTCAAGAAATCGGAAACGTTGTTACTAAAAAATCTTTGAATTATGATGCAGGACTTTTGGTGAAAAAAACGTTTGAGAAAACAGCCCATAACATTGTAGGAATTGTTAATTATTCATTGACCGATAGAATCAATAATATTGACATTGTCAGAAATTTTAAAGACCCACTAACTTATCAAAAATTAAATCAAAATAAGGGTTTGTCATACAATACATTTGACAATGGTTTTGCAAACTTTTTAGCTCAAGTGGATTATGTTAAACCTTTCACTGATTATAGGAAGTTAGAAGTTGGGGCAAAGTACACTGCACGGAGTTTTGACAATCAGTTTAATTTTGATTCATTTAATTACCAAACACAAACAATAGAAGTAGACAATGGTAGAACCAATCGTTTTGTTTATAATGAAAATGTAAGTGCAGCATATTTAACTCTAAGTGATAAGTTTAATGATTTAATTAAATATAATATAGGGTTGCGTGTCGAAAACACATTAGTTAATGGAGAAGAAAAGTTAACCAATACTCCAGTAAATTTCAATTATACAAACTTGTTCCCATCGGGTAATATTAATTTTACTTTACAAAAAAAATACAATATTCCAGATATTCAATTGGGGTATAGTCGCCGGATTAATCGCCCCACTCAGGGTCAAATAAATCCTTTTATCAATGTAAATGACCCATTTAATATTTTTACAGGTAATCCTACATTGAAACCTGAGTTAACTGATGCCATAGAATTATCAGCTTTCTACAACACCTCTAAAGTAGTTTTTACAACAAATTTGTATTTTAGGCAAACAAATTCTGTGATTTGGCGTTATAGAACGGTAGATAGTTTAGGAATATCTCGTGTTTCCTTTTATAATTTAGATTACAATAGGAGTATGGGAGCAGAAGTTATCGCTCGTTTTACGCTAATGAAAAAGATAAAAACCACATTAAATGGGAATTTGTACAGGCAAATACTTTCGGGTAACGTGCTTGGTTCACAATTTACCAACGATGCTTGGGTTTTTACAGGAAAAGCAATAGTGAGTTATACCTTTTGGAACAAAACAGATTTGCAGTTGTCTTACAATTACATGGGTCCAAGAGCCTTACCTCAAGGTAAAATGCTTTCTATGTACGGTTTAGATTTGGGTTTTAAAAAAGATATTTATAAAGAAAAGCTAGCTTTAAGTATTTCATTTAATGATGTTTTTGATAACCGTAGATTTAAAATTGTAATGTCTGATGTTAATTTTTCAAGCAGTGTTTATCGCAAACGTGAAACTAGAATTTTTACAGTTAATCTAACTTGGAAATTTGGCGATTCAAACAATGTGCCTGAGAAAAAACCTAAAATGCCTGAAAGAGAACAAGAAATGAATTTTTAATGCAGATGAACGATATATCAGTCGAATTTTTAAAAACCAGAGATGGTAGTCAAACCATTTATTTAAAACACCTCGATGAAACATATCATTCAATTAATGGTGCTTTTTCCGAAAGCTTACACGTTTATATCGTAAACGGCCTCAAACTCATGAGCCCGGAATTAACTGAATTTACTATAATGGAGGTTGGTTTTGGTACTGGATTAAATGCTTTGCTGACAATAGATTATTTGCAGCCCCATCAAAAAGTAAATTACATAGCCTTTGAACCTAACCCGCTGACTTATGATATTCTACAAGAATATTACAACGGTTTTCCTCATTTGCCCCAAAGTATAAATTTAATTAAACAAATTTCAGAGGTCGAACACAATAAATGGCATGCAATAACTCCACAGTTTAACTTTTGTATGTTGAAAGCCAATTTACAAAGTCAGGATTTAGAGCTTTCTAAATTGATAAATAAAGGAGATGTTGATTTGATGTATTACGATGCTTTTGCTCCTGCCAAACAATCTGAAATGTGGACTGAAGAGACCATGCGTTTTGCTGTTGATTATTTGAAAGAAGGCGGAATGTTAACGACTTATTGTGCTCAAGGTCAGTTTAAAAGAAATTTGAAAGCATTGGGAATGAAGGTGCAATCAGTAGGCGGTCCCGTTGGGAAGCGTGAAATGACAACAGCTTATAAAGAATCTCAAGTCGTAGAACATCTTTTGTAAATTAGTTCCGCTGTTCTTACACTTGCGCCAGCCTTACCAACAATTTCGCTTAAGTCTTTGTAGTTTGTTAGTTGCTCCTCTCTGTTTTTACCACCCAATACCCAATCTAATTCCCTTTTAATATTGATTTCATTCAGTTCATGTTGAATTAATTCAGGAATTGCCAATTTGTTTAATATCAAATTAACCAATGAAATATACTTAACCTTTATTACCCTTTTCCCAATTTCATAACTAATATTACTAAACTTATAACAAACTACTTGAGGGCAATTTAATAATGCCGTTTCTAAAGTCGCCGTTCCGCTACAAACAAGGGCGGCATAACTGTTTTTTACAACATCATACGTTTTCCCTTTTATCAGCTTTACTGGCAAATTTCCAATGTATTTTTGATAAACACTGTCTTCTATATGGGGAGCGCCTGCAAGTACTAATGTATAATCAGGATAATAGTTGCAAATACTCAGCATTTCTGGTAACACATGCTTTAATTCGCTCATTCTGCTCCCTGGCAGCAGCGCAATAATAGGTTTTGTGATTTGATGATTTTGTTTAAAAGTGCTGTCAAACTGATACTGTTCTATAGCATCGCAAATTGGATTACCTACGTAGTCGGGTATAATTCCAAAGGGTTTGAAAAAATCGATTTCAAATGGGAGAATGCTATATAGGTGGTCAACGTTTTGCTTGATTTTATAAGCTCTTTTCGTGTTCCATGCCCACACTTTAGGACTAATATAGTAATGGACTTTAATTCCCATTGACTTAGCAAATTTAGCTATTCTGAGGTTAAATCCTGGGTAGTCGATTAAAATTAAAGCATCGGGTTTGAACGCAATGATGTCTTTTTTGCAATCAGATAAGTTTTTGAAAATTTTATTAATGTTAAGTAAAACATCAGTAATGCCCATAAAAGCGGTAGCCTTGTAATGTCGGAACATTGTGCCCCCTTTTGCAGCCATTAAATCACCTCCCCAAAATCTTATTTCAGCCTCAGGGTCAATTTTTAGCAGATGTTGCATTAAATTAGAGCCATGCAAATCTCCGCTTGTTTCACCTGCTATCAAATAATATCGCATTGTTTATGCAAATGTAAATTTTTTATTCAATTTAATTCTAGAATTGTTTAAGTTTCAAGTTTTATAATATTGGGCAATCGGGAAATTTAATCGTTCTGAATTGAATTTACAGCAGGTTATTAATAGAGTTCATTTAATCGTGTAGAGTATATGTAGATTCATTAAAAAAACTTACTTTTGCGTTCAAATTACAATCAAATGAGAGAAGTATATATCGTATCGGCAGTAAGAACTGCAATGGGAAGTTTTATGGGAGCCTTGTCTTCAGTTTCTGCACCCAAAATTGGAGCAGCTGCAATTAAAGGTGCTCTAGAAAAAGTAGGTTTAAATCCTGAAGAGGTTGAAGAAATATATTTTGGAAGTGTGCTTCAAGCTGGTTTAGGACAAGCGCCTGCTAGACAAGCCGCTAAATTTGCTGGGTTGCCTAATAAAGTTCAAGCAACGACTATTAATAAAGTGTGTGCTAGTGGAATGAAATCCATTGCTATTGGTGCTCAACAAATTATGACTGGCGTGGCTGATGTTGTAGTGGTTGGTGGAATGGAAAATATGAGTCAAGTGCCTCATTATTTATTGGGAAGTAGAAATGGATTTAAATTTGGTAATGCTAATTTGGTAGATGGTCTGGCAAATGATGGATTATTGGATGTGTATAACCAACAAATGATGGGTTGGTGTTCTGATAAATGCGCTAATGAGCAAAATATTACCAGAGAACAACAAGATGAATTTGCAATTAATTCATACAAACGTTCGGCTGCAGCTTGGGAACAAGGCAAATTTAATGACGAAGTTGTGCCTGTGGAAATGGTTGATAAAAAAGGAAATATCACTATTTTTAACCATGACGAAGAATATAAAAATGTAAAATTTGATAAAATTGCAGGGTTAAAGCCGGCTTTTAGCAAAGAAGGAACTGCAACTGCCGCTAACTCTAGTACAATGAATGATGGTGCTGCCGCTCTTATTTTAATGAGTAAGGAAAAAATGGATTCATTGGGATTAAAACCGATTGCCAAAATTAGAGGTTTTGCAGATGCAGAACATGAGCCAGAATACTTTACAACAGCACCAAGTGTTGCTATGCCTAAAGCAGCCAAAAATGCAGGTGTGGATATGTCAGAAATTGAATTTTTTGAGTTCAATGAAGCGTTCTCTCTTGTGGGATTGGTGAATAATAAAATTTTAAATTTACCTATTGAAAAGGTTAACGTAAATGGAGGTGCCGTTTCTTTAGGTCATCCCCTTGGTGCAAGTGGAGCGCGTATTGTCGTAACTCTTATCAATGTGTTAAAACAAAATAACGCTAAACTTGGTGGTGCCGCTATTTGTAATGGTGGTGGTGGTGCAAGTGCCATGGTGATTGAAGCTTTGTAAAGTCACACACAATAAAAAGCGTAATTTTGCATTGTATTTAATATGAAAACTTTTGTCTTATTATTACTCTCCATTTGTATAATGACACAATTGATTGGTCAAAATAACAATGAAAATGAAATGCATTTATTGCAAAAATACTCTGATAGTATTCGTTTCAGTAGAATTGAATCCCAAAGGATAGTTTATAACGATTCTTTTAAATTTTTACTTACCGACTTATTGTTAAACATAGACCCTATGAAACAAGATTGGAGTGCTATAAGTAACACCATTTCGGTCTTGGAATCTGAGGATAATAAAATGAAATTGCTTAGCTGGGTTTTGGTGAACAATAAAGAGGAGTTTACCAATCACTGTGTGGTGTTTTTCAAAAGAAAAATCAATTCGGAAACCAATGTTGTTTGGCTTAATGAAAGAAGTTTGGCAAAAACAGATTCACTTTATGAAACTTACCCTGTTGATATGTGGCCTAGTGCACTCTATTATCAAATGTATCATTTTAAAAAGAAAAGGAAAGATTATTACTGTGTTTTAGGACTCAATGGCAAGAACAGTTTTATAAATCAAAAAATTATAGATGTACTTTGGGTTGATAAAGACAATGAATTGCAAATAGGTGCTCCTGTTTTTTATGGTTCTGAAAAAGATTATACACCTCAATATCGCGTGTTTTTTGAATATGCTGATCAAGGAAGTATGACTTTGCGATTCGAAAAAGAAATGAAGCTGATTACTTATACCAATTTGGTTCCCTCTAATTATGAAAAATTGGGTTCTAAACAGTATTATATCCCCGACGGCAGGATAGATTTTTATCAGTTAACCAAAAAAGGGAAGTGGATTAAACATGAAAATTTAGAAGATTTTAATTTCAATGAAAAAAAGAATTAATTCCTTGTTCAAAGTAATCTTTGGTCTAGTCATATTTGTATTTCTAAGTTCAGCTTCTTCAGATTATTCTTTTAAAATAGCAAAGGTAAAATACAAAGGTGGAGGAGATTGGTATGCAAATAAAACAGCTTTGCCCAATCTTGTCAATTTTTGCAATCAACAAATAAAAACCAATATTAATCCCACAGAAGCAATAGTGGATATAGGTTCTCCTGAGTTGTTTAATTATCCGTGGTTATACCTTACTGGTCACGGTAATGTGGTGTTCTCCGACCAAGAAGTATTAAATTTAAGGAAATATTTGGAGTCAGGAGGGTTTTTGCATATTGATGATAATTATGGGTTAAAACCATTTATTACTTTGCAAATGAAAAAAGTATTTCCCAATTCTGATTTTATAGAACTCCCATTCTCGCATCCTATATACCATCAAACTTTCGATTTTAACAATGGATTGCCCAAAATTCATCAACACGATGGCAAATCCCCACAAGGGTTTGGACTCATGCATAATAACAAATTGGTGTGTTTCTTTTCTTATGAATCCGACTTAGGGAATGGTTGGGAAGACCAATCTGTTCATAATAATCCTGAACCAATTCGACAACAAGCACTAAAAATGGGTGCCAATATTATACAATACGCCTTTAATCGTTAAATGAAATCAAAAGCAGTCGTTATATACAACCCTTTTTCTGGACGAAAAAAAACGATTGACCTTAAAAAAATAGTGACTGAAAATATAGACCACAATCGGTTTTCTATCGATTTTTGGCCTACAGAAAAGTCAAGTGATGTGATTCTGTTTACGGATAAAGCGATTAAAGAAAAGTATGAATATGTTTTTGCCGCAGGTGGTGATGGTACTCTTAATCAAATTGCTTCAAGATTAGTAAATACTAATTTAGTTTTAGGGATTATTCCCTTGGGTTCTGGAAACGGATTCGCCCGACATTTTAAAATACCAATTAAAACAACCGAAGCAATTAAAACTTTGTCAATTGCTCAAGTTAAATTAATTGATACAGTATGGTTCAACAGACATTGTATGATTAATGTTGGTGGAATTGGTTTTGATGCTCATATTAGTGCGTTGTTTGCAACAAATAAAAAAAGAGGATTAATGGAATACGTAAAAACAATTGTAAAACACCTCAATTATAAAAGTCAATATTATCAAATAATAAACAAAGAAAAGGTAGTATGGCACGGTAAAGCCTTCCTTATAAGTATTGCAAATGCAACCCAATGGGGAAATAATGTAAAAGTACACACAGGTGCATTGCCAGATGATGGCTTATACAATATAGTTGTACTCAAAAGTTTTTCAATTTTAAGTTTACCTTCGTTGATTAAAAATTTATTGGAAGGGAATTTGACACATAATAAAAACAGTATCACTTTTGTTGGATCTGATTTTAAGGTAGTTAGAGAAAATGAAGGGCCAATTCACGTGGACGGAGAACCAATTTGGTTGGGTAACGAAATAAATATTAATATTGAACCCCTTAGTTTAAAGATTTTAAGTAATGAATAAAAAAGTTAAAAAAAGCACCGACGGATTGGTTTATAGTACAGACGATTCTCTTAATTTACACGAAGCATTTGAGGAAGAGGAAACCCTAGCGCCCAATCTTCAAAAACTTAATATTAGATTAGAAACCAAACAAAGAGGAGGAAAAAAAGCAACAATAGTCAGAGGTTTTGTAGGGAAAATGGATGATTTAGAAGCTTTGTCAAAAAAGTTAAAATCGCATTGTGGAACCGGAGGGAGTATTGTTGACGGTGAAATCTTAATACAAGGAGATATGTGCCAAAAAGTAAAAGCCTATTTGCAAAATCAAGGCTACAAAACCAATAATATTTAAAAAAGAGAGTTCTATGGTTGCTATTAAAAAGGGGATTTTTTCAATCTTTTTATCAAAAGTAATCGTTGGTATTTTAGGACTATTAACGGTAGTCGTGCTCTCTAATTATTTAGGAACTCAAGGTAGAGGACAAATCAGTTTGTTTTTATCCTCCGTTGCATTATTGCAATTAATCATTGATTACGGAAATAATACCTCAATAATCAATTTAAGCTACCAATATAATAAGTTGAATCTATGGAAGTCGGCAGTATTGTGGATTCTTATGGTAAGTTTATTGGCCCAACTTGTTGTGTTTTTTATACCATCCTTCCTGTTTCTTTATTTGGTGCCAATTACCGCTTTCCTATATTCCATTTTTAATTTGAATAATTTGATTTTAATGGGACAGCAAAAGGTAACCCAACGCAATGTTTTGTTAGTTGTTTTGCCATTGTTCATGTTGTTGCTTTTTATAGGGTTGTTTTTTGTCAATCAGCAATCAATCAATGCATATCCAATGGCATTTTTACTTGCATTAAGTGTAAGTATAATCATTTCTTTTAAGTTTGTATTGCCATTTCTAAGTGCTTCCGAAGGTAGTTTTGAATTTAATAAAAGGATTTTGTCCAATGGTTTTTGGATTCAAACCAGTCAAGTAATTCAGTTTTTTAATTACAGATTTTGTTTTTTCTTAATCGCAATTTATGTCGGAGAAAGTCAGTTGGGAATCTATAATAACGCCATTGTATTAGCAGAATCGATTTGGATTTTAGGTCACAGTATGGGGCAAATGTTGCACATGAAAATATTGAATTCAGAGGATGAGAATAGACAATGGCAATTAACAGGCAAATTTATTGGAATTAATTTCTTGGGTTCGTCTTTACTTCTAATTCTTCTAATATTGATACCTAATTCTTTTTGGGAAATTTTGTTTTCAAAGGATTTTTCATCGATGTCAAAGTTATTCCCATTTTTGGGATTAGGTATTTTGAGTTTTAGTATTAGCAATATCATCAATCATTATTTTCATGCCAAAAATGAATTTAAAATTATATTAATATCTAATTTACTTGGCTTTGTAGTAGGTGGAATTTCGGCCTTTGTGCTCATTCCTCAATATGAAATATTCGGAGCTGCTTGGTCGTGGTCTATTGGATTATTGGGCGGAATGCTTGTATATTTATTGGCATTTTTCTTTATACAAAAAAAAGTAAAAAAACATTAGATTTGCATTCTATGTTTTTTCGAAATTTCTTATTGTTTTTATTGTTATTTAGCTGCTCTTTGGCACAAGCTCAATTAGGAGGTATAAAGGGTTATATCAAGGATTTAAAGTCAGGTGTTGAATTGGATTTAGCTGGTGTTCAGATTTTAAATACTGACAAAGGTGTAACTGCAAATTCAGATGGCTATTATATTATCAATGATGTTAAACCAGGGGTTTATTCAGTGGTAGCTACTTACTCGGGGTATGACTCTGATACAATAAAAATAGAAATTGTGGCAAACAAAATTCAGTTGCATAACTTTTTTTTAAACCAAACAGTCGTTTTAATTGATGGAGGAAAAATTTCTGAGAACAAAAAGAAACGTAAAAAAGAAGATGTTGACGTAGGAATAACTAAAATAACGGCAAAGCAACTGACCAAAATACCAACCATAGGCGGAACTCCCGATTTAGTTCAGTATTTGCAAATTTTACCAGGGGTGGTATTTAGTGGTGACCAAGGGGGACAGTTGTATATCCGAGGTGGTAGCCCTGTAATGAATAAAATTGTTTTAGATGGTATGACTATTTATAATCCCTTCCATTCCATTGGTTTATTTAGTGTCTTTGATGTTGATTTAATGAAATCTGCGGATGTTTATAGTGCTGGATTTGGTGCAGAACATGGAGGAAGAGTCTCTGCAATAGTAGATGTGAAAACAAAAGATGGTAATAGAAATAATTTGGCTGGTAATTTTACAATGAGTCCATTTTTAGGGAAGTTATCATTGGAAGGTCCCCTCAAAAAATTTGTTCCCGGAAAAGGAAGTTCTAGTTTTATAATGTCAATCAAAAATTCATATTTAGATAGAAGTGCGGCTGTGTTTTATCCTTACGCCAATCCAGATAACTTGCCCTATAATTTTAATGACATTTATAGCAAAGTGACTTTCAATTCATCAAACGGTAGTAGTATAAAACTATTTGGGTTCAATTTCAAAGACAATGTCAATTTTCCAGGTTCTACCAGGTATAATTGGGATCAAACTGGATTGGGAGCCAGATTTTCATTGATTCCGGAAGGGAAACAATCTAAACTTGAAGGGTTTGTTACTTATTCTGATTACGAAATCAATCAGGTGGAATTAGACAATAAGCCTAGAAATAGTTCGATTAGCGGACTAAATATTGGCGTAAATGCTCAAACTTTGAATAAAAAAGATGAGATTAAATATGGGTTTGAAATTAATGCTTTTAGTACCAATTTTAAAATATTCAATTCCAATGACCGATTAATCGAACAACAGGAAAATACAACAGAATTGTGTGGTTTCTTTTTGTATAAATTTGTAAAGCCACGTTTCACATTAGAAACAGGAATGAGACTACAATATTATGCCTCATTGGGAAATACCTCTTTAGAACCGCGTATTAATGGTCGTTATTTGTTGTCAAAAAAATTAGCAATCAAAGGAGCTGTTGGTAAATATTCTCAAAATTTATTGTCTGCATTCAGTGACAGAGATGTTGTTAATTTGTTTTATGGGTTTTTGTCTGGTCCCGATGATCTTCCCCAAACTTTTGAAAACCAAGAGGTCACCTCAAGATTGCAATTGGCAAACCATGCCGTTTTAGGTCTAGATTACGATATTGACAAATACAGCGAAATAGGGATAGAAGGTTTTTTTAAAGATTTTAATCAGATAACCAATATCAACAGAGACAAGATATTTGATGATAAACCCGATTATGCTGACAAACCTGAACGTTTGAGAAAAGATTATTTAATAGAAAGAGGTCGTGCTTTTGGTGGTGACATTCGATACAAATTTGAAAACAAAAGACTCTATATTTGGGCTGTTTACTCTTATACATTTGTAGATAGATTTGATGGTATTAACTCTTATAATCCTCATTGGGACAGAAGACATAATATTAATTTAGTAACTGATTACGCATTAGACAAAAAATCAAAATGGTCGGCAAATGCAAGATGGAATTATGGTTCAGGATTCCCATTCACTCAAACGTTAGGATTTTATGAAAAAAATGATTTTCAAAATGGACCAAGTACAAATTATACTTCAGCAAATGGTCAGTTAGGAATTATTTATGGTGCATACAATCAAGGTAGATTGCCAGTGTACCATAGATTGGATATGTCAGTAAAATACAATTTTAAAATTTCCAAGAAGATAAAGTCATACATTGTGCTGTCAGTAACCAATGTTTACAACAGAGCCAATATCTTTTATTTCGATAGAGTTAATTATACCAGAGTCAATCAATTACCAATATTACCCGCATTAAGTTTTAATGCTATTTTTTAAAAATGAATAAAATGCAAACAGAAGTTTATATCCCACAAAATAAAGTTAGAATAGTAACCGCAGCCTCCTTGTTTGATGGACATGATGCAGCTATCAATGTAATGCGTAGAATTATTCAAGCAACTGGTTGTGAAGTAATTCACTTAGGACACGACAGAAGTGCCGAAGAAGTTGTGAATACTGCCATTCAAGAAGATGCAAATGCCATTGCTATGACTAGTTATCAGGGAGGGCATAATGAATATTTCAAATACATGTATGATTTACTCCAAGAAAAAGGGGCAGGACATATTAAGATTTTTGGTGGAGGAGGAGGAACAATTCTTCCCGAAGAAATTGAGGTCCTTCAAAACTATGGAATTTGTAAAATATACCATCCCGATGACGGAAGGTCAATGGGTTTACAAGGGATGATTAATGACTTAGTGCAAAAATCTGATTATCCAACAGGTAATAATATTACATTTGATATTCAAAAAGTACACCTTTCAAATGCAGCTTATTTAGCCAAGTTAATTTCTTGCGCCGAAAATTTTCCTGAAGAGTTCGAATCTTATAAGACATCTATTCAAGAAAAAATAAATACTTTAAATAAAAAGTGTCCAGTGTTAGGAATAACAGGAACTGGAGGAGCTGGTAAAAGTAGTTTAGTCGATGAATTTGTAAGACGGTTTTTGTTTGATCAAAAAGATAAAAATATTGCTATTATTTCTGTTGACCCAAGTAAACGTAAAACAGGAGGAGCATTGTTAGGTGATAGAATCAGAATGAATAGTATAAATAATAACAGAGTTTATATGCGTTCATTAGCAACTAGACAAAGTAATTTGGCTCTAAGTAAACATGTGGATGACGCAATTACTATATTAAAGGCAGCTGATTATGATCTTATTATTTTAGAAACATCAGGAATTGGACAAAGTGATACAGAAATTACAGAACACAGTGATGTTTCATTGTATGTTATGACACCAGAATATGGTGCAGCGTCGCAATTGGAAAAAATTGATATGTTAGATTTTGCGGATTTAATTGCAATTAACAAGTTTGATAAAAAAGGTTCAATTGATGCTATTCGTGATGTAAAAAAACAATACCAAAGAAATCATAAAAGATTTGAAGATGATTTTGATTTAATGCCAGTTTATGGAACTATTGCAAGTCAATTTAATGACCCAGGTATGAATAAGCTATACATTGAAATTATAAATACCATTAATTCAAAATGTGAAGCAAAATTATCCAATAATTATATCGCGTCAGATGAAATGAGCGAAAAGATTTTCATTATACCTTCTTCAAGAAACAGGTATTTAAGTGAAATTAGCGAAACCATTAGAACTTATAACCATTGGTCCAATGAGCAAGCCGAACTAGCACAAAAGCTTTATCAACTCAAAGGAACATTAAGCCAATTAAATGATTAAAGTACTCATTATTATATTTTTAAGTGCAGTCATTGTTGCTTATTTATATGATTTCAAAAAAGCAAGACAAACAAAAGCCAAACAGCAAATAATATATCCCATAATCATTGTTTTATTATTGGTCTATATTATTATGCAATTTTAAAAAATAACCATGCCATATTATCAAAACATTTTAGAAACCATAGGCAATACGCCAATGGTAAAACTCAATAAAATTACAGCAAGTTTGCCATGTACTGTTTTAGCTAAAATTGAAACAACAAATCCAGGAAACAGTATTAAGGACCGAATGGCCTTAAAAATGATTGAAGACGCAGAAAAAAGTGGTGCATTAAAACCCGGTGGTACTATAATAGAAGGTACAAGCGGAAATACCGGAATGGGATTGGCCATTGCTGCTGTTGTAAAAGGGTACAAATGTATTTTTACAACCACTGATAAGCAATCAAAAGAAAAAGTTGATGCTCTAAAAGCTTTTGGTGCAGAAGTAATTGTTTGCCCAACAGATGTTGAACCAGAAGATCCAAGGTCCTATTATTCAGTTTCCTCAAGACTAGCAAGTGAAATTCCCAATAGTTGGAAACCCAATCAGTATGATAATTTAAGTAATTCACTTGCACATTACCAATCTACAGGCCCAGAAATATGGGAACAAACGGAAGGTAAAATTACACATTTAGTAGTTGGGGTAGGAACAGGGGGAACCATAAGTGGTACCGCAAAATATTTGAAAGAGAAAAATCCCTCAATCAAAATTTTAGGAATAGATACTTATGGTTCTGTTTTTAAAAAGTATAAAGAAACAGGAGAATTCGATAACAACGAAATTTATCCATATATAACAGAAGGTATAGGTGAGGATTTTTTACCACAAAACGTCGATTTTAGTTTAATCGATCATTTTGAAAAAGTAACAGACAAAGAAGCTGCTATATATACAAGGTTATTACCACGTACAGAAGGAATATTTGCAGGAAATAGTGCAGGTGCAGCAATAGGTGGAATGCTTCAAATGAAATCAATGTTCAAGCAGGGTGATTTGGTTGTTGTTATTTTTCACGACCATGGAACACGATACTTAGGTAAAATGTTTAATGAAGATTGGATGAGGGATAGAGGTTTTATTGAGAAACACAAACCAGCTTTGGCAATGGATGTAATCAAAAAGCATGAAAACTTAAAATTATTAACCATTGCTGGAGAGCAAAAAGTGTCAGATGCATATGCGTTAATGAAGAAATATAACATCTCCCAATTGCCGGTAAAGGAAGGAAATGAGTTTGTAGGCTCCATTAATGATTCGGATATATTGGAAATCATAATGCAAAATCATCAGAATAAAGAGGTGCAAATTAAAGAAATAATGAAGCCACCCTTTCCTTTTGTGCATCATTCAACTTCAATTAGCGATTTATCTTTGTTAATAGACAAAAATAATCAGGCTGTTTTAATGAATGACATGTCAGGAAACACACATATTATTACAAAATTTGATATTATAGATTCGATTTCACACGATTAATAAGGTTTTTTTACATTTATAAAAGAGCAAAATCTATTAGATTTTGCTCTTTTTGTTTTAATTTTATTTTTTTTTAAAACGGATATAATATGAGTAATAGATTGGTTTACAGCGTTTTTGTATAGGTGTTGAGTGGTATTAAAAAGGGGTTTGATAAAAATAAGCAAGAATTAATTTGGAAAGTATGGAAAAGGTGTTACTTTTGCACCCCGTTCTGAGAGAGATTGTTGAGTTGCTAGCGAGTTAGAAAAAAATAAATAATTTTATTTTGTTTTTAATAAAATAAGCATTACTT
>JBBAKM010000002.1:0-101433 GCA_040403495.1 Bacteroidia bacterium
AGGTCAAGTTGTAAACAAAAGAGTTGTATTACAGTAATTAATATTTAAAATCAAATCTAAAAAGGGCTACCATTTGGTAGCCCTTTTTTTATGCTATTTACTTTAGTATCGTGGCACTAATTTTGCTAAATGTTGAGCATGTACAAAGCACTATCTTTTATCATTGCTATTATTTCTTTAAATATCTCATTTGCTCAAGTAAACGATTCAATTGAATCAAGGCATCTAAAAAATATAACACAACTTACGTTTGGTGGCGATAACGCCGAAGCTTATTTTAGCCCTAATAGTAAAAACTTGGTTTTTCAAAGTAATAATAAAAAATGGGGTGTAGAATGTGACCAAATTTTTACAATCGATATCGCTAAAGCGAAAAAGGAAAGAGAAAACTATGTCCCTACTAAATTAAGCAACGGATTAGGCCGAACCACCTGTAGTTATTTTATGCCTAATGGCAAAGATATTTTATACGCATCCACATTCAAAGGTTCTCATCAATGTCCCACTACAGTTAGTGTGCAAGGCAAGTACTTGTGGAGTATTTATCCCGACTATGATATATTTGTAGCCAATCCCAAAGGAGAGATTATTAAAAGATTAACTGATTCTGTGGGATACGATGCAGAAGCAACAGTAAGTCCAAAAGGAGATAAAATAGTATTTACAAGTACCCGCAGTGGCGATTTGGAATTGTGGATTATGAATATTGATGGAAGTGGATTAAAACAATTAACTTTTGATTTAGGTTATGATGGTGGTGCTTTTTTCTCTCCAGATGGTTCTAAATTGGTTTTTAGAGCATCACGACCAAATACTGAAACAGAGATTGCCGAATATAAAAAGCTTCTCTTAGAAGGCTTAGTAGCGCCAACCAACATGGAATTGTATGTCATAGACACAAATGGACAAAACCTTAAACAAGTAACCAATTTAGGAAAGGCAAATTGGGCCCCATTTTTTCATCCATCAGGTAAGAAAATTCTATTTTCAAGCAACCACTATTCTAGCAAAGGCTATGCATTCCAATTGTTTATGATTGATATAGATGGCAATAATTTACAACAAATTACAAATCAAAGTATTTTTAATGCATTTCCCATGTTTAGTCCCGATGGTAAACAACTCATTTTTTCCTCAAACAGAAACAACAATGGAACACGTGACACCAATTTGTTTATAGCAGATTGGGTAGACTAATCTTACTTAAATATCGTCAATTATCTCAGGATTATGTTCCTGTTTAGTTTTAGCAACATAAGCCAATATTGAAGAATATGCGGCCATAGATCCTATTCCTATCATTAAAAAAATATCACCATAGTCCCACCTCATTACTTTGATAGCAGCCCCAATTATAATAAAAGCTGAAGAAATGAGTCTTAATGCTTTTATCCATTTAAGAATTTTATTACCATGAATAGAGGTATCAACGACTAGTTTTTTATTAAAAAATAAGGTTGTAAACACCCAAATTAATAAAAATATGGCAGGCGTAATTCTGTAAAATAGGAGCAGACGAACGGTATCTAAAGCAATAAATTGACTTATCAATATAAATAGAAAAGCCAACCAAAGAATGATAGACCTAAAGACTAACATGACATATTAGTATAATGGAAACTGTTTCATCCAAGTATTTACCTCTTGTTTTATTTCATTAATAACGGTTTCTTGGTCATGATTCATTAATGCTCTATCAATTAATTCAGCTATTTTAACCATGTCGGTTTCTTTCATTCCACGGGTAGTAATAGCTGGAGTACCCAAACGGATACCAGAAGTAACAAAAGGAGAACGAGTTTCGAAAGGAACAGTATTTTTATTAATGGTAATATCACATTTAACCAAAGTGTTTTCGGCCAATTTTCCTGTTAAATAATCTGCTTTTGCTCTTAAATCAATCAACATTAAATGGTTTTCGGTACCTCCAGAAATAATATGGTAACCTAAATTCACCATAGCTTGTGCCAAAGCACTTGCATTGGTTTTAACTTGTTGCATGTATGTTTTAAATTCAGGCGTTAAAGCTTCTCCAAACGCAACTGCTTTTGCAGCAATAACATGCTCCAAAGGACCACCTTGGGTTCCTGGGAAAACAGCACCATCTAATACAGCACTCATCATTTTTGGTTCACCCTTTGGTGTTTTTAAACCCCAAGGATTTTCAAAATCTTTACCCATCATGATGATACCGCCTCTTGGACCTCTTAATGTTTTGTGAGTAGTGGACGTTACTATATGGCAATGGGGAAGTGGATTGTTTAACAAACCTGTAGCTATTAAGCCCGCAGGATGAGAAATATCAGCAAGCAATAAAGCACCTACACTGTCGGCAATAGTTCGTAAAGTGGCGTAATCCCAATCTCTACTGTATGAAGAAGCTCCACAAATGATTAATTTTGGTTTTTCTCTCTCTGCTATTTCTGAAATTTTATTGAAGTCAATCGTTCCGGTAGACTCCTCAACACCATAAAAACTTGGAGAATAAAGTTTACCAGAGAAGTTAACAGGGGAACCGTGGGTTAAGTGTCCTCCATGGCTTAAGTCGAATCCTAAAATTTTATCGCCTGCATTTAAGCAACCTAACATCACAGCAGCATTAGCTTGCGCACCACTGTGTGGCTGAACATTGGCCCATTCTGCACCAAATAATTGCTTTAATCTATCGATTGCAATTTGTTCCACTTGGTCTACAATCTCGCAACCACCATAATAACGTTTACCCGGCAATCCCTCAGCATACTTATTTGTTAATACGCTTCCCATGGCTTCCATCACTTGTTTTGAAACAAAGTTTTCTGAAGCTATTAACTCAATTCCGTGCGACTGTCTGTCGTTTTCTAGTTGTATGAGGTCAAATATTTGTTGATCTTTTTGCATGATAAAATGAATGAACAAATATATTGATTTTATTGACTTGAAATGTAAGGTCGTGAAAAATGATTAAATTTTTTTTAAACGGTATTAAAAGCTGAAAAGAGCTTTAAATATTAAGCAAATTGAAAGTCATTTAGTTTAAGTTAATCTTAAACTAAACTTTTTTTAGAATAAGAATAGATAACTATTTTCCTTTAGGGGTAGCAGTTGGTATTAAAGCTGCTATGTCTCTGTCAAACAAATACATACCACCTTTGTCATCGCCAATTAAACGCAATTTGTCTACATTGTTTTTGGCCAAAGATTCTTCTTCTAACTGCTCTGCAACATACCACTGCATAAAATTGTGTGTGGTATAATCCTTTTCAGATAAGCAAGCATCTACCACTTTGTTTATTTCAGAAGTTACCAATATTTCGTGTTTGAGGATAATATCAAATATTTCTGTTAAATTTTTGAATTTAGAAATAGGTTCTTTAAGAGCAGGAACAACAGCTTTTCCGCCTCTTTCATTGATAAAACGAACTAATTTTATCATGTGAATTCGCTCTTCATCGCTGTGAGTATATAAAAAATTAGCTACTCCATTGAATCCCTCAGATTCTGCCCATGATGCCATGGCTAAGTAATAATTAGAAGAAACAGCTTCTAGCTCTATTTGATTGTTTAATGCGTTTTGGATTTTTTTTGATAACATATGTGATAATTTTTTTAAAGTTCTTTTCTTAATCGTGCCACAGGAATATTTAATTGTTCTCTATATTTTGCAACCGTTCTGCGGGCAATATTGTAGCCTTTTTCTCGTAAAATTGCCATCAGTGCCTCGTCTGTCAAAGGTACTTTTTTTTCCTCTTGTGACACAGCATCGCTCAATATTTTTTTTACCTCACGGTTACTTACTTCCTCACCACTGTCGCTCAAGATACCCTCACTAAAGAAGTATTTTAATGGATATATTCCAAAGTCTGTTTGCACATACTTACTGTTAGCAACCCTTGATATGGTGGAAATATCCATTCCTATTTTTTCAGCAATGTCTTTCAATATCATTGGCCTTAGAGAAACTTCATCTCCATAAAGGAAAAAATCTTTTTGCGACTCTAAAATAGCAGTCATGGTTAATTGCAATGTTTGCTGACGTTGCTTTACGCTGTCAATGAACCATTTAGCACCATCTAGTTTTTGTTTGATGTACTGAACGGTGTCTTTTAAATTCTTGTCGTTTTTGGTGTCCTTGTCGTAAGCTTGTAATGTTTCGGAATACGACTGACTGAGCTTTAACTCAGGGGCATTGCGTGAATTGAGCACCACATTCAAAACACCATCTATATTGTTGACTGTAAAATCAGGAATAATATATTGCGAGGTGCTTTGCGATTGCGACTGTCCGGGCTTTGGGTTTAGTTTGGTAATTTCCTTGATAGCTGCTTTAAGCTCATCGTCGGTAATTTTCAAACTTTTCATTATTTTATCATAATGTTTCTTCACAAAAGCTTCCATATGTTCACTTAAGATTTTTTCAGCCAAATCGATACTTTTACTGGTACCGTAATCTTTTTTATAAAGCTGTAATAACAAACATTCTTGTAAATCTCTTGCACCAATCCCGGGTGGGTCAAAATTTTGAATTTTAATTAAAATTCTTTCCAACTGTTCTTCGGTTGTGCTTATGTTTTCAGTGAAAGCCAAATCGTTAACTATAGAATCCAAAGGTCTTCTTAAATAGCCGTCTTCTTCTATGTTTCCAACCAAATGCAATGCAAGTTGTAATTCATCTTCATTGTCAAAATTAGCATGCGCTTGATCGACTAAAAAATCGTAAAAACTTTGTTGGTAAGCAATGGGCAATTCTTTTTGTTCCTCGTCGGATTGATTGTAGTCATCAGTCATTTTAAATCCGGCAGAATCGTCGGCATTTAAAAACTCAGAAACATTAAAATCTTCGGTACCGTAGTGATCTGAACTATTAAAATCGTCATTAATACTTTCCTCATTGTTGAATTCTTCTTTCTTTTTTTCGGCAGCAGTGAAAGTTGCAAAATCTTCTTCGCTTTTTTCTAAAGCAGGGTTGTCGAGGAGTTCCTGCTCTACTCTTTCCTCAAAATCTGCAGTGGTCATTTGCAATAATTTGATGAATTGTATCTGTTGAGGAGACAACTTTTGCAACAATTTTTGGCTTAATGACTGCTTTAACATGAGGAAATTTTAATTTAATTCTAAAATTATCTGCAAAGTAAATTAATTTTGCGGTATTATTACAAAGATTTTTAAAAATGTATATTAGAGATATTGCCCAATACGAGGGAAAAGAAATTGAATTAAAGGGTTGGGTAGCCAACAGAAGAGACAGCAAGGGCCTTGTTTTTATTAATTTAAGAGACGGAAGTGGCTTGGTTCAATGCATAGCTGACCAAAGCAAACTGAGCGAAACGGAATTTAACAACGCTGGCAAACTTGGTTTGGAAAGTGCTATTTCTGTAAAAGGGATAGTGGTAAAAGACGAACGCCAAATTGGTGGTTTTGAAATCCAAGTGCAATCATTGCATGTTTACCAATTTGCCGAAGAATACCCTATTGCCAAAAAAGAACACGGTATAGATTTCCTAATGGATCAACGCCACTTGTGGTTGAGAAGTCAAAGACAATGGGCTATAATGCGCATCAGAAATACCATTATTTACAGCATACACCAATATTTCCAAAAAGAAGGTTTTGTTCAAATGGATGCGCCTATTTTTACAGGAAATGCTTGTGAGGGTACTAGCAACTTGTTTGAAACTGATTTTTATGGTGACCCTGCTTACTTAAGTCAAAGTGGTCAGTTGTATGGCGAAGCAATGGCAATGGCATTTGGAAAAATATACACTTTTGGACCCACTTTCCGCGCCGAAAAAAGCAAAACCAGAAGACACCTTTCCGAATTTTGGATGATAGAACCTGAAATTGCTTTTTGTGATATTCATCAAAACATGGATATTATTGAATCTTTTTTACAATTTGTCATTAAACAAGTTTTGGAAAACTGCCAAGCGGAACTTAAATTGATAGACCGCGATACTTCTATTTTAGAATCAAGTTTGGAGGCTTTCCCTCGTTTAACTTACGACGAAGCTGTAGCCATTATCAAAGGTGAAAAAGATGTAAACGGACAAAACAGTATCAAATCATTAGAAGATGAATTAGCCGCTGTCAATGAACAAATCATAGCGCTTGAAGCAGAAATTGCAGAAAGAGAAGCAAAAATAGCCGTTCCGGGGATGAAAAAAGGTGAAATAAACTTTAATCAAACTAAAATTGTTCAGCTAAAACAAGCATTGAAAGATGCCGAAGAAACCCAAAGAAACATTCCACAATGGCTAGCAAGTGCCAAAAACTTTGAATATGGCAATGATTTGGGTGGAAGTGATGAAACGGTGATTACCCGTTTGTTTGATAAACCAATTATGGTGTACGATTGGCCGCACGAGGTTAAGGCATTTTACTTAAAACGCAACCCTGAACATCCACGTTTTGCAAGAGGTGTAGATGTTTTAGCACCTGAAGGTTATGGTGAAATAGTGGGTGGTGGCGAACGTGAAACAGACGAACAAATGTTGCGTTCAAAAATTACTGAGCACGACTTACCAATGGAGGCTTTTGAATGGTACTTAGATTTAAGAAAATATGGAAGTGTTCCCCATGCAGGTTTTGGTTTGGGTTTAGAACGCTTAGTAACATGGATGTGCAAACTAAAACATGTGAGAGAAAGTATTCCATTCCCACGTATGTACGGTAGATTGTTACCATAGGTTTAATGGTTATTTGTTAATAGTCCCGATAGCTATCGGGAAATAGTAGATACGCCTTGTGAGGCCTCTGTGAATCAAGTTCACTACAGGTCACAGAATCTCCCTTTTTGGAGATATTGCAGCAGTATATTTTAAACAGGGAATACAATTATAAAATCAAAAGTTCCAATCTAGTAAACTTCAACATAGAACAATCAATCTGAAATTAGAAACGGCTATTTGCACAAGCTTATAATACTTCAACAAATAGCCGTTTTTAGCTTAATAGAGATGTTTTAATTCCAACCCCCGCCTAATACTTTGTATAAATTGACCCTTGTTTGTAGTTGTTTTTTTCGCACATTTACTAATTCTAGTCGAGCTTTTAAAGAGCTATTTTGAGCTATCAAAACCTCCAAATACGTTGCAGAGCCAGTCATGTACAAATCTTTAGAAATCTCAGTGGCTTGAACCAAAGCATTCACTTCTTGGTTTTTGTGTTGATGTACTTGTTCCAGATTTCGCAAACCAGATAATTCGTTACTTACTTCTATGTAGGCTTCTAAGATAGTTTTTTGGTAATTGTACAAGGCCTCAATTTGGTTGGCATTGGCCACTTTAAATTGTGATTTTATGGCACTTCTGTTAATGAGTGGCGCTGTTAAATTACCAATAAGAGCATATGCTAGAGATTCTGGATTAAGAAAAAACTGAGTCGAAAATGCCTGAAATCCTATATTACCACTAATATTAAATGAAGGATAAAAGGCTGCATTAGCTGCTTTTAAGTTGAGTTTTGCGGCCTTAACTTGTAAAGCAGCCTCTCGCAAATCGGGTCTATTTTTGAGCAAATCGGAAGGTAAACCGCTGTTTAAAAATTGAACACTGTCTTTTAAGAACACATTTCTATCTCTATTGATCACCTGCGGATATCGACCTAAGAGTGCATGAATAAAGTTTTCTTGCATTACAATTTGCTGCCTAACTTCCATTTCTAGTGCAAGCGAGTTTTGGTATTGTGCTTCAAACTGTTTTACCGCCAGTTCTGTAGCTGCAGCTGCTTCTTTTTGAACTTTAATTATTTCATAAGCTTCTTTTTCAATTTTACTAGCTGTTCGCACTATTTCTAATTCATTGTCTAATGCCAGTAAACTGTAATATGCATTAGCAACCTCAGCTATCAATTGGGTTTGTAGTAAGTTTTGACCTTCTCTACTGGCTAAATAACGAAGTGCAGAAGCCTTTTTTCTATTCTTTAACTTACCCCAAATATCTACTTCCCAATTGGTTTGAAAACCCATGTAATAGTCAGGGAGATGTGTTGGTACAATTTGGCCGGGTGTCATAAAAGTAGAAGCATTGCCCGCTCCATCCATTGTATACAGTCCAAATCTTCTTTGTGCAGGAATAACAGAGGCATTAATATTGGGTAACAGTAAGCCTTTGTTTAAATTCATTTCAGCCTCAGCTATTTCTATTTTTTGTGCGCCCGATAAGAAGTCGTAATTGTTCTGTAATGCGGTTTCAATTAAACGAATTAGTGTGGTATCGTCAAAAAACGTTTTCCAATTAGCTAAAATGACTTTATTAGTATCTGTGGCATACACATAGCTTGACGGCATATTAAGTTCTGCTTTGTTTGTTGTAACTTCTATTGGTTTGCAAGCATTAAATAAAATTCCAAGAAATAGAATTAAACCAAGGGGATACATTATGATTTTTTGCATAGTATTTTTATTCAATTAATGGGATTATTTTACTGTTTCAGTTGATATTTGTTTTTTTGATACACTGGCAAAAATGTAATACAAGCCTGGAATTATAATTACGCCAAACAAGGTTCCAAAAAGCATCCCTCCTGCTGCTGCGGTTCCTATAGTTCTATTTCCAATAGCTCCAGCACCACTTGCTAACATTAATGGGATTAAACCAGCAATAAAAGCAAAAGAGGTCATTAAAATGGGTCTTAACCTAGACTTAGAACCTTCAATGGCTGCTTCAAAAGGGGTTAATCCTTGCTTCTGTTTTAACACGGCAAATTCTACAATGAGGATGGCATTTTTACCCAATAAACCAATGAGCATTACCAAGGCTACTTGCGCATAAATATTATTTTCTAAGCCCAACACAAGGAGTAAAAAATAAGCTCCAAATACGCCTGTAGGTAATGATAAAATAACAGGTAAAGGAAGTAAGAAACTCTCATATTGAGCCGCCAAAAGTAAGTAAACAAAGACGAGGCATATAATAAAGATAAAAATAGCTTGGTTACCAGCTAATATTTCATCGCGGGTCATGCCGCTCCAATCGAAAGCAAAACCTCTTGGTAGTTTTTCTGCACCTACTCTTTTTATGGCTTCTATGGCGTCACTACTGCTATATCCTGAAGCTGGTTCTCCATTTACCATTGCCGAAGTGTACATGTTGTAGCGCGTCAATTGTTCAGGACCGTATATTCTCTCCATGTGTGCAAAAGCAGAGTAGGGAACCATTTCTCCTGATTTGTTTTTGGCAAATAATTTTAAAATATCTTGTGGTTGTGCGCGGTAATTGGGTTCGGCCTGAACCATTACTTTATACATTTGTCCAAATTTGATAAAATTGGTTGCATAAAAACTACCAATAAGTGATTGTAAATTATCCATAGCTTCTTCAATGGATATTCCTTTTTGGGCCGCCATCTCTCTGTCGATATGAATAATGTATTGCGGAAAAGTGGCATCAAAAGATGTAAATGCCGATTTTATTTCTTTTTGCGCATTAAGTTCTTTCAAGAAATCATTGGTTACTTTTTGTGTGTATTGTAAATCTCCTTTTCCGGTTTTGTCTTGTACCCTAAATTCAAAACCACTCGCATTTCCATAACCTGGAACGGCAGGTGGTGGAAAATATTGAATACTAGCATCGGTAATATGAGCTGTTTTTTCTTCAATTTGTTTAATTACTTCATTCACCGTTTCATCCCTATCACTCCATGGTTTTAAACTAATAGTACCCATACCAAAGGAGGCTCCTGAACCATCAGTTAACAAACTAAATCCTGCCAAAGACGAGACAGATTCAATAGCAGGTATGTCTTTTATGGAACGTTGTATTTCGTCCATAACCTCTTCGGTTCGTTCTATGGTAGACCCCGCAGGTGTGGTAATGTTGGCATAAATAGTTCCTTGATCTTCTGTTGGAATGAATCCTGTAGGAAGTAATTTACCTAAACCAATGGTGCCAATTACAAAGAACAAAAGCATGCCATAGGTTACCACTTTTCTATTAATAATTTTACCCAAAAGTTTCATGTACTTGTTTGAAACCAATGTATATTTATTGTTAAATTGAGTGAAAAATTTATTTAATAAATTGGGTTTCTTTTTCTCATTGTGAGTATTTTTTAACATAATAGCACACAAAGCTGGCGTAAGGGTAAGGGCATTAATACCAGAAATAACAATAGCAATGGCCATAGTGATAGAAAATTGTCTATAAAACACGCCAACGGGTCCATCCATAAAAGCAACAGGTATAAATACAGCTGACATTACAAGCGTAATAGCAACGATGGCACCGCTTATTTCTTTCATAGATTCTATGGTGGCTGTTTTTGCATCTAAATGCTCTTCTTCCATTTTGGCGTGTACTGCTTCCACTACCACAATGGCGTTATCCACTACTATTCCAATGGCTAATACCAAAGCAAAAAGGGTTAATAAATTGATAGAAAAACCAAAGAGTTGCATAAAGAAAAACGTTCCTATTAACGATACGGGCACTGCTAATGCAGGAATTAAGGTTGAACGCCAATCTTGAAGAAAGATAAATACCACTAGGGCTACCAAAAGGAATGCTTCCAACAATGTTTTAATTACTTCGCGAATGGAGGCATCTAAAAAGCGCGAAACATCATAACTAATAGTGTAATCCATGTTTGGCGGGAAGGTATTTTTTTTGAGTTCTGCTAGTTTGTTTTTTACATTGGCAATAACCTCACTGGCATTTGATCCGGGCCTTTGTTTCAGGATAATCGCTGCTGAGGGTTTACCATTTTCTTTAGATAACACATCATAATCTAAAGAACCAAATTCAATTTCAGCCACGTCTTTTAATCTCAAGAATTCGCCACTCGCATTGGCTTTCAATACAATATTTTCGTAATCTTTTTTTTCTGTGTATTTGCCTGTGTATTTAATTACATACTGGAGGGATTGTGCATTTCTTCCAGAGCTTTCGCCTACTTTGCCTGGTGCAGCTTCTACGTTCTGACTTCGAAGGGCATCAATGACATCTGCAGCAGAAATTTCGTAAGCAGTTAGTCTATCCGGTTTAAGCCAAACACGCATAGAGTATTCTCTTTGTCCCATTATATCGGCAAAGCCCACACCATTAATCCTTTTAAGCTCTGCCAAAACGTTGATATCAGCAAAGTTGTAAATAAACTTTTCGTCGAGAGTTGAGTCTGTAGTAACTAAGTTAAGGTAAAGCAACATACTGTTTACCTCTTTTTCTGTTTGAACCCCAGCTTTAATTACTTCTTCGGGCATTTCATCTAAAACTGTGCTTACCCTGTTTTGTACGTTTACGGCTGCCACATCAGGGTCTGTGCCTACCTCAAAATAGACCTGAATAATACTGGTTCCATCATTTCCCGAAACAGAGGTCATATAAGTCATTCCGGGTACACCATTAATGGCTCGTTCAATGGGTGTTACTACCGCTTTGGCACACACTTCAGCATTGGCACCCGTATATTTGGTGGTAACAGTAACAGCAGGTGGGGCAATGTCAGGGTATTGCGTAACAGGCAATTCGGTTAATGCCAATAAACCTAGCAATACTATAAATACCGATATTACAATAGATAATACCGGCCTATGAATAAATTGTTCTATCATGGTTTTGTTTATTGAGATTGTAGGGTTTTAATAATAGAAGGCATACCAACCATGTCGGGTGTAATTTGGTCGCCATCCTTTACATTCTGTATGCCTTCATATAATATTACATCAGAGGTACTTAAACCACTAGCTACCACAAAAAGATGTGGTAAGCGCATACTTATAGTGATATTTCTAGCGTTTATTTTACCTGTTTTATCTACGGTAAATACATAAAGTTTATCTTGAATTTCAAAGGTTGCTTTCTGTGGAATTAACAAAGCATTTTTAAGTTCATTTTTAATAAGCACTTTGGCAGAGGAACCGTGTTTTAATATGAGTTCTGGGTTTGGAAAAATAGCTCTAAATGCAATAGTTCCTGTATTTTTGTCAAACTCTCCTTCTATAGTTTGTATTTTACCAGAATGTTTATGGATTGAGTTATCAGCCAATTGAAGCAAAATATCCTGCTCAGCTACTTTTTTATTGATGTAATTTAAGTATTCTTTTTCAGAGACATTAAAATAGGCATAAACTTGTTTATTGTTGGAAAGAGTAGTCAGTAATGTGCCTTCATCTATCAGACTTCCTACTTTGTATGGAATTCTGTTAATGGCACCATCAAAAGGAGCTGTAATTTTGGTGTAAGATAAATGGAGTTTAGCACTTGCCTCGTGAGATTTTGCTTCTTCTACTTTGGCCTCTAAAGCTTCTAAATTGGCCTCTGCTTTCTCCAACTCGGTTTTGGATACTATCTTTTTTTCGAACAATAATTTCTTATTTTGAAGTTCTAATTGTGCTGTTCGCATTTCTGCAATTGCAGATTTAACTTGTGCTTTAGCTTTAAGAAGTTCTTCAATGTATGAGGAACTACTTAAACTAAACATTAGCTGACCCGCACTAACATTTTTGCCTTCATCTAAGTGGATTTTTTCTATAAATCCTTTTACTCGGTTTCTTATCTCTATATTTTGAACCGATTGTATTTCTGCAATATACTCACTGTTATAGCTAGTATCATACATTATTGGTTGTGTAACGGGGTATTTGGTAAGCGTTTTATTGTCTTCACCATTGTTATTGCAGGCTGACAGTATACACATGACAGCGCACAAAGCGATCATTGAAAAATTTTTCATTAATTATTAAAAGTGGGGGTTGTTTTTTGGGATAAAATAAGTTCTGGTTCGAAACTAATTTTATGCCTTTGGCGGTGGGATAATAATACCCAAGGATTCGTTAGAAGGCTTTTTAATATTCTTGTTACTTTTCTTCTTAACTCGAATTGCCTTTAAAACAAAATGCACCGTTTTTTTAGTAAACAACATTTCTTTTTCAGAAACTTCTTCGTAATCAGAATGTTCTTCCATTTCATTCTCCTCTGTTGGAAAAGCTGGATTTTCTGTACTGTTTAATTCCACCATATTTTCTACTTGTACATTCAGCGATATTACATCAACTTTATTTAGCTCAATAGTTTGAGCATTTGCACAAATTAATTGTACAATTGTAAAAAGTAATACTAACGCTATTGTTTTGGTAGTAATAAATTTCAAAACGGATTTGATTTTTTATTTGAGCACAAAATTAGATAACTTTATTTGATTTTAAAATCAAAATTTTACAATTAATAAAATGTTAAAAAGAAAGCCCAACACATAAGTCGGGCTTTTTGAACTAAGCATTATTAAACTAGTTCTATCTGTATTTTCAGTTGTTAACCTTTCGCCCATCCATTATGTAATTGAAAATTTAATACCGGAGGCAAGTACACTTATATCAAAACGGTAAGTGTATACATCTGAAGATTGAAAGTCTATTTTGATTTGTTCTATGTTTTTTACATTAACACCATAAATGGTAATTTCTGTAAGACCACCCTTGTTCAGAAATTCAAACAATTAACCAAACCAGTCTCAATTTGCCCAATTTACAAAGTTACCAAAGAGGGGCTTGCCGAAGTTGGATTTCCTAAATGTTTCATCATGCCTGCATGGGTTTTTATAGCACCCCAAAATGTTTTGATATGATAGTAAGGTAAATTAAATTCTGTTGCTGTTTCTTTTAGAATCTTAGAAATGGCAGGATAGTGAACATGGCAAATATTAGGGAAAAGATGATGTTCTGCCTGATAATTTAATCCGCCAAGATACCATGAAAACCAACGGCTTCCTGTTGCAAAATTGCATGAAGTTTGTAATTGGTGAACGGCCCAAGCATTTTCAATAGTCCCACTAGAATCAGGCAAAGGGTATTGACACTCGGGCATAATATGCGCTGTTATAAATACTAGTGTTAAAAAAAAGCCTACCGAGAGTTGCATGGCAATAAAACACAATAATGTTTGCCACCATGGAAGTGCGGAAAAAACCATAGGAATAATGAGAAAAAGACTGAAGTATCCAATTTTCCATAAGACCAATTCTTGTTTTAATTTATCGTACGATTTTTTATAGGGTTTTAGTAAGCCCATGTCACGGTATTTCTTAAGTCTTACAAAATCAGTGGAAATAGCCCAAACTATAGTTTGCAGTGTGTAAAAAGGCCAAGCATATAAATGTTGATAGCGATGCCAAGGCAATAATTTTTGGTGAGGAGAAAATCGAAATATTTTACCTCCATGTAAGCTGTCATCATGACCTTCAATATTGGTAAAGGTATGATGAAGGACATTGTGTTGAATTTTCCAATTGATGTGACTGACTCCAAAAAAATTACTGATTAGTCCCATGTAATGATTGGTTCGATGATTGCGCGAAAAGGCACCGTGATTGGCATCATGCATTATATTTAGCCCGCCACCTGCCATGCCTGCACCCATTAATAACCACAAACCTAAAATGGGTAACAATGTATCAAAAACATTAATAATAATGAGTATCCAAGGCACAAAGTATAATGCCAATATAAAGATGGTTTTGATACTTAATTCTCTATTGCCAAAACGGTCTTTTCCTGTTTCAGAAAAATAGGAGTCAACCCTACTTTTTAGTGTATTTACAAAATCAGTTTGGTTGTTTGAATTGAATTTCAGTGCTTTTTGCATGAATAATGTTTCTTTTATTTTTTAATAGGGTCTTTTACCCCAATTTTTTTGGAAGAAGTTTTAAATACAAAATCAAGACCACTCATTCTTTTTGCTTCTTTTAAATAGTCCGAAAATTTAACAGCATTGGGGGTGTCTTTTTGTATTTTATTTAAGTGATAAGCGGGTAATCCAGGGTAGGCGTGGTGTAGTTCGTGTAGGTTGAAGTTGAAATAGAAAAATCGTGCAATTGTTTGGTTAATTTTCAAACTTCTGGTGTATGGAATTTGCTCTGCATAGCGAAGTGGCTTAACTTCATTGCCATTGGATAATGGGATTTCTATGTGTGAATGTTGGCTTAATATAAAGACATCGCTAATCATTAAACTAATAAGATAGGCAGGCCCAAGTGTTTTTAATATCAAGGGCGAGTAAAATGCCAATAACAACGCATATAAACCAAGTAATAGGGCCATGTTTAGGAAAACAGGCTTTAACTGATTGGCAGGTAAGTGGCGTTTTATTTTGGAGATATTCCAATAATTATAGCGGTATCCAATGGTGAAAAGGGGCATCCAAAATTTCCAACTAACATTGATGAGGATTTTACTAAACATAGAAAATTTAGGGGAGACTGTATCTTCAGTGCTAGGATCTTTGTCTCTATAGCCTGTCCATCGGTGGTGTAAGTTATGCATACTTGTCCAGTTTTTGAATGGAATAATGGTTACGACAGAAAAAAAATGACCAAATAAAACATTCAATCTCCGACTTTTAAAAAAACTAAAATGTCCTGTCTCGTGGAGTAAAATAAAACATTGAAAAAAGAATATACCAAGCAATAATTGTGAAACGAAATAGCCCAAACTGAACACAGGGTTTTTTGACAAATAAAGGCCACAAACACACAATCCTGCGGGTAATAGTAAGTACAAAAAAGCACTTTGATTGCTTGATTTAAAATCTTTAAGTGGGAATTGTATTTTCATTCTGAATAAAGCTTATTGTAATGTTCAAATTTTGCAACAAATAGGCTGCGAACTGCTTCTTTATTTTCATCAAGATTTTGCAATGTCCAGCCCTTTGTACTAATAGTTTCCATAGGTTCAATAAGGATAGTTCCTCTTTTGAAATAACGGTATTTATTAAATGGATTAGAAGCTTCGGGAACCCATATAAACAAAGGAATTATGTTCAATTGACAAACTGTTGCCATGTGGTACACGCCTTTGTTGAATTTATCAATGTGGTGTTTGTGTTCATGAACCCCTTCCGATGATCCCGCTATGTTGAAATTTTTGGCCATTATTTCCTTTTCAATTTTTTCAAAATAAGCCAATCGCCTTTTCTTATGTTTTTTTTGAGGAATATAAGAAACGCCAATACCAAGTGCAACCAGTGTAACGGGTAATATTTTTATAGTTTTCTCAGAAAGCATAAAACGAGTGTTGTTTAACCCCAATGCAGTAAGTGCAAAAATATCCAAATAGGAATTGTGATTGAATGAAATAAAAACAGGTTGATTGGGGAGTTCTAGTTTTTTAGGAATGTCTAGTTTTATACCAACGAGTGACATGGTTAATTTGGAAATAAATGGCATGACATACATGCGATTAAAAGGCAATAAATATCCCAATGATACAATTCTTAATGTAAATATCACGATGCCACAAACAGTTAGCATTGTAAAAATTATAAAGAGTTGATACAGGTTTTTTAAGGAAGTTTGCATACTATAGTTTGCATTGAAAGGTTAAGTTTTTTATGAAACCAAAGAATGGGGGTTAATAAGAATTGCCCAAGAAAGTAAGGAAAAATGATTTTTTCTAAATTCAGTTTTTTGCCAATAAGTTTAAAATAAGTTCCCGTAAAAAGATAAAAATATGGAGGAAAAGCACCCCAAGGTAAATAGGATTCAATTTTAAATCCATGTTTTTCGAGCATGCTTAACAATGCTTTTTTGTCATAAAGTGCAGTGTGTTGTGGCGCTTGAACACCAGGCCAACGGTTGCCAAAAAGTTTGAAACTAAGGGAGTCTAATCGAGGCACTTCTATCACTAAATAACCATCTTTTTTAATTACCTTTTTTACCATTTCTAATGAGCGATTAGGGTCATAATCGTGTTCAAAAAAATGCCACATGGTAATCAAGTCAAATTGATTTTCTTTCATCTCTTGTTCATAAAAAAGACCTTGATAAAAGTGAATATTCTCAAAACCAGGATAGCTCAAATCTTCTTTAAAATCAACACCACTTATGTCACTGCCATATTTTTTGTTCATGTGTAGCAAAAATGTTCCAACAGCACATCCAACATCAAGTATTTTAGTTTCCTTATTGCAGCGTATATATTTTGAAACTAATTTATCTTTTTCACGGTCGTGCTTATTCATTGCATGTTCGTACAAAGGCGTAAGAATACCCCAGTTTTTTTTCTTTCGATGCGCTATGTATTCCGAGTCGTAAAAGGGTTTTATTTGTTCTACAGGTAAACGCGGGTTTTGGTACACCAATTCACAATCGCTACATTTTATGTAATTAAAACGGCCTTCTTTGCCCGTTAGGTCGTCTTCGCCAATCAGAAAATGAGTACACTTGTTACTTCCACACACGTAACACGCTATGGTTTCAAATTCTAAGTGTTCAGGATTTCCAAATTCTTTGATGTGGCTGTTTGGGTTGTATGTCATAATGATAAATGAATAAGTTTGAGGATTAGTAAATTAGCTAGTAAAAGATATGAGGCATGTCGGTATTGAATAGCCATTGCTACTATAGTTATGGCGAGTCCAATAGCAGGAAAAACATAAAATAATGTGCTGTTTTGGGAATAAAAAACGGCAAAAACTAAGACAAGAGTAGGGTAAATCAATTTTCTACTAAAGGGAGCTTGTGGTTCGCTAGCATGGTCGAAAGCAAACATGGCAAGAAACATCATTAAGCCTAATAAAATATTGCCATTACAAATTAAACTTACTATAAAAGCATACTTAATAAGTGGTAAAATAAATCGCCCTTTTTCATACTTAAAAAACAGCAAATATAGTAGATGATTGCTAATAAAGAAGGCAACCAAAAGCACAGTATTGCTTGTGTTATTCCAATGTAAAAGAACTGCGATAATTGATGTAACGATTAAACTTTTGGTTAAATCCGCTTTATTTTCTTTCAGGGTGTAATCGCGGTTCGGTTTACCAAAATCAAAAGCTGCATTTTTCAAATCGTCATAGAGTCGCATGCTAAACAAAAAAACAAGAATTTGAATTAGTACATAAGCATCGATAATCCCAAATTCGATGTTGTTTTTAGACAACAAAAGTATCAGAACAGAGAGGCTTAAAAAGGGCCAAATCTTAAATCTTTGTTGTCTATATTTAAGCAGCTTATTCATTTATAATTTCAATAAATCCTGTGTCAGCATCGAGTATAACCAAAGCCCCGTCAGGAATTTTTGAAGAAGCTTCATGAACTCCAACAATGGCGGGTATGCCAAATTCTCTGGACACAATAGCCCCATGAGACAACATTCCACCTCGTTCCACAATAAGGCCGCTAATAAGAGGAAATACCAACACCCATCCTGGATCGGTTTGTCTGGTCACTAAAATATCCCCTTTTTCAAGTTTGTGTGCTTCCATTACACTTTCCAATACTCTAACTCTAGCCCTTACTTTACCACCACAAACGGGCATACCCTTGAGTCCATTCCCTTGTTCCGAAGATTCATTTTTAACGGTTTTTACCTCATTGGGTTTCGGATAATAGCCAATGTGACTGCTGAAATCATCAGGATAGACAAGGCTTTTTATTTTTTCAAAATTGTCCTTGCGATATTTAATAGTTTCAAAGGTAGATTCTGCTAACATTTCCGATGAACTAAAATGCTCAGCGATTTCTTTGTATCTCAAAAACAAAAGGTCTTCGGCCTGTTCGATAAAATGCCTTTTTTTGAATTCTTTACCGCTTTTTTGGAGTACTTGTTTAAAACGATAATAAAGCAATGCTTGTTTTAGTCTAACCCTTTCACGTGATGCAATTCCCTTGCATGCCAAATTGATAAGGATGGATAGAATTCGAGATTCAACAATTGCTAAAGGAAAATTTAAACCACGTTTTTTGAATATGTCTTTTTTAAAAGCCGTGATACTTTCAAGCCTCTCTTTGTGTTTCGCCTCCATTAATAAAGATGGATTGCTGTCGGGAAGTTTGTCATACTGTTGAAGTAATTCAATGAACTTGTGCGGTTCATCCATATAAGTACTGTGCGTTAACATAAGTTCGCCCGAACATCGGAAACCCCAATTGCTAATATGGTTTTGTATTCGATGGGCTATGTTATGAAGAGTGTGGTCGGTTTGGATGCGTGCAAGTACTTTTTCCGGACCATTGTTTTTGAAATAGTCATAAAAATCTGCATGTAATCTTATTTGGCACTTAATGTCGTATAGACTAAGAATAGGTTCGCTACTAATAAGTCCAGGAATGGCCTGAATTAGTTTATTGTGAATACCTTCCGACTGTTCGCCATAAAAACGACGACAAAATTTTCCAAGCATGCCGTGGTATAGCATCGCAAAAAAATCTGCCAGAGAAGCTTTGTACCAAGAGTGCATTCTAATTTCAATAAAACCATGAAAGCATCTTTTAAGTTCTTCAAAAGAGATAGCTGCAGAGGCTTCTTCACTGTAGGCATCTGCTTGTTGTTCAAATTCTACGACAGTATTTTTTAGTTTCAATTGAAATCGAAACATTTCCATTACAAATTTTAGTTTACTACCACTGCTTTTCTCTGATTGTTTGTTGCCATTGTTTTCATACCCTACAAAATTATCAAAGGATTTAAGTAGTAAGTCAGAAAAAGGCGATGCAGAAAGTATTTGATGAATACTGCTCATGTTGTAATACATTCTAGCGCCAAATATGCCAATTACATTACAATAAGCACTTTCCAATAATCTGATTTCTTTTTCAGGAACCATAAACAGTCCCGATAAGTTTTTAAAATAATTGTAATAAGCATCCCGAGCTATAGAGTATAACAGTGGGGAAATAGCTTCAGGATAATTTTCATTTACATTGGTGTTCGACCAATATTGAAGCGTACTGTTAGCATTTGTTGTTATTGGTCGGGCTTGAACAAAATAATGTTGACCATCTGCAATAGCCCATTCAATATCAACTGGAAAACCATAACTTTTTTCAATTGCTTTTGCATCATTAATCAGATTTTTAAATTGAGAGGGAGCGTCGTTTGTTTGGTGACACACAGTTACACTTTCGGGAGTTACTGCGCCAGACACAAGTTTTTCTCCATGCCCTTCAACATATTCTATCAATAACTTAGTTTCATTTTCGGGATGTCGACTGAATAAAACGCCTGCAATATCGGGTTGAATTAGTTTTTGTATTACAACCCCCATTCCTTGCAAATGTTTGCCAGTAAGGGTTTCGTACTTTTTTACATTGTCTTTAAATCTAGATTCCCAACATTTTTTTATGTGTTTCAAAAGGTCTTCAGGGTCGTTACTGCAAATAAAAGAATCCAACTGTCCTGCAAAAGAGGCGTCGTCGGAATCTTCACCTACAGCCGAGCTTCTGACCATGTATTGTTTTGCATTTATAGATTGAAGGGCATTTTCAAGTTCTAACTTAAAGACATTATCCGTTTCCATATTACCTGCAAACTGATGGAATGCCAAAGTATTGATTACAAAACCATTTGGAACGGGAAAGCCTTTTCGCAGCATGTAGGACAAACTGAGTGCTTTGCCACCTGCTTCATCTTCACCGAAAGAGTCATTTAATAAATGGATGTACATTAGAAAGATTTTTTAATTTTTAAAAAATAAAGAAGTTGTGAAAATAAAATATGCGTGAAGCTACTAATAAGAAAAAGGAACAAAGCCATTGCAGAGTCAACAAAACCGAGACTCCAATAAATAAGAACTACCCCAAAAGCTGAATCCATTTTGTCAATCAGTTTAAAGCCAATTTCAAAACGATTGTGTTTTTCTCCAGGAGCTATTCCCAAGCGCCTTTTAACCCACGAATTAGGCAATTCAAACACCATATAGGTTAAGCCAAGTAATGCACCAATTCCAAAAGGATAGGAGAGGTGGGTATTGAAAATAGTATTAGATAGATACAACAAGAAGCCATTAATCAGAGACAAAACTACAAATCCACGGTAGGTTTTATTGCGACCAAACAATGTGCTATTGATAGGGAAGTTTAAGAACTGAAAATAATTGTGTTTCACAATCAACATGTGCATTACATTAGAGACAATAAGAGGTATTATTAAAACAACACTATGGAAAACTATTTCACTCATTGTATTTATATTTATGGATTAGACAGTAAGTAAGAATGTGAAATAGAATTAAACTCCAAATAAATAAGAAATGTAGTTATTCTGTTCCAAGTAAATTGACAACAGGTAGGTAAACTTATATTATACTTATTCATGCCCATTATTGAATCATAATTTTAAGATTTTGTATGAAAAACAAAAGTAAAAAAAATGGTATTGAAATAAATTTTAACGACTTAGTCATAAATGTTATGATGTAATATTATGGGTATAATACTTAACTTAGTTATTTAATGTTTATTTTTTATTTGATAGTAGATACAAATGTAGGGGTATTTTTGTATTTTGGTTTAAATGTAAAACAAATTTTACAAACTGCTGATTATCATATTTTTAAATACATTTTGATATTAAATTATCCATTATTTGAAAATATGAAATAATTTTAAAATATTTATTTGCCTAATATTCAGTGAAATAACGATTATTTTAAATTTTTTTCAAATTATTAAAAACAAATAGTTATTTAGTTATGTTTAATAAATGTTAAACAAAAAAGTGACAATAACACTTTTTCAAAAAATGGGCGTAATCCGAAAAGCCAAACGAGTAGGGAAATTTAAAAAAATACAAAATGGAACATTTAAAAATCGCAAGCGATAATTACGTAGCCTTTACGTTTTTTATCGGAACAATGGCTATGATGGCCGCTTCAGTTTTCTTCTTTCTAGAATTAAACAACACTTCAGCTAAATGGAGAACTTCAGTTTTGGTTTCTGGTTTAATTACTTTCATTGCAGCAGTTCACTACTACTACATGAGAAGTTACAATTTAGAAACAGGTGATTCACCAACATTCTTCAGATATGTTGATTGGATTTTAACAGTGCCTTTAATGTGTGTTGAGTTTTACTTGATTACCAAAAAAGCAGGTGCTAAAATTGCTCTATTATGGAAATTAATCTTGGCTTCATTAGTAATGTTAATTACAGGTTACGTAGGTGAAGTATTAGACAGAGATGGTAGCGTATTGTGGGGTGTCATTTCAGGTGCAGCTTACTTCTACATTGTTTATTTAGTGTGGTTTGGTGAAGTAGCTAAATTGGCTCAAACTGCTGGTGCTCAAGTAGCAAAAGCAACTAAAATTTTGGGTTGGTTCGTATTAGTAGGATGGGCTATCTATCCACTAGGTTACATTTTAGGAACTCCAGGTGGATTGTTCGGTATGCAATTGGTTTCTGACCCAGCTGCTGCTGCTCACGCTATGGATATTGTTTATAACATCGCTGATGCTATCAACAAAATTGGTTTCGGTTTGGTTATCTATGCTTTAAGTAGAACTAAAGAAGATTAATTCAAATTTAAACAATTAAACTTATAAAAACGGAAGGCTATATTTTCATTAGTATAGCCTTCTTTTTTTGTCAAAATCTCAAATAAATACAAATGCAAAATCAAATTATAAATACTAGTTTTAATAACACGGATGTTATTTACGACTATGTCTTTATTGGATTGGGCGCTAGTAACAGTTTGATTTTACTAAAACTGCTTCAAAAAGGTCTTTTGGAATCCAAAAAAGTAGCCATTTTTGAACCTGATAAAAAAAACACTAACGACAAAACATATTGTTTTTGGGCCGCTACTACTGACCCAATTGTTAATGACTTAAAAACACTTATTACGCATTCTTACAATGCCATAGTAGTGAATGATTCTCCCTTACAAAATATCCAAAATCAAGTTTATTATTACATTCAAAGTATCGACTTGTATGCCCATACTTTACAAATAGTAAACAAGCATCACTTTCCTCTATTTTCGCTCAAAGTGGAAACCCTTTCTAGCAAGGCTGATATTCAATTTGTGCATACCTTCGAGGGTACTCTTAGTGCCCATTTTGTATTTGATAGTAGAACGCCTTCTTGGAAAAACTTAAAAAAATCTGAGATTTATCTAAACCAATCTTTTTATGGCATACACGTGAGATGCGACAACGACGTTTTTCAAGAAAATGCTTTCGAAATGATGAATTTTAATGTCGACCAAAGTGATTTTACCCAATTTGTTTATACCCTCCCATTTTCCTCTCGTGAATCATTGATTGAATTAACTCGTTTTGGTTCGGAAACCATACAGATTCCCTACGCCAAGGAAATTTTGGATAAAAAAATCAAAGAAGTGTATGGCAACTACCAAGTAATAGCTGAGGAGTTTGGTTGTATTCCCATGACCAATTACAGCAATCCTCACAGTGAACACAAAGGGGTTTTAAATACAGGTGCAAGAGCCAATTTAATAAAACCAAGCACAGGCTACGGATTCAAAAATATGTTTGAGTTTGCCTCTGTTGTTTCTGATAAAATAGCCAATAATAACACCGACCACTTCAACAAAATAAACATAAAATCTAAGAAAAGATTTAAGTTCTACGACACTTTGTTGCTTATTATATTACAAAAATGGCCTTTCCTTGGAAAGCCCATTTTTTCTAAATTGTTCAAAAGTCAATCCATTCAAACGGTGTTTGCATTTTTGGATGAAAAAACCACATTATTTCAGGAAGTTAAACTGTTTTCTTCCCTGCCATGGCCGCCATTTTTAAAGGCTGTATGGATTAACCTAGTTAATAAAAATCAACTCAGGTATTTAGGTGTGTTTTTTTCTGTAGTAATTTACTTGTTTATCAATGCTTTTAACCCAACTATAGCAAGTTACTTTTCTTATGCTATTATTCTCCTTGGACTACTGTGGATAGGCATTCCACATGGTGCCGTAGATCACCTATTGTACAAAGGGAAAACGCTGAATTCACTCCCGATTTTTATTCTTAAATATTTAGCGATTGTAGTGTTTTACTTTGTTTTATGGCAATTTCAACCACTTGTTTCTTTGCTTGTTTTTGTAATTTACTCCGCGTTTCATTTTGGTGAATCGGAATTGGAAGAAACAGGTGTTCGGGTGAAAACTATTCAACAGTATTTCAATGCCTTTTTAACAGGCTTGTCAATTTTGTTGTTTATAATAGGCACACATTACACAGAATCAATACAAGTGATTGCACATATTCAAGGCTTACAGCATTTGCAGCAATACCAATCTGTTTTTCCATTTCATAGTCTGTTCATTGCTGTATCTGGTTTTTTATACTTGATTTATCAAAGATTGATTGCGCAAAAAACGCTATTTTCGGGCTTATTGCTGATATTACTTTCAGGTGTAATTGTTTCATTGCCATTGGCATTTGCTCTATATTTTGTGTTTCAACACAGTTACAACGCTTGGCAACATTTGCAAAATGGCTTATCACTTGGGTCGATTTCTCTTTACAAAGAAGCCATTCCGTATTTGTTGGGTGCCTTGCTTATTTTTGCACTTATATTAATGAAAGCCATTTTTATTTCAGAGATAAATCTCTCTTTTTGGTCGTATTTCTTTGTGTTTATTGCCTGTATTAGTTTGCCACACATGCTTATTATGCATCTTTTTTATAAAAATTAAGTTGCAATGAGGTTTTCGATACCGCAGTGGATTTCGTATTGACAATTTATTCCCTATTTGAAAGTTTATTCTTTACTGTATCTTTGGCATGTAAATTGAACCTGTACATCGGTTCAAAAAAATGAAGGTATATTTACTCGCAATATTGTGTTTTTTAGCACTAGGATTACACTCGCAAACCGAAGTGCAAATTATAGGTGGCGAACGTCTGTCTATTAATCAAATCAAAAAGGAAACGACCATTGCAGAAAATGTTGTTATTAAACACAATGGTGTGACCATTCAATGTGACAGTGCCATTCGTAAATCTGAACGCGGTATTATAGAGGGTTATGGCAATATTGTTATTTTTCAACCAGATACTTTCTACCTTTCGGGGGGCGATTATTTGAAATACGATGAGGCAACCAAAACTGCCATGGTTAATGGAAAACAAGTGATTTTAAGGGACGATCAAATGACCTTAAAAACCACATCAATTCTTTATAACACGGTTAATCAAACTGGCTTTTATACCAATTATGCCGAAATAGTGAATGGTTCCACCACCCTGACTAGCGGAAGAGGGACTTATTTTAAGCGTGCCAATTTGTTTACTTTCAAAAAAGAGGTTGTCCTTAGAACACCCGATTATACCATGTTTTCGGATACATTGGATTATTTTTCAAACTCAAAAACTGCTTATTTTTACGGACCAACTAAGATTGTCAATGATGAATCTACTATTTTATGCCAATATGGATGGTACAATACCAAAACAGAAAAAGCGCAGTTTAGCAAGGAAGCCACTATTATAAGCGGTTCAAATACCATAAAAGCAGACAGTTTGCTGTATGATAAAAAGAAAGGCGAAGGAAGGGGAATAGGCAATATTGTCCTTACAGATACGGCTGAAAAAATTCAAGTGTATGGTCAGCGTGGGTTGTATTACGAACAAAAAAAAGAAACTTGGATTACGCACAGTCCAATGGCGCAAAAAATGGAAACGGATGACACTTTTTTTATCCTTGCAGACACTTTTTATTACCTCAATGATTCTAACCACAGAATGATGAAGGCTTTCCACAACACTTCAATTCTCCAAAAAGATTTGGTGGGCCATTGCGATTCCCTTTTATATAATTTCAAAGACAGTCAAATTAACTTGTATCAAAATCCAATTCTGTGGAATGAGAACAATCAGATTACGGGAGATACCATGTACATTCTGTTGCGCAACAAAAAAATTTATCAATTAATTGTAAAGGAAAATGCTTTCATCGCTTCGCAAGTTAAGCCCAATTATTACAACCAAATATCGGGTGTAAACATGGTCAATTATTTTAATGACAATAAACTCAGTCAAGTGTTAGTTGATGGCAACGCCCAAATAATATATTACATCAGGGACAATGACACAGACACAGCTGAATACTCAGGTGTGAACAAAGAGGCTTGCAAAAAAATGTTGATTTTTATGGATTCATCCAAGGTGAGTCATATAAAGTTTTATGGACAACCAACGGGTAAAATATATCCAATGAACGCATTTCCCGAAAGCGAAAAATACCTAGATAAACTCAATTGGAGAACTCAAGAAAAACCACAAATGTCGATGTTCTTAAAGCGCAAAGAAAAGACAGTCCCTGTAAGGGCAACAAAGGTTATTGAGGAAAAGAAAACGAAGGGTAAACCCAAAAAACAATCAACAGTTAAGAAGAAGTAATACTACAAAATTTGTGCAGTGTGCGCTTTTGTATTTACTTTGTCAATTACCGTTTCAATCAATCCGTTTTCGTTGATTATAAAAGTTTTGCGAGCTATTCCCATGTATTGTTTGCCATACATGCTTTTTTCAACCCACACGCCATACGCCATCGCAACAGTGTGTTCAGTGTCTGCCAACAAGTCGAAAGGCAGTTCGTATTTAGCAATAAATTTTTGGTGTTTTGCTTCTGTATCTGGACTAACGCCTAATATGGCATATCCTTCGCTTAAAAAACGACTGTAATTGTCTCTTAAATCACAGGCTTCGGCTGTGCAACCGGGGGTGTCATCTTTTGGATAAAAATACAGAACTAGTTTTTTGCCTTTAAATTCAGCAATGGTTCTAAGTGTTCCGTTTTGGTCGTTAATGTTTAATTCGGGTGCTTTTTGTCCTGTTTCTATCATGGTACTTGTATTATTTTAGTGAAAAGTTTTTCGTTGTCTCTATGGTCTCTAACAATTAGTTTAATAAGATGTTTGCCTGAACCCAGTTTATTGGGAATTCTACCAGAAATTAGGCTGTTTTTTGATTCATAGTCAAGCAATACCCACTCATCATCGATGTAAAAATCGTAATCTTTGATACCAGAAAGATAATCTTTGATGATAAAGGAAAAATAACCGTTTTTATTCAGACTTACAGCTTGAATAACTGGTTTGATGGTATCTATTGCCAAATAATAAGTACCCAATTCTTTCACTTTGGTACTGAAGTAAAAATGGTGGTATTCACCCCCAAATGATTTCCCATTCGACTGGCAAATGGTCAGTTTATTGGCGAGTAAACTCTGTCTAGGGTTGAGTAAAAACTTGATTTCAAATTTTTTATCGACAGGTACATTTTCCACACCAACACGGTATGACGTTGATGATATTTTTTTGTAAGGCAATTTGTAATCACTGTAAAAGGTATTGGGTTCAAACTTAACAATACATTCCTTGCCAAATTCTATGGTGTTTGCCTGTTGGGCAATACAATGTTTAAAATCTTTACTGTATGAAAAGTATTCACGTATCTGTATGCCTTTTTCTTGATGACCAATAATGGTTATTTCCATACTTTTCTGATTGCCGTAAGCATCTTTAGCTACTATTTTAAAAACTTGAGGAATGCTGTCTTCAATGTTGAACCAACCATCGCTTGGCGACGTTTTCCAAAAATCGTAAGTGCTGCCATCATCTATAAACAGTTTGTGCATTTTAACACCCGATTCTTTATTGCGTTTGTAGTCGATATAGTTATTCATCATTCGGTTTTTGGCAAATGAAAACCGTTCAATATGACATTGATAAATCAAGTTTTTGTTTCGAAAAACTTCCAAGTAATTCACCCCGTTATTGTCACCTGCAGACAGGGCATAGTCGACCAAATGAGCGCCAAAAGCATAAGTGCCATAGGGCAAAGTAATGGTTCTGTTTTTGAGGTTTAATGCCTTAGAGGAGTAGTGCCCGTTGTATAATTTTTCGAGCGAATCTTTTTTATATAAATACAGGCTACGAAAAGCAGGCGGGAGTACATCTTTCATTTTTATGCCAAAAAACAAAGGATTAACTGGTTCTTCGGTTTTGGTATCTCTTATTTCGAAGTGCAAATGCGGTCCTTGTGAACCTCCTGTATTTCCGCTGTAAGCAATGTGTTGCCCCTTTTTAACTTGCAATAAATCAGGTTCAGGAAACAGTTCCATTTCAAAGGTTTGTAATAAATAATGGTTTTTGGTAATATACCATTTGATAGGTTCTGGAAAATCGTGTAAGTGGGCATACACGCTTGTGTATCCGTTTTTATGAGTAATGTACAACACCTTGCCATAGCCGTGTGTTGAAATATTGATGCGTGAAATATAACCGTCGCCAATGGCCAATACATGCCTCCCTATTTTGGAATCAGTACGAATATCCAAACCGCCATGAAAATGATTGTTTCGCAGTTCGCAAAAAGTGCCAATAATTTCTAATTTACCTTCAAACGGAGGAATAAAATCATTGCTTGGAAATTGTCCATAGGGTTGTGCCTTTACTGTGTAAAGAGATAAAAATAGAGCAAGATAGAAAACAATTAATCTCATTATTTAATCAAGAAATCCAATAGTTTTTGGGTGCCCAAAAAAGCTTCCAAACGGTCGCCAATAGAAACTTTAGAAACCCCTTCAGGTGTTCCTGTAAAAATTAAATCACCCGTTTTTAGGGTCATGTATTGCGACACAAAACAAATAATCTCATTGACAGAGAACAGCATGTCCGAGGTATTGCCTTTTTGAACCAAAGCGCCATTTTTTTGAAGACTAAAGTCAATGTTTTGGATGTCTTGATTGTGCAAAGGAACAAATTCACCTACAACTGCTGAATGGTCGAAAGATTTGGCAAGTTCCCACGGCAATCCTTTTGCTTTTAGGTTGTTTTGTATGTCACGTGCTGTAAAATCTATACCCAAACTAATGGAGGAATAATATTGATGGGCAAAATTGGGCAACACAGATTTACCTATTTTGTCAATTTTGATAACAAGTTCCACTTCATGATGAATGTCATTACTAAAATCGGGGTGGTAAAAAGGTTCGTTGTTTTTTAAGAGCGCCGTATCTGGTTTACAAAATATAACGGGTTGTTCAGGAATACTGTTCCCTAGTTCCAACGCGTGTTTTCCATAGTTTCTTCCAATACAGATAATTTTCATTAGGGCAAAGTTAAGGAAATTATTAAAAACAGAGGAATGTGATTTTAAACCATTTGTGCCCAAGACCGCAACAATTATTTGGGTGTTAATGTATATTATTTGTATTTATATCTTGCAGTATTTTTGTCGCCACTTTTTTCAATTAGTCCATTTACCAAAGCAAACTTTAAGTCTCGACTAGCAGTTGCGGTTGAAATTTCTCTAAAATTCAATAGATATTCTTTTCGGGTAAAAGAGTCTAATTTGACTAATGATTTAAATAAAGCAATTCGGTCTATGTTTGTTAAACTAACATTCTTAATTTTTAGTAATTCTTCCAATGAATCAAGAATAATTTCAAGCATAAATTCTATAAAAAGAGTTGATTCGCCAGAATTATCTGATTTTTCTAGAGATTCATAATACTGTTCTTGACCTTCTTTCATTAAAGTTTCAATCGGCAAAAACTCAAAAACCGGATAGGCCTCTTTCAAAATTAAAGTTTGCCAAAGTCTTCCCATTCTGCCATTGCCATCAATGAAAGGGTGAATAAATTCTATTTCGTAATGAAAGACACAACTTTTAATCAAGATTAAATCATCATCTTTTTTTAAATAATCAAACAAATTATTCAATAAAGGATTAAGCATTTCGCTAGGAGGAGCAATATGCGAAACTTCAGACCCTTTTAAAATTCCAACTGATTTATTTCTAAGACTGCCTGCTGATTCAATAAGGCCTTTCATTAATATTCCATGGGCTTCGCAAAATGAATCAAGTTTATGTGGATTCAATTTCTCTAAATAATCGTAAACTGCAATGGCATTCTTAACTTCTAAAATATCTTTTTTCGGACCAATGATTCTTTTGTTTTCAATTAAGGCCGTTATTTGTTCGATACTTAATGTATTTCCCTCTATTTCAAGCGAAGATTGAATGGTTTTAATCCTGTTTTTCTTTCTTAATTCAGTTGCTGGCTTGCTCAAATGTACAGCGTTTATCACTCCTATTTTCTCTGAAATAGAGGCTACTAATTTTAAAATCTTTCCAGTGATGCGATAAGGTGATTTCATTTATTTTACATTTGATAGTATCATTTGATACTATCAAATGTAATTATTCTAATTGTATATGCAAAAAAATATTGCGCCCCTAAAACCTCTTACCTCCCTAACCTTTCTTTAAAAATCGGCACCAAAAAGGCAATCTATTGGCGAGGATTTGTAAATAATGCACTTTGTGTGAACCAAATTTGGAGTAAAAATAAGCGACACTTTTAATGTCCGAACCTTCAAAATCGAAAATAAGGGCTTGGTTGGAAAACTCTTTGATGACTTCATCAATGAGTAAGTGAGTAGCGCCCACCATTTTGCCGGCATCTGTTGGTGCTGCAATGGCATAGTGGATATATCCATTCGACATAAAAAAGAAACCGGCACTCCATAATTCGCCATTTTCACTGACTATACTTCTGCAAAAACCCTTGTTTAATTCCATTGCTTTTTGCATGCAACCTTTTATGGTGCTTTTCAAAATTTCCTGTTGTGGATAGTGCATGCCATAAGCTTTAAAAAAAACATCGGTCACTGTTTCCAATGCTTTTGTTTTTTCGTACTCAAATCCTTTGAGGGTTGCTTTGGCAATGTTTTTTTTAGCATCATCACTGTAATTGTCGTACAAATTGATGTAGGCTTGGTTCAGATTCAGTTGATAGGTGGTCCGATTGATAAAACTGATATTGGGTTTGAAAATGATATTCTCGTAATTCAAATGGATATTGAAATACCTGAATTTGCTCGGAATATGTTCCAAAAACTGATCGAGTAGTTGACTGCTAATCTTGGTTTGTGAAAATACCCCTAATTGTTGACAAAAATAAGGTTGATATAAATATTTGATGCCATATTTCCTGCGCCAAACCAAAGGAAATACAGCATCATAGTCGCCCAATACGAGGGCATCCCATTGCTTATTTGCCATGGTATCCAAAAAAAAGCTATACCCATACACCAATCCATTGTAGCTTTTGCCAATGGTTTTATCCCATTTGGCCTTGTCAATTTCGCGGTGTGTTAGGTATTTTATTTTATGCATTGAGCCAATGTCTTATCACTTTTTTCCAATGATTCCAACCGTTTATTTCACTATAAGTTTCGTTGTGGAATACAAAACAAAAGGGAGCGTTTAAAGTTTTTAATTGTTGTTTTACTTGTTCTGTTTTATCTATTGCCGATTGTTCATCATCGCCATAGTATTCCTTAAAACAAACATCCATAACCGCAAAAGGCATGATTTGTAACGAACTTGTTTGGTTTGTTTTCAAATTGAACCAATAAAAAGGAAATGCAGTGGCAGCTCTAAATCCAATTTGATTGGAGTAACCCATAGAAAATTCTTGGGTAATGCCTAGGTTTACCAAACATTCGTAGGTTTGTGGCAATTGGAATTTGAGGTAATGTTGACGAGAGCTTTTTATAGGCTGATTGGTCATTTGCTGAAGTGTATCAATTTCACGCTTCACTTTTTCAAAATTACTGTCAGATTGGTAGCTAGGATGAATACCAATACTGTGACCATGTTTTTGGATGAGTTCTATTATTTCCTTGTATCTTGGGTGTTTGGCATCTATGTTTTTGTCGAACGGTCCATAAGGGCCTATTTGGAAAAAGAAATGTGCTTTGGTGTTAAATTCATTAAACAATTGAATCAACTCCTCAAAATTATCAAAAGGGTCTTTTTGCTTGCCGAATAATACCTTTACACGTTGTTTAATATTGCTAAAACGGAAAGAAATAAGGTCATTAATACTTGCCAATAGGGTTCTTTTAAACCCTTTTCCTTTGAATGCAAAAATAGAATCTATATCTACAGTAGCTTGTATGTGATAGGATTCTTTTTTGAACAAGCTTGCGTCTAGGGCATAATCGTTTATCAATAATTTTTTGAAAGAAAGAAGCCAAATGTCCACCAAAGGATATTGTAAACACTCCGATTTGAATAAGCTGCTTGTGTGAACATCAAAACGTTGATGTTCATCCTTGTCAATGTCCATTGTGGTGTATTCTTCGTAACGGCTTAGAAGGTAGAATATTGCCGAAAACAAATCGAACGACAGCAAATGGTCGGTGGCTTTTATTTCAATAGGATTGTGTTCATTGTCGGAAAAGTCGAGGTCCCAATAATCAATAGAAGATTGGAACAAAATTTCAGTAGGGATAATTTGCAAAGAACGGGGTATGGTATCATTAGAATAATTGATAACTAAACCACTGTGTTTAAGGGCTTCCTCCTTGCTAGTTGACTGTTGGAAAGTAAGGCCTAAGCGCTCCTTGAAAAGGTAAGAAACGACATATTCCAAACGGGGACTGATATCTTGTGAATAGATTAGTAACAAATTTTATTATTTTTGCGGTTTATAACTGCAAATTAACAACAAAAATCAATGAAAGTTGCGCTCATAACAGGAATTACCGGACAAGATGGTGCTTATTTAGCAGAATTCTTGTTAAAAAAAGGCTACATGGTGCATGGTATCAAAAGAAGAAGTTCTTTATTTAACACCGACAGAATAGACCATTTGTACCAAGATCCACACGTGCCAAATGCGCAATTAAAATTGCATTATGGTGACCTAACAGACAGCACTAATTTAATTAGAATAATACAAGAAACACAACCCGACGAAATATACAATTTGGCGGCACAAAGCCATGTGCATGTTAGTTTTGAAACACCCGAATACACTGCAAATGCCGATGGAATAGGGACTTTACGCTTGTTAGAAGCCATTAAAATTTGTGGATTGATAAATAAAACCAGAATTTATCAAGCCTCTACTTCGGAATTGTATGGTTTGGTGCAAGAAATACCACAATCGGAAAAAACACCTTTTTATCCACGTTCACCTTATGCCGTTGCCAAAATGTATGCCTATTGGATAACCGTAAATTACAGAGAGGCATATAAAATGTACGCTTGTAACGGTATTTTGTTCAACCACGAATCGCCTGTAAGGGGAGAAACATTTGTAACAAGAAAAATAACAAGAGCGGCTTCAAAAATTGCTTTGGGATTGCAAGATAAATTATACTTAGGTAACCTAAACAGTCAAAGAGATTGGGGACATGCCAAAGATTATGTAGAGGCCATGTATTTGATATTGCAACAAGAAAAAGCCGAAGATTATGTAATAGCAACAGGTAAAACCACAGAAATAAGAGAGTTTGCAAGAAAAGCATTTGCTTATTTGGGAATAGAGATTGGATTTACAGGAGAAAATGAAAACGAAAAAGGGGTAATAGTAAGTATTGATGAAAATAAGGTAGAAGCGATGGGGCTCAAAAAATCAGCCTTAGAGATTGGTAAAACCATTATTCAAGTGGACCCAAAATATTTCCGTCCTACAGAGGTGGATTTATTGATAGGTGATGCCAACAAAGCAAGAACACAATTGAATTGGGAACCTAAGTACAGTTTAGATGACTTGATAGAAGACATGATGAAATCAGATTTACATTTGATGAAAAAAGACGAGTATTTAAAGGCGGGTGGATTCAACACGTTGAGTTATTTTGAATAAATGGAAATCAATTCAAAAATTTATGTAGCAGGGCACAATGGGATGGTGGGTAGCGCTGTTTGTAGAGCCCTAGTAAAAGCTGGCTACACCAATATTATTAGCAGAAGTTCCAAAGAGTTAGATTTGCGTAATCAGGTTGCAGTAGCACATTTTTTTGAAACCGAAAAACCCGATTATGTATTTTTGGCAGCTGCCAAAGTTGGCGGTATTGTTGCCAATAACACCTACCGTGCCGAATTTTTACACGATAATTTATGTATCCAAAACAACATTATCCATCAATCTTATTTGAATGGGGTTAAGAAATTAATGTTTTTTGGCAGCAGTTGTATTTATCCTAAGTTGGCCCCACAACCACTCAAAGAAGATTATTTACTGACAGGGCTTTTGGAACCTACCAATGAACCGTATGCCATAGCCAAAATAGCAGGTATTAAAATGTGCGAAGCCTATCGCGACCAATACCAGTGTAATTATATTAGTGTAATGCCTACCAATTTGTATGGATACAATGACAATTACCATCCAGAGAATAGCCATGTATTACCTGCATTAATCAGAAAGTTTCACGAAGCAAAAGAAAAACAACAACCCGAAGTAGAGATATGGGGTTCAGGCACTCCATTAAGAGAGTTTATGTTTGCCGATGATTTGGCATCGGCTGCCTTGTTTTTAATGCTGCATTACAACGAAAAGCAGTTTGTAAACATAGGAGTAGGGCATGATATCAGTATCAAAGATTTGGCATACTTGGTAAAGAAAGTAATAGGATACCAAGGAGAATTGGTTTTTAACACCAGTAAGCCAGATGGCACGCCAAGAAAATTGATGGATGTAAGTTTGTTACATGGCTTAGGGTGGAAACATCAAGTGGAGTTAGAAGAAGGTATTGCTTTGGCATACCAAGATTTCAGGAATAAACAATAACACAATTCTGAAAAGGGGTTATTGGAGTAAAAAAATCATTAATAAATAATTACCAAAACCGTATATAACCGGAAAAACCCTCTTTGTGGGAGGGTTTTTTCCGGACTAAATCACAAATTTTATGAAAAACTTGAGATGCAAAGTTAATGGTTTTTAGTATTATATTCCTAAATAAATCTTTCAGTTTTTGAGTTTTTAATACTAATTTGCTGATTTTTAGGCAATTAAATTTGTTTTTATGAAAATTGCTTTTATATTTGCATCACTAAATCACACATTTTATATTAGAAATTCTAATGTAAAGTTCTACTAAAGTTCCATTATCTAAACTTTAGTTTAAAGTGAACGAACTGAACAGAAAATATCCCGACCATTGTGTCGGGATATTTTTTTATAAATAGTTTGGTTTTTAAAAAATAAAATGAGAGGTTTGTAATAAAGCAAATTTAAACAAATACCATGAAACACATAGTTAGTATATTATTATTGGTAATTATTAGCACAAGTTCATGTACAGATAAGGAGCCAAAATAACAAGTACCATGGATATTTCACCCGAAATGAAAGCCTATTTTGTAGATTATGAAGTAGGGACAAAATGGATATATCAGGATACATTGAATGCAAACAATTTTGACACCATAGAACTGACTCAAATTGAACCTTATGATACGAATAAAAAAGGTGTTTTGGAAAAAGGATATATTTTACACTATAAAGCAAAAAAGAATAAAGATTTTAAAGTTTCTGTTAATAGAGGGCAACAAGTTAATTTTTATATTAACATTTACACTAATGTAACAGGTTCTGGAGCTGTGTTTTTCGAAAATTACAATGGTACTTGGAATACAAAGACCAATTATTATGATAGCATTGAAATTATCAGAACTAAATATTATCAAGTGATTAATAGTAAATCCTCAAACTCATATCAACAAGATATATCCATTTCTAAAAATGTAGGTATTATTAGCTTTTGGAAAACTCGTGGTCCTGGAGTGTTAGAAAATTACTACAAACTAGTTAAAACATTCAAACCATGAGAAATATATTTTCATTAATTTATTATTCTAAATTAGTTTAAAGTGAACGAACTGAACAGAAAATATCCCGACCACAGTGTCGGGATATTTTTTTATAAATAGTTTGGTTTTTAATCAACCATAAAAACTTTACTTTTGCCTAAGTGCAAATGATAAAAAAATTAGCTGGACAAACTGCCATCTATGGTTTAAGTTCCATGCTTGGACGATTTATTAATTTTTTATTGGTAATACCACACACCGCCAAACTAAATAATGTAGGCGATTATGGCGATATTACTGCGGTTTTTGCTATGATCGCTTTTCTTAATATTTTGCTTACCTATGGTTTGGAAACGGCTTACTTTAATTTTATTAGAAATGGCAACGAACCCAAAAAAGTATATGCCATTGTTCAAAAAAGTATTCTTATTTCAACGCTTGTTTTTGCCCTTTTGGTTATTGTTTTTAATGAATGGAGTGCGCAATTTTTAGGTTTCCCTCATCGCATAGATTATGTGTGGTGTTGTCTTATTTTTCTTGTATTTGATACCCTGTCTGCCTTGCCTTTTGCTCGTTTGCGTTACGAAGAAAAACCATTGAAATTTGCCCTTATCAAACTTAGTAATATATTGGTGAATGTCGGTTTAAATCTTTGGTTTTTGTTTTACACGCCTGCAATACTTCAATCTTACAGTCAGGTAACTTTGGTGTTAATAGCCAATGCTGTGGCTAGTGTAGTTTCTTTTGTTTTGCTTTGGCCCTTAGTTATTAATATCCGCATTAAGTTTGATACTATTTTATATAAAAAAATCCTCAAATATGCTTGGCCTATGGTGTTTATTGGTTTGGCAGGTATAGTCAATGAAACCTTAGACAGAACTTTGTTAATTCGTTTGTTACCCACTGCAGAGGGGTCGTACCAAAATGGTATTTATGGTGCTTTTTATAAGTTAACTATGGTAATGACCATGTTTGTTCAGGCGTTTAAATTTGCCGCCGAACCTTTCTTTTTCAAACAACAAGACAGTAAAGAAAACAGAGTGGTGTATGCCGATGTCATGTATTGGTTTGTAGGGGTATGTGCTTTCATTTTTTTGGCTTGTATGTTGTTTATTAATGAATTGGCACATTTATTTATCAAAAAACAAGCTTTTTTCGAAGATGAAAGGGGTTTGTATGTGGTTCCCATTTTATTATTAGCCAATTTGTTTTTAGGTATTTATTACAATTTAAGTGTATGGTATAAACTAAGCAATAATACAAAGTTTGGGGCATTCATAGCCATTGTTGCTGCAATAATCACCATTGCTTTAAATGTGGTTTTAATTCCTGTATATGGCTTTGTGGCTTGTGCATACATTACACTAGGGGTTTATGTTTTTATGTGCATAGCAGCCTACAGTTTGGGTTCTAAATATTTTACTATTCCTTACCAACCCTTTAAGTATCTACTTATTATCGGTCTTTCTGTGGCAGCTTGGCAACTAAATGTCGAATTAAATAGTCATTTCAATGTCATTTCTCTAAGTATTTTAACAAAATTCATACTTTTGGCGTTGTTGCTGTTGATAATATGGGTGTTACAACCTAAGCGAAAAAAGAATAAATTTGCATCACAATAGCACATGCAGGTCAAAATCATAAACAAAAGCAATAATCCTTTGCCTAGCTACCAAACAGAGTGGTCTGCAGGGGTTGATATTGCTGCATTTACAGATGAGGAAATGGTTATGAAACCCTTTCAAAGGATATTGGTACCCACGGGTTTATACCTTGAATTACCAACAGGCTACGAAGCGCAAATAAGACCAAGAAGTGGCTTAGCATTAAAACACGGTATTACGGTATTAAATTCTCCTGGAACCATAGATGCCGATTACCGCGGGGAAATAAAAGTGTTATTGATCAATTTGAGTGACACCAATTTTGAAATTCAATCGGGTGACAGAATTGCACAAATGGTAATTGCCAAACACGAACAAGCTATTTGGCAAGAAACAGTAGAATTAACAGAAACAACAAGAGGAGCCGGAGGCTACGGTCACACCGGACTTAAACAATAAAAAAATGAGTGGAATAAATATTATCATCCCAATGGCAGGAATGGGCAAACGCATGAGACCCCATACTTTAACAGTTCCTAAACCTTTACTCCCTATTGCAGGCAAACCCATCGTTCAAAGATTGGTGGAAGACATAGCGGCAGTGTGTAACGATAAAATCAATACGGTGTCGTTTATTATAGGCGATTTTGGCGAGCAAGTAGAAATTCAATTGCTAAAAATTGCAGAAAGTATAGGTGCCGAAGGTAAAATTTATTACCAAGAGGAAGCCTTAGGAACGGCCCACGCTGTTCTATGCGCAACCCCCGATTTAACAGGTGAGGTTATTGTTGCTTTTGCGGATACATTATTCAAAGCGGAATTTGATTTAGATAAATCTGCAGATGGCATTATTTGGGTACATAAAGTGGCAAACCCAAGCCAGTTTGGTGTAGTAAAAATGAATGAAGAAAGTGTCATTACAGATTTTATTGAAAAACCAACAGAATTTGTTTCAGACTTAGCTATTATTGGGATTTATTACTTTAAAGATGGTGATAATTTGTTGAGCGAATTGCAGTATTTGATAGAAAATGATATCAAAGAAAAAGGCGAATACCAACTAACCAATGCTTTGGAAAACATGAAAAACAAAGGTCTAGCTTTTAAACCAGGCGAAGTAGAAGAATGGCTCGACTGTGGTAATAAGGATGCTACCGTTTACACGAATCAAAGAATTTTGGAAATCAAGAAAAATGAGTTTGAAAAAGTAAATACGTATGCTAACTCAACGATTATAGAACCTTGTTTTATAGCCAATGATGTGTTAATAGAAGGCAGTACCATTGGTCCTCATGTGAGTATAGGTAAAGGAAGTAAAATCATAAACAGTCAAATTTCCAACAGTATTATCCAAGAAAATACGCAAATTCACAATATTTCGTTCTCCAATAGTATGATAGGCAACCATGTAACCATAGATGGAAATTCTAAATCCTACAGCATCGGAGATTACAGTACTATACAATCGTAAATGACACAAAGAACTGCCATAGCGCTCCCTTTTATATATTTAATAATAGTAATATTGGGTGCTTGTGGAGGTTCAAAAAAGTCACTGTCTACAAGTGAAGCGCTCTTGGTTTCCAATAATTACAGCGAAGTATTTATTGAAGCGTGCACACAAAAAGAAATTGGCAATACCGAAACAGCACTTAAGCTTTTTAAGAAATGTGTTGAATTAAAAAAAGAAGAGGCTATTGCTTACTTTGAACTTTCTAAGTTGTATCAACAACTGAACAATGAGGAATTGTCTTTGCAAAATGCTATTAAAGCTTATCAACTGAGCCCCCAAAATGTGTATGTCAGTCTGAACTATGCTTGGTTGTTGAAAAGAAGCAGAAACATTGATTTGGCCTTAGAAGTATTGACTAACAGTTTTGAAAAAAATCCCAATGATGAACAATTGGTTAAAGAGTTAGACGATTTATACAAACAAAAAAATGAGTTTACCAAAGCCATTGAGGTATGGAAAACGCATCAAAAAGCAGTGGGTTACAAACTTAAAAATACCCTTAGGATGATAGAATTGTACAGGGCATTAAATGATTACACAGCTGCCCACGCCTTGTACGATGAAATAAAAAAAGCCTCGCCAGGAAAAGTGAAATATTACCTAGACGATGCCAAGTTGTACGAACAACAAAAAGACATTAAAAATGCCATGTTGAATTACGAAAAAGCCATGGATATTAATCCCCACGATTTCGAAATTAATTATCAGTTATACAAGTATTCGGTTGAGAATAAACAAAAAGAGAAATCGGCTAAATTTTTGAACAATGCAGTGGCGGATACTAAAACAGGATTTCAAACCAAAACAAAGCTGTTCACCTACATATACCAACAGTATGAAAAGGACACCGCTTTCCTTTCGGAATTAAACCAATGTATTGCAGCACTCAAAAGATTTCCCAACAAGGAAGGGGCTTTTTATTTTACCATTGCCAATATTTATGACAAAGTAAAATCAATGGACAGTGCGTTGTATTATTACAAAGTTGCTTATCAAATGAACCCCAATTTATACGAAGCTTGGACAGGCGCGATTAAGCAAGCGGAGGGTTTGCAAGATTGGACTTTGATGGCAAATATTTGTAAAGAGGCTATAGAATATTATCCTAGTTTGCCCTCTTTCCACCACCAGTGGGCATTTGCTTCTATCCAAAATAAGCAATATCCGGAAGCAATGGATATCATAAAAACAGGTTCTACGCTTTACCTTAAGTCGGACGAAAATACCATAACAGAATCTTATTTATTAGGTTTGGCTTTTTACAAATCACAAAAATTGGAAGAGGCCATTAAAATACTAAAATCTGCTTTGGTTTTAGGTCCCAATAATGCTAAGGTTAACGAAACGTTGGGCGATGTGTATTACAAAATGGGTAACAATGAAGAGTATTTAAGTTATTGGAAAAAAGCGTTAGAAAATGACGCTAATAATGTAAGGTTACAACAAAAAGTAAAGAATAAAAAGAATGTGGAATAAAACAAACAGTGTATTTATAATCAGTATTTTGCTTTTGTCAGTCGCTTGTAAAAGTAGAAAAGATAAAATAGTAGCACCAGTGGTGGTAAAGCCAACTATTGATACAGTTGGTGTGAGCGTGATTACAGCAGAGTCTATTTTAAAACAAACAGTCACTGATTGGACTTATTTTTCATCCAAAATAGACATGTATTATAAAAGTGGTTCAGACAGTAAATCGTTTGATGCCGCCATTAGAATGTACAAAGATTCTATCATTTGGATGTCTGTTAGTTTGTTTGGTATAGAAGGCGCAAGGATTATGGTAAACAAAGATTCGGTTGTTATTTTAAACAAATTGGAACGCAATTACATGGTCTATAAAATGGCAGATTTAAAAAGAATTACCTCTGTCGATTTGCAAATTGCGCAATTACAAAGGTTGATACTGGCCCGTCCTTTGTTCAATTTAAAAGAGTATCAATTGGGAGAACAAACCACACAAAATTTAAAAATAAACAATTTGCAATCACCTTACCTAACCGAGCATTTTTATTTGAGTAATGTATTAACTATTCTTCAAACAATGATTAAAGACCAAATTAATAACAATATTTTTACAGCCGATTACACCAATTACTCTGTAATAAATGGCTATAATTTTCCGTTAAATACAATGTTGAAAGCAAAAAATGAAAAGCAAGAAATGCTTGTAACAATGGACTTTAAAGACACAGAATTCAATGCACCAGTTAATTTCCCATTTAACATTCCTCAATCTTATGCAAAAGTTAAGTAGAATTATCGCCTTTTTCTTGTGTTTTAGTGTTCTAATCATTCAAGCTCAAAGCAGAAAAGAGTTAGAAAATAAACGCAAAAAAACCGAACAGCAAATTGCATTAACCCAAAAAATTCTGAAGGAAACCAAGAGTAAAAAAACTCAAAGTATCAAAGAGTTAACTGCTATTGCCAGGTTGATAGAAAAGCGTGAGGAGTTGATTAACGACTTGAACCAAGAGATTACCTATGTGAGTGGCGATATAGAAAGTAAAAAAATTGAAATTGACAGCGTTAACAGTCAGCTAGAAAAAGAGAAAAAAAATTACGCCAAAGCTATAGTGCAAACTTACAAAAGCAAAAAAGTGTACAACAATTCTTTGTATTTATTTGCGGCTAAAAGTTTTAATCAATTGTTTCAAAGATTGCGTTTCAACAAATATCTGTCGAATGCACAAGAGAAGTTTTTGACCAAAATACACGAAGAGAAAATTTCATTAGAGATAAAACTAAAAGAATTGTTTGCATTGAAAGGTTCCAAAGAAACCCTTGCACAAAACAAGCAAGTTGAGGTTAAAAAACTAGAGGGAGACAAGCAAGAAAAAAACAAAGTAGTGGTTGCATTAACAGGCAAAGAGGCCGAACTGAAAGCGAGTTTAGAAAAACAGAAAAAAGCCAAGGAAAACTTAAATGCACAAATTAATGCCATTATTGCCCGCGAAATAGCCGAAGCCAAAAGGAAAGCAGCAGAAAAAGCCAAGCAAACAGCTGCAAAAGCCAAACCAAATACAGGGAACAAAGAAAATCCACCAAAGGAAGCAACACCAAAAACCTACGAAGTGTTGCCTGAAGTAAAATTAGTGTCAGACCATTTTGCCTCAAACCGCGGAAAATTACCTTGGCCTGTCGAAAAAGGATTTATAAGCGATCGATTTGGATCACATCCCCACGCCAAGTTGGACCAAGTGATGATACAAAACAACGGAATAGACATTCGTACGCCCGAAAATGCCATAGCAAGATGCGTTCACAAAGGCACAGTAACGGCTATTATCACAATTCCGGGAATGGGAAAAGCGGTGTTAGTTAGTCATGGTGAGTATTATACAGTGTATTCTAAGCTACGTGACATACAAGTAACTCAAGGTCAGGAATTGGCTTTAAAACAAGCCATAGGTACCGTTGCAGAGGGCGAAGAGGGGGCATCGGAAATACATTTCGAGATTTGGTACAATCAAGACAAACAAAATCCTGAAACATGGTTAATCAGAAAATAACAATGCAAGAAGAAAGACAAATAAGAAAAATAGGAATAGCAGGTGCGGGAACCATGGGAATTGGCATAGCGCAAGTGTGTTCACAAGCAGCATACGATGTTGTGTTGTTCGATTTAAATCAGTCGGTGTTAGACAAAGCAAATGCTCAACTTTCACAATCTTTTTCGAAATTAGTAAGTTTAGGAAAAATAAATGAAGAAGAACTTCAGCAATGTCTCTCAAGAATAAAAACAACGACAGATATATATGATTTAAAGGTTGACTTAGTCGTTGAAGCAATTATTGAACAATTGGAACCTAAAGTTAATTTGTTTAAAAAGTTAATAGAAATAAATGGAACAGCGTGTTTATATGCCAGTAATACCTCATCAATTCCTATTACTAAAATAGCAGCTTCATTAAGTTTACCTCATTTGGTGTTAGGGATTCATTTTTTTAATCCAGCACAAATCATGAAGTTAGTGGAGATTATTAAAGGGGCTAAAACAGAGGCTTCGGTAATAGAAGTGGCTCAGAAATTTGTGGCATCTCTTAAAAAAACAGGCGTATTGGCAGCCGATGCACCCGGATTTATTGTGAACAGAGTTGCTCGCTTGTTTTATGTAGAATCCTTAAAGTTGGTAGAAGAGGGGGTTTCGGATTTTGAAACGATTGATAAAATAATGGCATCGTCAGGTTTTAAAATGGGGCCTTTTAGTTTGATGGATTTAATAGGAGTTGACACCAATTATTCGGTAACCGAGAGTCAATACCAATTGTTTAACCATGAACCGCGATTCAGACCGAGTAGAATTCAAAAACAAAAAGTAGATGCAGGTTTACATGGAAGAAAAACCAAAGAAGGCTTTTATAAGTATGAATAAATCAATCATTTTCATTTTTTTGCTGCTTGTAGTCAGCGCTTGTGAGAAAAATCAACCGAATCCCGAGCCAATAGATGACGTTCCGGTTAATATTACCATTAATTTAGCCCTTCCTCAGTACGAAAAACTGTTACAAACAGGACAGTTCGTGTACGAATCGGGAGGATTAAGAGGGGTAGTAGTTGTTCATCATTTTGACAACCGATACTATGCTTTTGAACGAACTTGTCCTTACCAACCACGAAATGCATGTTCACAAATAGAGATGGATAGTTCATTATTTTTGTTCCGATGTGGCGAAACTAGCAATGGAAATTTTAATAAATGTTGCGATTCGAGATTCTCAACAGACGGAGAAGTTTTCAGTGGACCGGCAAATTTTGGTCTAAAACATTACATTATTACCCAAAATGGTAACCTTTTAAACATAAAAAATTAATTTTTTTATAAAAAATTCTTTTTAAAGCAAAACCTTTTTATATATTTGTCCGGTTATTCAGTTCAAATAACAAAAATTTGCAGCTTATGATAAAGAAAAAATTACTAATTATTGCTCTAACGGTATTGACTTTTCAATACGGTTTCTCACAATCTGCTGAACGCAGATTAGGATTTGAGGTTTCCGGCGGACTAAATGAATACCAAGGTGACTTGGGTTCAGCTTTGTTTTTCGCTAGAAAACCTAACTACCAAGGGGTTGGTTATTCAATAGGTTACTATTTAACACCAAACATTGATATTTGTTTGTTTGGTTCAGGTGGTGATGTTGGGTTTCAAACAAAATTACAATATGTTGATCCTGAAATTGAATTCCAATCATTCAGAATGAATTATGCTACTGTTAATGGTGGTTTCAGATTCAAATTCTTGAAAGACAAAAAATTTACACCTTACATTATGTTAGGTGCAGGTGGTTTATACATGCACACCAAAGTAAGTCGTCACCCTACAGCCTATACAGGTGCTGCTGGTAACGTCGCTTCTGGGTTTGGATTCCAATTTATGCCAACGGAATCGTTTGGTATCAGATTGCAATCAATGTTTAATTACACCTTTAATGATATTTGGGATGGTTCTCCATACAGATACATGGTTCACACCCGTAACAAAAACAATGACATGTTTGCTTACCACTCTTTAGGTGTATTCTTTAATATCCCTTACGGTGAGTCTTCAATGTCTGGCGGGTCTAAACAAAAAGACAAAGACAAAGATGGTGTGCCTGATCAATTGGATAAATGTCCAAAAACTCAACCTTGGGAACTTCCTGTTAATGACGAAGGTTGTCCTAAAGATTCTGATTTGGACACTATTCCTGATTACCAAGATTCTTGTCCTTTCCAATTCGGTCCTCGTAAATTCAACGGTTGCCCTGACACTGACAAAGATGGTATTGTCGATTCTAAAGACAAATGTCCTAAAAATGCTGGTCCAATCGAAAACCAAGGTTGCCCTGATTCAGATGGTGACGGTATCATTGATATGGATGATGCATGTCCAACTCAAAAAGGATTAAAACAATTCAACGGTTGCCCAGATACTGATGGTGATGGTGTTGAAGATAGAAAAGACAAATGTCCAAGTAAGCCAGGTCCTGCTGATTCAGAAGGATGTCCTGATACTGATGGTGATGGTGTGTTTGATAACAAAGACGTATGTCCTGCAGTTGCAGGTCCTGCTTCTAACAAAGGTTGCCCAGAAATTAAAAAAGAAGTAGTTGAAAAAATTGCCTTAGCTGCGAAAGGTATCTATTTCGAAACTGGTTCTGATGTAATTTTAGCAACTTCATTTGTTAACTTAGACATATTAGCAGGTATCTTAAACGAATTCCCTGAAGCTTCAGTTTATATTGAAGGTCATACAGACAATGTTGGTGACCCAGCTAAAAACCTTGAATTGTCACAAAAACGTGCGGATGCGGTTATGGCTTACTTAATCAACAAAGGTATCAAACCTTCAAGATTGGTTGCAAACGGTTATGGCGACACCAAACCAATTGCAGACAACAAAACCAAAGACGGTAAAGCTAAAAACAGAAGAGTTTACTTCCAATTGAAATACTAATTTCAATTAATCTTATACTAAAAAGGCTGTCCCACGGACAGCCTTTTTTTTGTTTTATAGGTTTTGCCTTTTAAATGATAAAGGGAATAAGAAACTAAAAGGTAAATGGTGAGAAAATCACCCACAAAAAAAAGTCTAGTAAAATATTTACTAGACTTTAATTAGGTTCTATAGTGATGAATTTGTGGGCGTTTATTCCCAAATATCTCTGTCAAGGGCGTTAGTAGGTTCTATGACATCCAATTCAGACATCAGTTTTCCTTCGCTGTTCTGATGGCTCAGTGTCCAAGCATCTGTTAATGAGGTTTCAATGTAAACCTGTCCCGATTTGCGGAATACTTGAACATTTAATCCTAATGTATTATATAATTTTTTTTCAAAAGCCTGAACAGTTGTATGTTCGTCAAATTCAATAACAAGGTCTTTAATTTGGTTGCTAATGGACTTTAATAGCGTATTCGCTTCGTATATATTCTTCTTGTTTGAAGATTCCTCATAGCCGTGTTTTTTTGAAAAAAACTCAATCTTTAAGAACTCAAAATAATCGTGAAATTGTTTTTTGAGGTCTTTGATTGCCATATTGGTGTTTACTTCGATTTTCATGATACAAAGGTAAACGACAAAAAAAAGTGTGAAGTGTAATGTAATCAGTTATTTACACTGATATTAGTCAGTTTTTGGGTGCTATTGAGGCCTATTTTACTAAGTCCCAACTTTTGTCACCTAGCAATGTAGCTGAACAAACATGGTGGTCGAAAGGCATTTTTTTACCCCATTCATTCGGGGCAACAAGTGATAATACCGTTCTTCCGTTTTTTTCGTAAACATGGTAAGTGGTGCCAATAACAGGTTCAAAATTGAGGTCAGCTTCATAAATCTTTCTGGAAATTTCCATTCTTTCTTCAATTTTTCTGGCTTGTTCCATCAACAATTCGGCTTGCTGCTTGATGATTGAAATTTGCTGATTGGCCTGATATTGCATGGTTTCAAAGGCAGTAGCCTTAACCAAACGCTTGTCTATAGGGTTTATTTTGGGCGACGAAACCGTTAAAGGAATAGGAGAAAACTTATCCTGTCCTTGGTATAAAGCATCCTTTTTGAAAGGGTCGTTAGGGTTTTGTGTTGTTTCCAAAATTAAAGTACAAATTTAAAACACTATTATTGCAAAATTGTTTATACATTATGAAAAACAGTATTATTATTATGGGATTATTAAGTTTCTTAACCTCGTGTTTTGTTGGCAAATCTAAAAAAGTAGAACAAGCCAACCAAGTAACACCAACACAATCTATCTATGATGTCAGTCTGAAAAGTTTAGACGGACAAAGCACCATCAATTTTGCTGATTTCAAAGGAAAGTATGTTGTGGTAGTCAATACAGCGAGTGCTTGTGGCTATACTTACCAATATGAAAACCTTCAAAATTTCTATAGTAAATACAAAGACAGCAATGTGATTGTAATAGGTACACCATGTAATCAATTTGCCAATCAAGAGTCAGGTACAGCGGAACAAATTGGTGCATTTTGTCAAAAGAACTATGGCGTAACATTCCCAATGACCGAAAAAATAGAAGTTAAGGGAAGTGGACAACATCCATTGTACGCTTGGCTTACCAAACAAGCTTTGAATGGTGCAGGTGATTTTGAAGTTAAATGGAATTTTAATAAGTTCGTAATCAGTCCCGAAGGTAAGTTGTTACACTACTTTTCATCGAATACCAAACCCGAAGATAAAGAGTTTTTGGATGTTTTTGGATTCTAGTCTGTTATTAAAATCATTCTTCTTTCGCAAAGTAACTTTGAATTTCGAATTCAAGTAATTAATGTGAATAAACCGTTCCAACAGAATTGGAATCTCTCTATAAATCTATTCTAATTTTTTCTTCTTAAACAGATTTACAATTTGTTCAGTTCTTACAAAAACAGTAAGTAGTGAACAAATCAATGACAAAAGAAAAGCCTTAAGTTTTGACATTTCATCAACTTGTTTTGCCAAGGTAAATATTGCGTAAAAAACAAGCGTACCTATGGAAATCAATAAAAGATGTAAAACGATTTTTGCGATTTTATTATTCATATTTTTAGTATTTGTTAATTTCTGTTGTTTTATTTTAGTCTGATTCCAACGGTCAGTTCTACGGTGTGCGAACGGTACCAATCAGAAATGGAGTAACCACCATAGCGAAACGAGCGGTAAAAATAGCGTGCTTCGTTGTATTTGTAAGACAAAGCCATGTAATAAGTGTTGTGTTTCGATTTTAATTCAGTTCCAGTTCCTATTCGCCAAAACAGAGGTTTGAAAATAGTAGGGTCGCTTTTTAATTGATAATTTCCCAAATTATTTGGTCCTTTAAATTGTGTTCCTAGGTCTGAAAATAAAAATACCCTATCGTTTTTCAGTGGTTTGATAGAAACCCTAGCAAAAACAGGTACATAAGTGTAGTTAGTAAACAAAAAAGTAGCTTGGTCACGGAAACTCAGTAAACCAAAACCTATTCCTGCAAAAGCGCCCTTTCCTAGTGAGACGCCATTGATTGTTCTGAAGTTCCAATTCGCATATCTTCTTGTAGAATATCCCCCCGAAAACTCTAATTGACTTTGAAATTTGAAAGGAGGATTCTCTTTGCGAATACCAGTATCTTTTGTGCTTACCACCGTTTCCGACATGGCTGAGTTTGAAAGCAATAAACAAAACAATACAATCAGTTGAGGTTTTATAAAGTTATCCATATCGTATTGCTGTTGTTTGCATTGTATTTAAATTGTCTTGTTTCCAATTGATTATTCAATCTTTTTCTAAGAGACAACGTGACTGTGATGTAAGAATCTGAGGGAGCTGTAACGATATAATTTTGTGTAGAAAACTCAGGAAAAGAGTCGATGTTATACAATATGCCGGCATAGTTGCTAGATAAATTGTGAGTGCTCAACAACTGTTCAGGTTTGTATAGTCCCGAACTGTCTTTTAGTCGGATTTGCACCAACCATTTGGGGATAATTCTAAAGTCAATATTATTTTCAAAACCAGCCGTAAATGCTTGAGGTCCTGAATTGGGGAGTATCCACATATTTTCCTCTAACTCAATTTTATAATACTCCTTATTTCCCGGTTTTTTGACTTTAATGGCATTTGAATAGCGACCAAAGGAGTCGGTATAAAGAGTGTGAATTACTTTTTTATACTCCTTGTTCATGTCTATACTGTAACTGGTAATTAATACCCGAGTTGGCGAAGTTTTAAGAATCCGAATGCCTGAGTTTAAAGAAATATTTATTGGGGTATTAAATTCTTCTTTTTTACAACTTGCAAACAAAAGGATTACCAAAAAAAGTGTTAAAAGTGATTTCATTAATGCAATAATATCCAAAAAAGTCGAATAATTCCTTTTTTTTTGAAAAGCATGGACATTGCAATCAAAATACATTGCACCTTTTTTCTTACCTTTGCACACTTTATTAAAGCATGTATCGTACACTCAAACAAGTAAATTGGCCACAGATAGAAACGGAAGTTCTTGAGCAATGGAATTTGGAACATACTTTCGAACAAAGTGTTTCAAGTAGAGAAGGAAAAACACCATTTGTGTTTTTTGAAGGGCCACCTAGCGCCAATGGTATGCCGGGGATTCACCACGTTATGGCGCGTGCTATCAAAGATATTTTTTGTAGATACAAAACACTCCAAGGTTTTCAGGTTAATAGAAAAGGCGGTTGGGATACGCACGGTTTGCCAATAGAACTTCAAGTGGAAAAACGCTTGGGAATTACGAAGGAAGATATTGGTAAAAAAATAAGTGTTGCTGAATACAATGCCGAATGCAGAAAAGATGTAATGCTCTTCAAGGACAAGTGGGACGAATTAACCATCAAAATGGGTTATTGGGTCGACCTAGATAATCCTTATATTACATACGAAAATGAATACATTGAAACGCTTTGGTATTTGTTGAAAGAGCTTCACAAGAAAGATTATTTATACAAAGGTTACACAATTCAACCCTTCAGTCCTGCAGCTGGAACAGGCTTGTCCTCACACGAGTTAAACCAGCCAGGTACATACAAGGATGTTACTGATACCACTGTTGTTGCTCAGTTTTTGGCACACAAGTATTCGAATGCCCTTTTAAGTCAAATAGAAGGCGATGTTTATTTCTTGGCTTGGACTACTACACCGTGGACTTTGCCCTCTAATACTGCTTTAACCGTGGGTCCCAAAATTGATTATGTTTTAGTAAAAACCTTTAATCAATATACGTTTGAACCCGTTCAAGTGATATTAGCCAAAAATTTAGTAGCCAAACAGTTTGGAAAAAAATATATAGAAACCAGTGACAGTGCCCTTTTTGAAAATTATAACAAAGAAACCAAAGAAATTCCTTTTCAAATAATCGCGGAATACAAAGGCAAAGCCCTTGTAGGCACCCGATATGAACAATTGTTCAAATGGACAACGCCACACGAAAATCCCGAAAAAGCTTTTGTGGTTATTGATGGTGATTTTGTAACCACCGAAGATGGAACAGGTATTGTACACACGGCCCCAACTTTTGGTGCAGACGATGCCCGAGTAGCCAAGCAACATGGAGTGCCGGCTATGCTTATTTTAGATGAAAATAAAAAAGCCATTCCATTGGTAAATCATCAAGGTAAATTTATTCAACAGGTAAACAATGACTTTGCTGGTAAATTTGTTAAAAACGAGTATTATCCTGACGGTCAAGCACCTGAAAAATCTGTTGATGTGGAATTGGCCATTTGGTTAAAAGAACAAAACAGAGCCTTTAAGGTTGAAAAATATGTTCACACTTACCCGCATTGCTGGCGTACAGACAAACCTATTTTATACTATCCTATGGAAAGTTGGTTTATTAAAACCACCGCTATAAAGGGGAGAATGGTGGAGTTAAACAAAACCATCAATTGGAAACCTCAGTCAACAGGCGAGGGTCGTTTCGGTAATTGGCTCGAAAATTTAGTTGATTGGAATTTGAGCAGAAGCCGCTATTGGGGAACACCGCTGCCTATTTGGAGAACCGAAGATGGTACCGATGGGTCGGTAGAAGAAATATGTATTGGTTCGGTTGATGAATTGAAAGCTGAAGTTCTGAAAGCTAATCAGGTGCTTGGGTTAAACCAAATCATTCAAGATGAAAATATAGACTTACACAAACCTTTTGTTGATGATTTAGTGTTGGTTTCTACTTCGTGCAAACCGATGAAAAGGGAGAGCGATTTGATAGATGTTTGGTTTGACAGTGGTGCTATGCCTTTTGCCCAATGGGGATTGAAAAACAAAGACAATTGGAACCAAACTTTTCCTGCCGATTTTATTGCTGAAGGGGTGGATCAAACACGTGGTTGGTTTTTTACCCTACACGCTATCGCAGCCATGTTGTTCGACAGTGTGGCTTACAAAAATGTAATAGCCAATGGTTTGGTGTTAGACAAAAATGGCAATAAAATGAGCAAACGCTTAGGCAATGCCATTGATCCATTTACAACAATAGATAAATATGGTGCAGATGCCACTCGATGGTATATGATAACCAATAGTGACCCTTGGGATAATTTGAAATTTGACTTAGAGGGAATTGGTGAAACCCAACGCAAGTTTTTTGGCACCTTGTACAATACATACTCTTTCTTTGCTATTTATGCCAACATTGATGCCTATGTTTTTGATGAGTCCAAACGCCAAGACTTTAGTTTGCTTAGCGAGCTCGACCAATGGATATTGTCCAAATTAAACACATTAATTAATACCGTAAGTTCACACATGGACGATTATGATCCTACTCCAGCGGTTAGGGCTATAGAAACCTTTGTGTGTGATGATTTGAGCAATTGGTATGTGCGATTGTCAAGACGCCGTTTTTGGAAAGGTGTAATGAATGCCGACAAGCAATCTGCATACGATTCCCTGTATGTTTGTCTTAAAACAGTGACTGAACTTACGAGTCCATTTGCTCCCTTTTTCTCAGAATGGTTGTTCAAAAGTTTGAAATTAAATACGGTTGTTTCTTCGGTTCATTTAACCGAAATGCCTAAAGTACAAGAGGCCTATATCAATAAAAATCTAGAAACTACCATGCAGTTGGCACAAGATTTAAGCAGCTTGGTATTGAGTTTAAGAAAAAAACAAAACATCAGAGTAAGACAACCACTTCAAAAAATCATGGTTCCAGTATTGGATCCAACCTTTAAGCAACAGTTGGAACATATCAAAGAATTGGTTTTGTCAGAGGTTAATGTAAAGCATTTGGAGTTTATTGAAGCCGACAATGATTTGATTGTAAAAGCAATAAAACCAAACTTTAAAGCGTTAGGACCAAAGATTGGTGCCAATATGAAAGCCTTGTCAGCAGCTATTCAAAATATGAGTCATTCACAAATCAATGAATTGGAAAAAGAAGGTTTCTATACCATTGATTTAGGTTCGGTTCAATTTAAGTTGTTAAAAGAGGATGTGGAGATACTTTCCAAAGACATGCCGGGTTGGTTAGTGGCAGTTGATGGTAAATTAACAGTGGCTTTAGATATTCAAATTAGTGAAGAATTAAGGAAAGAAGGCTTGGCAAGAGAATTTATCAATAGAGTTCAAAACATAAGAAAAGAGAGTGGTTTGGATGTAATGGACCGCATCATAGTGACAGTGAATTGTAACCAAGAAATTAATGCAGCAATAGTTTATTTTAAAGATTATATTTGCGCTGAAATTTTAGCAGACAATATTGTATATTCCGAAACTTTATTAGAAGCAGAAAAAATAGACATAGAAGGTGTAATTTGTTTAATTAAATTAGAAAAAAATGGCTAAGAAAAAAACAGAAGAAAAAGAAAAAACCCGTTACAGCGATGCGGACTTATTAGAGTTCAAGCAGTTGATAATGAGTAAATTGGATGTTGCTAAAGATGAGTTTGGCAAAATGCAAAAATCATTGCAAAATCCAAATGAAAATGGGGATGGTAATACTTCCAATCAGTATCTTACTTTAGACGATGGTGCTAGTACTTTTGAAAAAGAGAATTTAAATCAATTGGCTGCTCGTCAGAAAAAATTTATTGATAATTTGAATGCGGCATTAATACGTATCGAAAACAAAACTTATGGAGTATGTAGAGTGACTGGAAAATTGATCCAAAAGGAAAGATTATTGGCAGTGCCTCACGCTACTTTGAGCATGGAAGCTAAACTAAAACAGTATAAGTAAAACAAGTGACTGAACAGCATCTCTCTTCGGTAAACACCGATACAGAAATTCCAAGCAAAAGCAAATGGGTTGTTCCTTTTGTCCTATTGGCTTTTGTGGTTATTGTGGATCAGGTACTAAAGTATTGGGTAAAAAACAACATGATTTTACATACCGAACGCTCTATTATTGGCGATTGGTTCTTGTTTCATTTTACCGAAAACAACGGAATGGCTTTTGGTATGGAGTTTTTTGGCGTTGTCGGAAAATACATCCTTACTATACTTAGAATTGTAGTTTCCTCTTTTGGAATTTGGTTTTTGTACACCAATATCAAGAAAAATGCTAACTTTTGGTTTTTAGTTTGTATCGCTCTTATTTTAGGGGGTGCCATCGGAAATATTATTGATTCTGTATTCTACGGCGTTATATACCAACACATGAACGAATACACAGGTTTGTGGTTGCAAGGCAGGGTTGTTGATATGCTTTATTTCCCTGTTATTCATACCCATTACCCTGAATGGTCGCCCATAAATGCTGGTCAAGAATTTATTTTCTTTAGTCCTGTTTTTAACTTGGCAGACACCGCCATCAGTATCGGTATAATTTCTATTTTAGTGTTTCAAAAACGTTTTTTCAAAAAACAACTAGAAGGTCAAGACAACAAACCAACGGTTACCGAAAACACCATGGCTTACAATGATGAAATTGCTCCCGATGAAACCATACACAATGAACCTGAAAACAATAGCAACCCTGACTAAATTTGTAGTAATTACTTTCTTATTATTTGTTAATTCTAGCATTGCTACTGCGCAAGATTTAACACAAGAAGAGGATGCCCTCTTGTGGAAAGTGTCAGGGAAAGAGATTACCAAACCCTCTTATTTATTTGGAACTATTCATTTGTATTGTACCAAAGATGAAGTAGACAATCCTACTATCAACAAAACAATTCAAGAAACTGATTTGGTAGCAATGGAACTCAATTTAAATGATATTAAGGTGTTAATGACCATGTTTAAAATGGCGATGGAAATACCAGAACGTCCTTTGAATGAGGTGTTGACTGCGGAACAGCTTAAAATTGTAGACCAAACATGTCGTCAAATATTAAAAGATTCTATTGAGAATTTATTGAATAAATCACCTCAAAATTTGATGACAACCATTATGATGAGCCCATCATTTGTGGGTTGTTACGCATTACCTATTGATTTTTTTATTGCCGACTTATCTAAGAAATATCAAATTAAGTCAATGGGATTAGAGACCATTGGATTTCAAGACAGTTTGTTAAAAAGTGTACCTGACAGTGTCCAAAACAAATGGTTAATGGATTTGTGTCATAACCCTGACAAGGCACAAGCGGAATTAAAGGAAATGTTAAGTATTTATGCTAAGCAAAATGGGAAAGCTTTATACGATTATGCATTAAAAGTATCTCCCGAAATGAATTTCTTTCAAAACGAATTGCTCGACCAAAGAAACATAAAATGGGTAGAATATTTAAGTCCACAGTTCCAACAAACCTCTTTTTTTGTAGCCGTTGGTGCAGGCCACTTGGGAGGCAATAAGGGCTTAATTAATTTATTAAGACAACAAGGCTATACATTAACGCCGATAAGATACTAATGGTATTCAAGGCAAATAACTAGGTAAAGTAATATAGTAACTTTTTCTTTGTTTAAAAATGAGTCATTCTTTTTAGCTTTTAAAGAATATACTTTATTATTGTTTAATAAAAATTCACTCTCTGGAACTTATTTTATATTTACTATAAATTGATATTTTACCAATACCACTTAGTAAATTATCCGATATTTTATCAAGTTGATATTGTTTTACCTTTTTTGAAAACGCATTTAGCGTCTGTTTTTCCTAAAAATGATTAATAGTTACATTGCCAATCCCATTGTTTTGGCCAACACCAAAAACAATACACCTAATGCAATTCTGTAGTAACCAAAATGCTTGAAACCATATTTGCTCAATAGCAGAATGAAAAACTTAACAGCTAGTAGAGCTGTTACAAAGGCCACTATCAATCCCACTGAAAGTAAAAAAACTTGATTAGAGGTAAAGTCGGTAGATGATTTTAGTAAGTCGTACCCCGTGGCGGCAAACATCGTTGGTATGGCGAGTAAAAATGAAAATTCTGCGGCTTGCTTTCTGTTAAACCCTATGCCAATGCCACCGAATATTGTTGCGGCTGCTCTGGATACTCCCGGAACCATAGAAAGGCACTGTGCACATCCTATTTTGAATGCATCTAGAATTGACACATCGTTAATGTCTTTATATTTGTGAGAAGGTTTTTCGCTCCATTTGTCAAGTATAATTAATACAATACCTCCAATGATAAGCATTAAACTTACAACCAAAGGATTAAATAAATACATCTTAATGGTTTTGTAGGCAAAAAAACCAACTATTCCCGTTGGAATGAATGCAACAAATAACTTGTAGTAAATGTCTAAGCTTACCAAGAAGCGTTTGTAGTAAAGCGTTAGTACTGATAGTATTGCCCCTATTTGAATGGCAATTTCAAAGGTTTTAACAAACTCATCTTCGTGAAGTTCCATTAAAGAAGAGGCCAAAATCATGTGACCAGTGGATGAAACTGGCAAAAACTCAGTTATGCCCTCTATTATCGCAATAATAATGGCTTGTATAAGATCCATTGATGTGCTTATTCTTCCTCTTTAGGACTGTTTTCTTTGGGTGTGTAAAGGATAGAAACAACACCAAGTGCAAAACCAAGTAAAACCACTAAAGGCGCAATGGTTATTTTTCTGGGATGGTCGAATGGTAAATCTTTGCCACTGCCCATAATCATAAATCCAATTACTATAACAAGAATACTCAACAACAATAAAATGTAGTTTTGTTTCTTAAATACCATAAAGGTATTGTTTGTTTTTTTGCTTGCTGTTTTATTAAGCGGAGTTTTTGCTTTTGCCATAATTAATAAAGTTGGTCAATTTTTAATTTTAAATATCGTTTGGTTGAGAAATATACACTTACTAATGAGATAACAACTGCCAATCCCAATAATACTGAACTTAGTAGAAGGTATTGTTGTATAAACAGTTGCCAATTGTTGAATTGCAAATTGGTTTCGGCTACATACACCAAACTAAAAAGCAATCCCAAGGCTATTAACGTAGATACTAAGGCATATATCAAATACATTTTAATAAACGGTTTGATAATAAACCAATCTGAGGCACCCACATATTGCATGCTTTTAATAATAAAGCGTCGAGCAAACATGTTAATTCTTACCGTGCTGTTGATTAAGATGAGTGATATAAACAACAAAACCCCTGCCAGTGCCATTAGTATGGTTTTAATGGTATTGAAATTCTTATTGATTTGCGACAATATGTTTTTACCCAAATCGTCTTTGGCAAACACCACATCATCCACTTGAGGAAGTAGGCGCAACTGTTTTTCTACAACTTCCATTTTTTGTTCATCCGCAAATTCAGACTTAATGTTTATTTGTACAGAATGGGGAATGGGATTGTAACCTAATGTTTTAATAAAATCTTCACCCGTTCTTGCAATTTCTTTGCGTGCTGCTACTTCTCTGTCCACAAAGGTAGTTTTGTTCACAAAAGGAAGTCCATTGATTTGTTTTTGAACGTTTAAAGCAATCTCATCGTCAGCATCTGCTGCAAAAAAGACAAATACCTCAAAGTTTTTTTGGTAAAAAGAAGAAAGATGATTGGCATAGATAGATACTAATCCTAAGAGTCCCACAATAAATAAAACTAAGGACATACTGATGATAGTAGGCCAAAAGGAGGTTCTTTTTTTATATTTTACTTCTTTAGTCAATTTTAAAGGCGCAAGATAATCAATATTTATAAATAGTTAATGCTTTAAAAATATACTTAATTAGACAGCTACCGGTGCTTTAATTGGCGGATGTGCGTTGTAGTTTTCTAAAGTAAAATCCTCGAATTTAAAATCAAAGATTGACTTTACATCTGGATTGATTTTCATAGTAGGGTAGTTATTGGGTGTTCTGCTTAACTGTGTTTCAACTTGCTCAAAATGGTTAGTATAAACATGGGCATCGCCAAAGGTGTGAATAAAATCTCCATTCTGTAAACCACATACTTGCGCTAACATCATGTTAAGCAATGCGTATGAGGCAATATTGAAAGGCACTCCTAAGAAAATATCAGCACTTCGTTGGTACAATTGACAAGATAATTTGCCATCGGCTACGTAAAATTGAAACAAACAATGACAAGGTGCCAAGGCCATTTTAGGCAAATCGGCAGGATTCCAAGCCGAAACTATCATTCGTCTGCTATCGGGATTATTTTTGATGGTGTTTACCAATTCTTGAATTTGATCAATTACTCCACCATCTGGACTGGCCCAACTACGCCACTGCTTGCCATACACTGGTCCCAAATTGCCATTTTCATCGGCCCATTCATCCCAAATAGAAACCCCATTTTCTTTTAAATATTGAATATTGGTGTCACCTTTTAAAAACCATAAAAGCTCATGAATGATAGATTTTAAATGTACTTTTTTGGTGGTAACCAAAGGAAATCCTTCCTGTAAATTGAATCGCATTTGATAACCAAAAACACTTTTTGTGCCCGTACCTGTGCGGTCGCTCTTAAATGTACCATGTTCATACACATGCTTCAAAAAAGTTTCATACTGATTATTCATGTTACAAAAATATTGTTAATTAACGTGTTTTCGTTAACATATTTTAAACTTATAACCCTATTATCTGGATTCTTGTAAAGCCAATTGCCATTTCCAAGCAGATTTTACCATGTCTGCCAAGGTGTGATTGGCTTGCCATTGTAGTTGCGTTTTGGCTTTGCTATTGTCTGCCCATACTTTTTCTACATCGCCTGCACGTTTAGGCCCAATTTTGTATTTTAAGGTAATATTATTCTCTTTTTCAAACATGTTAACAATGTCTAAAACAGTATAACCCTCACCTGTGCCAATATTAAACACATCAAATAAATTATAAGGATGGGTTTCTATAAATTTCAAAGCCTTAACATGTGCATTTGCCAAATCTACCACATGAATGTAGTCTCTAATACAAGTGCCATCAGGGGTGTTGTAATCATTGCCAAAAACCGTTAATTGCTCACGGATGCCAATGGCAGTTTGGGTAATATAAGGCATTAAATTATTGGGAACCCCTAATGGTAATTCGCCAATTAATGCGGTAGAATGAGCGCCAATTGGATTGAAATATCGCAATGCCACACAGTTTAAAAACCCACAATCAGCTAAAATTTCTTCGCCTATTTGTTTGGTGTTGCCATAAGGTGAGCTTGCTTTTTTTATAGGCGATAATTCATTCACAGGACTGCTGTCGGGTTCACCATACACAGTACATGAAGAACTAAATACAATGTTTTTAATCCCTTTTTCTTGCATTACTTCAAGCAAAGTGATTAAACCGCCAATGTTATTTTGGTAATATTTAAGGGGTTGTTCCACCGATTCACCCACAGCTTTGAAGGCTGCAAAATGAATGATACTGTCAATGGGATGTTTCTCAAATACAGAACTCAATGCCACTTTATCACATACATCTATTTGATAAAACACACATTTTTTGTGACTTATTTGCTCTATTCTATTGAGTACATCGATAGAGGTGTTACTTAAATTGTCAACTATTATTGGCTCATAACCACTGTTTATAAGTTCTACCACCGTGTGTGAACCTATATAGCCTAATCCGCCCGTTACCAATATTGTTTTCATTGTTATTGTTTATGAAATACGTTTTACTTTTCCGTCTTTCAATTCGTAGACTTGTGCACTTTCTGGACAAGTGGCTTTACCGTTTTCGTCAAACTTCAACTGATGTCCAAATTCACTCATCCATCCCATTTGTCGGGCTGGATTGCCAACCACTAAGGCAAAATCAGGTACATGTTTGGTTACCACAGCACCAGCACCAATAAAGGCAAATTCGCCAATATCGTGTCCACAAACAATGGTAGCATTAGCACCGATGCTTGCTCCTTTACCAACTTTGGTTTGGGCGTATTGATTCTTGCGGTTTACGGCACTTCGGGGGTTAATTACATTGGTAAAAACCATGCTTGGTCCCAAAAAAACATCGTCCTCACAAGTAACACCTGTGTAGATAGAGACATTGTTTTGTACCTTTACATTATTGCCCAAAACGACTTCAGGTGATATCACCACATTTTGACCAATGTTACAGTTTTTTCCTAATACACAATTGGGCATGATGTGACTGAAATGCCATATTTTGCTACCTTCGCCAATGGTACAACCCTCGTCGATAATTGCAGTGGGGTGGTGATAAAAATCGCTCATCAAATTATAAACCTAAAACTTTTTCAGCCGGTGTTTTACCGTCAAACAACATTTCAGGATTTTCTAATAAATTTTTAACTCTTACCAAGAAACTTACACTTTCTCTGCCATCAATAATTCTGTGGTCGTAACTTAGTGCCACATACATAATTGGACGAATTACAATTTGACCATTTTCTACCATCGGTCTTTCCACAATGTTGTGCATCCCTAAAATAGCAGATTGAGGTGGGTTAACAATGGGAGTACTCATCATACTGCCAAATACACCACCATTGGTAATGGTAAAGGTACCACCACTCATTTCTTCAAGAGATAATTTATTGTCACGTGCTTTTCCAGCCAATCGTTTTACTTCTTTTTCTATATCTGCTAATGACAAGGTTTCAGCATTTCTAATGACAGGCACAACCAATCCTCTTGGTCCAGAAACCGCTATAGAAATGTCGCAATAATCGTTGAACTGAATGGCATCACCGTCAATAAATGCATTGACTGCAGGCCAATCTTGCAGGGCAATGCAACAAGCGCGGGTAAAGAAACTCATAAACCCTAAACCCACTTCGTGTTTCTCTTGGAAACTTGCTTTGTATTTGGCGCGCAAATCCATGATAGGCTTCATGTTTACTTCGTTAAAAGTCGTTAACATCGCCGTTTCATTTTTGGCAGCCACCAATCTTTTGGCAACTGTTTTGCGCAAATTGCTCATTTTTTCAACCCTTTTGTTGCGTTCGCCAGAAGGATTGCTATATTTATTAGAGGTAGAAGAACCGCTTCCACCCTTGGCAACGATGGCTTCTAAAACATCCGTTCTTGTAATTCTACCATTTGGGCCGCTGCCTTTTACTTGGATAGGTTTAATGCCGTGTTCCAACATCAATTCCTTAGCCAATGGTGCAATATGAACATCGCTATCCATTGATACGGGAGCAGCTTCTTTTGGTGCTTCGGCTTTTTTCTCTTCTTTTGCTACAGGTGCTGCAGTAACTTCTTTTTTAGTTTCCGCTTTTGGGGCAGCAGCGCCTTCGGGTGCTTTTGCTGTATCATCAATTTCAACAATGATGTCACCTACTTTTATTTCATCACCTTCTTTGGCGAGTTGTTTAGTAAGAACGCCTGCTTTTTCGGCATTTACTTCAAAGGTAGCTTTTTCACTTTCGAGTTCCACCAAAGGTTCGTCTAGTTTTACATAATCGCCAACTTGCTTTAACCATTTAGAAACCGTTACTTCATTGATAGATTCACCTGGGCTAGGAACTTTTATTGATATTGCCATTATTTATAGAATATTTTGGCGCGAATTTAACGATTTTTTTTGATAAATATTTAAATAGGCCATTGATTGATTTTTTGATTTAGAAGAGCCTTGATACAATTGCTATTTTAAATTAAATTTGGGTTTAAATAAAACAATGTGTTTGCTTTGTTATAACTGTAACAAAGAGATTTTGAAACTAAAATTAAACCGCTGTAAAATAATACGTTAATTAGGTTGCTGATTTATTTTCAATTCCATATTTTGCTAATAATTAAAGATTTGAAATTTTTATACATTATCTAATGTTTTACATGAAATTGATCTAAATCCCATTTTGATGGATTATCGGAAATGTAATTGGATATTCTGTTAAATGATTTTTCATCACGAATAATATGGTCGTGGAACGACCGTTGCCAGGCAAATGTTTTATTGCCAATTAAATGAATTTGTTTTGATGTGGTGGTTTTGTATGCGCCCATCAATTCGGATAATGATTTGATTTTTTGTTGTTGGGACAGGTCGTGATGTAGGGACAGGTCGCGACCTGTCCCTACATCAACGCGAAATTCATCATTAACCGACAGGTCGCGACCTGTCCCTACAACAACGATGGAACGATTTATTTCAATAATGCCGTGGATATGATTGGGCATTACCACAAATTCGTGTAATTTAATATACGGATATTGTTCGCCTAACCAATGCCATTGTTTTTCTGCAATTTTTCCGTATTCGTTCAAACCCATTTTTCCGGAAATGATTTCACCAAAACAACAAACCCGTTTCTCGACACAGGATGTAACAAAATACAAATTATCTTGCGAATAATCGTATTCTCTCATTCTATTGGGTTTTCTGTTGTGCATCGTTAAAATTTATCTTTTTATTACAATGTGCAACATCAGTAGATTTCCTAATGAGGTTATTGGGTCAATTTATATCGAATTAATTTAAACCTTGCCCCAATATCTCATCCACAATTCTTCTGTCATTGCACAGGCGAGGTACTTTGTTTTGTCCACCCAATTTGCCCTTATTTTTTAGCCAATTGTAAAACGTGTTGGGAGGCATGGCTTTAACTTTAGGGAGTTTTAAGGCTATGTCTTTGTGCCTTTTGGCTTCGTAATCGCTGTTTAGTTCTTTTAGTTTTTGGTCGAGCGCCAAGGTAAAATCACTGATATTGTCAGGTGCTGTTTCAAATTCAATCAGCCACTCATGCCCCGCTTCCTCTTTGTGGTCTAAAAATACTGGGGCAGCCGTGTAATCTTTGACTTTACTATTGGTGACAATACACGCATGGGCAATGGCTTTTTCAGCATTGTCTATCACCACCTCTTCGCCAAAGGCATTGATGTATAATTGGGTGCGACCAGTAATTTTGAACTTATAGGGTTGTAAAGAGTTAAAACAAACTGTATCGCCTAGTTTGTAACGCCACAAACCACTGCTGTTGCTTATGATGACGGCATAGTTTACTCCTTTTTCTACTTCGCCAAGTAAATAAGTAGGAGGGTAAGCTTGTTCCAAATCACTGACTTTTACAAACTCATAAAAAATGCCATAATTTGGCATTAATAATAAGTTTTCATCATTTAAATCATTCTGTATTCCAAAAAAACCTTCACTTGCATTGTAAGTTTCCAAATAGCGCATTTTGGAACCGCTTATCAACTGTTTAAATGGTTCGCGATAAGGCGTAAAACTAACCCCACCATGAATATACAATTGCAAATTAGGCCACACTTCTGAAATGTCTTTTTTGCCAGTCATGGCCATTATTTTTTCTAGCAACACCATTGTCCAAGTAGGCACACCGGAAATAGAAGTAACATTTTCATTGATAACTTGTTCAGCCATTTTATCCAATTTAAGCTCCCAATCGTCCATTAAAGCAATAGATTTGTCAGGTGTTTTCATCAAATTGGCCCAAGTAGGCATATTATTCATTAGTACAGCACTTAAGTCGCCGTAATATGAGTTTTCATTTAAAGAATTAATTTTATGACTGCCACCTATCAGCAATCCTTTTCCATCAAAAACATCCGAATCGGGCATATTAGCACAGTAAAATGAAAGGATATCTCTACCTCCCTGAAAGTGACACTCCTCAAGGGTTTCAAAACTTACGGGGATAAATTTACTTTTATCGTTAGAGGTACCACTGCTTTTGGCAAACCACGTTGTTTCACCATGCCACAATACGTTGCTTTCGCCTTTCATTATTCGTTCAATAAAAGGTTTTAGTGAATCGTAATCTTGTATAGGAAAACGTTGTTTAAAGTCGGCGTACGAATAAATAGTATTGTATGCATGAGTGACACCCCACTCAGTATGTTGGGCATCTTCTATCAGTCTTTTTAGTACAGTGTCTTGTATTTCTGCGGCATTTGTCATTATATCATCCATTGCAGATGCCTTTTTTTTAAAATACCAACTCATGATGGTTCCGATAACTGACATACTTTTTCTTATTTGGGTCTATTTTCGTGGGTATGCAAATGTATTATTTTTTTTAATCAATTTTACAACATGCCATATTTGCTTATTTTATTATTGGGAGTAAAAATTAATGGGCAAATGCTTCATTTCGGTTTAATAGGTTTATTTAATAAAACAGGGAATTTTAAACCATATTAAAGCTTGTTTTGGCCAAAACTTTTCATTTTTAAGAAGGATTCAATAATTAATTATTTTTTTCAATTATTTTTTTCTTTACCTTTGCACCCCGTTCTTAAAGTTAAAACAAATCAAAATTGATGCGGATGTGGCGTAATTGGTAGCCGTGCCAGACTTAGGATCTGGTGCCGAAAGGCGTGGGGGTTCGAGTCCCTTCATCCGCACAATATTAGTTTTATTTAAGAGTTTGGGAATAGATAACGCCCTTTTAACATGATAATCCGCCATAAAACAGTTTGTTTTTTTTCTAATCATCACGTTATCAAATCAACTTATTTTTTAAACAATACTTTTTAATAAATGGAATTAAATTTCAATAAAACAGACGATTTACATGCTACATTAACTGTTGCATTAGGCAAAGAAGATTATAGTGATGCCGTTGAAAAAGAATTAAAGAAAGCGCAAAAACAAATGTCTATCAAAGGGTTTAGACCCGGACATGCACCTATCGGAATGATTAAAAGCATGTACGGTAAAAGTATTTTGGCTGAAGAAATTAATAAGATTGCAAGTCAAAAACTGTTCGCTTACCTAAAAGAAAACAATATTGATATTTTGGCTCAGCCACTTCCAAGTGCTTCTGTAAAATCGGATGTTGATTTAGAAAACAAACAAGACTTTACGTTTGCATTTGATTTAGGGTTAGCTCCTAGTTTTGAATTTAATATTTCTGACAAAGACACCGTTGATTATTATGTAATATCTGTAGATGATGCAGAAGTGGACAAAGAAATTGAGTCATTAACCATGCGATTTGGCGAAATGTCTCCTGTAGAAGTTTCAGAAGAAAAAGACATTGTTTACGCAGATTTAACAGAATTAGACGAAAACAATGCACCTAGAGAAAATGGATTAGCTAACAAAAATGTTTCATTTACGCCTGAATTGGTAAAAAATGAAGCATTGAAAGCGTCGTTGATTGGTTTAAAAAAAGGAGATGAAATAACACTTAATATTTTTGAATTACTTAATGACAATGTTACTGTTATATCTTCATCATTAGGCATTGACAAAGAGGCAGTTGCGGAAATTAAACCAATGTTCAAATGTGTGGTTACTGAAATTTCGAGAAGAAAAGCGGCCGAAGTAAACCAAGACTTGTTTAACAAAGTAATGGGCGAGGGAGTAGTGACTTCAGAAGAAGATTTCAGAACTAAAATCAAAGAAAATTTAGAGTCATATTACAAAGGCGAGAGTGAGCACCACTTGGAACACATGATAGGCCATTTGATGGAAGAAAAACATTCATTCCAATTGCCTGATACTTTCTTAAAAAGATGGTTGCTTAACAATAAAGAAGAGCATTACAACGAACAAAACATTGACGAGCGTTATAGCAAAGAAGCTAAGGTATTAAAAGATGTATTGATTCGTGAAAAAGCAGCTCAATTGTTTGATGTAAAAGTTGAAATGCAAGACATTGAAGAAGCGTCTATTGGATACACATTGTCTATGTTTAGAAATTATGGATTGCAAAATCCGGATTTCGAATTGGTAAAAAAATTCAGTGATGACAGTTTGAAAAAACGTGAATTTGTTGAACAAATGAATGACATTGCCTTAAGACGTAAAGTATTTGTAGCCATCAGAAACACAGTGAAGTTGAATGAAAAACCAATCACTATTGAGGCATTTTACAAATTAATAGAAGAACACAATCACCAACACTAAGTTTGGGGAATACAGCAATTAAAATCAGTTAATTTAACTGTTGTTTAGATTTGCTAATAATTAATGACGCTTAGAAGTAAATTTTATACTTTTTAAGCGTCATTTTTTTGTCACATTTTTTTAGTAATCAACAATTACATTTATTTCGTTAAAGTGTTGCTTACCTTTGTTAAAAGAATAATATGAAAAGAAAGCTATACAATTATTTTAAAACTAGTCTATTTTTAATATTTATTTTTATTGGAACTTCAGCAAAAGCTCAAGTCCCTGTTGCAGATTTTATTGTTTGTAAGAAGACAATTGAAATATATGAAGTTATCCAATTAATTGATTTATCTACCAATTCGCCAAATGCGTGGTTTTGGGATATTAATTATTGTAATTATGACTCAACGGGGCCTCGTTTAGATGACGGGTCTGTAGAAGCTGATCCAAATGCTTTGGGTAGAGATCAATTTAGTCATAACCCAGAATTGCAATTTTTTGACTCAGGTTGTTACACAATCACGTTAAAAGTAAGCAATCAAAATGGTTCTTCAACGGTAGTGAAAAAAGGCATTATTAATGTATTAAATACAAGGAGTACTTTTTTAGGATATGGATACACTTACACAGACTTTAACTTTGGAAAAATCTATGACAACGGTGGGGGCATCGGAGAAAAAGACATGGATTATTTTAACAATCAAGGTTCTGGAACTAGAACTAATTTAAAAATATTGCCATCTAACAATAAAAAAATAACGATAAATTTTAAACAAATCAAATTAGCCGATGCAGGTGATTTTATTACAATTTACGATTCAGACACTGTTTCATCTAATATTTTAGCTGTTATAACAAACGCTAATAACGGACAAAATCTGACATTTAAGTCTACACAATCAAAAATATATATAACCTTTGAAACAAATTCGATTGGTACAGACAGTGGTTTTTATGCCGAATATTATACTGATTACAACCCTTATGTTGTAAACAAAGAAATAAATGTAGTAAGAAATTTAGTCAATGTTCAGTCAGTTTTCACAAACAAAAACCAAGAAGATTATATTAAAAATTATACTAGAAAGTGGTATGTAAACAACAATTTACAATCATCGTTTACAAATATGGATACTTTGAAATGTACATTTACAAACACAAGCGCTTACCAAGTATGTCTTAAAATAAGTGATTGTGATACATCTTTTCAGTATTGTGTTGTTGATAGCAATAAAACGTGTGAAGCTTATTTTGAAGTTTATCCTGACACAACCTTGAATTACAGTGGTATTATTCAAGATTTTTCAACAGCCTCAACAACTTCAACTTATTTATGGGATTTTGGAGACGGCGATACTACTATTACAAAAACACCAACTCACACATACACAGGACAAGGGGTTTACAATTTATGTTTAACCATAAATGACAGTTCTTGTGTTTCTCAGTATTGTAAAAACGTTGGTTTTGACTCCTCTGGTAATTTGTTAGCAGCTTTGAAACCTTTCTCGATAAAAATTGTAGATAAAAATGGAAATTCTTTGGCATTAAGTAAAATTACATTTGAAAACTTTGATTTTTATCCAAATCCTGTTCAAACTTATCTCACCATAAAAGACTTTGATTTTGTAAATTACAAAATGGAACTATACAATTCATCTGGACAGATTATTAACAAAAATATATCTAATGAAATAATTGATTTTTCCAACTTTTCTAATGGATTGTATTTTTTAAAAATCACTGATATGTTGGGAGAACATAAAACATACAAAGTGCTGAAATACTAGATTTAATTAACTTTTTTTGACTAAAGAAGTGAAATAAACTAACTCTACAATATGAAAAGCGATGAAGAAATATTACAATCTCTCATAGCTGGCGGCTTAATTGGCGCAGCCTTAGGTGCATTGCTATCAAAAAACAGAGAAGATGGGGCAACACTTGGTGCATTAGCTGGTGCAGCAATATTAGCTACTTATAAAGCAAATGAAAAAGCCATGCAAACCAATTTGCCAATGTATATAGAAGAAAATGGCAGCTTGTACCAAATTCAATCAGGTGAAGAAAAAAAGTTTATTAGAACTATAGAAAAACCTGCTGTAAAATTAAAAAATAATTTTAAGCTTAAATAATATGGTTGCGAAACGAATGAGAGTTTTTGCAGGGCCTAATGGTTCTGGGAAAACTACCGTAGTAAAAAGATTACAGGCAGAAATGCCATTTGGCTTATATTTGGGATAATTCGGCAACAACCAGTTTATTAGTAGCAGAGATAACCGATGGTGTAGATGTGAAAATAATAGATACAGAAAAAGTGCCTAACTGGTTTGTAAAATACCTTGCTAACCAAATTGATGGATAGGCTTATAGTTATTATATCTTTGATTTCTACCCGAGGTTAAGATGACTTTCCTTTAATAGAATATTTTTTTGAAGTAAGAAATGCGTTTTATCAATAATAATTACTTCGTAAAAATCTAGAGTGTAAGTTTGGCATAATCCTAAACCCGTTTATCGATAAAATGACGAATATTAACAAAGTTAGCAAAACATATTTTTAGGGATGTTTAGGTAATTTTGAATTTAAATGAGCGACTAATATTTTGTAAATCAATATTCTGCAAATATTGAAACAAAATAATGGTCGGGATAAGCCCAACTAACATCTACACTTTTACTTCGTAAAAATCTAGAGTGTAAGTTTGGCATAATCCTAAACCCGTTTATCGATAAAATGACGAATATTAACAAAGTTAGCAAAACATATTTTTAGGGATGTTTAGGTAATTTTGAATTTAAATGAGCGACTAATATTTTGTAAATCAATATTCTGCAAATATTGAAACAAAATAATGGTCGGGATAAGCCCAACTAACATCTACACTTTTACTTCGTAAAAATCTAGAGTGTAAGTTTGGCATAAAACAAAATTTGCATTAATATTGTTGTTTAATATAATATTATGGACCAAGGTAAAGAATTTCAAAAATACGCGACTAAACATTTAGGTTTAAACAGTTTGATGGTAGACCGTTACATACATAGCGCTACTCCTCATAATATCACTAATTTAACCCCTAATATTATTGAAGAAAGACCGTTGAACATTGCGGCAATGGATATTTTTTCAAGATTAATGATGGATAGAATCATTTTCCTAGGAGTAGGAATCAATGACGAAGTTGCCAATATCGTAATGGGTCAGTTGTTGTTTTTGGAAAGCACTAATCCAAATAGAGATATTCAAATTTACATAAACAGCCCAGGTGGAAGTGTGTATGCTGGTTTGGGTATATATGACACCATGCAATATATTTCAAGTGACATAGCGACAATCTGTACAGGAATGGCAGCAAGTATGGGTGCCGTATTGATGTGTGCAGGTGCTCATGGCAAAAGAACTGCTTTGAAACACAGTAGAGTAATGATACATCAACCACTAGGCGGTGCGCAAGGGCAGGCCTCTGAAATTGAAATTACCTACCGCGAAATTTCTAAATTAAAAAAAGAATTGTACGACATTATTGCACACCACAGTGGTCAACCCTTCGAGAAAGTTGAAAAAGACAGTGATAGAGATTATTGGATGACCTCAGAAGAAGCGAAAGCATATGGTATGGTGGATGAAGTTTTGACAAAAAACATCAATAAAAAATAATGGCAAGTAAAAAAACCTCTAGTTTCTGTTCTTTCTGCGGCAAGCCTAAGGAGGAATCGAACATGTTGATTTCTGGTATTGAGGCCAATATTTGTGATGCTTGTGTGGAACAAGCTTCAAAAATAGTAGAGGTTGAATTGGGTGGTCAAAACAAAAAGAAAAAATCAGACCCTGATTTTAAAATCAATTTACTAAAACCCGCTGATATCAAAAAGCACTTGGATGAATATGTAATTGGTCAGGAACAAGCCAAAAAAGTACTTTCTGTATCTATTTACAACCATTACAAGCGTTTATTGAATTACCCAGGGGATGACGATACAGAAATAGAAAAATCGAATGTTTTGATGGTTGGTGAAACAGGTACCGGAAAAACATTATTGGTTAGAACCCTAGCCAAAATACTGAAAGTTCCCTTTTGTATTGCCGATGCAACTGTATTAACAGAAGCAGGATATGTGGGCGAAGATGTAGAAAGTGTTATTTCTAGATTATACCAAGCCAGCGATTACGATGTCGATGCGACTCAAAGAGGGATTGTATATATTGATGAAATTGATAAAATAGCGCGTAAAGGTGATAATCCTTCTATCAGTAGAGATGTAAGTGGTGAAGGTGTTCAACAAGGATTGCTGAAGCTTTTGGAAGGCACTATCGCTAACATTGCACCTGAAGGGGGACGTAAACATCCTGACCAAAAATTTGTAAAAATAGACACTAAAAACATTCTCTTTATTTGTGGAGGTGCTTTCAGTGGTATTGACAAGATAATTGCAAAAAGATTAAATACCAATGCGATAGGTTTTAATAGCGCACAACAATCCAATGCTTCACTCGAATTAATAGAACAAGTTGCGCCTTCTGATTTAAGAAGTTTTGGATTAATTCCCGAAATTATAGGAAGAATGCCAATGATTACTTTCCTACAACCGCTGGACAGGGAAGCACTTAAAAACATCTTAATTAAGCCGAAAAACGCATTAATTAAACAATACGTTAAATTGATGGAAATAGAAGGTATTAAATTGCATTTCGACAAAAAAGCCATTGAATTAATTGTGAGCAAAGCGGTTGAGTTCAAACTAGGCGCCAGAGGATTAAGAACCATTTGCGAAAAATTAATGCTCGATGTGATGTATGAAGCGCCATCAAAAAGCGACAAAGAAGTAACCATTACCGCTGACATGGTAGTGAGCAAATTGGCCGATTTGGATACGAAAGCGGCATAAGAGGGATTCCTCTATACAACGATTTGACTTTTCATCTTGTCTTGTTTAAAAATGAGGTATAAACTATTCTTTCTGTTACTAACTATTTCTCTGTACAATGCACTAAATGCACAAAAAGCTGCTGGTGCCGAAATTTTCTATGAGCAGTTAGATTCATTAAAGTACCTTGTAACAGCTAATGTATTTAGAAAATGCAATACCGATTCACTCACTAGTGTAAAAGCGTATCTTCAGGTTTTAAATAATCAAGAAATCATTCATCTAAAGAGAATTTCTATAGAAAACATTTCGGATTCTTGTGGAAATCCATGTAACATTCAAAATAAAAACTCGAATTTTGGCTTCGAAAAACATACTTGGATTGATACTGTTGACCTAAGTTTAGCCAAATATCAAACTGTTATTAATGGGAATTGTGGAATTCGTTTTAAGTTAGAAGTCCCCATTGACAATGAATTGGAATTTTACAATACCAATAAGTCGATAGTCGAGTGCTTTATCAATCTGTGTCACTCTTTTGGAAAGATAAAATCGCCTCAATTTAATATAAGACCTAAGTTTATGACGCCGCTTAATCAAGCCTATATTCATAATCCAGGAATCGTTAAAGATAATGAGGATGACTCATTAGGTTTTAGTCTCGAAATGCCTCTTTTTTACGAGGATTTTTTTAATAATCCACCACCTAGCATTAACTTTACACCATATTGCCCTGCAATTCCCGGAAGTACAAGTTGTAGACCACAACCTAACGCTCGACCACCACGTGGTTTTTATTTCGATAATGTAACTTCAGATGTTATATTCACACCAACAGTTAACAATCAAAATGGAATTCTTACTATAGTTTGCCATTTGTATAGAAAAGATTTAACGAGCAATCAACCTATTTTATTGGGTAGTGTAATGAGAGAATATATCTTATATGTTAGAGACCTAGGAATTAATAGTCCGCCTTACTTTACATCAAGCAATAGATACTCAAAATGTAAGGACTTAGATTTGATACTAAATTTACCTAGTAAAGATGATAATACCTCTGATACTATTAAACTAGATTGGAACAACTCAAGTAATAACATATCCTTTAAGATTGTAAATGACACATTGAGAGAGAAAACGGCTCAAGTAAAGTTGTCCTCTTCAAGTAATGTTAAAGTTACTCAAGATTATTTTGCACTTATTGCCCATGATGGAAATTGTCACAGTGAAATCTCAAGAGGATATGTAGTAACGTCTCTACCTAACCCACGTATTGCTAATTTTTCAAAAGATTTAAAAGGTTGTAACCAATATATTATTCATTTTGAGGATTCTATCTCAAGTCGGTTTTCAAATACCGTAAATTATCAATACCAACTAACACTTCTGTCTGATACCTTTATCAGTTTCAAAGGTTCAAAAAATACTGATACTATTTCCTACTCCAAAACAGGAAGATATGCGCTTAGATTAAGTGTTAAAAATAATCCGTTTGGATGTGAAAATAACTTTTTAGATACCATTCAATTAAATCCTGTTTACTTGTTAGAAAGCCAACAAACTGATACTGCATTGTGCTTAAATAATGCTATAGTTCTTGGGAATAACACCTTTAATGACAGCAATACTAAGTTGAAATGGGAGTATCCTGCCGGGCAATTGTTGTCAGACAGTTCAAACTCAATAACGATAAAAAACAATCAGTTGACTAGTAAAGTGAAACTCAATGTTGAAAATAGTTTTTGTAAAAAGACATTTGAGTTGGACTTGAAATCTGAGTATAATGTAGAATTAAGTATTTCGGATACTAGTATTTGCAAAAATCAAATGGTGAATGTAGGTTTACTTAATGTGGTGAAGGGTCAGAATGATTCTATTTTTTGGAGTGTCAATAATCAATCCGTTCAAGTTGCAAACAATCAATATTTATTAGCAATAGATAGTTTTAAACACCTTGTTGTAAAGTTAAAACATAAGAATTGTGAAATGACAAAGTCGGTTAATATTTCAGCAATACAATTACCTCAATTTGAAATTTCTGACAGTATTTTTTGCAACAATAAAAAGTATACGATTATTCCTAAGTATATTGATTCTATAAGAAATAATTATGAATATAAATGGATGCTTGGTGCTGATAGTACAGGCCAAACATCAGATTCATTGATTTGGAAATTTTCAAACGAAAACCAATTAAGCTTAGAGGTAAAATCGCCATTTGGTTGTTATTTCAAAAAAGCGCTCAACTTGAATTACTACGAAAATCCAATGTTTGAGTTAAGTGACAGTATTTTTTGTCCTAATTCAATTTCTACCATTCGCGTTATTCCAAACTTTAATACAGGGACTTCTTTGTTTTATAAATGGTTTTTAGATGATTCACTTGTTATTCAACAATCGAATAGTTTGACTGCCAATTTTGATGGTTTTAATAAAGTTCAAGTGGTTTTAAATGACCACAATGGTTGTTTTTCCGAAAAAGCTATTCCACTAAGTTTTTACACAAATCCCCAATTCAAATTTGAGGTAAATTCTAACTGTAAGGACAGTGTTGCTACAATTACGGCAATTTCTCAAAATTTGGGGCTTTATTTCAATTGGATATTTAATCAAAAGCCAATATTTAATGAAAGTAATATCCTATCTTTAGTGATGAATAATGGTGACAATATTAAGCTAACAATTAAAGACAGTAACCAATGTGTTTACCAAGATTCTATTCAGTATTTTTCTTTATTACCACCAGAGTTCTCTATTTTAGGTGATACTTTATATAACATAGATGATACAGTGAAGCTAACCGTTAGTAATAGATTTAATTCTTATTTATGGAGTAACGGATCAAAGTCTCAAAGTACTGTTTTCAAGGCCAAAGAATTGGGAGTAATTGGACCTGTAAAAATATCATGTGAAGTAATGGACTCAAATTATTGTATTCATTCAAAAGACATAGTAATTACAATAGAGGACCATAGTTCGGTAAAGAAATATTCAACTTTAAATAATTCAATATTTCCAAATCCAGCTCAAACTAAACTATTTGTTTTTTCAGGCCGTGAACAAGCGTTTATTGTCTATGATGTGTTCGGTAGAATGATACTGCAAGCGGATTTGCATGTGGGTTTAAATGAACTTAATATCAATCAGTTAAATTCAGGTGTTTATTATGCTAAGTTGGATGGCCATGTTCTAAAATTTCAAAAAGTAAGCCAATAATTTAACTTTTCTTTTTACAATTCTCCCATTTATTAGTATTTCTCGGTGTTGTAGGATTAGCAAAATAAACTAAATTTGAGCAAATTTTACAATGACTTCCGAACAAACACTGAAACAGTATTTTGGATACGACCAATTTAGGCCGTTGCAAAAAGACATCGTTCAGTCAGTTTTGGATGGAAAGCCAACGATAGCATTATTGCCTACGGGTGGAGGAAAATCCTTGTGTTTCCAAGTTCCGGCTCTTATGTTAGAAGGGGTTTGTGTGGTGGTAACACCCCTTATCGCTCTAATGAAAGACCAAGTTGAAAATTTGATGAAGAGAGACATTCAAGCTGTTGCACTTTACAGCGGAATGAAACGGAAGGAGATAGAGTTTGAACTCGAAAACTGTATCAATGGCAAATATAAGTTTTTATATGTGTCACCCGAGCGACTCAAAAGCAAGCATTTTATAGATTATGCCGTCAATATTAAAGTGTCTTTATTGGCAATAGATGAGGCCCATTGTATTTCTCAATGGGGTTACGATTTTAGACCGCCATATCTCGAAATTTCGGAATTTATAAGTCGTTTCAATCAGCTAAAGGTTATTGCCTTAACAGCTTCTGCAACCAAAGATGTAGTGGCTGACATAGCTTTAAAATTAGAGTTGAAACAGGCCCAAGTTTTTGTGCAAAGTTTTGTTAGGTCGAACCTGTCCTATGTGATTCGTAAAACAGAAAATAAGCTTCAAGAAATTCTTAAAATTGCTCAAAAATTAGCAGGTTCTGGCCTTGTGTATGTTAAGTCGAGACGTAAAGCTGAAGAAATAAGTAGGCACTTGAATGAAATTGGTCTGAAAACCGACTACTACCATGCTGGATTACCTGCATTGGACAGAAATAAAAAACAAGAAGCATGGAAACAAGGACACATCAGAATTATGGTTTGTACCAATGCCTTTGGTATGGGTATAGACAAACCCGATGTTAGATTTGTGATTCACGAACAAAAACCGGATACCTTGGAGGCTTATTACCAAGAGGCGGGTAGGGCAGGGAGAGATGGAAATTTGTCTTATTGCATACTGCTTTTTCATGAGTCGGACCGCTTGGAGGATGCACGCACTATTGCAGTAAAATATCCCAAGCCCGAGGAAATTATTCAGGTGTATGAAGCTATTCACAATTATTTGAAAATTGCAGTTGGTTCAGGTCAATTTATAAGTTATGATTTTGACATTAGTGATTTTTGTTCATCCAATAAATTATCGACTCAGCTTACTTTAAATGCCATTAAAATTCTAGAAAACGAGGCTTATTTTCAAACCACAGAGTCCATTTATTTGCCTTCGCGATTAAAAATTTTGTGCGACTATGAGACCTTAAATGAATGGCAACAAAACCATACTGCTGTTGATGTAATCTTTAAAATGTTGCTGCGTTCTTATGGCGGATTGTTCGATTTTTATACCAATATCTATGAATCAGAAATTGCCCGTAGACTCAAAAAAAGTGAATCGTGGTTGAAAGAACAATTGCTAAAATTCAACGATCTTGAATTGATAGATTATATACCTCAAACCACTCAGCCTCAATTGGTATTACTCGAAAATAGGTTGAGAAGTATTCATGTGTCAAGTGAGAAAATAAATAAATTAAGAGAAAGATATCAGGAAAAGTTATTGGCAGTAAACCAATACATAGACAATAATAATGAATGCAGAACCAGTATTATTGTTCAATATTTTGGAGAGGAAAAATCTGTAGATTGTGGAATTTGTGATGTTTGTTTACGGCATAAAAGAAGTTTAAATGAGCATTTTGTGTCACAAAAAACCATTGAAATTATCAAATCTATTTGCCTGTCAAATCCCAATATTAAAGAAGATGAATTAATGAAATTGGCCAATATTACCGATTTGGATAATTATGTTTTAATATTGCGTTGGCTCAAAGATTATCAATATATCATTAAAACAAAGGAAGGTTGGGTACAATGGAACAGCAAAAAACAATAGCAATAGCTATTACGGGTCATTTTTACACCGATCAGAGGATGCAACGTATTTCTTCTGTTTTAAAAGAGATGAATTTTCATGTTTTGCTAGTTTACCGTCCGTTTGTTAAGTACGGAAATGTTGTTAAAAACACTGAACTTAAAGACATAGATTTACTTGCCATTAAGCCATTATTTAATTCGGGTATTTTGTTCTATTTGTGGTTTAATGTTCTGTTGTTTTTCAAACTACTTTTTAAAAAGATAGATATTTTTTATGCGGTTGATTCGGATACTTTGGCAGCGATGCTGTGTTTGAGTGTAATTAAGGGTAAACCATTGGTGTACGACGCGCACGAGTATTTTGCTGAGGTGCCTGAACTGCAAGGAAAGTCAATTAAAAAATGGATTTGGCACCGCTTAACACTTGCCGGTGTTAAAAGGTCTAAGTTATGTATAACAGTTTCTGATTCATTGGCAAAGGCACTTGAATTACGTTATAAAAAAGCATTTTCTGTGATAAGAAATGTGCCTTTTTATCATCAAGAACCAAAAGTTGAACCATTCCATAGCCCTACGATTATTTACCAAGGGGCATTGAATAAAGGAAGGGAATTGGAATTGCTAATAGAGGCAATGAAAGAATTACCTCAATTCAAACTATTGTTAGTGGGCGAGGGTGATTTAAGTGCAACTTTGAGAGAATTGGCACAAAAATTAAAACTAACAAATGTGGAATTTAAAGGGATACTTAGTCCTAATGAACTTAAGACAATAAGCGCAAAATGTTTTGTTGGTTATAATTTGTTGGATGCCCAAAGCCTTAGTTATTATTATTCATTGAGTAATAAATATTTCGATTATGTCCAAGCGGGTATTCCATCTATTTCCTCACATTTACCTGAATATGAATTCCTTAATACTGAATATGGTTGTGGCATTTGCATTATGAATACCAAAGAAGCATTAGTAGAAACCCTTTTGAAATGTTATTCCGATGAATTTTACTACAATAAATTGAAAGAAAATGCTTTATTTGCCGCAGAAAAATTGAATTGGAATCAAGAGTCTGTTCGATTGAAAGAATTGTTTGAGCCGTTTAATTAAAGTATATGCAGAAACATTTACATATTGTTGCTTTTGATGTGCCTTATCCAGCCGATTATGGAGGTGTTATTGATATTTTTCACAAGTTAAGATGGCTTAAAAAGTTGAATGTCTCTATTACCTTACATTGCTTTCAATATGGCAGAGAGCAGCAAGCTATTTTAAATGAATGGTGCGATAAGGTTTATTATTACAAGCGTTCTAAGTATAAGAATCCTTTTATTGGTAATGTTCCCTATATTGTTTCTACCCGTAGTAATGATGAATTGCTGGAAAATCTTTGCAAGGATTCGTTTCCCATTATTTTTGAAGGCATTCATTGTACCTATTTTTTAACGCATAAAAAATTAAAAAATAGAATAAAAATAGTTCGTAATCACAATGTTGAACACGATTATTACAAAAGTTTGGAGTTAATAGAAACCAATTTCTTTAAAAAGTATTTTTTCAGGAATGAGTCTGACCTATTGAAACAGTACGAAAAGGTATTGAAACATGCCCAACAGATTTTGGCAATTTCACCTTCGGACCATGATTATTTGCAAAAAAATTACCAGCATTCAGTTTTAGTTCCTGCATTCCATGCCAACGATTCTGTCAATATCAAAGAGGGTAAAGGCAGTTATTTATTGTATCACGGAAATTTATCAGTAGGCGAAAACAATCATGCTGCACTTTTTTTGGTGAATCAGGTTTTTTCAAAAATCAGTTATCCAGTTATTATTGCAGGGAATAAGCCTTCTCCCGAACTTGTCAATGCATGTAAACCCTATGCACATATTCAATTAATTTCTAATTGGGACAATGAAGAAATAATGAATGCAGTATCGGAGGCACATATTAATGTATTGCCAACTTTTCAGGGAACAGGTATCAAGTTAAAATTATTGAATGCTTTGTTTGTTGGTAAATTCTGTTTGGTCAACAAGTTAATGGTAGAAAACACGGGTTTGGAACGAGCTTGTATTGTTACTCAAAATGCCGAGGAAATGATTAAAGAAATCCATTTATTATGGAATAAAGAGTTTGATGAAGATGCAATAGCAGAAAGAAAAAAGGTATTAATGCAAGGGCCTTTTAACAATGAATACAATACCCAAACAATACTAGCGCTTATTTAAGCTATATTTAAATATTTAGGGTCGTCGTACACTTTATTTTGCTCCACTTTAATCACTCTAGCAGGGAATTCTTCCAAGAGACGCATTTCGTGGGTTGCCATTAGTACAGCAGTGCCTTCCTCTTTGGCAATGAGTTGAAGTAAAGAAACAATATCGTTAGAAATTTCAGGGTCTAAATTTCCTGTAGGCTCATCGGCCAATATAATTTCAGGTTTGTTTAAAAGAGCTCGGGCAATTACCAAACGTTGTTGTTCCCCACCGCTAAGCTGATGAGGCATTTTATAATCTTTGGTTTCTAATCCCACTATTTTAAGCACTTCACCCACTCGCTTAAACATTTCCATTTTATTGGTCCATCCCGTTGCTTTTAACACAAAAAGTAAATTGTCTTTGGCATTACGGTCTGTTAAAAGTTGAAAATCTTGAAAGATGATACCCAATCGTCTTCTCAATTTAGGGATTTGTCTTCTTTTAAGTTTGATTAAGTCAAAACCAGCAATTTCACCTTTCCCTAATTCCAGTTTTAATTCACCGTAAAGGGTTTTTAACAAAGAGCTTTTGCCACTTCCTGTTTTTCCAATAATATAAGCAAATTCACCTTTGTTTAGTTTAAAATCAACCTGATGTAAAACAAGATTTTTTTCCTGAAAAATATCAGCATGTTCTAAAGATATAACGGTTTCGTATGACATAATTTTGGAAGGTGTAATGGTCTTGATGAATTACAAAACTAATGTTTTCAATTGATTTGCCAATCGATTGGGGGCAATCCTTTATCAACAAGATAAGAATTACACTTAGAAAAGTGCTTACATCCAAAGAAACCGTGATGGGCTGAAAGTGGCGAAGGGTGTGCCGCTTCAAGAACTAAATGCTTGTGTCTATCAATTAACACACTTTTGCTTTTGGCATAATTTCCCCATAAAATAAAGACACAGTTTTTTTGCAAGTCGGAAATTTTTTTGATAACATAATCGGTAAATTCTTCCCACCCTTTCCTTTGATGGCTTCCGGCTTCATTCGCTCTTACGCTCAAAGTGGCATTTAAAAGCAGTACACCATTGTGTGCCCAAGTTTCTAAATTGCCATGTGTTGGTGATTCAATGCCAAGGTCCGTTCCTAGTTCCTTGTATATGTTTTTTAATGAAGGTGGAATTTTGTGGTTTTTGTTAACACTAAAAGCTAAACCATGCGCCTGTCCCTCTCCGTGGTATGGGTCTTGACCTAATATTACAACTTTAACAGATTCTAAAGAAGTGGCCTTAAATGCAGAGAAAATTTGATTAAATGGAGGGTAAATAATTTGCTTATTTGCGATTTCTGTATTCAAGAAAAGTTCTAATTCCTTATAAAAGGGCATTTCAAAAATATCTTTTAAAATTTCATCCCAATTACTGTCGGTTTTCATTATTACAAAGATAATATTTACCTTTTAATTACAGATAGATTTATTAAATCAGTCAATTCAACACTATCTTTGCGAAACTTTGTCAAGATTTCAATTAATAGCCCCTTTTGAGCCAAATGGCGACCAACCTACCGCAATTTCACAATTAGTGCAAGGCTTGGAGTCAGGTGTAAAATCCCAAACACTTTTGGGAGTTACAGGGAGTGGTAAAACCTTTACTATTGCCAATGTAATAGAGAAGGTACAAAAGCCTACACTTATTTTAAGCCATAATAAAACATTAGTGGCGCAATTGTATGGTGAATTCAGGCAGTTTTTTCCAAACAATGATGTTGAATATTTTGTAAGTTATTACGATTATTACCAACCAGAAGCTTTCATTCCTACAACTAATACTTACATAGAAAAAGATTTAGCTATCAATCAAGAAATTGAAAAAATGAGGTTAAAAACTATTTCAACTTTATTAAGTGGTAGAAGAGATATTGTTGTGGTAGCTTCGGTAAGTTGTATTTATGGTGCGGGTAATCCTAACGATTACGAAGAGAGTATTATTCGATTGAGTAAGGGTGAGAAAATGAGTCGAAATGCCCTTTTGCACCGCTTAGTTGATAGTTTGTACAGTCGAACAACGGCTGACTTTAACAGAGGAAATTTTAGAGTCAAAGGGGATACCATTGATGTGTTTTTGGCATACAATGATTTTGCTTATCGCATTAGTTTTTTTGGGAACGATATTGAAGAAATCCAATCTTTTGAACCTGAAACAGGACTTACAATTCAAGAGCACGACCACATTGCAATATACCCTGCTAATATTTATGTTTCACCTAAGGAAAGATTAAACCAAGCCATATATGAAATTCAAGATGATTTAGTGGAGCAAATTCATTATTTTAAAGAGAATGGCAAACATCAAGAAGCCAAAAGGCTGGAGGAAAGAGTGAATTTTGATTTGGAAATGATGCGAGAATTGGGCTATTGTAGTGGAATAGAAAACTACAGTCGATACATGGACAGGCGTCAAGCTGGGGATAGACCCTTTTGCTTGTTGGATTACTTTCCTGATGATTTTCTTTTGGTGGTGGATGAAAGTCACGTTAGCATGCCACAGATACGAGCGATGTATGGTGGTGATAGGTCAAGAAAAATGAACTTAGTAGAGTATGGATTTAGGTTGCCTTCTGCGTTAGACAACCGACCATTAAAGTTTGAAGAGTTCAATCAATTAACAAATCAAGTGATATACGTAAGTGCGACCCCTGCGGACTATGAAGTTCGAGAATCTGAGGGTGTTGTAGTGGAACAAGTGATAAGACCTACAGGATTGTTAGATCCCGTTATTGAGGTTAGGCCATGTATCAATCAAGTAGACGATTTGTTAGACGAGATAGATGAAAGGGTAAAAATGGGAGACCGTGTGTTGGTAACAACATTAACGAAAAGGATGAGTGAAGAATTGGCGAAATACCTTAGTAATTTGGGAATAAAATGTCAATACATACACAGTGAAATTAAGACTTTGGATAGGGTCGAAATATTGAGAGATTTGAGATTAGGGAAAATAGATGTGTTGATAGGAATCAATTTATTAAGAGAAGGTTTGGACTTGCCCGAAGTGAGTTTTGTAGCTATACTTGATGCTGATAAAGAGGGTTTTTTGAGAAGTGAAACAAGTATGATTCAAACCATCGGAAGGGCCGCCAGAAACCAACGTGGAAAGGTCATCATGTATGCTGATAGAATGACAGAAAGCATGAGGAAAACCATAGAAGTAACAAAGAAAAGAAGGGAAAGGCAAATACAGTATAATTTGGAACACGGTATCACACCGACTACTGTTGTGAAGTCAATAGAACAAATTATGGATCAAACAAGTGTAGCAGATGCTAAAAAGGGCGAATTCTCTAATTATGCTGACCAAACAAAAGAGTCACTTTCAATGGCTGCCGACCCAGTTTTTGACTACATGAGTAAAGACAATATTCAAAAAGCCATTAAAGAAACAGAGAAATCAATGATTCGCGCAGCCAAGGACATGGACTTTTTAGAAGCCGCTAAATACAGAGATCAGATAGAAGAATTGAAAAAAAGATTATAATTGCAGTATAATTTGGCACACTTTCTGAATAGTAAATATTAATTATGAGTAAACTGATACTTTTTATGTCTTTTATTTTGGCTTCTTTTTCTGTTCAAGCTAAGGAAGGCGATAAAATTGCAATTATTCTAAAAAATGCAAATGTGAGTGAATTGTCTGTGATGTTCAATGGCAGCATAGAATTAACAACGCCTCAAGCAAGTGGATTAAGTTCAAAAAATCAAGCTATTATTATACTTGAGAATTTTTTCAAATCAAATGTACCAACAAATGCAGTTGTACTTCACGAAACCTCAGGTTCTACTAATTCAATGATTGTGTTAAATTTGACAACCAAAAATGGTCAGTACCGAGTTACAATCAAAGGGGAATACAAAGCAGGTCTTGGCTTTGTGATTAATGAATTTAAAATTACCTAATCGAGTAATCTTAACAAACAAAAAACAAATTTTAATAAATAATACATACCAAAATGAAAAAAATTACATTTTTATTTAGCCTTTTATGTGCCTCTCAACTGAGTGCACAAATCACCGTTTATGATTATACGGTTGCTACGCCGGGTAAAAAATCCGTTCAGTATAACGATACAGGAGAAATAGCGATTCAAACTGGTGGTTCAAACAAAACTTGGGATTTTAGTGCCCTAAGAAAAGAAGAAGAAGATACTATTTTGTTTTACAACAGAGATTGGGTTCCTGCTTTAAATAATTTAGCAATCAGTGCCAATACAGTAGTTGCATTTGCCAATGATCCAGGTTCGTATATTTTATTAAATAAAACTAGTTCATCTTTAAATATTGTAGGTTCTGCTGAAGACGATGGAATGGGTGGTTTTGAGGTTTTCCCTTTTAGTTCTACAATAATGAGATTCCCAATGACCTTTAATACGGTTTTAAAAGATTCAGTCTCTCAAGTTGTGTTTACTTACGAATTAGGTTTTGATCCAGATGGTCCCGGACTAGCACCAAGAATTGACTCCATTAGAGTAAGTTCTAAAACGGTTAATAAGTTTACTGGCTTAGGTTGGGGAAAAGTAAAGTTATCTAACAATGTAATGGTTGATGCAGTTATGGTTGAGAAAGAAGAAATTTCATCTCCTTCATATGCGGCGTTTGTTCTTGGTCGTTGGAATAATTTATCTGCTCGACAAATTAGTGATTTGGAGTTAGACAATACTAAAGATTCATCATATGAACATTCATGGTGGTCAAATAAGAGTGAATATGGATTCCCATTGGCAACTTATTATTTCAATAAAGGAGATTCCAAAACACGTGATGTTTCACATATACAAGGGGAATTACAAGCTACTTCAGTGTCTTCACAAAACACAAATCAAATCTCATTTTATCCAAATCCAGCTTCTAGCACCATTCAAATTAATGGATTATCAAATACAAGTGCAGTAGCTCATGTATACGATATGAATGGTAAATTAGTATTTACGCAAGCGTTAAACAATGGCATTATTTCATTAGAAAATATCACTTCAGGTGTTTATAATGTGACTTTACTTGATAACGGTCAATTACATCAATTTAAAGTAAGCAAAATCTAATCATTTAGCGAAATATAAACTTTTAAAAATAGTCCGAAATTACTTCGGACTATTTTTTTGTTTTAAAGGGAACATGTAATTTGCGACCTGTAATTAGGAAATACAATGAAAACAAATATTAGTCAAGAAAATGAAGTAATCGAGATGATAAATCTTGCATTAAAAGAGGATGTTGGAGAAGGCGATCATTCTTCATTGGCGAGTATAGAGAAAGATAGAAAGGCGTCTGCACAACTAATTTTTAAAGACAATGGAATAGCGGCAGGGCTATGTATTGCAGAATCAATTTTAAAATTAAACGACCCAAATTGCGAAATTGTTTTTTATAAAAATGATGGTGATGAAGTTAAAATTGGAGAAATAGGATTTGTAGTAAATGGCAATGCCCAATCATTATTGAAGAGCGAAAGATTGCTTCTGAATATTATGCAAAGGCTGAGTGGTATTGCCAGTATTACCCATCAAATAGCAAGTAAGATAAAGGATTACAACACTAAAATATTGGATACTAGAAAAACGACTCCCAATATGAGAACATTGGAAAAGTGGGCTGTTACCCTTGGTGGTGGCTACAATCACAGAAAAGGGTTGTACGACATGATTATGCTAAAAGACAATCATGTAGATGTAGCAGGGGGAATTGTTAAAGCCATTGAAAAGGCAAAATCATATTTAGTTCAAAATAATTTAAACTTAGGTATTGAGGTTGAAACTAGGAATTTAAAAGAGGTAGAGGAGGTAATGTCAATGCTACCAATTCAAAGAATTATGTTCGATAATTTTAGTCCTGAACTAACCAAACAAGCCGTTGAATTGGTCAATAATAGATGCGAAACAGAGTCCTCGGGAGGAATAACAATAGACAATATTGAAGCCTATGCTGCTACAGGTGTTCAGTTTATTTCGTTAGGAATGTTAACGCATTCTGTTAAGAGTATGGACATTAGTTTTAAAATAAAGTTGTAATTCATTTTATTTTTTAGTTAACTTTGCATTATGTCTAAAAAAATTACCTTCATTATTTCTTTTGTTTTGATTGTTACTAATCAACTCTCTGCACAAATATCTTTTAAAGATACTGTTTTATACAAAGCCGATTTTACAACTGAGGCTGATATTTACGCTAACACTTGGATTTACAACTTGTCTAATTCAAAAGACACCATTTCTTGGAACAGAATAACCAATGAATTAGGAGATGCAGCTTGGGAAAGTGCTGTTTGTGATATTATGCAATGTCATGGTGTGGACGTTAATTCAAACACATTCGAAATGGGTGCAGGTGATTCAGGATATTTATCGTTCCATTTTTATCCAAAAAACAAAAGAGGTTCAGGTAAAATGGTTGTAAATTTTTTCAGAGCATCAAGACCATTTGAGGGTATTAATGTAACAATGACAATAGATGTTTGGGGAGCTGTAAATGTAAAAGCAGTTAAAACGACTGTGACTGATTTGTATCCTAATCCAAGTAATCATTCTATCCAAATTAAAAATGAACAAATAGCAAAAGGGCAATTCATGTTATTTAATGCTCAAGGTCAATTGGTTGATCAAAAAGATTATGTTTCTGGAGAAACAATAGATATTAGCCAATATCCAGCTGGCGTTTACAACATAACAATTAAAGACGAAAACCAGTTGGCAAACTATAGATTAATCAAAAATTAATCTTCAGAAGCTTCAATTTTATCCCAAAGTAAATCTTTCAAAGGTTGTAAGTTTAACCCACTTACACCTGAGATGAATAAAGGTTTAATTGATTTTAAATCCTTTTTCATCATTGAAATTAATTCGTCGTCGAGCATATCACATTTGCTGATTGCAACCACTCTTTCCTTTTTAAGTAATTCGGGATTAAATTTCTTTAATTCATTCAGTAGAATTTTGTATTCAGCTTTAATGTCTTTGCTATCTGCAGGAATTAAGAACAATAGTACAGCATTTCTTTCTATATGTTTAAGGAAACGGTGTCCAAGTCCTTTTCCTTCGTGTGCCCCTTCAATAATTCCGGGAATATCTGCCATAATAAATGAACGGTAATCGCGGTATTGAACAATCCCCAAGTTAGGAACTAAAGTTGTGAATGGATAATTGGCAATTTCGGGTTTTGCTGCTGAAATAGCGGCTAATAAGGTAGATTTTCCAGCATTTGGAAATCCAACTAAACCGACGTCTGCCAACACTTTAAGTTCCAATACAATCCAACCTTCTTGGCAATCTTCACCGGGTTGGGCATAAGTAGGAGCTTGTTTTGTTGAGGTTTTGAAATGGTTGTTACCTAAACCCCCTTTTCCACCGCGCATTAAAGTTTTTTCTTCACCATCTTTAGTAATTTCGAACAGTATTTCACCTGTTTCCGCATTTTTGGCAACGGTTCCAAGAGGAACTTCAATGACTTCATTTTTTCCTGAAGCTCCGGTACACAGAGCAGAAGCTCCTGGATCACCATCTTCGCCATGAACATGTTTTCTGTATTTTAAATGGAGTAAAGTCCATAATTGGGCATTACCTCTTAGTCTAATATCAGCACCTTTACCTCCATCACCTCCGTCTGGTCCCCCTTTTGGAAGTCCTTTTGCACGGTGAAAATGCGCGCTACCTTTACCTCCTTTACCACTTCGGAAATAAATCTTTACATAGTCAATAAAATTTGATTCTTGCATATATTATTCCAAAGGAATTAACGATTTGACTCAACTATAATGGCATTCAATCTATTGAAAATTTCATCAATTGAACCTATGCCATTAATGCCATGGTATTTTCCTTGTTGATTGTAATATTCAGCAGCTATTGCAGTTTGTTCATTGTACACTTTAATACGGTTTCTAATAATAGATTCATCAGAATCATCTGCACGACCGCTGTCTTTTCCTCTAATCAAAAGTCTTTTTACAAGCTCGTCTTCATCTACATTTAATGCCAACATCATTGAAATTTCAGTATTTCTGCTTTTCAAAAAGGCGTCAAGTGCATTCGCTTGATTTACAGTTCTTGGAAAACCGTCGAAAATAAAGCCTTTAGCCTCTTTTATTTGTTCAACTTCTTTTTCCAACATGCTTATAGTAACCTCATCTGGCACAAGTTCGCCTTTGTCAATATAAGTTTTGGCAAGCTTGCCTAATTCTGTTTCATTTTTGATGTTATATCTGAAAATATCCCCTGTAGAAAGATGAACTAATTGAAATGTGTCAACCAATTTGGCTGATTGAGTTCCTTTTCCTGCTCCCGGAGGTCCAAATAATACTATATTTAACATGTAATTGTTGATTGTTTTTTGAATAGACAAATTTACAACCATTTTATTGTTTTTTAGTAATAAAAGCATCATTTCCATTAATTTTGCTGAAAATAGGTTTTACAAAGTGAAAAAAATATTAATAGTTGTGGGGACTCGCCCTAATTTTATAAAGGTGACTAGATTTAAAAAAGTAGCTGCTGAATTGTTTCCTCATATTGAAATTAAGTTTGTGCATACGGGTCAGCATTTTGATGAAAAAATGAGTCAAATATTTTTCAAACAGTTTGATTTAAAACCTGATTTTCTATTACAAATTGGGCAAGGGACTGCCAATACACAAATGGCGAATATCATGCTAGGTTTGGAACCTGTCTGTCTGTCATATCAGCCTGATTTAATGTTAGTGGTAGGCGATGTAAATAGTACTTTTGCGGCTGCACTTACTGCCAATAAAATGAATATAAAAATAGCCCACGTTGAAAGTGGTTTAAGGAGCAATGACAAGACAATGCCTGAGGAAATTAATAGAATTTTGACGGACAAAATAAGTGATTTCTTCTTTGTAACAGAACAAAGCGGATTAGATAATTTGTTGACAGAAGGAATTGAACCAAATAGAATTGAGATGGTAGGCAATACCATGATTGATAGTTTGGTGGGTTTCGAGTCTGAAATAGAAAAAAGTGAGGTATTAAGCCAACTTAATTTAGAAAATAAACCATACGTTTTGATGACGATGCACAGACCTTCTAATGTTGATGAAATAGAGGGTTTACATACTTTGATTGAGTTGATAAAATCAGTTACCAATAAGTATCATTTGGTTTTTCCCATTCACCCAAGAACGGTTGCCAAATTGAAAACATTTAATCTTTGGGATGAATTAGTGTCTTCAGAAAAACTTATTTTTACAGAGCCTTTAGATTATTTTTCATTCCAAAAATTAATCACAAAAGCGGCATTTATACTTACCGACAGTGGGGGTATTCAGGAGGAATCTACTTTTAGAAAAGTGCCTTGCCTTACACTAAGAAATAATACTGAAAGACCAATTACAATTACTTTGGGAACCAATACACTAGTGCCGTTTAATATAGAATCTATCAATAAATTGATAGCTGAAATCGAATCTCAAACATACAAAAAAGGAACCATACCTCCAATGTGGGATGGTAAAAGTACTGAACGAATATTGAGTTTTATTGACTCAGTTGTGTTAAACCCAAATTAGTTGATTTAAAGAGATTTAGCTCGTAATAGATTCTGCTTCACTAATTGTTTATTTTATTAGCGTTCACTGATTTTTAATTCTAATGCTTAACTTGGGTTAAAGGCTTAATTGCTTTTACCCTCATAATTACGATGGTATCTATTGGTTGTTTGCTTAATTTCCATGATGTTCTTTTAGAACTTGCATTGTACATAGAAGCATAATCATTGCCCGAGAAAAATGTAAATAATGTAGATGGAGGGTTTTCTTTGTAAATAGTTTCTAATACTAAAGACGGATGTAAGTCCTGTTTTGATACATTAACAGGGCCAATTATTAAGTCATTGACTTGTAATATCGTTGAATCTTTGCCATATTCTTTTAAACCTTCTTTTTTAGAATACCATTGCCAACCCCAATGTCCTCTTGAATATAGATTAGGTTTGTTTGTTTGATTTGAAATGTTATGTGCAGCATCTCTGTAATAATCAGCGTAAAACCAATCTGAAATGCCTAAGGTTATTCCAACAAAAACACTTACGAATAATGTTAAATTTAAAATCATTTTTGATGTTTTTTTAAAAAAAGGGTTGAGTATCCAAAGAACAAAAGGTAAAATTAAAAGCAAATGTCTGCTTGCCATAAATGGGGCAAAAACCACTAAAAAGCCCGACAAACTCAACAATGCAATACTTAGTAATTTTATTTCAATATTGAAAAAGTTATAATTTTTATATACAATATAGATGGTTGAAAAAATTACAATTAATCCTGTAATAATGAATATAGCATAAAGTATTACAGATGAGATTTTTTCTGGGATAAAATCAAACAAAACACCTGCACATAATAGTGAAAACAGCGTAATAAAAGTAATAGCAAGTAGTCGATTAGTATTAGGTTTTAAAAAGTTACTTAAACCAATAAATCCGAAAGGAAATAAAGCGCCAATACAGGCTGTGAAGATAATAAAAATGCCTCCAATTCGGTATGGAGTAAACTCATTTTTAGGTCGGTCCAAAAAGTGAATGCTGCCATATTCAATCCAATTAAAATACGACCATAAGGTTAAAAAAGCAATAGGTACCAATAGCATCCACGCATATTTATATTTCTTAGAAAAAAACAGGGCGGCTACCATAACGGTAAACAAAGGAATAACCGAATATTTAATAAGCAGAGATAAGCTGAAAACAAGAGCTGCTACAAGCAAATGAATTCCCTTTTTAGACTGAGAAAAAAGGAGGATTTTGTAAAAAAACAACAAGAGAAGAGAAAGGAGAGGAACATCTAAATGAATGTTTTGGTTGACAATAAAAGGAGCAGAGAGTCCAAAGAGAAGGAGTAGATAATTGGAGTTTTCGGGGTATAGTAAATGGCTTATTTTATAAAAGTAGAACAGGGCAAGAAAAGTGAAAATAGAAATGAGTAGATGAAGTGAAATTTCATTAAACCCAAAGAGAGAACCCCAATAAGCAATGACATAAAAAAAGAGGGGTGCTTGGTTAAAGGAGTGTAAATAATTAGGATTTGAGCCCCAATTAACTTTTCCACTCATTGGTTTAGTTGGGTTTTTTAATATTTCTTGAGCGGCTTCAATATGGAAAGTATCGTCCATATGAACAGCTTTGTTCAAATTGATGAAAGTGAGAAAAAGCCATAGTCCCAAAACCATAAGAATTGGTCTCAGATATGTAAGTTTGATTTTATCCATTAAAATAAAACCAAAAGTAAGAGAAAGACGTAAATTAAAAAATTATTTTAATTTAAAAGAAGTCAACAAATGTTGTAAAACCGTGTCTTTTTTCTTGTTATATTCTTCAAAATTTGAATCTTTACTTATAATATTTTGCAACATTAAAGCAGATAATGACAATGAATTTACAACATCAAAACAAAGGGAAACAAAATTGTCGATTTCGGTTTTTGATTTGTGTGGTACTATTGTAGTAAGTGTTTTAGCTAAAAAATCTTTCTCAGATTTTTTAAATGGAGAATAAATAGTTTCAAAAGTACTATGTAAATCTAAAATATTTTCATTTGATAAGTTAGTCAGCCTTAAAACATTAGAAATAACTTTGGTACGATGCCAAAAATACTGAAAGAATTTATTTTCAGGATTTTCAATTTCCTCAATATTAGTTTTTAAATTAATTAAACCATGTTTTATTTGATTGTTTAGGACTTGTACAAATAATTCTTCTTTATTTTTAAAGTAATAATACAATGCTGCTTTGTTGAATCCAATAGATTCGCCAATTTCGTCTAAAGTTGTTTTATTATATCCAAATTTGAAAAAACATTGAGTTGCTTTATCAATAATTTCCTGTTTTCTGCTGTCATTAGTCGAAGGTCTTCCAGGTTTTCTTTTAGATATAGTCGTTTGATCATTATTTTCCATGTTCTTTATTTATCAGCAAATTTAATGCCAAAACATAAGTATAGTCAAATAGTTGCAAAAAAAAATATCCAAAAAAATACAAAAATAATTGTTACTTTGCGGGTCTATAACAGACAGCATGGCGTGGTTTAATTTTTTTACTCAGGAATTGGCGATAGATTTGGGAACTGCCAACACACTAATCATATACAAAGATCAAGTGGTGGTGGACGAACCATCAATAATTGCCATTGAAAGAAGCACAGGGAAAGTAATTGCTATTGGGCACGAGGCCATGCAAATGTATGGTAAAGAAAACGATAATATTAAAACAATAAGACCTTTAAAAGACGGCGTTATTGCAGATTTCCAAGCGGCAGAACACATGATTAGAGGCATGATTAAAAAAATCAGCAAATCTGGTAAAACATTTTCGCCTCAATTAAGAATGGTTATTTGTATTCCTTCTGGTATAACCGAAGTTGAAAAAAGAGCCGTTAAAGACAGTGCAGATAGAGCAGGTGGCAAGGAAGTTTATATGATACACGAACCAATGGCAGCAGCTGTAGGTATTGGTATTGATGTAACTGAGCCGATGGGAAATATGGTTATCGATATTGGAGGTGGTACTACAGAAATTGCCGTTATTGCTTTAGGTGGTATTGTTTGTGACCAATCTATCCGTGTAGCTGGAGATGAATTTAATACCGATATTGCTGAGTACATGAAGCGTCAACATAACTTATTGACTGGAGAACGCACAGCTGAAAAGATTAAAATTAACGTAGGTTCTGCTTTAACAGAATTAGACAATCCGCCTGAAGATTACGCAGTATACGGAAGAGATTTAATGACAGGTATTCCAAAACAAGTCTTTGTTTCGTATTCTGAAATCGCACTAGCGCTTGATAAATCAATTGTAAAACTTGAAGAAGCTGTTCTGAAAGCTTTAGAAAATACACCACCAGAATTGGCTGCGGATATTTATCAAACTGGTATTTATTTAACAGGAGGTGGAGCGTTATTAAGAGGCTTGGATAAGCGTTTATCAGCCAAAACAAAATTACCTGTTCACATTCCTGAAGATCCACTTAAAGCTGTGGTTCGTGGAACAGGTATTGCGCTAAAAAACATTGGTAGATTTAAATTTTTAATGAATTCTTGATTCTAAATGAATTCTATTTTCAAGTACATACAGCGAAAACTACATGTTTTGTTGTTTTTACTACTTGAACTATTTTGCATTATTATAATAGTTAGAAATAACGTCTATCAGTCGGCCTACTATTTTAACAATACCAAAAAAATAAGTGCCAAAATCAATGAAGTTAACAATCACTTGTTTGATTATGTTGCTTTATACCAAAAAAATGAAGCGTTGACTAATGAAAATTTGATGTTACGTCAACATTTAAAATCAAACTACGTAATAGAGTCCAAAAAAATATTTGAAATCAACGATACAGTTTACAAACAAAGATACAAATATTTGCCTGCTCAAATTATTGCAAATTCTACCAATAGGGCTAACAACTACATCACAATCAACAGAGGAAAAGCATCAGGAATTGAACAAGGGATGGGTGTGTTTTGTCCGGAAGGTGTAGTAGGGATTGTAGAACGTGTTTCAGAAAATTATAGTATTGTGGTTTCTTTGTTGAGTACCAATAAATTCAAAATAGTTCCTAAAATAAAAGAGCTTTCTTACACCAAAGGGAGTGTAGAGTGGGACGGAAAAGATCCTTCTTTTTTAGCTCTTAAAGGAATAAATAAGTATGAAGCTTTGAAAGTAGGTAACCATCTGGTTACCAGTCCTTATACAAAAATATTTCCTGAAAATATTCCAATAGGTGTAGTAAGTGAAATTAAACAAAGTAGTTCAGACCCGTTTTTTAAAGCAACTATTAAGTCTAGCGTAAATTTTGGTAAAATTCAAAATGTGTATGTTGTATTTGATTTGTTCAAATCGGAAATAGAGCAATTAGAAAAACAAACCATTATAAGTAATCCCAGAGAATGATTAATTTATTAAAACAAATTGCAGTGTTTTTGTTGTTGATATTCATTCAACTCTTTGTGCTTAATAATCTTATTTTAGGGTTTAATTTTGGCTATTTATTTCAACCTCAAATAATAGTTTTTTTCTTGCTATTGTTACCTGTAAGCTACACGCATGTTCAGCAAATTTTACTCGCTTTTTTCTCAGGTTTATTGGTCGATTTCTTTTTTAATTCATGGGGAATTCATGCAGCAGTATCAACATTAATAGGTTTTTTTAGATATTATGTAGTACTCGATGTTGACAGTGCTATTTCTGGTCGCGATGAGGATAATAAAGCATGGACATCCAAAAAAAGTAAAACATGGAAATGGTTTTATTTTCTGAGTTTTACGATTATTTATCATTTCTTTTTTATTTTAATTGAATCCTTAGGTCGAAATTTCTTTACTTACGTTTTGCCTTCTGTTATAGTCAGTAGTTTGTTTACTTTTTTATTAATACTCATTTTAGAGAATTTACTATATAAACCTGCAAGAAATTAATAGTCAATGGAAAAGAGTAATAAATTTTTGGTGATTATTATTTTTCTAATTGGAATTGGTGTTATTTTCAGTATTCGCTTGTATTTCCTACAAATTGTTGACTCTTCTAACTACTACAAAGCACAGGCATACGGTTCAAATGAGATTACATTAAACCCACCAAGAGGGACTATTTTGGATAGATTTGGAAACTTAATGGTTTATAACGACGCACTATATGATTTAATGGTCGTTCCCGACAAAACGCTAGAGTCAGATAAACACACCCTTAGTAAGTTTTTAAACATAGATACCATTAATTTTGATAAAAGATTAAAAAAAGCGGCAAGATACAATTCGAGACAAGCGTCTATTTTTTACAAAAATGTACCATTCGAAATGTTAACGAGTTTGCAAGAAATTATACACCAATTTCCTGCTTTTTACATCGAATCCAAAATTGACAGACGATACAATATTCAAGGGGCTGCACATTTATTAGGCTATTTAGGAGAAGCCTCTGAAAAAATTGTAGAAGAACAGCCTTATTACAAACCTGGAGATATTTTGGGTATTTCTGGTATGGAAAAGTCTTATGAATTTTACTTAAGAGGAAAAAAGGGAAGAAGAGTAGTATTAGTAGATAAATTCAGCCGACAACAAGGCAGTTTCGCAGGTGGTAAATTTGACAGTGTTCCTATTCCAGGGCAAAATGTCATTTCATCGGTAGACATAGATTTACAAAGATTTGGCGAACAATTATTAGGAAATAAAATTGGATCTATTGTTGCGATAGAACCCAAAACAGGTGAAATATTAAGTATTGTTAATAGTCCAAATTATGATCCCAACTTATTGGTAGGCCAAGAGAGAAATAAAAATTTCGCACGATTATTACTTGACCCAAGTAAACCCCTTTTTAACAGAGCATTAAAAGCGCCATATCCTCCGGGCTCAACTTTCAAATTGGTTCAGGCATTGATTGGCTTGCAAGAGGGAATTATTGAACCCTCCACAACTTTTCCATGTGCAGGAGGTTATAGAATGGGAAGTTTAACTGTTGGTTGCCATCCTCATGCTTCGCCGCTCGACTTAGAGAATAGTATTAAAAACAGTTGTAATGCCTATTATTGTCATGTTTATCGTGCTATTTTAGACAATCCTAAATACGGTTCGGTGCAAGTAGCTTATAAAAAATGGACAGAATACTTGTTGAGTTTTGGAATTGGTGTAAAAACAGGAATAGATTTACCTGAAGAGTCAAAAGGGATAATAAAACACAACGATTATTTTGTAAAAGTTTTTGGAAAAAATTGGCGTTCAGCAAATGTTGTGTCTATGTCTATTGGTCAGGGAGAAGTTGGTTTGACGCCATTACAAATGGCTAATGTAGCAGCTATTATTGCCAATAAAGGTTGGTTTATAACACCGCACGTTGTAAAATCAATTGGTGATACATATTTTGTTCCAACTGAGTTCAAAGAAAAAAGATACACAATGATTGATGCAAAACATTTTGACACAATCATAAGCGGCATGTCTAAGGTAACCAAACCAGGAGGCACAGCAGGAAGAACAGGAATAGAAGGGATTGATATTTGCGCCAAAACCGGTACTGCACAAAATCCACATGGTAAAGACCATTCCATTTACATTGCTTTTGCACCACGCGAAAATCCTAAAATTGCAATTTGTGTGATGGTTGAAAATGGAGGATTTGGAGCAACCTTTGCAGCACCTATCGCCAATTTGATGATTGAACATTATTTGGCAAAAGATAAAAAAGCACCTTCAACACGTCTCGATTTGTACAATCGAATGATAACAACATCTTTATTGGAAAACTCTATTTACAATCCCAAATAATATGGAAGAAAAATTACATATAGATTGGTTGACAGTTGGACTTTATATCATTATTGTGATGTTTGGTGCTGTAAATATTTATTCAGCCAATAATACTTTAGAACACCATTTTCTTTTTGATTTTAAAATGGAATATGGGAAACAAATCATTTGGATGTCGGCAAGTGCGCTTATTGTATTTTTGGTATTACTTACTGATTTTAAGTTTTTTAACTATTCCGCATACGGTATTTATGTGGTTGTTATATTGTTGTTAATTGCGTTATTAGCAACAGGTTCTTTTAACAAAGGTGCTCAAGCATGGTTTAAAATAGGAGCTTTTAAATTACAACCTAGTGAGTTTGCTAAATATGCAACTGGCTTGGCATTGGCAAAGTTTTTGGGAACTTATGACATCAAATTTGAGGGAAAAAGAAATATGGGTATTTGTTTTGCAATTATCTTTTTTCCAATGCTATTAACTCTTGCACAAAATGATACTGGTTCAGCATTGGTGTTTTTGAGCTTTATTTTGGTTCTTTTTCGTGAGGGACTGTCAGGCTGGTGGCTTGTATTGGGTTTTTACTTAGTACTCATTTTTGTGTTAACTATTTTATACCCTTCTTTGTATATTATCATAGGATTATTATTGATATTGGCTTTTATAATCTTTATGTATAAAAAGCATAAGCAGTTGATAGTTGCCTCCATTTTGGTTGTTGCCTTATCGGTTGGTTTTATTTTGAGTTTAGATTTTGTATTCACATCAATACTTAAGCCACATCAACAACAGAGAATATTGGTAACGTTAAACCAAGATGTTGAGGAGTATTATGCCAATAAAACAAATGGCTTTTCATTTTTCAAAGTAGAATTACCCAAAAAGGAAGACAAAACAAAGTCAAAACGCGATTACAGTTACAATGTCCGTCAGTCAAAAATTAGTATAGGTGCAGGACGATGGACCGGTAATGGCTTTAATAATGGCACTCAAACTAAGGCTAAATTAGTGCCTGAACAACACACCGATTTTATTTTTTGTACCGTAGGTGAAGAGTATGGATTTATAGGGTCAGTTCTATTTATCGGACTGTATTTGTTTTTTATAGGACGCATTTTTTACTTGGCCGAAAGACAAAAGAATACATTTAGTAGAGTGTTTGGCTATTCAACGGGTTCTATTATTCTGTTTCACTTTTTCATCAACATTGGCATGGCCATGGGATTATTGCCTGTAATAGGTATTCCTTTGCCGTTTATGAGTTATGGAGGTTCTTCACTTATAAGTTTTAGTTTGATGTTGTTTACCTTTTTAAAACTAGATGCAAACAGGGTGAATGAATTGAGTAGATTCAGTTAAGCAATGTTTTGGCTAATAATCCAAGCTTCACTCCAAGCAGCTTGAAAATTAAAACCTCCGGTCAGTGCATCGATATTTAACACTTCACCAGCAAAAAATAAATTTTTGATTTGTTTTGATTGCATCGATTTAAAATCCACAGCTTTCAAATCTATTCCTCCTGCGGTAACAAACTCTTCTTTAAAAGTACTTTTACCATTCACTTCAAAAGGGCTCTCTGTCAAAAAAATGGCTAATTTATAAATTTCATTTTGACTTAAGTCACCCCAGTTTTTCGTTTCTATTTTGAGTAAAGCACACATGGATTCCCATAATCGACTTGGTAAATTGGCAAATGGGATATTAGTCGTTTTCTTTTTGGAGTTAGTTTCTTTTAGTTTTTTAAGTTGTAGTATGGTATTGTCAAGCGAATCATTAATCCAATTAACTTGAATGGAAAATTGATAATTTTGGTCATTAAAAATCCTTGCACCTATTGAAGATAGTTTTAAAACAGCAGGTCCGCTTAATCCCCAATGTGTAATTAATAGAGGTCCCGATTGTGACAATTGGTCCTTTTTCAGCTGATGTTTCTTTAACAAGTCTTTATCAAAGGTACAAGAAACAGTTGCATGTTTAACTGATAAACCTTGAAGGCCATTAATAAGTGGGTGTTTGATGTTAAACGTAAACAGAGAAGGCACGGGTTCTATGATGGGAATGCCTCTCTTTTTGAGCATGTTCCACATAAATTCACTACTCCCTGAAGTGAAAACCAGTTTATGGCAGTTTACGGTCTCATTTTCAAAGAATAAAGTAAACGACATATCCTCTTTGGCATGGAAATCAAGCAGAGGTTTTTGAGTATAAATAGGAATAAGAAGGCGCTTACATTCCGAAAGAAAGCAATTAATGATGGTTTCAGATTGGTTGCTTTCAGGAAACATTCTTCCATCAGATTCAGTTTTTAAGTTAATATTTCTTAGTTTGAACCATTCAATAGTATTTAGTGGGTTGAAACGATTGAATACGGTCAATAATTCTTTGTTTCCTCGAGGGTAGTAGGAAATTAATTGGGAATTATCAAAACAAGAATGTGTTACATTGCATCTACCACCGCCACTTATACTTACTTTACCAAGTACAGTTTTTGATTTTTCAAAAATGGCGACTTTTAGGTTGGGATGTTGGTATTTGATGTTGATGGCTGCAAAAAAACCTGCAGCACCTCCACCTATAATGGCAACATCAAGCATTAATACTAATTAAACTTATAAAGCTGTAATAGAGATATTATAACTCTCCATTATCAGATTGGCTAACAATTTTGTAGTAGCATGCTCAGCTTCAGCAAAAGCAGCAGTTTCACTGTCAGCAACAGTGGTATAAGTAATGCATTTGCCAACTCTTACATCATTAATTTGAGTACAGCCTATGTTGTTCAAACCATTTGTTACGGCTTTTCCTTGAGGATCCAAAAGCTCTTTGCGGGGCATTATTTCTATTTTTACTAAAAACTGCATTTTATTCGTGTTATTAGGTTGCGAAAATAAAACAAAAAATTGATGAAAGACAATAACTTATAACCTTTTTGTTAAAAGTAAGTGTAAATTTTAGGAATAAAGATGATTACACCTATTAAAAAAGCAACAATTGAAAAAACAAGAACTGCCCCTGCAGACAAATCTTTGATAATTTTAATTTGTGGATGGATTCCTTCGTGAATAAAATCAGCAATATTTTCAATACTTGTGTTAATGATTTCCAATGATATAACGCCTCCAATGCTTACTAATATTAAAATCCATTCAATATTGGAAATATTAAAAACATAGCCCAAAGCCAATGCAATTATAGCTAAAAGGATATGGATTTTGGCATTTTTTTCAGTTTTTACAAAATGGATAATGCCATTAATTGCAAACCTGAAACTGCTCAACCTACTTTTTGATTTCATTGAAATTGTAGAAAATTACAATTTCAAAGGTACTTCCATCAATAGAATTTCCAAATTTTCTGACAAAGATTCTATTGAGAATGAATTAATATCCCAGATACCCATTCCATCTCTTTCATCTAATTGTATTGAATCAACCGTAGCTCGGCCTGATAGAACAAAACAATACACGCCATTTTGAGGGTCTTTAAGGGTGTATTTTACTGTTTGGTTAGGTTCTATTTTTCCCATATGAAACCAAGCATTTTGATGAATCCAAACCCCTTGATCGTTAGGATTAGGCGAAAGTATCTGAACAAGTTCGTTGGTTTTTAGTAGGTTCGCTAAGTCAATTTGGTCATATCTTGGTTCTACATTTTTTTTGTTTGGGTAAATCCAGATTTGTAAAAATTTGACTGTGTCGTTTTTGCTATTGTTTTGTTCACTGTGATAAATGCCTGTTCCAGCACTCATCACCTGAATGTCACCTTTTTTAATGATAGCAGTGTTACCCATAGTATCTTGGTGAAGCAATTCGCCTTCCAAAGGAATACTAATAATTTCCATATTGTCATGAGGGTGTTTGCCAAATCCCATTCCCGCCGCAACAGTGTCGTCATTTAAAACACGAAGAACACCAAAATGAATTCTTTCAGGATGGTGGTAATTGGCAAAACTAAAAGTGTGGAAGCTGTTTAACCATCCGTGATTGGCTTTTCCTCTTGAGTTAGATTTGTGAATAATAGTGTTTGACATAATAGTTTAAATTATTGGGGCAAAATTCAAACTATATTTCTAATAAATAATAAAACTAGATTAATTAATTTGCTTCTTAATGGCATAAAATAAATCTCAGTTATTATTTAATTAATCATTTAATCACAGATAATACTTTCATATCCTTGTTTTTATATTTAGGTTTGTAACGTGAATCAAGGTATAAGAATGGATGTTTTTAAAAGAATGGGCATTTTATGTTTAATTATTTTCACTGCATTTAAGTTTCAAGATTTATTTCTACCTTATTTTTGGGATGAAATGGCTGCATATTCCAATGCAGTGCTTTATATGATGGACCATAATATTTCATTATTACCATCCTCTGTACCTCCCGAAATCAGTTTCGGACATCCTTTGTTACTTCCATTTTTACTGTCTGTTGTAAATAAACTATTCGGGTATTCAATTCCATTAATGCACGCTTGTATTTTATTGATTAGTCTTTTATTAGCATTCGGCACTTTTTTACTAGCACAATTTATAAGTAAAAACAATGCTATAGCCTTTATTTCAATGGTTATTTTATTGTTCCAACCAGTATTTTATGCCCAATCAACATTAGTTTTACTCGAGATATTTTTGACTTTTAATATTGTTTATGGGTTGTTGTTTTATTTAAAAGGCAAGTATCTATTAGCATCCATTTTTGCAAGTATGGCTGTATTAACCAAGGAAACTGGTTTGGTTATTGCAATAGCATTTTTAGTATTCCCATTGTTCGATTATGTGTTAAATAAAAACAAGGAAAAATTAGGATTTAAATTAGCAATTTCTTTATTACCAATAGCTGTATTTACCGCATTTCTTTTGGCACAAAAATCAGCTTACGGGTGGTATTTAAATCCATACAATCTTAATGCAACTAAACTAACAATCAATAGCATTCTTCAAAAAACATGGGACTATTCAATTGAGTTTTCTTTTATCGACCAAGGGAGGTTTATATTAACAATCTTAGTTTTAGTGAGCTCAGTTATTTATTTTAAGAGTATTAAGTGGGATTTTAAAGAGAAGTCGAAGTTATTACTCCTTATTTTTTCATTTGGTTTTGTATTGTTTTCATCAATTGCTCACTGTTTGGAAAGGTATTTCATTGTATTAATGCCTGTTGTATGTATTTTATTTGCTACATCCATTTTTAGGTTTGTGAAAGTTAACAAGTATTTGCCTTATCTTTTGATAATAGGAGTATTTATAGTTCAACTAAATTACATGAACAGTAACAAGAAATTTTCGGATGTTAATTTAAGTTTTAAGGATCATATCAAGTCAAACCAAATGTTATTTGATTATATCAACTCAGGAAAGTATAGCAATGATACGTTTTCATTCAGTTTCCCTTTAAAACAAGCTTCTATTGATTCAAGAGTTGGTTATGTGAAAAAGTTTAATTTCCATTCAGACATAATGTTTATTGACTCGTATAAGTATCAAATTTATTGTCAGCCTGGTAATTTTGATTCCTTTAAGCCCGATACCACCCAATATGAATTTTATAAGGAATTTGCTTCAGGGAGTTCACGTTCTATGATTTATAGAAGAAAACAAGTCGCAAAAAAGTGATAATATTGTGTTCTGATTTAATCTAAAAAGATGAAAAAAGTAAGTTTATGCCTGTTGATTTTAATTTCTATGAGTGTTAATGGGCAGGCATTCCAGCGTGGGCGAACCTATTTAAGTGCCGGAGTGGGTGCCGGTAATTTGTTGTCTTCAGTTTTTAAAAAAGCAGTGAGTGCAAGTAATCGCACCAATCTTATTCATCGCACTTCAGGCCCTTTTTATTTGAAATTCGAGTATGCTTTGTCGGATGTTATAGGATTGGGGCTCAACTATGCCTATTTGAAAGACGAAGTTACTTACACACAACAAACAAATAATGTCTTGATAAATGCCAAAGTGGGCAGAAGGTCACAGAGTGCCTTACTTAGATTTAATTTTCATTTAAGTAAAAGTGAAGTTGTGGATCCGTACATCGGATTAGGGTTGGGATACAGAACAGCTAGCTGGTTTTATGAGGACAACAAGGGGGGTAACGATTTCTTGGAGCAGGATTTTAATGTTACAAGATTTTTTCCTTTAGGGGCCGAATTGACCTTTGGCACAAGGTTAATGTTGACACCGAACGTTGGTGCATACACAGAAATTGGTGTTTCAAAAGGGATAATTCAAGTGGGATTAACGGGAAGTTTTTGAATATAAAGAAAGTCTTTATAACAAAGACGTTAAGGTTATTTTATCAAAAAAAGAATTCACTAAACCAATAATATTAGGTAAATTTGCAGTCAAAATAATGATTAAATGAGTGATCCAATAAAGCATGAATGTGGTGTAGCATTCATAAGACTCCTTAAGCCTCTCGAACACTTTACCGAAAAATATGGTTCTCCTTTGTATGGGTTGAAAAAACTACAACTATTAATGGCAAAGCAAATTAATAGGGGTCAAGATGGTGCAGGTATTGGTGTTATTAAATTAGATCCTCAGTTTGGAAGTCGTTATATTGCAAGAAAAAGATCAAATTCGAGCAATCCTGTTGCAGATATTTTCGAAGAAGTTAATCATTCTTTGAAAGAATTAGATGAATCAAACATCAATAATGCCTTGTATTTAAAAGAACATTTTCCATACGCAGGCGAATTATTACTAGGTCATTTAAGGTATGGAACTCATGGTGGTAATAGTTTAGAAAACTTACATCCATTTTTAAGACAAAACAATTGGATGTGCAGAAATTTGGTTTTGGCCGGCAATTATAACCTTACCAATGTCGATGATTTATTTGATCAATTAATTGAATTGGGCCAACAACCCAAAGAAAAAAGTGACAATGTTACGATGCTTGAAAAAATCGGACATTTTTTAGATATAGAAAATGAAAGACTATTCAAGATATTCAAACAAGAAGGTTGTTCAAACTTTGAAATAACAGAAAAAATTAAAGAAAATTTATCTGTTGAAAACATTTTAAAGAACGCATTTAAAAGAACAGATGGTGGATACAATATGGTTGGAATGATAGGGCATGGAGCTAGTTTTGTAATGAGAGACCCTAATGGAATTCGACCATCATTTTGGTATGCCAATGATGAACTTTTGGTGGTTGCTAGTGAAAGGCCTGCAATTACAACAACCTTTAATATCAATTTTGAAGATGTAAAAGAATTAACACCTGGTTGTGCTTTAATCATCAACAAAGATGGTTCTTATGGTGAAAAACAAATTCTAGAACAAAAAGAAAAGTTATCATGTTCATTTGAACGCATTTATTTTTCGAGAGGAAATGACTCAGACATCTACAATGAAAGAAAAAATCTAGGTAAATTACTAGCTCCAAAAGTATTGGAAGCATTGAACAATGACATAGATAATACAGTATTTTCATACATTCCCAATACGGCTGCAACCTCCTTTTATGGCATGATTGATGGGGTAAATGATTGGTTAAAAATCAGAAGAGCAGAGCAATTAATGGCTGAAAAAGACCATTTAACAAGTGATAGAATTAAGGAAATATTAACATACCGTATTAGAAGAGAGAAGATTTTGGTAAAAGATGCTAAAATGAGAACTTTTATTACCAATGACAATGACAGAGAAGATTTAGTAGGACATGCTTATGATGTTACTTATGGAATTATTAAACCTGAAGATACTTTAGTTATTATTGATGATTCAATTGTTAGGGGAACAACATTAAAAACAAGTATTTTGAAGATATTAGGTCGTTTAAATCCTAAAAAAATAATAGTAGTTTCCAGTTCTCCTCAAATTTTATTTCCCGACTGTTATGGAATAGACATGAGTCGTTTGAAAGATTTTGTAGCTTTCCGAGCTTTGTTAGATTTATTAAAGGAAAATCAACAAATGCATTTATTGGATGAAACATATCAAATGTGCATAGATGAGATGCAAAAACCTTTGGAGGAGATAGAAAACAAAGTAATTAATTTGTACAAGCAATTTACTACAGAACAAATTTCTCAAAAAATTGCTGAAATAGTAACACCAGAAAATTTTAAACCAGAAGTTGAGATAATTTTCCAAAGTGTAGAAAACTTACACATAGCGTGCCCAAATCACAAAGGAGATTGGTATTTCACAGGTAATTTTCCAACACCTGGAGGCAATAAGATTGCAAACAGGTCATTCATATATTTTATGGAAAAAAACAACGCAAGAGCCTATTAATAAAGAAAGCCTATGCTTCTTTTGATAGATAATTACGATTCATTTACTTATAATCTAAAGGATTATTTAGAGCAGTTGAGTGAAACGGTAATAGTTGTAAAAAATGATGAAATAACGCCACAAACACTCCAAAATTACAATTTCAACAAAGTTGTCATCTCGCCGGGACCCAATACACCTAAAGAATCAGGTAATTTAATGGCTTTAATTGAGGTGTTATACAAACATTATCCAATGTTAGGAGTCTGTTTAGGTCATCAGGCATTAGGAGAGTTTTTTGGAGCACAACTAACTCATGCAATTAAACCTATGCATGGTAAAGTGTCAGAAATACATTGCAATTCAAAAGGGATTTATAAAGATATAGCTTCAACATTTAAAGTTTGTCGCTATCATAGTTTAGTTTTAAAAGAGCTACAGAAAACAGTTTTATTAACCACGGCACAAACCAAAGAATTAGAATGTATGAGTTTTGAACATCAGTCTTTGCCAATACATGGAATACAATACCACCCAGAGGCTATTTTAACAGAAAATGGGTTAAAAATTTTGCAAAATTGGATAAAAATTGCAAATTCTTATACCAGTATTTAGTTGCGGGGACAGGACTGACTTCGTCGAGCTTCGGTTCGAACCTGCGTC
>JBBAKM010000002.1:101533-187228 GCA_040403495.1 Bacteroidia bacterium
AAAAAAGGAGTGATTACTCACTCCTTCCTTTATATTTAGTTGCGGGGACAGGACTCGAACCTGCGTCCGCCGCGGCGGATAAGAGCGCAACGATAATTTAATGAGGAAATTCGTTTATATAAGCTCTTCCAACTCCAGATTTCAACCATTTTTCATATTCCATTGCCTCAGCTTTATTGTCAAATTCTTTAGTAAAAAGAATAACCCAAGGTCTATATTTAAAGGTATAACCTTTGTTAGAAAGGACATTGTGAGATTCAATTCTAGCATCTAAGTTAGACGTATAGCCAGTGTAATGTCTATTGAAAGTTTTGGAAAATAAAACGTAAACTGTGTAAATTTCACTCATAGTTGATTAGTAAAACAAAAAAGGAGTGATTACTCACTCCTTCCTTTATATTTAGTTGCGGGGACAGGACTCGAACCTGCGACCTTTGGGTTATGAGCCCAACGAGCTACCACTGCTCCACCCCGCGATTTTTAGGACTACAAAGATAAAGTAAATTTATCAATAAACAAGAAATATATTTTAACTCTTATTCAAAATGATTTACTTTTGTTAAGTATCTAGTATCCATTTTTATGAATTTCAAAACTATCATTTCGCTAAACTTTTTTATTTTACTTTTTACTTTTAATTCTAACGCACAATTTTGGAAATGCAAGAAGAGAAAGAATGTAAAAACGGAATTAATTGAAAGTGCAAATCCAATCATTTCGAAGAACTACAAAGATGTACGGAATAAATATGATAAGCTGTTTACGGAAATTGACTCATTCATTGATTTATACCAAACGATTGAAGTCAACAAAAAAATTGAAGAAGTTTTGGCATTGGCTCAACAAGAAAATGAGCACGGCTATTTCTACAAAGGCATTTTGTATCAGTTTGGAAATAAAGATTGGGGTGAGGATGACATAAAAATAGTTCAATGGAACTATTTAGATTCAATTACAAAAATATCTAAAATACCCATTCAACCCTTTTTCTCACTTTTAAAAGCACAGTTTTTGGCAGAGATTTTTGAAAATAAAAACTTCTACTTCGGCAATGAGCTTATTTCGGATGACCAATCGCCCAACCCCAACAATTGGAGCAAAGAGTTTTTAAACAAAGAAATTAATCAATATATAAACCAAGCATTGTTGTTGGGAAAAGGCTTACAAATGGAAAATAATTTGAATCCGATTTTTGAGAGTAAAAGTGATTATGATATTGAATATGCTTTAGAATATGACATTGAAACAACAGTTGAACAAACTTTGGTTTTAAAAAGTATTGATATATTGAGTAAAATCGCTCTCACTTCTACATTAAAATACCTAAGCCCTGATTTAAAAACTATGGTTTTGCCTGTTTCGGATTTTACAAAACATGATTTTACCAGCAATGATGATCCAAAAAATGAATACAGAATTTTACAATTGTATCAAGTTTTATTAAAAAACTACCATATTTATTGGGACTTAAAACGTTTGGAATTTGTAAATACTAGATTTAATAAAAACAAAGAATATCTTGAAGCTCTTAATCTACTTTATATAAAAGAACTTGAGCATGCAGAAAGCAATTTGATTGCTGTAGTGATTGCAAACCACTTAATAGAAACCAACAAAAAACAAGCACATGAGTTGTTAACTTCAGCTTTAAAAAAACATCCAAATTACTCTCAAAATACTTTTATTGAATTAATTATAAAAAAAATTGAACGTTTTAGTTTAGATGCAAGTGTAGAAAAAATAATTACACCTAATCAAAATTTTTTAGGAAAAATAGAATATAAAAACTTAAACTCTATTTTCGTTTCTGTCTTGAAAATGGATTATAAAAAATTTTATTTGGGTATTAATGACTTTGATGAAATGTACACAGAAATAGATGATTCATTATTTAAATCCTTAATTAAAGAAATGCCTAAAATACAAAGTTACCAAATAGCGTTGCCAAACTTTATGGATTTTAATTTACACTCAACTGAAATTAGACTAAATGCTATAGATAAAGGTACATATATGTTAATTTTTACAAAAAATGAAAATTATTTAGATTCAGCAATTTTAGGTTACAGTAAAATATTTGTTAATGATTTTTTGGTGATTGAAAAAAAAGATAAAAGCCATGTGGTTGATGCTCAAAATGGCAATTATTTAGAAAATGTAGGATATACAATTTTTGAAATAAATTACAACAATGGTAAATATCTAAGTAAAATAACAAATAGTAATACATTAAAAGATGGTATAATTGATATTCCAGAAAATAAAAACAAATCCTTTTTAATAGAATTAAATGATGGAACTTACTATATAGAAAAGTATTCTTCCTCTATTTATAAATTCCAAAAGGAAAAAGAAAGCACTCAATTTAAGTTATTGACTGACCGTAATTTATACCGACCTGGGCAAACGGTCTATTTTAAAGCCATAGCTTATAAAAACTTGGCAAAAAAAGTTATTCCTAATGAAACCTACACCATTGTTTTAAAAGACAATAACTATCAAGAAAAAGGCAGAATGCAATTAAAAACAAATGCCTTTGGTAGTATTAGCGGTCAATTTGAGTTGCCAAAGTCAGGCAGTGGATCGGGCAATTTTCACATTGAAATTATAAATCATACATCTCGTTGGTTTAAGGTCGAAGAATATAAATTACCAAAATATAGTGCCGAAATTTTACAACCTCAACAAGCTTATAAAATAAACGATCCAATAGAATTAATAGGTAAAGCAGAAGCTTTTGCAGGCTATGCCATTCAAAATGCAAATGTTTCATATACAGTAACAAGAAAGGAAAAAATATTTTATTGGAATTATTGGAACAGATACATGCCTTCGCAACCTACTGAATCATTGGTTTTGGCAAATGAAAACACTAAAACTGATGATAAAGGCACTTTTAAAATTAAGTTCAAAGCTTTGCCAGATGACACAAAAGACAATAAAACGTTTTATGATTTTGAAGTCAATGCCACCATCACAGACCAAAATGGTGAAGTTAAAACTTGTCAATACACTTTGACTTTATCAGAAATTGACAGAACGATTTCAATCAATGCAAACCCTAATTATATCCTAAAAGAAAGCATTGAAATTGATTATCATTTAAAAAATCTGCATGACAAATCGCTTCCTTTTACTGGCAAAATTGAATGTTTTAAAATCCAATCAAATAATAAATTACAAAGAAAACGATTGTGGGTAAATCCCGACACAACATTGATTTCGGAATTTGAATTTCAAAAAGATTTTAGTCACTATGAGGCTTTTAAATATTTGCCGAAATTACAATTGATTCACACACAAAATTTTGAAAACAATATACAAAACAAATGGGCTGTGCCAAAGCAATTATTGAATTCCTCCGGCGAATATATTTTCAGGATTAGTGGTAAAGATGGTAAAGGCAACCCAATTGTTAACGAAACCAAAGTGACTATTTTACCCGACAAAGCAGGACCCTTTCAATTGAACCAAGCTTTATATATTTACAGTGTTAATGGATTAACTTTTGAACCAAAACAAACTGCAAAAATTTTAATTGGTGGTGCAGAAAACTCAATGGTTCAAGTGAAAATTAGCAGCAATAGAGGAGTCATTTTAGAAAAAAACATATCCATCAAAAATCAATTAGAATCAATAGAAATACCAATTCTTGAAAGTGACAGAGGTGGCATTGCAATTTCAACGTTTACAATCAATGATTACCGAAATTATGAACAAGAATTATTCATCAATGTGCCATTTAGCAACAAGAAAATCGATGTGCAATTGAGTAGTTTTAGAAGCGACATTGAACCTGGCAGCAAAGAAAAATGGAAACTAAAAATCAAAGGACCTGCAAGCGAGGTTTCCAAAATTGAGTCAGCAGCGGTAATGTACAACCAATCTTTGGAACAAATTAATGGACAAAACCAATGGAATTTTAATCCCTATTTTCAATTTAGAAACTACAATCAAATTAAGGCAGAGTTTTTAGTTTCATATTTTGTAAAAAAGAATGAATTTGAAAATTTTAATTTTGTTATTTATTTAAGACATAAAACTATCAATTCTATAGAAATTGATTATTCGCAATTTAAAAAAGCAGGATTTCGTAATGATGGACTTATAACAACTTCAACCACTAAATCTGATGCATTTGAAGAAGGAGAAACAGATAAAGAAGAAGTTTTTCAAGGCTTTGTGAACAAGGGTTTAAAATTGAAAGTCACTAAAACTAGTTCCGTTTCTAACAGTCAAAGCCAAATTAACAACCCACCCCCAATCCGTAAAAACTTTAACGAAACGGCTTTTTTCTATCCACATTTGTATGCCGATGCGCAAGGTAATTTGGATTTGGAATTTACTGTACCTGAAGCCTTAACGCAATGGCGCATGATGTTACTTGCTCATAGCACTTCTATGCAAATTGGATATTTGGAACAAAGTATCACGACTTCTAAAAAAGTGATGGTGCAACCCAATATGCCTCGTTTTTTACGTCAAAATGAAACCATTGTTTTAAGTTCTAAAATTGTAAATACGACTTCTTCGCCAATTCAAGTAGAGTGTAAAATTGAAATCAAAAATCCTGAAAATGGCAAAATATTCGATTGGTGTAACAATGCCGTTCAAAAGATTAATGTAGCTGCAAATGGTGTGGCGCAAGTCAGTTTTAAAGTCAATATTCCCGATTATATTGGTTTGGCTAGTATTTCAATTGTAGCTGCCAATCAACAGGTGAGCGATGGCGAAGAACACACTTTGCTTGTTGTAAGCAACCGACAACTCATAACTGAATCAATGCCTATTACTATTCGCAAAGCAGGTGTTCAAAATTTAGAGTTTAGCAGTTTAAAAAACAACACTAGTTCTAGCCTTAAGCATGAAAAACTAATAGTTGAAATGAGCGAAAATCCCGCTTGGTATGCTATTCAAGCTTTGCCATATATGATGGAATACCCCTATGAATGTGCAGAACAAACGTTTACCCGTTTATATGCCAACAGCATTTCAATGTATTTAGCCAATTCAAGTCCTGAAATCAAAAAAATATATGATTTATGGGTTCAAGAATCAAAGAAAAACAATGGTTTTCAAAGCAAACTTTCTCAAAATCAAGATTTAAAATCGGTATTGCTAGAAGAAACACCTTGGTTGAGAGAAGCCAACATTGAAACTCAAAGAATGCAGCAATTGGGTCGATTATTTGATAGCAAAACCATGAACAATGAACTGGAAAAAAGTTTTGATAAACTTAAAGATATGCAAATGGATAATGGCGCATGGGGCTGGTTTAAAGGCATGTACCCTAATGAATATATTACCCAAACCATTGTGATTGGTTTTGGCAAAATGAATAAAATCGGTATCGATATTTCTAAATATCAAAACATGATTAATAAAGCTATGGATTATTTAGACCAAGAAGCTAAAAAAGATTTTGAACAATATAAAAAGATCCCTACTGAATCTTTTTTACCAAGCAATTTACAATATCTGTATTGCAAAAGTTATTTCCCGGAAATTGGATTCAACAATCAAAGTGAGGTTGTGAATTATAACATCAACAACGCTGAAAAAACTTGGAAAAAATCTGGTTTAATGAATCAAGCGCAATTATTGGTGGCATTAAAAGTATTAAAACCAAGTTCAAACGTTCCAAAATTGATTTACACGGCATTTGAGCAAAATGCTAAAAGTAACCCTGAAATGGGAATGTATTGGAGTCGTAATGTAAAAGCGTGGTATTGGCATGAAGCTCCTATAGAAACACATGCTGCCATTATGGAAGCATATAAAACAATGGATAACAAAAAGGCTATTAATGAACTGCAAGTTTGGTTATTGCGCCAAAAACAAACCCAAAGTTGGAGCACAACCCGAAGTACTGCCGATGCTTGTTATGCTTTGTTAAGTAACAATACTTTTATCAATAATCAACAATCTGTAGTGGTTTCTATCAATAATAAAGATATAAAACCTCAACAAAAACAAGCAGGCACAGGTTATTATAGAGAAAACATTGAAAAAAATGACATACAAAACAACAGCGGCAATATTAAAGTAACAGCAAAGACTGATGATTTTGCTTATGGCGCATTGTATTGGCAATATTTTGAGGATTTAGACAAGGTTAAATCAGCCGCAAGTGGACTCAGTATTACCAAAAGAATATTCAAACTAGTCAATACAGGCAAAGGGAAAGAACGCATAGAAGTTATGGATACTTCGTTATTAAAAGTAGGAGATTTTATTGAAGTAGTTTTGGTGGTAAGTTCCGATAGAAATTTAGAATTTGTTCACATCAAAGATGGCAGAGCGGCTGGCACAGAACCAAGGGATGTGTTGAGTCAATATCAATGGCAAAATGGCATTGGCTATTTTCAAAGCACCAAAGATGTTTCAACTAATTTTTTCATAGACCAAATGAATAAAGGCGTCTATCAATTGTCATATATTTTGAAAGTGGAACAAGCAGGCGTTTTCAATTCAGGATTGGCAACGGTACAATGCATGTATGCGCCAGAATTTATTGCCAATAGTAAGGCTTTGGTGTTGAAGGTTGAATAAATCAGTTAAGTTAGTAAAATTCGTAGTCATATTGAAGTAAGTAGGTTAAATTTTAGAACTATGCTCAACTTGATTCAGTATAGATTTTGAGGAGAAAATTCCAGTATAACAATTATATTATAACCAATAATAATTTGAACATTAACTCCCTTCAAGAATACTTCGACTAGTTTTGTATATGCTCTCTCACATGACTAGACACAGCCTAGTGGGTGACTATTAACAAATAACTATTAACTTCTCTTTGTAGGGCGTGAAACCCTAAACCCCTTTCTTATCAATTAAGGGTTCCATAATAGGAGAGATTAGATAGAGAATAAATGCGATAGGAATAGACAACCAATTAACAAAAAAGAAGGAAATAATAGCGACTATAAAAATGATTAAAAGCCAAAGGTAAGATTGTCCTTTTTTAAATTTTAGGGCAGGTAATTTCAATTCACTAACCAATAAATAGGAAACTACTAAACAATAAATAGAGAAACCAATTTCATTTGAAAAAATGAAGTCTTTGAATGGATGGTCAATAAATATCCAAGAAATTGTAAGCATTGCATTAAAGGGAGTAGGGACACCGATAAATGAGTTTGTTTGTCTAGTATCAATATTGAATTTAGCCAAACGAAATGCAGACATTAATGCAACTAAAACAAAACTGTAAGACAAATAGGGGTGTTCAAACGACACTAAAGCATTCAAAATTAGAGCTGGAGCTAAACCAAAAGTGACCATATCTGCCAACGAGTCTAATTGTTTTCCTAAAGCGCCATCAACTCTAAGTAATCGGGCAACAAAACCATCAAAAAAGTCGAGAAATGCAGCAAGAATTATTAAAAAAGCGGCCATTTCAAGTTCAAATTTGAAAATAGAAATGATAGCAAACAAGCCACAAGTTAAATTACCAAGGGTTATTGAATTAGGGATTTGTTTTTTTACATTCACCATGAACATTATGCAAACCTAAAGTTTTTATATGGAATTGCATTAATTTTTTTCAAACATTGAATATTGGTTTTCAAAAACTATTTTCATTTTAAAATTGTTAAGGATTAGGTTTTAATTTATATTTGCCAAAAAATAAAAAACGATGCCATATTTATTTACATCAGAATCCGTATCAGAGGGACATCCCGATAAAATTGCCGATCAAATATCTGACGCCTTAATTGACAATTTTCTTGCTTTTGACCCCAATAGTAAAGTTGCTTGTGAAACATTAGTAACGACTGGTCAAGTTATATTGGCAGGTGAAGTTAAATCTCATACCTATTTAGATGTTCAACAAATAGCTCGCGATGTAATTGAAAAAATTGGTTACACAAAAAGTGAGTATATGTTTGAGGCTAAATCTTGTGGCATTCTATCTGCCATACACGAACAGTCTGCTGACATCAATCAAGGGGTTGACAGAGAAAATAAAGAAGACCAAGGTGCTGGTGATCAAGGAATGATGTTTGGTTATGCAACAAACGAAACGGAAAATTACATGCCTTTGGCATTAGATTTATCTCATGCTTTGTTAAAAGAGTTGGCAATATTAAGAAGAGAAAATAAAGAAATACCTTACTTAAGACCTGATGCTAAATCACAAGTAACTTTGGAATATTCTGACAATAACAAGCCTATTAGAATTGATGCTATTGTTATTTCTACACAGCACGATGATTTTGTAAAACCGAAATCTGATTCTAAATCAGACAAAGAGGCAGCAAACAACGAAATGTTGGTTAAAATCAAAAGTGATTTAATTTCAATCTTGATTCCAAGAGTAAAGGCAAAATATCCTCAATATGCCCATTTATTCAACGATAATATTACCTATCATATAAATCCTACAGGTGTTTTTGTTATTGGAGGTCCTCATGGAGACACAGGATTAACAGGCAGAAAAATTATAGTAGATACCTATGGTGGTAAAGGCGCACATGGTGGAGGGGCATTTTCTGGAAAAGATCCAAGTAAAGTTGATAGAAGCGCAGCTTATGCAACTAGACATATTGCAAAAAATTTAGTGGCAGCAGGTTTATGTGACGAGGTTTTAGTTCAGGTTTCTTATGCTATAGGTGTTGCTAAACCTACCTCTATCAATGTTGTAACTTATGGTACAAGCAAGGTTGCAATGACAGATGGTGAAATAAGTAAAAAAATAGAGGAAATTTTTGATATGCGTCCTTATTTTATTGAGCAACGCTTGAAATTAAGAAACCCAATTTACAGCGAAACTGCAGCCTATGGACACATGGGAAGAACTCCTGAAAAAGTAAGTAAAACTTTCCGTTTGCCAAACGGTGAAGACAAAACCGTTGAGGTTGAGTTATTTACTTGGGAACAACTTGACCATGTCGATGAGGTTAAAAAAGCATTTGGATTAAATTAGTATTTCTAAACTTTCTTAGCCCATTGAGACACCAAACACACAAGGTGTTTTACCTATAACTATATCTGATTTCTTCCATTCTTTAATGGGTTTACATTGAATGTATTCATTTTCACCTGTAATGTCTTTTGCAACGAGCAAATAGGTTTCAGGAGATAAATGTTGAACCAAAAACTGGAAAGTTTTATCATTCCTGTATGGCACTTCAATAAAAAGTTGTGTCGTTTTAGCACTTTCTTTTTCCAAGTTTAACAAAAAAGGCTTGAGGGTATCGGATTGGATAGGTAAGTAGCCATTGAATTTAAAGTTTTGGCCATTAAAACCACTCGCCATTAAAGCCAACAAAATAGAAGAGGGACCAACAAAAGGTTTAACTTTTACCCCCAATTTATGTGCAATTCGGACCACCAGATTGCCTGGGTCAGCAATACAAGGTAATCCCGATTCAGACATGACCCCAATGAAATGATGTGTTTTCATAAGAGATTCAATATCTTGAAGTTGTTGTTGGGGTTGATGCTTGTCTAACTCAAATATGGTTAACAAATCAATATCAATAGAAGAGTCAATTTTTTTTAGAAATTGTCTACAAGTTCTTGCATTTTCGACAAACCATAACGTAATAGATTTATACTGATTTAAAACCGTAGAAGGAATAACATCATGCATTGAATTATCAGCAATAGAAATCGGGAACAAATACAATGTGGTTGTGGGATAAATATGCATAACTTTTTGAAATATGGTACAAAACTCGTATATTTGTCATTTATAACTAAATATTTTTATGAAGAAATTATTGTTTTTAGTTTTATTTCTAATTTGTTCAAGCCCCATGTTCTCGCAGTCCTATGGAAATGAGTGGATTAGTCCTAACCAAAAATATTTCAAAATTACGCTCAACAACACAGGAATTTACCGAATAGATTATTTCAACTTGATTAATGCTGCCACAGAAATGAGGCTTGATTTGTCTACTGTGAATCCTAGAAAATGGCAAATTTTCCACAATGGAGTAGAAATACCTATCTATGTGGCCGGAGAACAAGACAATATTTTTAATAGTTCAGATTTTATAGAATTTTACTCGACACCTAATGATGGAAAATTAGACAATGGTTTATACAGCAATCCTGATTTCAATGCCAATCCTTCAAGAAGTATAATCTCGGACAGCAGTGTATTTTACTTAACTTTTTTGCCATCTAACTCACCACAAAACGGACTTAGGTTAAAAGAATACAGAAATACAAATTTCAATTCCTTTACACCTCAAAATTATTGTTTGTTTACAAGCAAAGTTGGGTTTTACAACCTTTATAACTACGGAAAAGGATTTTCATTGCAAGGTTCGCAAACAGTTAATCCCGAGTATGTAAAAGCAGAAGGATTTGTTGGTTCTTATTTTGGTTCAGGGACAAGTATTCCAGCATTTCCAGCTACTGTTCCTACCCCGAATGCTTCACTTGACGGGCCAAACCCACAGTTAAGCTTCCAATCAATTGGCGCTAATGATAATGTATTGGTTAGTAATGACCATCATCTAAAAGTGAATATAAGTAATGATAATGTCTCATACACCACTGTTTTTGATACTTTATTTGATGGTATAACGGTTATAAAAAAAGAACTCGAATTTAGCAAAAATCAAATTGGCAATGAAACTTATTTTAGATTTACACCAGAATTTATAACCGGGGTTCCATACCAAGCACATGCATTGTCATATATCAATATTAAATATTCTAGAACCCTTGATTTAACTAGTAATCATCAACGAAATTTTGAATTAGAAGGTTCAACTAATCCCCGTTATTTAGAATGGACAAATTATAATGCAAGCAAAAATAGACCAATTATTTATGACCTTACAAGTGGTTACAGAGTAAGAGGTGAAAAATATGGAAGTGACAATGTTAGAATAATATTACCATCAGGAAATACTTCAAATTATTACCTAACAGACAGTACTGATATTACCTTTTTGACCGCTAATCAAATCAAGCCAGGAATAAGTTATGAATCGATAGATGACAATAGTTTTATAGTTTTTGATTCACGTCAATGGGTTAATAAAAATAAATTTTTGATGATTACCAACAATTCACTTGTAGGTAAATACACAGGAGATTTTATTCAATACAAAAGAACAATAACCAATACGAGTCCTGCAGATTTAGTAACCGTTCAGCAGCTATACGACCATTTCTCATTCGGAGTACCACATCCATTGGCTATTCGTAATTTCCTTAGATTTTTAGCGGAGAGTGGTGACACAACGTTAAAATTTGTATTTTTGGTTGGGCGTGGTTATCAAACAGATTATATTAGACCAGCCAACAGATTAAGAGACAATATTGTTCCATCCATTGGTGTTCCTGCTTCGGACAATATGTTTGCCACCTCTATTCTTAGTTCAAATTTATCGCCATATTTTGCAATAGGTAGGTTAACAATAGATAGAGCGGTACAATTGGGGATATACTTAAACAAAGTCAAAGATTTTGATGCCAACTCAAATGAAATTTGGAAAAAGCATAATTTACATCTTGCGGGAGGAGAAGACGGGTCACAAGCAATTAATTTTACAAACCGTTTAAATAGTCACGCCAATTTTGTAAAAGCTCAACCATTTGGTGGATGGGTAACTACTTACACCAAGTCAAGTGTTGGGATAAGTGAGCCATTTTTAAAGCAAAAAGCAATAGATGTTGTTTGTAAGCCCGAAGGAAATGGGGTTCAATTTGTAACTTTTTTGGGACATGGCAGTGCAAGTGTTGCTGATGTGGATATTGGGGATACTTTAGAATACTATAACAAGAACAAGTATCCTATCTTTTACTTCAATGGTTGCAGTATAGGTAATCCATGTATTGGACCACCCAACAAGAATGTAAGATTATCAGGCGAGCGGTTTATAAACGCTAAAGACAAGGGAGCGATTGCTTTTATTGGACAAACTGCCTTATCAGAATTAAATCACGTAGACAGACAAAATCGCGAATTATACCGATTGATATATTCGAGTAAATACAATGGAAATTATACGATTGGAGAAGCTATCAAAGACATGTTGGGTGTTACTGGAATAATTTCAAATGAGTTAAACAGTATTCAATCAAGAATATTATTTTTACAGGGGGATCCTTCATTAAGACTTTATCAACCTTCAATCCCTGATTATGAAATTTCAGACAAGTCTGTTTTTCTATACCCTGAGGATTACAGCGCTGTTGCAGATTCGTTTGCGGTAGCTGTACCAATAACCAATAAGGGGAAATATGTTTCAGACTCAATTTCTATAAGAATAGACAGAAGTTATCCCAATAATTTTATTGAAAAAACATATTTTTTTAAAGTTAAGAGTATAGCGAATACAGATACTGTTTATTTGTATATTAAGTCAAAAGATGCAGCGAGTGCGGGGATTAATAAATTTACAATAACTATCAATGACGATTTCGCCATTACCGAAAACAACTATACCAATAACAGGGCAATCATTTATCCGTTTATTCCAGGTAATGGGGTTAATTTGATATACCCCAAACGTTATGACATAGTTTCAAGACTCAATAATGACAGTGTAACATTAGTGGCTCAGGCATTAAATATTTTTGAGCAAAACTATCAGTTTGTTTTTGAGATAGACACTTCACATTTATTCAATAGTCCATGGAAAAAAGCGGATAGTTCTTCTTCAATCATTGGTCATTTAAGAAATTGGAAAGTTAAGTTAATGGGTAATAGAGACAGTATTGTTTATTACTGGAGAGCGAGAATAAATACAGGTAGTATTCAAGGTGGGTTATGGACAGAGCGCAGTTTTATCCATATTTTGGACAACGAGGCAGGTTGGTCACAATCACACTTTCCTCAATTTTATCCAACGAGTTCATTGTTCAGGGTAGCTTTAAATCAAGACCTAAGGAAGTTTGAATTTTCGCCAACATCAGAGAAAGTGTTTGTAACCACAGCATTAGCTAAATTCCCCAATTTTGGAATTAAAAAGGGTGGGTATGCTTCAACATCACTCAATCCTGGAACTTCAAATAATACATTAGTTGTTGCATTGTTTGATAAAAATAGTCTAGAACAATTTAGAATTCAAAGCAAAATTTTTGTTCCTTGGAAATATTATGGTTTAAACTATTACGAACAAGCTCTAAATATTTACAATATTGGCTTAGGTGATGATTTTGTTGAATTAGTAGATTCTATTCCTGAAGGAACGTATGTCGCAATTTGTAATGTGAATGGTATTTTTAGATCACAGTGGTCTGAAGCTACTAAAGCTTCATTCCGAAAACTAGGCTCAAAACTAGTGGATAGTTTTTATTCCGACTATTCTTCTTTTGCGATGATTGGTAAAAAAGGAGCTCCTCCAGGATGGGCAACGGAAGACACTGGTCACTTTTTTAGCTCTGCGCTCGACCTTAGTCTTATAGAAATAGAAAAGGAAATGATTGGTAAAAGAAACAAAGGGAGTATCTCTAGCGAATTAATTGGCCCAACTTCTGAATGGGGCGCCCTACACTTCTGGACAAAAAATGAAGAACCCATTTCTCAAGATTTATTCAATATAGAAATACATGGCATCAGTAAATCAAATAATGATACCGTATTGTTTTCTAATATAACAAGTAGTCCGTTTGACCTCAGTTCTATTGATGCTAGCCAATTTCCTTCAATATACCTCAAAGCCAATTTTGAAGATGCAAAAGACTATACGCCACCTCAATTAATGCATTGGCGAGTAACCAATAAGGAGGTGCCCGAAGGAACGCTTAACCCAACCTTAACTAGTAATGTTTGGAGAGATACTCTAAATCAAGGCGAAGCATTCAATTATGAAATTGCTTTCCAAAACATCTCTAAACTGTCATTTAATAAAAATCTACAATATGAGGTAACTATTTTTAATATTGACAGTAAAGATACTGTTTTCAAATCTGTAAGATTATATAATGATAGCCTAAAGCCAAATCAAATTTTTAAAATTGGGGCATCCCTTAATACTAAAAAATTGAAAGGTAGATATGCCTACTCAGTTAAAGTTAATTTTGATATTTTTAATAAACCTATTCAACCAGAATTAACCATGACTAATAATTCTGCAGTTAGATATTTTTATGTTGAAGAAGACAGAATTAACCCACTTCTTGATGTGACTTTCGACGGAAGACATATCGCGAATGGTGAAATAGTTTCAGCAAATCCAATTATTACTATTTCAAGTAAAGATGAAAATAAACTAAATTGGCAAACAGATACAGCCGGGATTATTATTTGGATGAAAAAACCAAATGAAACTGACTTTAGACTGATTGATTTTGATAGTTTTGGGGTTAAATATTTTCCTGCAACTTCTGCATACAACCAAGCTAAAGCAATCTTCTCTCCGCAAAATCTTGAAGATGGCATTTACACGCTAAAAATTCAATCTAGAGATGCCAACGGAACTGCTGCAGGTACCAGCGAATACCTAATAAACTTTGTGGTAATTAATCAAGCTAGTACAACTAATTTTTACCCTTATCCTAATCCTTTCACAACCCAAATGAAGTTTGTTTTCACGCTGACTGGAAAGGAAATTCCTGATTACATTAATATTAAAATCATGACCATCCAAGGCAAAGTTATTAAAGAACTAAATAAGGATGATTTGGGTGACATTAGAATTGGTAACAATATTACTGATGTTGTTTGGGATGGAACCGATACTTATGGCGATAGGCTCTCTAACGGTGTTTATTTGTATACTGTAACTATTAAAACTAATGGTGAAGAGTTGTCTCAATTGGAAAACGATAATTTGAGTAATCAATTAAATGCGGATAAAGCAAACAATAAATTATTTAAACATTCCGTTGGTAAGATAGTCTTACTGAGATAAATACAACAATATATGAAATTCACTTCTCCTTTATTCCTTTTGGCTTTTTTATTAATGGGATTTAACAATCCTAGTAGTACTAACGCAACTTATAAAAGCTCGGTTGATTACATGTATGAACTACAATTAAATCAACTACCTCAAGTTATATTTTGGAGAAAAATTATGAATCTTCATCACGACAGTTGTCTTGTTAATATTCATAAAGAAAGAAAAATATTAACCACCGCTTCTTACCGTAATTGGACTTCTTTACCCAGTGAAGTTAAAGCACAAGTTTTGGATAGTTTCCGTAGATTAAACGGTTATTTAGATTCTCCCAAAATTGTTGGTACACAAGGGAAAAAGTTTTTTTATACCTTTGAAAAAATTGCGCCTAAAGTGCCTGATGGAATGAAACAATTTGAATTAAATGGTGTAGACCCTTGGTATGCTAAAGCCATCCTTTTAATTGAAAGTCCTAACCAATTGCAAAAATCTACTGCCGGTGCTTATGGGCCTTTCCAATTAATGCCTTATGTTGCTCGTCAATATGGACTTAAAGTTAATAAATATACAGACGAACGAGCCAATTTCAATCGCTCTGCTTATGCCGCTAGTCAATTAATTAAAAATATTTGTATCCCTTATGCCAAATCAATGCTCTTGGAGATTGGTGTTGAATCAATAGATGAGGATGATTTATGGTTTAAGCTTTTTGTTATGCATGTTTATAATGCTGGAGCAGGAACTTTAAAAACGGCTCTCAAATCTATTCCAGAGCCAAAAAAAGAAATGGAGCTTATAACCCAATTGTGGCAAACTAATGCAGGAAGATTTCAATCTTCTTCGCAAAATTACAGCCAACTTATTTTAGCCGCATTTTTTGAGTACGATGACAGAGTTGAACGCTTAAATACGAGCAGTAATTAAAGTTTTAATAAATACTTAATGTTTTTGTAAACTTGAGTGTTTTCCATGGTTCCTTTAAATAAATGTGAACCGGGGCCAAAAGCATAGACAGGAACCATTATTCCTGTGTGATGACCTGTAGAATAGTGTGGTTTTATCTCTTTGTTTTTTTCAGAGCCTTCTATCAATGACAATCCTCCGGTTTCATGGTCGGCCGTTACAATCACTAAAGTATTTTTATTTGATTGGGCATAGTCATATGCTATTTTAACTGCTTTGTCAAAATCTATTAATTCTGAAACAGTGTAATTTAAGTCATTATTATGACCGCCCCAGTCTATCTGACTGCCTTCTATCATTAGAAAAAAGCCATTTTTCTTTTGGTCAAAATATTGAATTGCTTTATTGGTTACATGTGCCAACCAATTCGACCTAAGTTGTGCTACAGGAGGATGAATACTGTCATTGTAAAACCAAATGTATTTTTTTTGAGGGTCAAGAGTTACAGATTCGTGACCATTTAAAATGGAATACTGATTATTAAGTAATTTCTCGATATTAAAATAGGGTTTTCCTGTTCCTGCCAAAAAATCTATCCCTTTATCATAAAAATCATTGGCTATTTGTAAGTGCATTTCTCTGTTTTTTTGATGCGCATAAAAAGAAGCAGGTGTCGCATGGGTGACACTACTTGTTGCTATTAATCCTGTTGCAATATTTTTCTCTTCAGCTAACTCAACTATTGTTTTTAATGGCATTGTATCCACTCCAACTCCCACAGCGCCATTGTATGTTTTTTCACCTGTACTAAAAGCAGTAGCACCTGCCGCACTGTCTGTGATGTAATCATCTGCAGAAGCCGTTTTTAAAAATCCAATGTCTTTGAAAATATCTAAAGTTAATCCTCCATTTATAACAGATGCAGCACAAATTTGAGCTAGCCCCATTCCATCTCCAATTAGTAAAATAATATTTATTGGAAATTTACTCTCCGATTTTTCTACTTTTCTTAGACTATTACAGTTAATAAATAAAAGACTAAAGGCTAAAAAAATAGTTAATATTTTTAATGATAATTTCATTTTGCAAATATCAAACTTTCCTTTAGTAACACAATCGTGTTATTTTAGTAAAATTTTCGTACACAAACGTACCATTTTTGCCCTGTTAGCAACCAACTTATTTCTTTTATTGATACATTTGTTTGAAATAACTACAAAATGAAACCTTTAAATTATTGTACTGAATGTAATAAACTATTAAATGGAAGGAGTGATAAGAGATTTTGTGACGAAGGTTGCAGAAATAATCACAACAACAAATTGAATAGTGTTGCATATAAAAATGTAAAAAACATCAATAAAATCCTCAGAATAAATAGAAATGTCTTAAATTCTCTCTTACCAAACGAAGACAAAACCACAGTAAGTCAGAAAACATTATTAATACTTGGTTTTAACTTTGAATACTTCACCCACACCTATCAAACAAAAGCTGGAAATCAATATTACTTTGTTTATGAATATGGTTACTTAAAACTTGAAAACAACAGGGTTATGATTGTAAAAAACAAGTCAATTTCTCAATAAAACTAAAAGAAAAAAATAGCTGTTTGACCACCTTATTACTCATTTATATACACTCTTTTTACCCTTTGGGAAATGGAAGTAAGTACCTCATAAGGGATTGTACTCAGGAGAGTGGCAATATTCGTAATAGGATAGTCTTTTCCAAAAAGTAATGCAGTGTCACCTTCAGAACAATTAATGTTGCTCAAATCTACCATACACATGTCCATACATATATTTCCTATGATGGGTGCCACTTTGCCGTTTATGTAAAAACAACCTACTCCGTTGCTTAGTTTTCTGTTAATACCATCGGCATAACCAATCGCTAATATGCCAATTTTTCGTTCATGGTCTACAATTCCTTTTCTTGAATAACCAACACTCTCATTTGCCTTGATGGTTTTAATCTGAGTGATAGTGGTTTTTAATGTAAATACAGGTTCTAATAAGTGCGATTTTGTTCCGCTTGGATCAATTCCATATAACCCAATACCCAAACGAACCATTGTTTGTGTGTTGAATTTAAAACGACTAATTGCAGCAGTATTACTAATGTGTTTTTCGAATGAATATCCAACATAGTGCTCTATAGTTCGACAAGCATTTTCAAATAATGTATATTGTTCTTGAGTAAAATTGTCGTGAATAGACTCTTCACTCGCTGATAAATGAGAAAAAACACTGGCAATTTTCCAGTTTTTTAAACCAATAATTTCTTCACATAATTGAGTAATTTCATCCATTGAGATTCCTAAGCGATGCATACCTGTGTCTAATTCAATATGTATTGAAATGGGCGCATCTCCAATCAATGGTATTACATCGTAAATTTGTTGTATACTGTAAATTACCGGCTCTAATTTGTATTGAAGTATATGCAAAATACTTTCTGCATCTACATTCAAAACCATAATGGGAGTATTTATTCCACTCTTCCTAAGTTCAACCCCTTCATCTGCAAAAGCAACAGCAAAATAATCAACCTTGTGATTGAGCAATTTAGCTATTTCATAACTGCCACTTCCGTAAGCAAATGCCTTAACCATTGCCATCATTTTTTGATTTGGTAACAACTCTTTTTTATAGACATTTAAATTATGTAATGCTGCATTCAAATTAATTTCTAAAACTGTTCCGTGCGACTGTAACTCAAGTTTTTTAGCTATTTTTTCGAATGCAAATAATCGAGCTCCTTTTATTAAAATACCTTCATTCTCAAAATGTATTATTTTAAAATTCTCTAAAAATGTATTTGTATCTATGTAAAATTGTGAGCTTGGAATGGCAGACTGAAAAAGTGTTTGATACTTAATAAAGTTAGGCCCTATTCCGATGATTCTTTGAATTTGTTTTTCTTTAAGTAGGTCAATTAAATGTTGAGTTAGTACTTCATCATTTAATCCACTTTGTTGAATATCTGATAATATTAAGGTCGTTTTAGCGTAGATATTTTGTTGTTTTAAAAAAGACAATGCCACACTTAATGCTTGTAAATCATTGCTATAGGAGTCATTTACAACAATACAGTTATTAATCCCTTTTTTTAACTCCATCCTCATACTTATTGGTTTTAAGCTTGAAAAAGCTTCAGCTTTAAAACAATTGTATTTGAGGCAAAACAACCAACACAAACAAATGTTTTCAATAGATATGTCATCCTTAAAAGGAACGGTAATCGAGTAGTTTTGATTTTGATATTTGGCGTTTAATGTTACACCTTGTTGTTCTGTGATTTTTGAAAAAATATTTAAATCAGCGCTCTCATTATTATAATCGTAAGTAATGGCTTTACCATTCAATTTCGAAATAATTTCGGTATTATACTTTGTTATAACGTATTTTGAGTTTTCGAAAAGTATAATTTTTTCATTTAGTTTTTGATTAAAATCATCAAATCCTTCATCGTGGGCAGAGCCCATGTGCGTTAATATCCCAATATTTGCTTGAATAATAGAAGATAATCTTTCCATTTCTCCTTTTTGCGAGATACCAGCTTCAAAAATAGCAAGTTCATGTTCTTTATTCAGTTGCCACACACTCAGAGGAACCCCAATTTGACTGTTATAGCTTTTCGGGCTTGCGCAAATAGAAAAGTCTTGTGCTAAAAGTTGCAATAACCATTCTTTAACAATTGTTTTTCCATTGCTTCCGGTTATTCCTAAAACAGGAATACTAAATGAATGCCTGTGAAAACGACTAAGATTCTGAAGGGCATTTAAAGTATTTTCGACTACTATAAAACTAGCATCAGGGTATAAGTGTGTATTAAAGTCAGGTTCTACAACAAATTGTTTAACTCCTTTATGGTACAATTCATCAATATAGCGATGTCCATTGTTGAATTTTGTAGAAATGGCAAAGAATATAGTGTGTGATGCTTGCGTTAGATTTCTGCTGTCTATCAGTAATATCCAATTGTGCTCATTATCATTTCCAACTAATTTTCCATTTAGTTCTTGCGCTATTTTTGACAATTGGTACATGTGTTTACAAATTTGATAAAATAAATGGGAAAATTAAATAAAGTTTAAACTTTTTTCTTAAGTTCGCATTTATCGATGTCACAAGAACTAAAACAAAAGCTTGGCGTTTTTTCTGCAGTAATGGTTGTGGTTAGTGCCATGATTGGGAGCGGTGTTTTCAAGCAGATTTCCCAAATGAGTTACAACTTACAAGACAGTGTTTGGGTACTTGTAGCTTGGGCATGCGCCGGATTAATTACTTTGATGGGTTCATTAAGTAATGCCGAAGTGGCAGGAATGATTGCTAAACCGGGCGGGCAATATGTGTATTTTCAGACCATGTATGGCAAGTTGTTTGCTTTTTTGTTTGGTTGGGCCTCATTTTCAGTCATTCAAACAGCAACTGCCGCATCTGTAGCTTTCGTATTTGCAGAATCTGTTAATAATTTAATTCCATTACCACAAGCCTCAACATATTGGGCAAATTGGACTTTAGTTTCTATTTATGATTTTGAATTACAGCCATTTAATAATTTAGGAGTAAAGTCAATAGCTTGTTTATTAGTCTTAGTTTTATCAATGATTAATTACCGCGGCATAGATTATGGCGAAAAAATAAGTAATCTATTTGGTTCAGCGATTGTTTTGGGTGTGTTTTTTATTATTGTTTTTTCATTTGTAATGGGTGATAATTCCATACAATCACAGTCGAGCCAATTTAAGGATATTGATTTTTTGCCAATGTTTTTTTCTGCAATGTTAGCCGCTTTTTGGGCTTACGAAGGATGGAATAATGTAGGTTTTTTGGGTGGTGAAATTAAAAATCCAAAGAAAAATATCCCAATTGCATTGGCATTAGGCACTACTATAGTAATGGTGTTATACGTATTTGTAAATGCTGCTTTTTTTAAATTAGGTGATATTTCGTTCTATAATCAAATTTACCAACAAGACAATCAAGTTGCAGCTATTGCAGGAATAAAGCAAGTATGGGTTATGGGAGGGCTTTTTATTTCAATACTAATAATAGTCAGCACATTTAATAGTACTAACAACAGTTTAATGACAGCCCCACGTATTTATTATGCAATGGCCAAAGATGGTTTATTCTTTAAGAAAGCGGGTGTGTCGCATCCCAAATTTTTAACACCACACAAAGCCATATTATTGCAACTGTTCTGGTGTTTAGTATTAATTATTAGTGGAAGTTTTAATATGTTAACAGAAATGTTGGTTTTTGTTGCCTTTATATTTTATGGTTGTGGCGCTTTTGGTGTCATCATATTAAGAAGAAAAATGCCCAATGAAAATCGACCATTTAAAGTGCCATTGTATCCTATTATACCTCTAGTTTTTACACTATTTAGTGCATTTTTGGTTTACTATTCTATAGTTCAGTCGCCTGGATATGCCATTATTGGGTTGATTTTGGTCGTTTTGGGTGTCCCATTGTATTATTTCTTCAACCATCAGTCATCTCCAAAATCTTAATGCTTACACACCACAGTTGTTTTGTCATTGAATCAATAGCGAAAGCATTGCATCAAAAAATACAGCATTCTAAACTTATCGATTGTTTCAGTAATAGTCCTAATGAATTAATCATTTGTTTTGAAAATACAGTTGTGAAATGTAATTTTTTTAATGGCGAATTATTATTTGATATTGATGAACAAATGATAGGGAAAAGTAGATTGTTTAAACCCCAATTTACTGAAGTAATAGACAGTTCCGTTGAATCGGTCATTTCGCATCCTTTTGACAGGAGTTTTCATATTCAACTTAGTAATAATTTCCTCCTTTTTTTTAAATGTTTTGGTAGAAAGTCTAACGTAATGTTGATTCACAACAATCAAACGATTGAGCATTTTTGCAAACACATAGAAACGGATATGAATTTTGTGTTTAACGAGAATTCAGTGAATAGGCAACTTGATTTTGAGCCAAATGTTTTCAATGAGTTGTCTTTATTCAAAAAGAAATACTCCTTTTTGCCCGAAACTTTATTTTATCAACTACACAACAATCCAAGTGAAGAAATATTCACAAATGAAGTCAATAAACTAAGGTCTATCAAAGGGTTTGAAATAGATGAGAATACTAACTTATTTATACCAGCCGATGATAAGAATAACGTTTTGGAGGTATTTAGTAAATGGACGAGACAATTCATAGGGAAACAAACTTATGAGCAGCAAAAAAGTGAATTACAACAACAAGTTGAGAAAAAAATTCAAGAAAAAGAAGCTTATTTACAAACCAATCTAAAAGCATTAGAGTCTCTTAAACTTCACAGAAATGATGAAGAGATTGGTCATATTATTTTGTCTAATTTGCATCAAATTAATCCAGATTTGTCAAAACAAGTTTTGCTAGATATTTACAATCAAACTACAATAGAGGTGCCGTATGACAATAAGTTAAATGCTGTAGAAAATGCTAATAAATATTTCAGAAAATCGAAGGGAAGGCCTTATTTATTGCAACAATTAAGCAGTAAGATAGACAAAGCCCAACAGCAATTGGATCAGTTGAGGTTAACAAAGGAAAAGTTGCAAAATGCTGAAAATTTAAAACAACTAAAACCCTACAAAAAAGAGCAAAATGCAACAGATTCTATTCAAGATTTGCCTTATAAACTCTTTACTATCGATGATTATTCCATATTAGTTGGTAAACATGCTGAGAGCAATGAAAAGTTATTAAACTATTACAGTGATAAGAATGACATTTGGCTCCATGCCAAGGATGTAAGCGGTAGTCATGTGATAATAAAGGTTAAGAAGGGTAAAGAATTACCATTGAAAGTAATAGAAAAGGGAGCATCTTTAGCGGCTTACTATTCAAAAAACAGGAAACAAAGTTTGGTTACGGTTATGTACACCTTTAGAAAATTTGTACGCAAAATTAAAGGTGCAGAAAAGGGACATGTAACGGTCAGTAACGAAAAAACTTTACTAGTAAAGCCAGACAAACAATAGCTTATTTTTTTAGCCCATCAAGAATGGCTTTTTTTGCCTTTTTGGCGGCTTCTTGTTTGGCTTTTTCTAACTCAGCTTTAGCTTTTTCTTCAGCTAATTGTTTTTCCAAACGAATTTTTTCTTCCAATTTTTTCTTTTCCAAATTCGCTCTATCAACCGCTTGTTGCTTTAGGTTCATCAAAGAATCATTGACTCTTTGTTTTTGAATTTCAGCTCTTCGTTTTGCTTCGTCTTCCAATGCTTTTTTACGTTGTTCAGCTTCATCTTTAAGTTGAGATTTTACATCATCTACAAATTTCTTTTTGGTTTCTGCCAAACTTATTTTAAAAATTGGTTTAGCAAAGAAACCAGATATTAGTACATCAACATTCACAATATCACTCAATTCTAAATTAACGCCTTTGGAACGTGCTTGTGATGTGAGTGAGTTGAGGGCAGTATTCGCTTCACCAAAATCTTTCCTAGGGATACTCAATTTAGCAATGTATTGAATGCTTTGGTCTAAAGCCGAAAAACCACTAATCTTAGCATTTGCACCCGGCCATAATCCCATTTTTAAACTGTCTAATAACACCTTGCCATTGTCAATTTTCAATTTAAAATTGAGGTCTTTTAGACTTAAGTTGTTTAATTTGGTAATTTTTAACTCACTTGCCAATTGGTTTAGTAACGGCATGTTTTTTAAAGAAGCGCCTGAAATTCCCATTTGTAGTTCACCAGTTACGGTTGGGTAATTGACACTCAAGTCTTTATTGAAATTATTTTGTAGTTTGATTTGCGAATTAAAAAGACCCTGAGTGTATTGGGCAATAGGGGCTAATTTTTTGACAATATCAAAATATTGGTAGGTTTTAATAATGTCAAGAGAGCTTACATTAAAGTTGATATTACTAAATGGAAACTGAGGTTGGTGCGAATCGTAAACACCATTTAAGGTCATTGAACCACCCAATAATTGAACGGCTAATTGATTAAACATTAATTGTTTTTCTTTGATTATCACATCCCCATTTAATTGGGTTAAAATAAGGTTGTCATAAACCAATTTATTGATTTGTGATTTAAGAGTAAAGTCTAAATTTTCGGGAACATCAAATGCCTCTAAAGATACTGTGTCATTAACGGTTGGTTCTTTCACTACTTCATCCTCTGTTAGAAATTCGTTGGCATTAATGTAGTTGGATTGTAAGTTGAATTTACCGGTTAGTAATTCATCTTTAGTGAAATAGGAGAACAAATTATCTAAATAACCAACAACAGCAAAGTCGCTCATTCCAACCGTTCCATTCAAGTATTTAATGTCAACTTTTTGAGGAGAGAAACTCATTAATGCTTCTAATTTAGTGCCTTGTTTCAACATTTCGGGATCTTTGAATTGGAAATTTTGAGCCATTAAGTTCCCACTTGCTTTGAATTTATTGTAATTTGAATTTTCAATGTCTTTGGTATATCCGTCAAACTGTAAATCACTGGTAATTTTACCCGTTATCAATGTTGAATTGTCCAAAGGAATAAAATTCCTAAACTCATCCAGTTTTAAGGCGCCTTTTACAAAACCTTTGATATATGGATTAGTCTCAAAATTTTTGGCAAATAACTGAGCTTTAAAAGGTTCTCCTGCCATTACCATGTCAAATCTTTTAAGGTCAATAACTGTAGCATCTGAACCTCCTGTTGGGTTGTCGATATTTAAATTCACAAAGACATTGTTGAGTGATTTGGGTAAATCGGGGTATTTGAATTGACCATTGTCAATGTCTATTTTTAAACCAAAGCCAGGCATTTGAATGTCTGTCATTTTGCCTTTAAAATAGCCACTTAAACCCAATTTTCCATTGGCTTTTAAATCTTTAAAATTTGATGAATAAACGCCAGGAACTAAAGACAGGAAGGTTTTAAAGTCTGATTTTTTGGTGTTAAAAACCATGTCGAAATCCATGTCATTTTCATTCATGTCCACATAACCTTCACCTCCAATATTTAAGTCATTAAGTAAAATATCATTGTCAGAAAAAGTAAATTTCATGTTTTTCATGTCCATGTTTAAATTGGCTTTAATGGCAGATTTAATGTTGTATAAATAACTAACACCTCCATAATTCATGGTCAGTTTTTCAACTTCAGTAATGGTTTCTAACAAAAAATTATCTTGATTGAAATCACCTTTTAAGTCGTGGTTAAATTGGTAAAGCGAAGTAGAAAAACCCAATGATTCGTCACTGTATTTGAGTATGCCGTTTTCAATGCTTAGCTTTTTAAGTTTGATGTCAAACATTGAACTCGTGTCATTGTCGGTTGAAGTGGTATCTAAAATTGTAATATCCCAATTGCTTTGCCCATTTTTAAGCACCAAAAGCTGAATAAAAGGTTGAGTAAGTGCTATTTTATTGATTTTTATACTCGAGCCTTTGAAAAAAGACATCAAGTCAAGTTGGGCATTTATTTTTGGAAGATAAACCAAAGTGTCACCCTTAAATGAATCTTTTCCTACTATACTTACTCTTTCTAAAGTTAGGGACACATTTGGAAAGTTTTTGATTAAAGAGAGTCCAATGGCATTTTCATCAAAGTTAAATTCAGCATTTAATGATTTATTGGCTTCTTTTTTAATGCCTTCAATTATTTTACCCTTAAATAAGAAAGGGGTAGCAATTAAAGCAAACAGAATAACAATCAGAGTTATACCTGTAATTTTAAGTATTTTTTTCATAGAAATTAAGACAACTAAGTCTAGTACAAATTTAGTGCTAAACTAACAACATGACTTACATAATGATATGAAATTATTATCTTATTTCAATATTGAAGATAACAAAACCTTTGATAAGATCACCATTTCCTTCAGTATCATTGTAGGCAAATTGAATTTTATTTTCTCCATTTACAAACAAGGAAGCATCTACTTCGGCCACACAATAGTCAATTTGGTTTGGTTTGCCATTGCTTTTTATAGGAACTGCTTTGTTGGAGTTATCGTTTATAATGACATAAGCTTCGGAATTACTGTCTATACCTTGTGCTAGTAAATAAAGATTCACTTTGGGAGGTAAAGCGGCGCGGTTGATATTGATTCCAAAGGGAGCAGAGGCAGATTGATTTGGATTTTTACCTAACTCAAAGACAAATGCACTTTGGTAAGATTTTGGTTTGGCCTTATTCCAACTAAACACTTTAACGGCACCATCAGCACAAGCCTCAAAGTGGTATGTAAAATTTTGTTCTACAAATTGTTTGGCCCTAGGATCTGTTAATGCATTGTCAAAATAATAATCAGCCAATAACCAACCACGAGGATTGTTTTGAACGGTTTTTACTAATTGTTCAAAAGTATAAGCGCTTTTTTCTCTTTTGTCTGAAAGGTTAGGGACGTATTTTTTCTGAGCTGCGTCATAGTGCATTTGGCGAAACCAAACTACAGTATCTAATTGCAAATAAAAACTTGGTGCTTGTTGAACGGTTGCCATTACAACATCCCCTTTTTGATACTGTTCTTTGATAAATAAACAGGGTTGTTTCCAGTTAACAAAGTGAATTTCAGAAATTTCCTTCGGAACAATATTACCATGTTTCTCTGTTTTTAACATTTCAGAAATATCTTTTCTTTTGCTAACCCCTAAGCTTAAAAAAACAAATAGAATTAGCATAGCATTTTTGTAAGAAATATTGCTTTCAGAAAACGATTGACTCACAGATTTGGCAGCAACAAACGCAATGAAATAAAGAGTATAGGCTGCACTTATCATAAATACAGGATAAATATAAGTTAGGTATTTGGCATGAACTGGCTCTCTAAATACGTAACTCATAAGCAGGAATGGAACTACAAAAGTAGAGATTAGGAAATAGGATAGTTTTCGGTTTTTGATAAACGAAACAACAAAGCCAATCCAAGCAAAGTATTTCAGACCCTTGAAATCGGTATTGATAACGCCTAAGTACACATCTAAAGATTTAGAGGAATTTTCACCAGAAAACTGTACCAATACTTCCTTCATATTTGGTAATATTAATGTAGCAATATTAGGAGGTAAGAAAAGCTCTATAATTGGACGCATTATTTGATTTCCAAACGGAGTAAGGAGCAAAATTATAGCGGTGATATTGAGTACAAACAACAGGTTGTAAGCATTAAATTGCCAAGGTTTACTTGTTTTTGTTACCCAAGAATCTATAGCTGCCAAGGTGCCATACATACCCGCAGAAAAAATAAACAAGAAACATATTAATTGACTCATCATAGAAAGTGCGAGTGCCAATATTACCCAAGGAATATACTTTGGGTTAATCCCAAATTTCGACAATGCATTTTCTGTTTTCGATTTAGACTCTAATAGCAACCAAAAAACCAATAAAAGCGGCATATAGAATGTAGCTACCATACCATAAGGGCGGTCAACTCTACTCCAAAAAATAAGATACAGTGAGACAGTACAGAACAATGCTGCCATTAAACCAACTCTGAAATTGGCGATTTTTTGACCTAATACATACACAGTTGGGATTAGGGCAGCACCTAAAAGTGCAACAGGAAAACGCATTGCAAATTCAGTTTTCCCTAGTATAAAACTAAATAGGGTATTGAACCAAGTAAGCAAAATACCATTGTTTTCACCATGCTTGAATTTGCCATTGATAGCAGCAATAGCATGCATGTATTCGTCTACCCAAAGGGATAAAAACCCTATGCGGTATAAACGTAAAAATAGGGCAAATACTGCCAAAACTATCGCAATTTTGAGTGCGTTTTTTTCAATAAAAGAAACAGTCGTTTTAGTTTTAACGTTTGTGTTATTTTTAACAACAGTTTTTTTAGGAGCTGTTTGTTTATTCATGATTAATTAACAAAAAATCTTTTAACAATTAGAATGAGTGTTTTTTTGATAGTTCTACCGACATTCATTTTACTCATACCACCTTTTTGGTCGTATCTTAATATGAGTGGGGTTTCGCCGAACAATAGTTTTCTTTTTCTTAGTTTTAGTAATATGTCGACCAAAGCTTGAAAACCATCTTGGTCGAAAAACCTGTCGCCATATTCATCCATTGCACTTTTAAGCACATCGGCACGAATAGCTCTGTAGCCGCATGTGTAATCTTTAACCCCTTTGATTGGGTAGGTTATTCTAAAGATAATAGAAGCTAAGATGCTTAATAATTTTCTGTACCAAACCAAACCAATAACCCTTGCACCCGGTTGAAATCTTGAGGCAATAACAACATCATGTCCCTCAATAATCATTCTCATGAGTCTTAAAATAAGTCCAGGATTATGAGTAGCATCAGCATCCATAGTAATGATGATGTCATTTTTGTTAGAGTCATTGACAGCCCTGTATAATCCATCTCTGATGGTGGCTCCCAATCCTTGATTAACCTCGTGAACAATAAGTTCAATAGGCATAGTCTCAGACATTTTTTTAACTATTTCTTCGGTTTTATCTCTACTGCCGTCGTTTACTACAAATACCTTATAGTCTGTTTTGCTGTCATTTTCCAATGCAAATTGTATCTGCGAAAGGAGGTCGCCTATGTTTTCTTCTTCATTGTATGCGGGTAATACAACTAATATTCTTCTTGAAATATTGAATGTCATTTATTCGAAATAGTTTTTTAAAGATTTAACTTTATCGTAGTTTTCTTTGTACCATTTAATGGTTTTTTGCAACCCTTCTTCGATATTTACTTTCGGTTGATAGCCCAATTCTGAAGCAGATTTAGAAGTATCGGATACTCTGTCTTTTACTTTGTCCCACGCTCTAGCGGGTTTAAAAATAATATTAGACAAAGAACCTGTAGCTTCTTTTATTATTTCCGACATTTTTAGGATTTCAGTTTTTGTTCCTGTACCACCATTAAAAATTTCACCGTCTTTATTTGGTCCAAGTGCCGCAGAAATCATTAAATCAATAAGGTCATCTACATAGGTAAAATCTCTGGTTTCTTTTCCTGTTCCTGTAATGATTAAGTCCTCATTGTTCAGTGCTTTTTCAATAAAATTAGGAATTACATTTCGGTATTTTCCAGCGAGTTCATAAGGGCCATAGGTATTAAAAATACGAATAGAAACGGTAGGAACATGGAACAAGTGAGCGTAATATTGGGTGTACAGTTCGGCTGTATATTTATTGATAGAGTATGGGGTTTCCGAAGGATAAATAAAAGTATTTTCATCCATTTGTTCAGCAGTGCCATAAACACAACTGCTACTGGCGTAAACAAATTTTTGCAAACTTTTGTGAGATTTTAGTATTTCCAACAAACCAACAGTTCCTACAATGTTTGTTTGAATGTCACTGAATGGGTGGTCGACAGAGTTTTGATTTGCAAAATGGGCTGCCAAATGAAAAACATAATCAAACTCATGTTGATTAATTACAAAGTTTAGTTTGTCCATTTTATCAATGTCCATTCCCACAAAAACAATGCGTGGGTCATTAGGTAAAAACACAGACATACCCGAGGATTGATTGTCCATAATGAGTATTTTTGATACATTTTCGGACAAGAGTTTTCGGACCAAATTGTTACCAATAAAACCGGCCCCTCCGGTTACAAGTACTCTTGCGTTTTTAAGCGTTGCTTTTTCCATACCTAAATTGGTTTCGAATCTAATTTAAAACCTTAGGTTTTACAAATTTATTTAACCTTCCGCAATGATGTGTTGTTTTAATTCATCAATTTGCTTGTAGATACTTTTGAAGAACTGATTTCTTTGTTTTTCTGAGACCCCACTTACCAAGGTCGATTTAGCCAAAATATTGTTCAACCATTGTTCATTTTGTTGATTGAAATTAGCATTGGTGGTTTGCATAAAATTAAACGAACTGTAACTGATAAATGAGGCCGACACTTGTTTGGATTTTGCCAAAATACAATTGGTGCCAATCATTACATCACTCAGATAAAACTGCAATTTAGTGGAAGTCATGCTATCATTTTGATTGAATTTATAACCCATGTCACAGTTTTTTTGGATTAATTGAATCATGGATTCTAATTGGGAAATGATTTCCAAAACGCTTTCTGTTTTATCAAAAAAGCCAGCGTCATAATAATATTTAATTTGTTTGATGGTGCTAATAACCGTTTCATTGGTCCAAACTTCTGTTGAATCTATGGTTTGATAGGTTAAAAATATCTTTTTAGCGATATTAACGATTTCTTCTGGCAATTCAATCTTTTCGTAATGTTTGTATTGAAATTCAGAGACATTCATCAAGGATTTCAACCAATATTTGATTTTAAAATCCATTAATTGTGGAAACCCAAAGTGATAAAAAACAGGAATATCCTCAGCTGCAAAGGTAATATGAACATCTTCCATGGAAGCCAATCTTTCAAGATTGGTAAGCATATTATTGAGGTAAGAAAGGTAAGATTCGGTGTCGCTATTGAGGTGATTTACTGTGAATGATACCACATTGTTCAATTCTGTATTCAACGATTCAAACGGAATTTTAAAATATTCAACTATTTTAGAAGTTTCATTCAATGTGTAATCTGTTTCATTTCTTAGCCTACGGTAAGCGCTGTCCAAACTGATGTCTAAAAGTTCGCTTAGTTCCCTTGCCAATGAAATATTAGCAGGAATGTGATTTTCAAGAATTTGATTAAATGTTTCTTGGAAATTTTTTGCATTTTTTACTTTTACACTCATATTGCTTTATTGTTTATTGCAAATTTATTGTATTTCATAATTATAATTAATTTTTTTTAACATTTTTAATAATTTAAAGCATTGTTATTGAAGTATTGAATGATTCACTATTTATAAAAAATTTGAATGGGGAATTACTAAGCGTGATTTTAATGTAAATAAGGATTGGGGCTGCTGTGGTTTTTATATTCCTCAAGTTTTGTTATTTTTGTAAAGATGTTAAAAAAGAACAAGATTGTTTTAATAGCTATTTTTTCGTTGTTATTGTTTGCCTTTAAAGCAGCGGATGATTATTTTGAAATTAGTAAACAAATGGAAATCTTTGGTTCCGTTTATAAAACCGTTAACCGCGATTATGTAGATGATGTAAAACCAGGAGATTTAATGAAAGTTGGTATTGATGCTATGTTAGCCTCTCTTGACCCATACACCAATTTTTACACAGAAAGTCAGGCAGAAGACGCCATGATGATGCGAAGTGGAGAATACGGTGGTTTGGGCAGTCAAAGTGTAAAAAGAGGAGATTACACCTATATTACCAATGTGTACAAAGGTTTTGCAGCCGATAAAGCGGGGTTAAAAATAGGAGATAAATTATTGGAAATTAATGGAAAAAGTTTCATTGGTAAATCGTCAGAAGAAGTTGGGAATGCCCTAAGAGGCGCTCCAAATACTAAAGTAACTTTGTTGGTTGAAAGGAATGGAGAAAAAATACTATTAGAGATTTTCAGAGAAGAAATTAAGGTTAAAAATGTCACTTATTTTGGATTGGTTAATCCCGAAACGGGTTATATCCGTCTCGACCACTTTACAATGGGTGCAGGTGCTGAGGTAAAAGAAGCATTGTTGAGTTTAAAGAGTAAAGGAATTAATAAAGTAATACTTGATTTGAGAGACAATGGAGGTGGCTTGTTACACGAAGCGGTAAACGTTGTGAATGTATTTATTGGTGGTGGTGAGTTGGTGGTGTATTCAAAGGGACGTTCAGCTGATGCAAGTAAAAATTATAAAACCCTCGATCCTGCTACAGATGCCACTATTCCTTTGGTAGTGTTAGTGAACAATCGTTCTGCTTCGGCAAGCGAAATAGTATGTGGCGCTATACAGGATTTCGATAGGGGAGTTGTAATAGGAGAAAATACTTTTGGTAAAGGATTGGTTCAAAATGTAAGACCCTTAGTGTACCGAACTCAAATGAAAGTAACTATTGCTAAATATTATATTCCGTCAGGGAGATGTATTCAAGAATTGGATTATAGCAATAAGTCCAAAGATGGCAAAGCACAAGTAATGCCCGACAGTTTGAAAAAGAAGTTTAAAACAAAAAACGGTCGTGAAGTATTAGAAGGAGGAGGTGTTCAACCTGATATTGAAATCAAAAAAGAAGATAAACCCGAAATTGTAGGCTTACTTGAAAAAAGTTATTTGATGTTTGATTATGCTACAAAGTTTGCTTCAAGCAAAGAGTCTATTCCTTCTGCTAGTCAGTTTGTGCTTACCCCTCAAATGTACGATGAGTTTGTTCAATTTGTAAAAATGCAAAAGGATATTCAGTCGAGCGAAACGGAGAAACAGTTAGAACTATTGAAAGTAAAATTAAAAGCTAAACCCAATATAGAATCCATTCAATCATCAATTACAGCGATAGAAAAGTTTTTGTACGACTATAAACTACAAGAAATACAAAAGCATCAAACTAGCATCAGTCAATTGTTAGCCGAAGAGATTGTTAGGCGTTATGAATATCAAGAAGGTGGTTTTATTCAATCCTTTAAACACGATCAATACATCTTAAAATCGCTTGAAATATTCAATAACTCAATGCAATATCAGCAAATCTTAAATAAGAAATAATGGATTATTTGTCGTTGCTATTCTTATTAGGGGCAGGCGTTTTCGGCGGAATATTATCAGGCTTGTTGGGGGTAGGTGGTGGATTGGTTTTTATTCCTATAATACAATACATTATTCAAGACAAAGTTGCTCCCGGAGATATTGTTTCATATACGATTGGCAATAGTTTGATGATTATTTTTATAGTTGGCTTGTCGGGGTTTTTAAAACAAAGGCAATTGAAAAATACAGACACAAAAGCCACTATTTATACAGGAATTGCCGCAGTTTGCTCTTCCTTACTTGTAACAGCATTGCTTAATATTTTTGAAATTAACGATTTGTCTATTTTTAAATCGTTTTTCACATTGGTTTTAATAGTGACAATCATTAGGGTACTTATTGGGCAATTTTCTAAAAATAAAGATTCAGAAGTTTTAAATTTACCACCCTATAAAAAATTCATCCCTGCGGGTCTTTTTGCAGGAATAATTACATCATTAACAGGTTTAGGTGGAGGGGTAATAATGGTACCTTATTTTAACAAAATATTAAAACTTCCCGTTCGTTTTTCTACCGGTTTGTCATTGTCTGTTATTCCTATCATTGCTTTACCACTCATCATTTATTACATGGTTCAAAAGCCAGTTTTGTTGGTTTTTCCTACTTTTCAAACTGGTTTTATGATGTGGGCAGCCATTATTCCATTGGGTCTGTCGGCAGCAATATCAGCAAGATGGGGTATTATTCTGGCTCAAAAGATGCGACCTTCAATTATTTTGTTTCTGTTTTTGGCTTTTTCGCTGTTTACCCTTTTTAGAGTACTTTTTTTTAAGTAATTATTACTTTCAATGTAATGTTGAAATTCTTATTTGAGAACTAATTTTTCCTGAGCTTAGCCTAAATCCAAGCTTCTTGTGGTAGCGACCAACTTTTATTGTCTAATCTTTTTCGAAGAGTTTATTTTGTCAATTGCTTCTTGTTTGTTATCTTTGCTTAGAGACCATCAATATTCGGAAGTTAATTCAATGAGATGCCAGAGGCGAAGAAAGGAATTTGATACTCGCAAGTTGGGAGCGTGAACGGTTGCCTAAAGGTTCAAATGATAATATTAATGTAAATGCAAGTGTTACGCTAGGAGATGCATGTCAAGTTGATATTCAATATACTTATAATGAAAGTATAACAACAACAAAGAGAGTCGAATGTAAACCTCCAGATTTAAAACCAGTAAATTGCCCTCCATGAAAATTGTATTAAATATTATATTAATATATAGTTGTAGCTTATATAGTCAAAGAGATACATTAATTTCAAATTACTTTAAGATAAAACATTATTTTTATTACCCCAACTTAGAAGATGAAAATTGGAGTTTTAGCGCAATATCCGAAAGTGGAAAAATCTTTTTAAAGAAACAAGGAGATATATTAATTGATTCACTTATTTCAAAATACCCAGACAAAGAAATCTCTATATCAAACTATTACTACAAAAATGACATAATATATTTATTAAACACATCTCATTACAAAATGATAGACTCTAGTTATACAAAAATAGGATACACCGAATATTTTAAGTATAATGAAAAAACAAAATATTTCTGGACTCTAGAGTTTGATAAATCAAAAGGTAAAGATTATACTAATATTCTTTTATATCAATTTAAAAAAAATGATAACTATATAGCAAAAATTATAGACTCAAATAAAGTTGTTAGAGCAAAATGGAAAGGGGATAGATATAATGAACTCCAAAGTAAAATTCAATTTTACGATTCGAATGGTAAAAAAGAACTAGTATTTAAATTTGTAAATGATGCTTCTTTAAAAAAAATTGAATATTATGATTCTACCTATGTTGAGGTCAATGACATTTTAGGATTACACTCTTTTGTAATTAAAAGCCATACATTTTTTAAACCCTATTTTATGAGAAATTACAGTTATGTTGTAAAGAAGAGAAAAAAGTACAAAATATTATATCGAAGTCGTATAAAGGAATTTTAGCATTTTACATTGGAAAAAAGATGACATTTGTGTGTTTTTTTTTACTTTGTTTGGTATGCTGCTATCAAATGAGTTATAATGTAAGCTCCCCAAAAACAACACACATTAAAATTAATAGTTTTTTGTCTAATTCTAATAAGTACTGTTTTTGGGAGAGCTTACACAAACTTATATACTTTCACTTTTAAAAAAAAATATATAATTCACTACATTTATGCCTTTAGATTTAATGTAATTTTAACTCCTGATTCCGATGTGTCAACTATAATTTTAACTATAGTATTGCGATGAATTCTACATTTTGAATAATTATCTCTTAATATTTGTTTTATCTGATTAAACATTATTGTATAATACTCATCTTTTGTGTTTGAGTTAATTAGTGAAATATTTTTTTTGGATTTTATTTTTATCTCAAAATCATAAATTCCATCGAATTGGGTATCTTCAATAAATAATTGATTCTCTATATTTATTTTTAAACATGACAAATCTATTGAATTAGCAAATGTTGAATTCGAGTAAAATAATAATATTATAGAAAAGAAATAAATTAAATTCTTTTTATGTTTATCATAATTGTTTTCTGCTTCATTCACACTTTGTTTTATTTGACTTTCTAGTTCCCCATTAAAGTTGTCTTCATTTGCATTTACATTGTTTGGTGATCTTACTGGGCCATGCAGCCCTCCTTTAACTTCATCTCCTTTCAATAAAAAGTTTGCATGTCCATATAACTCATGAGCTAGTGTTTTAACGGCTCTTTTTGTATTTAGGTTATGAACATTCTTTGAAACAACTACTTGAAAATTGTCATTTGTTGAAAACTTCCTTTTATTAGGGCTTACTTTTTCCAAAATATTCTTGTCAAAATTCGTGTAATTACTCCATGCAATGGGCACTAGTGTATGCCCAACTGTTCCTGCTTCTGTTGTAAATTCACATGTTTCTTTCCCATCATCGTCTAAAACAGGAACCAACCCTACCATAGGAGATTCTACCTCTTGACCATTTGAATTTTTAACACATGCATTTATTTGCAATGATATCTCAACAGTTTTTTCATGATTTGCAATATAAATTAGAGAACTAAAGTTTTTTCCAGGCTCTTTTATTTCTGTTAATCCATCTGCAAGCTTTTGAGTATTTAAAATGCCACACTCATCAAATTCTATAAATTTCGCTTCTTCAGGAGTTAAAGTTAATCTTAAAATTTCCTGCGCCTCTGGACTCATTGCTACAACTTTCAGGCCATTTGGATCAATAAATATAGAAGGATAATTAACAGAGAAAACGTAAGCACTAACATTTGGGTACTTTGCCATCAAAGGATCCAAACTCAACCACCTGCCCAACCTACTATCATATATCCGTGCACCAAAATCATAACTGCCTCCATTTACGCTAACTTCATTAGCTTTTTCCATAGAGGTAAACCCGTACCTATACCCCTTATCCCACACACTCCCGATAGCTATCGGGACAGCCGGAACGAAATGTGATTGTTTTATCGGTATTTGGGGGTGAGGGCGGTGCACTAGTTTATTAGTTTAGCAAATATTGATAATGTAATTTATTTAACTGGCAATTGACTTTTTTTGTTTTTAATGTCATTAAATAAAACAAAGGTGGTATTTGGGTAAAATTTATTTATATCTTTGAAAATGAAATCAATGGATATATTATATTTTTTTAATTTTCGGAAATTAATATTACTTCGTCTGATGTATGTTATTTGATTTTCTGAATAATCGAATTTAATATTTAACTTTTTATATTTATAGTTTGTAAGTAAATACCCATAATTAGTATAAGTAATTGAACTGTTATTGCCAAGTCTTTTATAGTGGGTTAGAGTTTTATATTCCATTGAACTAAGCATAAATTGTAATGACTTTTCTTCTAATAGTGTATCTTTATTATAAGAAGCAATATATATATAGTGCCCCAAACTGTCATATATACAAAAATGCCTTTTATTTTTATTTAATTCTGTAATATTTAAGTTTTTTACATTGCCATTTTTATACTCGTATGAAAAAACAATTGAGTCATACATCAATGTGTCCATTTTAACAATTTCCCTATTTTTATTGTAATGACAAATTTTTACTGGCAAATGAAATAAATTTGATTTTATTATCTTTTTCTTAATCAAATTAGTATTTTTCCAATAAACGATTGTTGTATCTAAATTTTGTGAATTCAAATTTTGTACAAGAAATATTAAAAGTAAGTTAAAACAATATTTCATAATTTAAAGAATTGAAAACCATATTATTATATGAAATCTATCACCAAGAAAACCTATATTATTTGGAGTGATTGTAACATTAAATTGATCTCCTGTAATTGCTGGCTTAGTAATATTAACCATTGGAACAAGAACTTGAGCAGTATTAAGGATAGTTGCCCCAGTTGTGGAATTTAGAATCACAAATTGATCAGGAATATTATCTGTTCCAGTTAGGGTAGTTAAATCTGCTAAATCAGAAAAATAACTTATATTTAAAGTCCCTGTTCTTTCTTCTCCAGACGGAGTAGGGATAGTAAATTTACTAGTAATTGGTAGTAAATTTGCTATTAAGAAAAATCTTGAAGCACTTGGCACATACATACTCGCAAATACATCAATGGTCAACCACCTTCCCATCCTTCCATCATATATCCTTGCACCAAAGTCACAACTGCCTCCATTTACATTAATTTCATTGTCTTTTTCCATAGAGTTAAACCCATACCTATACCCTTTATCCCACACACTCCCGATAGCTATCGGGACAGCCGGAACGAAATGTGATTGTTTTATCGGTATTTGGAGGTGAGGGCGGTGCACTTTTTATTGGTTTAGCAAAGGTAGTTTTCTAAATTTATAAGTATATAATTATTTTAAATCAAAATATCTGGAGTACTATTTTATATTTCATAATTAACTGATTTTTAATCGCTTTTGCAATTTATACACCTTTTTTAAATATTTTTTATTACAGTTGCATAGTAATTCAAAATTTGGGGCTACAATATAATTATTTAAATATTTTGTAAATCCATAACCAATAATAAAATCATATGTTCCGTATACTTCATTATAATTTTTAATTGAATTACCTAAAGAATCCCTATTTGCATTTTTATAAACTTTAAATCTAAAAATTTTTACTTTTTTGTATTCATATACAGTATCAGGAATCAAATCTAATTTATAATCAATTATAAAGTCATTGGAACCCAAAATATGGAAGTCCTTTATTACTGAAGTATCTTTGTTTAGAAATTTTTTTAAATTAAAAATCTCAAATTCACCTACTCTGTTTGATAAATAAACTGACTGTTTATTGATTACAAAGGAGTCAATTGTAATTGCATAATTATTTTTAACTTCATGATGCATGAAGAAGTTATTTTTTACAATGGTTATTAATGTATTTGAATAAGAATTAACAAAAAAATTACATCTTATTTGTCCTTTAAGTGATTGATTAATAAATAATATTAACAACAATAAATATTTGATTTTTTTCATCGTTTAACAATTGGCTTTGAATCACCTGATGTATCGTCCTTGCCAGAAGTTTTTGACTCATCATCAAGCCTTTTTTCTTCCATTTCTTGTGCAGTCATTTTTTCTGTTTTAAATGTCAAATTACATTGCCTAAATGATTACTTAGTTCATATTGTTTATGTGTTAATATTCTATCTTTTAAATTAGTGGTCGTATCTAAACATAAATCTGTGCCATTATACAACAATACCTCCCTATCATCTATACCTAAACGACTGCTATCATATATTGGATGTGATGTCAGCATTAGAGTATCTAAGACACACGAAGAATTTATTTTTAGCATATAATTTGCCATTTAATCACTTTTTTTATTTCCTTTTTTTAAGGCATTCTTGAACGCTTCGCTTAAGTTCGTTACCTTGACCAACACGAAGATAATAATATTATTTGTAAATATTGCAATTTTGTGGCTTAGGTTTTTTTCCTATTTTTAGTCTATAGATTAGCTTCTTGTTGCTTATCTCATCTTAGCCGAGACCATCTATTATTCGGAAATTAATTCAAAGAGATGCCAGAGGCGAAGAAAGGAATTTTACACTCGCAAGATGCGAGCGTGAACGGGGTATTTTATTGTGGCTTCGTAGCATTTCTTAAAACAAAATTAAGGCATTTATAATTCTTTTTTTAAGTTTTTAAGCTTGTAATAATGGTTAAACAATTTCAAGCACCGATAGTCAAACGCCAGAGGCGAAAGTGCATCACACTCGTAAGATTCTAGGGAGAACATGCAAAACCCCACAAGCCTAATATATATTTATTTCTTCTATTAAAAACATTTTTCTTGACATATCAGATATTGAAGTATTTTTAATCATGTGAAAAACATTAATGTAACCATAGATTTTATACTTCCCTTTTTTTAGTTCTCCTATATTTAAATTAATATGCTTACTTTTTGTATTAAATTCTGAAATTCTGAAAATATTAATTTTATTAGTAATGGTTAGTTGTGCAGAAAACCCTACATCATCTTCTAATAAAAAACCAGAACATGGTATATGTAATTGTAATTCAATTTGTTTTGTTGAATCATATTTTTGATTTAAGCCATATAAAGTATAATAACAGCTTTCATTACAAATTGTATCACCCATTTTATTTAATGTATATTCTCTTCTTAATACAGTCTCATTTAAATCTATAGTGGTATCAGGATCAAATAATTCATTAATCTCTTTAGTAGAATCAGTACATTTTATTGAAAACCACCCCCATTTATGATATTCTATACCATCTAATAATACATTATTTTGTGAATAAGTGTAACTAGCTATTCTTTCACCATTTAAGGCATTCCTTTTTTCAATAAAATATTTTGATTTATCTTGATTATAGCTTGTATCATATTTAAATTCATCATTTTTAATAATTGGTTTTTTCTGGGCATTAAAACAAGAGGCAAGCATAACAAGAATTAAATATTTTATTTTCATAATTTAATTTGTTTTCTTTTTTTAAGGCATTCATGAACGCTTCGCTTAAGTACGTTACATCGACCATCACGAAGATAATAATATTATTTGTAAATATTGTAATTTAATGGCTTTGGTTTTTTTCCTATTTTTAGTCTATAGCTTAGCTTCTTGTTGCTTATCTCATCTTAGCCGAGACCATCAATATTCGGAAGTTAATTCAATGAGATGCCAGAGGCAAAGGAATTAATTTCTCGCAAGTTGGGAGCGTGAACGGGGTATTCGGAAGTTAAATTAATGAGATGCCAGAGGCAAAGGAATTATACACTCGCAAGATGCGAGCGTGAACGGGCATCAATATTCGGAAGATAATTCAATGAGAGGCCAGAGGCGAAGAAAGGAATTTGATACTCGCAAGTTGGGAGCGTGAACGGATTTACGCCTTCAAGTTTATCGATTATTGTTTGTTGATTTTGAAGGTTTGGATATTGTATTGGTCAATGATTCTAATTAAATAAGCACCCTTAATTAAGTCGTTTAGTTTTAAAGTTAATAATAGCTCGTTATGGTATTGGTGATACACAATTTTGCCATCATAGCTCATTATTTCTACCAAGTACGATTTTCGGAATGGTTCTAACCGATTAAATTGTAGTTGCAGTAAGTCATGGAATGGAATTGGGTAAACGGTAACTTGTTTTTCCGGTTTATTTGAACTGCATTCTCCAAGCTCTGTCTCTGTCAAATCGCCATTTTCTATTCCCCTTATTTGATAGTCGGAAAAAGTGTTATTGATATTAAATACATAATTAGAAGCCCCCATTGTTTTTATACTTTCTATGTAAATCCAATCGTTGTTGAATAAGCCATACAGCGAAAGTTGATGGTATTTATAGACATATTCTTCCTTTAATTGAACAGTTACTGAATTGTCGGAACATTTTACATCAACTTCATCCAAACTCAATGAAGTGCATGTTACATTGTGAATGCTTGTATCTAAAACAAAACAATTATTACTAGGGTTGGTAATAGTTAATACCATTTCATAAGTGCCGGTATTGGGGTAAACAACTAAACCTGGATTAATAAGTCCACTTCCAACACTATCATTAGGATTTCCGCCTTCAAAATTCCAAGTATAGATATAACTTGAAGGGTTTAGGTTTGTACAACTCCACAATAATGAATCGTTGCAAAAATTATAGCTTAGATTAATACTTTCCTTAACAGGTAAAGACAAAGTGCTAATGTTTAAAGTATCTTTAACAATACAACCTGAAAGTGTGTCTTTTATTGTAAGGTATTTAGATTCGTTACCAGTTATAGTAGTTGTAAGAGTTGGAGTTCTAACATTATTAGGCATCCATAAGTAGCTTGTATAACTATTATTTTGTGATGGTAAATAGCCCAAAGTTACTGTGTTATTCAAGCAATACGATGTATCAGAACCTACATTAGAAAGCGGGATTGAATAACTTATGGTATCAAAGAGACCTTGACTTAAGTTGAAATATGTGCCACTATTGTTCACTTGCAGTTTCATGCCACGAACCATATATACATTGTTCCCTGTCAAAGGAAAACTATCGGTAAAGGTTTGATTTGCAGTTGTGCCAATTTCTACAAAGGTGCTGTCTATGTGTTTTGCTCTGAATATAAGATATTGGTTTACCGCTGTGTCATTAGGTTCTGTCCAAGACAATTTAAACCTTTGATTACAACTGTCTTGTTTTACAACAAAATCAGAGATTGGTTCTACAACATTCAAACGGGTTGTTGGGTCACCCATAAGAGCGGGATGTATTTGTAAGTAGCTAAAAGCTGTAGTTGGGTAAAGCAAATAGTTAGCAGTTGTATCATAATTATACTGAGTTCTCATGGTGCTATACCCAATGGTTTCACCCAAACCCATGTGATGAAAAAACCAATGTGGTCTGCCCACCCAAAAGGAATTTAATGCATGACCTTTGGCCGCCAATGGAGCTCTCAGAAGATTATTGGTATTGTCCCAATCGCCAAAATAACTGCCAAATAGACCTGTAAATACTGTTTTTAATTCTTGGGTTGAGGACGCCATCTGAGACGTATTTGATACACCCGAAGCACTGGAATATCCACCTGCACCAAAACCATAACTCCATTGGTAAGATTTTGTATTTAAAGTGCTTAAATAGTCGAGATTAAAACAAGAGTCTTTGTTGATTAATGGCGCAGTATTTCTGTAAGCATTACCAGCAAAATGTTCGTCAATATTGGGATATGGGTAATTTAAAAGACCAAAATTATCATCTATTAAGCATCTTGGTACAGTGGTGAAATTCAAATGCTTGTAATCGTGGTTTTTCTTAAAATAGCGTCTCAATAGTTCTCTTTCTGTTTCTGTGAATGATGTAAAATTGGATAAATCTATTCGTCCTACCCCTAGTTCAATTAATGTAGGCAAGGATGTTTGGTCAAATTTTCCATCAGATGGGTTGTTGTTATTCGCCGATCTAGCACCTGCGTTATTGGTTACTGTATTGTCGGTCCAACTGGAACTGTTTACATCACCATAGTATACATCGGCTGGCCAAGCCCCTTCGTGACTTGGGGGCGAAAAAGTGGTGTGTGCATCGGGAGGAAAAGTGCCCGATGAAGAAAAGTTTCCAGAGTATGGAACTGCAACATCACCAATTAAACAAACACTTTTTACCTGAGTTGGATTTGCGTTGTATTCGCTTACAATGAATGTCTTAATCGTTGATACACTTGTGCTAGGAGACACCCACAATTCCTTGGTAAACCAACCATCGCCTGTCAAATCATTTCTGAATGTCCTTAAATCATTGGCCAAAAAAACGCGATGTGTACTGTCGATTATTAATAACAGAGTGCCCCGTTGTTTGATAGGTAAAACTCTGTGGCCAGCATAAATATAACCCTGAACTGAGTAGCCATCTCTGCCTGTATCTTTTTCAAAACGGTATTCAAAATGACTACCGGTTGTAATGGTGTCGCTAAAAGTAGTGTCGTTCATATTGAGGGTGCGGTATGCGCTTCCCCAAGTGTAGGCGGTTTTTGATTTTCTGTAAACCCTTTGTGCCCGAGCGGTAGGAGGGGGATTTTTCCAACGAAAATCCAAAATTGATGTTGATGAATTTCGAACTCTTGAAACACAATAAACTTCTAAGTTATAATCTCTTATACTTATACTTTGTGAATCAGCATTTGTTAGTACTAATTGTAAACAACAAATCAGTAGGATTTTTTTCAAGAAGTTGATATTAGTTTGGCAAATTTAATAGTTTTCCTATTACTTGTTGTTACAATTAAATCAATCTTGTTAGAAGTTGTATTGTTTTAAGTACAAAAAGAACTATACTGAATTTAGATTAATTATATAACTTACATTTCTGTATGTTCTAAATGAAAAAATTAATGATTTTAAATTAAAATAGCAAATGAGTTTACAAAATATAGATAAAATAATAAAAAACACTTATTCACTCTTAATTAATTTAAAAGTTTGAAAATTTTTTCCATCACTTAATTTGATAAAGTATAACCCTAATGGTATAGAATTTATCTTTATTGTATTTGTCTCATTTGTTAATATTTGTGAAATATATAATTTGCCTTTAATGTCATATATATCAAGTTTAGTATCGAGTATGTAGTTAGACGGTAAACTAATTATCAAATCTTGACTTCCAATTGGATTAGGAAATAATTTAATTGTTGAAAGTTCTGATGATATAACATCTGTAGTTGTGTTTTTCCATTCAAATGCACCGATATCAAAGCTATTTTCATTTTTTAATTGATTTCCCCAATAATCATTTTTACCTGCATTAATGCCAAATAATGTTTGTAAATCTAAACCAGTATTTCTACAAGGTGACATTTGAGAAAAATGGAAAGCATCTAATGAATCTGTTGGTTTTGGGAAAATAGTCAATGGACTTTTATTTGTATTGATTAAAAGAGGGTTTGTATTTAAACCTGTATTTTTACTTCCGTTTTTTTCGCAGTAAATCCCAGCATTTCTAAAATCATTTAATGAATTATACTTATTACCGTATGTAATTGTAAAAGATTCTCCATCTGTATAATATAAGTTTCCAATAAACTTTGGTGTTTGATTTACGAATGTATTTGGTACAGTAACCAAAGGCAATCCACCTTTGGTATAGAAAATATTATTATAACATTCTACTTCTGACATATTGGTTCCATAATCTGTCATTTGAAAAGCACCAAAATTACTATATTTGTTTTTTGGAGAGGGGCTAACATAAATAGTATTGTTATAAAGTTTTAATCCATTCCATATTGTATTTGGTGCAGTAAATAAAGTAACAGCGGAATTATTTGTTTTAGCATCGTTTACACTAATACAATATCTAACAATGTTATTTCCCCAAGGTCTTGCTCCAGCAAAATTTCCTAATAAATAGCCTGCTCCATCATTGTCATGAGAATAGCAATACTGAATAATGGAATTTGTTACACCTCCATCTAAATCAAATCCTAATCCATCACAACCAGTTGAAGTGCCAGATGAATTATGGTGGCTTTCGCAGTATTGTATTGTAATAGCGTTAGCGGCCCAAACCCATATTCCTCCCGGACCACCACAAGCAGTATTGGCAGTTCCTGTGTTATATGCCACACATCGTTCTATAACACTAGAGTCTATTTGAGAAAGAACAATTCCACTGCCCTTGTGAGTTGCAGAAGCATAGCCAGTTATATTATAAACTTCTGTATTTTTTATAGTGAATTTTTTATGATGATAAAAATTAGTGGATTGTACATCGTATCCAAATGTTACAATGCCATTTTCACGACAATCAAATACTTTACATTGGTCAATAATTACATCTTTATAACCTGCTTTAACATTCACATCCCAATTGGAATAAAATCTGATTCCACAATAGCCAAATCCACTTACCTCACAATTTTTGATTTGAATGTTACTTAAATAACCATTTTGATTAGTTGTAAAAAATAACATGCCATCAATATCTTTTTGGGTTCCATTTCCTGGTCCAACAAATTTAAGATTGCTGATTTGGAATCCCTGTGTATTGGTGGCTTTGAATCCACATTTTGAAGTTAGTGTTGTTTTTATTGTTGCTTGTCCAGACCCATAAGTTGTTAAAATAATAGGCTTTGAAGATGAATTGCCATCATTGTTATCAAATTCAATATTTCCTATAAAAGTTTTGCCACCTTCAAAAAGAATGGTATCTCCAGGATTAAAATTTTTCAAATTAATTTTATCCAAATTATTCCATGCAGTTGCAATACTTAATCCATCGGTATTATTTCCAGTATTATTTACATAATATTTTTTAGGTTTTTTATCTATAATACTTCCATCATTAAACAATTCAGTTAATCCTTGAGCATACCACCTTGCAAGGTAATCATTGGGGTGTAGTGAGTTAGAAAGACAGTGTGTTGCTCCCTTTCTTTTATAAATGGTATCACTTAATGTGGTCATGTCAAATACTGCAATTCCATTGGATTCTAAACTTTTTAATTGTGATAAGAAACCATACATTAGAACATCGCCATTTGATGGAGCTCCTTGTGAATTAACATCAGGCAGCATATTGCCTATTAAAATAAATTCAGTATTAGGATTGGCATTTTTTATTTTATTAATGCAAGATTGCATACTGGTTTTAAATGCTGAATTGGTGGTTGTACCCCAAATGTCATTCATTCCCATATCTAACAAAACTAAATCTGGCAAATTAGGCACAACCATACTTTCACAATATTGGTCAATCCAAGCTACCATTTTACCACCACATGAGCCGTTTATAATAGTAACATCTGAACCAAATTTTGCTTCTAGTGAATTTTCTAATAATTCTACATAACTACGCATGTAAGGTGCAGTAGGGGTAAAGTTTTTATCATCACCAGCAAAACCACTTACATTCAGACCTGCGGTAATGCTCATACCATAAGCTTGAATCTTTACAGGTAAACTTGCTTTTAATTTTGCCATAGTTTTAGGTAATTTATCGCCTTTATATCCAATCAGATTTGACCCATTCCAATTGCTTCTATCGGGAATATATGTAACACAAGTCCATGAAGTAGCTTTGGTATTCATTAAACCATTAAGTTGTCCATTCCCTTTTTTTCCTGCTACTATTGAAACAGTAGACGATATTTTTGTATTTAATTGTTTAATAACATTTCCTGTTATTGAATAATCTGTATTTTGCACATAAGATTTGGAAAAATCATAATTGGTCACTGAAATAATTTTTGCAGGTTTAAACATGAGTTTTGCGGTAGTATTTACCCCATTTAAAAGTACTAACTCATTATAAATAGTGTCTGATTTCCAAAATGGCTGCAGATATTGAGGAATATTACAAGTAGGGGCATTTGAAGTGTAATTAGGAAATTCGTAATAACCGCCATTTGTAGGTGTTACAACTACCCAAGCAGTCTTGGCAGGTGTAGCCGACCAACCAGCTTCTGTAGCATCTACAGATAGAAGCAAATTGTCATTGATATCATAAAATTTGCAACTACCGCCTGCATAATATATCATGTTTGGTTTGGCAGATACAGCACCTGCTGGTGGTTGTGCATTTGTTTTTACTGTAAAAAGAAGGAGAATAATTAATAATTGTTTTTTAAATGTATTGCTGTTTATAAAAACAATATTTACGTATAAGTTTTTAGATTTCATGTATTTTAAAATTCAAATATATTTTATTTTTTTTTATTTTTAAAAAATAAAGCTCAAATATATTTAAATTTAAATCAAAATATAATTTTTCTTAAGCTTGTATTTTCCTTTTTCAAAAATTATTAATTCAAATTTTTTAAATATTAAATTTAGGAGTCAAAAAGTCCATTTTTTATTCTTTATATTTTTTGTTTAGATTTGTAAGATGAATACTCTTAAAATTACACTAATTGCTATACTTTCTCTCGGATTTCAATCTCTTTTTGCGCAAGCTACAAGAATTGACATTAAATCGCCCCAAACCCAAACCAATTATCAAAAAGGAGATACCATTTTTATCTCTGCAGAAGTTAGTTCTGAATCCGCTTTACATGATGTAAATGTTCTAATTACTTCTGAAAATGATAGTAACATGGTATTTTTTAATAAAAATTACCATACCCACGGTTCTCGTCAAACGATACAACTTATTTACATTTTGACTCTTGTCAATAAAACCAATTTAAGATTGATGGTTTCAACCTACGACCATGGAAATGTGCAAACTGCCAAAAAACAAATGATTGTAAGATGTAATTATCCTAATGATAAAGGAAAGTCTGATTTGAACAAACCCTCTAAAAAGGGAAAAGTCAAAAAAGAAAAAAAACCTAAGAAAGCGAAAGGTAAAAAATAGAAAAGATTGACATTTCTGTTTTGGGAAATAGTTTAACTATTTCGGTTTTTAAGTCTCTTTTACAACCCACATTCCATTGAGATTTGTACTTATAATATTGTTATTTGCTTTCACCCAAAGCGCACTCGCAACTCATATTGTGGGCAGTGAAATGAATTATACATATCTCGGTAACAGGCAGTTTAGAATAGTTTTGAAATTGTATGTGGATTGTGTGTTTGGTCAAGCGGGCGCCATCAGAGACGATGAATATGCAAGAATTGGTGTTTTTTCTAAAGACAACGACAGTTTAATGAATGGTTTAAGTTTTATGATAAAACGAAAACCACCTGTTAGGGTTTCCAAAACCAATTATAATTGTATAGCCATTCCACCAAATGCCTGTATTGATGCTTATGATTACGATACCGTTATTACCTTGCCCCAACATAAAGGGGGTTACGTGTTGTCTTTTCAACGATGTTGTAGAAATAATACCATCAAAAACATTATTTCACCCCAATCTACCGGTGAAAATATTTGGACAATAATCAATGATTTTGACTCAATAGGGAACAACAGCAGCCCTTATTTTAAGCAATTACCTCCTAATTTTCTGTGTACCAATGCCCCTTTAATTTTCGACCATTCTGCTACCGATGCCGATGGTGATAGTTTGGTTTATGAGTTTTTTCATCCTTATACTGGTGGTACTCAATTTAATCCAAGACCAAATGTTGTTGATTATGAATCGCCCCCCTTTAGTCAAATTGTCTATGAATCAGGATATGGTTTTATAGATGCTATTAATTCCCAACCCAAAGCTACTATCAATGCTAAAACAGGTGTTCTTAAAATTACCCCAACCTTAAATGGTCAGTTTGTAGTAGGAATAGTGGTAAAGGAATACCGAAATGGAAAGTTAATTGGGTTTACTTTTCGCGACTTTCAATTCAATGTTCAAGAATGTGTTTTTGAAACAACTTCTGCATTTACCTCGCCCGATATTAATTGTGATAAGCAAGTAGTGTTTAATAATACCAGTCAAAATGCGACTCGGTTTTTTTGGAACTTTGGAGATACTTCTACCACCGCAGATACTTCGAGCGACAAAGTGGGGCGCTATACTTACCCTATTATAGGCGACTATAACGTAACTTTAATTGCGACTAATGGAAATTGTGTTGATACCATTATAAAAACAATAACCATTTATGATAAAATAGATTTTAAATTACCCAATGATACCTTTTTATGTCAAGGGGCTAATTACCTTATCAAGCCTAATCAATTTTATGACAAAACACAATACAATTGGTCAAATGGTTCTACAGATTCTGTGATTACAGTGAATCAAAAAGGTTTGTATTGGCTCAAAATGCAAAGAATAAATTGTGTTTTTACTGACAGCATTTATATTGATTTGGACAGCCTCCAAGTGCGATTGGTTTTGGATAGTTTATATTGTAGTTTAAGTAGTTTCGACTACACTGGTAGCGTTCATGCTAAAGGAGCTTTTAAAACACTTAATTGGATGTCTACACCACAACAGTTTCTCCCCAATTCTACCGATACCATTGTTAGGGTAAAGCAAGTAGGAACGGTAACAGTTACGGGTGTTAAAACCAATGATTGTAGTTACAGTGAATTGATTGAAATTCCTGATTTCAAAAAAAGTAATACCATTAAAATTCCGAATGTATTTACACCTAATGGCGATTTTATAAACGATTATTTCCCCGAACAAAATGCCAAGTATTTGTATGATTTAAAAGTGTATAACCGTTGGGGTTTGTTGATGTTTGAGTCGAGCAATAAGCCTTGGGATGGCGGTTTGGCTTATGATGGGGTCTATTATTACTTTATAACCATAAAGGATTGTGAATTACAAGAGCAAATTCATGGTGTAATCCATTTGATAGGAGACTAACTTTATTTACTTCTCATTGCTTCTACGGGTTGAAGCTGCCCAGCTTTGTAGGCAGGAATAAATCCCGAAAGTAAACCGATAACGGTTGAAAAAGCAAGTCCAATTAATACATTTTCTTTGGTTACTAATAGTCTAAAGTTGGATTCAAACTGACTTTCTATAATGACATTTAACAGCATAGAAAATCCAAATGTGATTAACAATCCAATGATACCACCCATAACACTCAATAACACAGATTCAGTAAGAAACTGAATGATAATAAATTCATTTTTGGCGCCTAAAGCTTTTTGTATTCCTATTATGGCTGTTCTTTCTTTAACCGAAACAAACATAATATTAGCCACTCCAAAACCACCAACGAGTAGCGAGAACAATCCAATAACTAATCCAAATTTATTAACGCTTTTAAAGAAATCACCAATGGTTTCGGTCAAAAAAGAAATTCTGTTTAGTGAAAAATTATCGTCTTGCGAAGGTTTCAATTTTCGGATGGTTCGCATCGTTCCTCTTATTTCCTCATTCACTGCTATTTCATTCACATTCTCTTTCACTTTGATAATCAGCTTTCCGCCTCCTTTTTTACCAGTTGCGTATTCTAAAAAACGAATAGGAACAACCATTTTGTCATCAAAATCTATATTGATTAAATTATCGCCCTGAAACTTAAAAACACCAATAACTTTGATAGGTTTGCCAAAAGCGGTAATGGTTTTTCCAATGATATCTTCATCAGTGGCTAATCCCTTGGCAACATTTGCTCCAATAACAGCAACTGCTAATCCATTTTGGTCTTCGTAGGGGTTAAAAAATCGCCCTTTTTCGAGTTCTATTTCTTCTATTTTTACAAAATCATAAGTGTAACCATCCACGGTTACATCTTCAACCTCATTGTTATCGTGTTTAATTGTCGACCTAGAGGAGTAAGAATAAGATAGCGCCTCAAAAAAATGATTTACCGGATATTGTTTTAGTGTTTTTAATTCCTCCAAATTAGAGTCAGGACGCTTTAAGTATTCCCACCAAGGGTAATCGCTGCCACCGCCACTCCATTCCCATTTGTCTATATAAATAACATTTTTACCCAAGGATTGAACACTGTTTTTGATGTTTGCCTCTAATGAATCAACAAGAGTAAAAACTAAAATAACTAAGAAAATACCAATGGTTATGCCAATTACAGATAAAAATGAACGCAGTTTGTTACTCAATAGTGATTGAACTGCAAACTTTGCACTTTCATTAACAAGTCGGTAGTATAAGGTCCATTTGTTCAAAGTAGGGCAATTTTAAGTGTATTTTAGCAATTATTTAGTTTCATTCGATAGAATCTTTGAATTCACACATCAACGTTTTAGTAATTTGAAAACATAAGGGCCTGAATTTTCACTTTTCACAACTATAGTGTAAATGCCGTCAGCAATAGATTGTAAGTTTATTTGATGGCTGTTAATATCGGTAATTTCAGATTGATGAATGACCAAAGTGCCCAATGTATTGTAGATAGAAATGCTTGTATTTTGCATTGTGACATTTCCTTTGAATGTAATATAATCTTGACTAGGATTTGGGTAGAAAAATAAATTGTTGGTGTTGTAAAAGGCATTAACTCCTGCATATTGCAGAGCCAATAATACAGCCTCATAAGCATTTACTTTACCATGTCCGTAATTGTTGTTTGGGGTAGTGCCAGTCCATTGATCTTCTGTAGCCGTTTGTTCTAAAATTTCCATGACTTGATAAGCATTGAGATTGGGATTTGCCTCAAGCATTAAGGCCACTATGCCGGTTGCATGTGGTGCCGCCATTGAGGTTCCACTCGAGGCTACCCAATATTGTGTATCTCCTCGGAATGTAGTTTTTAATAATGTTCGGTCACTCATCCAAGGTGCCATTTGCAAGTTGTTATAAGATGAAGGAACATTAAATCCTGGTGCAACAATGTTGGGTTTTATGCGACCATCCACTGTAGGTCCCCTGCTAGAAAAGGAGGCCAAACTGCCAGGAAAAGCATAAGCTGAGTCATTCACTAGCTTGCCTTTGATATTTGTAAAAGAAGAGCGTGCAGCAGAGGCTCCAACAGAAATTACAGCTTTGGAAGTACCGCCATTTTCGCCTGCGGTGTAGTTGGAATTTCCTTTGATAAAGGTGTTTTCGTAATTCCATTTTCCCCATTTATTCGTGAACGAACCGCTTGTCCAATCTCGCGCCGCACCGCTGTTCCAAGCATGAATTTCTGAAGAATCTGAGGTAATATTCACCTTAAAAATATAAAGTCGTCTGTTTGAACTTTCTGCACTTAAGGTAATGTTAGGTTTGTTATTAAGAGGATAGTTTGCTTGGTTTTGGAAGGAAATCTCAAACAGATTATTTTGATGAGATAAAGTGTAAGAGCGGTTGATTTCATTTGAATACACAAAAGGAGTTTCTCTTACTATTTGTAAATTGGTGTCTAGCACTTGAACCTGAATGCCAAAACGGCTGTTTTTACTTCCCCAAAAATCACAATAAATACTCTCACGACCGCGCCACTGTCTATTGTTTTCGATAGCAAGGGTGGAAACAGTATCCTTGTTGAATTTGTGATTTAAATGCATTGGATTTTCGCCATCATTGCCATTGGCGCCAACAATTATTTTACCATTGCCTACCAATTGTTCTGTGGCAATATCGAACAAACTAGTGCCATCATGAGGGCCTGTATGCATACCCCAACTTAAATTAATGACGGCCGGTTTGCCTACTGAAGCGGCGTAGTCAAATATATATTTATAAGCATCGATAATACTTGGATTAGCAATGACATAATCACCCAAAGCACTTCCTCTAAGAGTATCGTTGCTATATTTAATACTTACAAATACTAATTCAGCCTCAGGTGCTACTCCTCTATATTGTCTATTTGGCGTTGAAAAGCCACTACCTGCAGCAATGCCCGCAACATGGGTTCCGTGACTACCGTCAAGGTCATTGGCGTTAATTATTGCAGTAGAATCTGTATATAAATTGCCATAGTTGTAACCTACAGGAGGTGTTCCGCTTTGCCCTTGATGCCAAAACCGAGAAATTCTTGTTTTTGTTCCGTCTTTATTGAAAAAATTAGGATTGTTGTTTTGGAAACCAACATCTACAATACCAATAATGACGCCTTTACCCTCAAAGTTTTTTGGCATTCCATTGTTGCTACCGTTGTTAACTTTGTCAACACTGGTAAAGGTTCTTTCTATGTCGTTTAATGGGTGAATATTAACACCAACCAGTGCTTGTTCCATGTATAAAACTCCTTTGGTTTCTTGAATTACTTTGCTTAAGTCCTCAGCAAAATCTATCGTTAATATAGATTGTAAACGGCTGTTGATGTGGATGTCAAGATTCTTAAAACTGCTTTCGTTAAAATGGCTGTCTATCAGTATCAAAGCTTGTTTGCGAACAACTGGATTGGTTTGGGCGCTACAAACATTAACGAGCAATAAGGCTATTAAAAAAAGTTGAATTTTGAAGATATTAAAAACCATGGTATTCGCCTGTAAGTTTATGTAAGAATGTAGAAGCTAGTAATTTAACTCTTTCAAGAGCAATGGAAGCATTGGGTCCACTAAACATTTCATTGGTGGTGGCGGTAAAGTAATTCAACCATTTTTCGAAATGAATTTTTTCCAAATTAAGAGGGATATGTTTTTCAAATACATTGGTTTTGTAACCCTCCTTTTCGAGTAATACAAACGACCAAAACGCCACTATTTTAGGCATGTGTTCCTCCAAATTCAAATGAGAAAATTTTGGAGAGGTAATGGGGTCGTTTAATAAGTGTTTATAAAACGCAGTTTGCCATTGGTAAATATCGTTTTCGGTTTCAATGTCTTTGAGCATAGGATAAAACACAAAAATAATTAATAAGTGCTGAATAATATAGAAAAATATTATTATCATTGCTATGTCTAATGCGTGAGAGTAAATTTGTAGATCAAAACAAAGAGAAATGGCAACAATTCGAACTTGAATTAAAGCAAGCTCAAAAGAACCCTAGCAAGTTAAGAGCTCAGCTAATTCAAATTACAGATGATTTGTCGTATGCACGAACATACTACAAAAACCGGTCTGTGAGAATTTATTTGAATGGTTTAGCTCAACTCATTTACCATTCTATCTATAAAAACAAGTCTAACGTTTCAAAGTCGATTTATGATTTCTTTAAAACCGATGTACCCAAAATTGTTTATTACGGTCGTAAGGAAATGTTACTTTCTTTTGTTATTCTTATTGTTTCGGTACTCATAGGGCTATTTTCCTCGGCCAATGACGAACAATTTGCACGTTCTATTTTTGGGGATGATTATATCAATCAAACCATTAAAAATATTGAAAAAGGAGATCCATTGGGTATTTATAAATCGAGCGATGCGTTCGGCATGTTTGTGAATATAGCTACCAATAATCTAAGGGTTTCGCTGTTTGTGTTTTTGTTTGGTCTCCTTTTTTCCTATGGTGCTATGGTATTAATGATTCGCAACGGGGTAATGTTAGGGGCCTTTATTTATTTCTTTTATTCGCGAAACTTAATTGGTGAATTTAATCTAACAGTATGGATGCATGGTAGCATAGAGATTTTAACCTTGGTGATAGAAACACAGGCAGGAATGCTGTTGGGTAGGGGTTTGCTTTATCCCGGAACTTTGAGCAGAAGTAAAGCTTTTAGCGTTTGGGGAAAACGAGGTGCAATGTTGTTTTTAGCAGGTATTCCCTTTATCGTGTTTGCCGCTTTTGTTGAATCTTTTTTAACTAGATTTACAGAAATACCTGATGTTTTTAGAGCTTCTTTTATTTTACTATCCATTGGTTTAATGGTGTTTTACTTTGTTATTTATCCATACAATAAATTTAAAGATGTGAAAGATGTTGATTTGGGGGATGCTGACTATAAACCGGATGAACCTTTTGAGTTTGATAAAAATACAATTTATTCAAATGGTCTTATTTTTATGAAGTCAATTGGTTTTTTTAAGAAATACTTAAATTCAATTTTGGTTTCTGTTCTGCTTAGCTCTGTATTGTTTTTTGTATGTATCGCGGTATTTAATTTCAAAGAAACTTTGAGCCAATTTCAAGTTTTGTCCTTAGATATAGATGATTTAGACCTTTATAATTTAATGAGTAAATTAGGGGCTAGTTATTCTAATTTTGGAATATTGCTAAATAGTAGTGAAAGCTTCATTCAATATATTCTAATGTCTTTATGGCAGTTTGGATTATTATTCTTAATTAGCAAAAAATTATTCAAGGAATTCGACATGAAGGCACCAAGTCGGAAAGCCATTGGTGCTCTGGTTTTAATGGTGTTATCAATCAATTTGTTGTTGCTTTTAAATGAATCAATAATACTGCTTTTATATCTGTTTATGTTTCCAATTGCATTGTCCGGAGTCTTTATTTATTTAATGTTTCCTGACCGTTATTCTATAATGGAAGGTATAAAAATGGTATTTCAAAGCGGACTTATCAAAACTCAATTATTGTCTTTAACTATGGCATTTATTTCAACCATTAGTTTTGTTTTGTTAATGTCTCCTATTAGTTTTTTGATGGTTTGGGTGATCGAGCTAAATGTTCAATTGTCTCCTGAAAAATATACGTTATTAATAAAAAGTATTTTGTTATTGCTGTTCATATTTATTTGTAGTTTGCTTGTGTCTTTTCAAATTGTACAATTAGTATTAAATGCATTAAGTATCAGAGAAATAAATACAGCTAATGGATTAAAAACAGCCATTAGTAAGTTAGGTAACACCAAAAAGGTATACGGTATAGAAACAGAATGAAGGTAAAATTGTCTATTTTGATTTGTGTTTTATGGTTTTGCTGGCCTTCTGCAATTGCCAATACCATTGAGCTTGACTCCTCTCGCAATTTACGTTATGCCGAAGTTTATGAGTCAGCTTTAAATAAGTCGGAGTGGAAAATAAAAGCGAAAGATTTGCAATTTGAGGAAGATACAATTGTCAAAAATAAACAAAAACCAAAGGAGTTTAAGTCTAGAACCAGTTTTGATTTCACCCCTTTTAGGTATTTCTTTTTGTTTTTAGCTATTGCGTTATTAGTTTGGGTTTTGTACCTCATTATTAAGAATTTTAAAAGCAAAAACATTGTAAATAAATCCCCTTTTTTATACAGCTATGAAGCTCCTGAAAAGGAAGAACTCATGCAATTACAAATAAATGAGCTTTTCAATGATGCTGTAGCTAAAAAAGATTTTGCATTGGCTTACCGTTTGAAATATTTGAATGCGCTCAAGTTATTGGTGTTAAAGAATATTATTTTATATAAAAAACACAGTACCAATTATGAATTGATGTTGCAAATAAAGCCTAAGGAAATTCAATCTTTGTTTAATAAATTAACTTTTAATTTTGATGGCATTTGGTATGGAGAAATGAAGTTAACGGAAGAAAGTTTTAATGAATTAATGATTGTTTTTAATCAGTTTGAATCACTAATAACAAGCCATAAATGAAAAGAGATAAAGCCATATGGATAACTTTGTTAGTGTTGATTTCAGCAATTTTGCTATTTATTCTTTTTCGCAAAGAAAATGAGAAATTTAATTGGTATAAAACATTCGAAAGTACAACTTTACATCCCTACGATTTTGGGGTATTTGAAGCCCTAATTCAAAAGGGAGGAAAAAACAAATTTACAAGTGTTAAAGAGTCTTTAAATCAATATTTAGATACAAATAAATTGGGTCAAACCTATTTGTTTGCAGGCAATAATTGTTATCTGCGTGCTACTGAGATAGACTCCTTGTTGTCTTTTGCTAGAGTTGGTAATCAATTGGTTTTTATAACCGAAGGTATTCCGGAACAGCTTCTAACACAAGCGTTAGCAGACGAAAAAATTCAATTGGAAACGTATTTCCAAAATAAGGTAAGTGTCAGTCTAAATCAAGCAGCCTCTTTGAATTTCAATGGTAAAAATCTATTTCAATTCAGAAGTTTTAATAAAGACACCACAGAAAATACCAATTGGAACTATTTTCATTTTCCTAGGAATAATTTGTTCTTTGAATATGTTCAACCTCAGTATGATATTTTAGGTACGGTGGATTCTAATGTGAATTTTATAAGAATATATTATGGTAAAGGGGAGATTTATGTGCATTCTAACCCCCTTTTGTTTACAAATTATGCAATGCGAAATGAACGTGGTTTTGAGTATGTTAATCAATGTTTAAATAGCGTTCAATTAAGCAATGTGTTGTTTGATTACAGTGCAAGAATTTATAAGAAAGAAACAGACTTATTAATGAAGCAATCTGAAACCCCTTTGTCTTTTATTTTAAGTAAACCTGCATTAAAATGGGCTTGGTATTTAAGTTTGTTGAGCTTAATCCTCTTTTTGTTTTTTGTTATTAAAAGAAAACAAAGAAAAATTCCAGTTCTTGAACAAAAGAAAAACACCACAATGGGTTTTATTGAAACATTAAGTGCCCTTAATCTGAGTCATGATAATTCCTACCAAATGGCAGAGCAAAAAATGCAATTATTTTTGTATTTTATTAGAACAAAATTAGGTATTGCAACCTTGGATATTCAAGCCGAACAAGTAAAGCATATTGCCAAAAAATCCAAAGTCAATGAAAAAATAGTAGAACGAATTTTCGATTATTATTTTCAAGTCATTGATTACAAAAAAGAAAAAACAGACAGTACTAATTTAATAGAACTATACAACAGAATAAATACTTTTTACAAACATTATAACAATAACCAATAGTATGGAACAACAAAATGAATGGAGCCAATTAGAATCGGGAAGAGAAGCTTTGGATTTGCAAGCATTACAACAGCAAGTGGAAGCTATTCGACATGAAATTCATAAAGTAATAGTGGGACAAGATGAACTTATCAATTTATTGTTGGCAGGTTTATTTACACGAGGCCATGTGCTTATAGAAGGCGTTCCCGGAATAGCCAAAACATTGACCGTGAATTTACTTGCTAAAACACTGAATTTGAATTTCAAAAGAATTCAGTTTACCCCCGATTTAATGCCCGCCGATGTTACAGGAACTAGTGTTTATAACACCAAATCCAATGATTTTGAATTTAAAAAAGGACCTATTTTTTCCAATATTGTGTTGATTGATGAAATCAATAGAGCCCCTGCCAAAACACAAGCTGCCTTGTTTGAGGTAATGGAAGAACAGCAAGTAACTATCGATGGATTAACCTATCAACTTGAATCGCCATTTATGGTAATGGCAACCCAAAATCCTATTGAACAAGAAGGGACTTACAAACTACCCGAAGCACAACAAGACCGTTTTTTGTTTAGGGTTAAAATAAATTACCCTAGCTTGGAAGAGGAAATTGAGATTATCACTAGGTTTGAAGGAGATTTTAATCAATTAGCCATAAAAGAGGTTAAGCAAGTGCTTAATTCTGATGCTATTGTTAAGTGTCAAGCTTTAGTGGAGAAAGTATTTATCAAGGAATCTTTGATTAGATATATTGCCGAAATTATCCATCACACCCGCAATACCAAGGATTTGGTTTTGGGAGCATCTCCACGAGCTTCTATGGCTATAGTGAAAACAGCCAAAGCACTCGCCGCCATTCAAGGTAGAGATTTTGTAACGCCCGATGATATTCAATATGCAGCATTTCCTGTGTTAAACCACCGCGTTATATTGTCCCCAGAAAAAGAAATGGAAGGTTTTGATGTAAAATCTATTTTACAAGAGTTGTTTCTGAATATTGAAGTGCCTAGATAAAAAATGAAACAAATCAATAACATCTTTATTGGGAAACGATTTTTTATGCTTTTATGGGTTGTTATAGCCTTGTTTTGCATCAGTTTTGCCTTTAAACCTTTGTTTTTGATTTCCGTCTTTTTAACGTTCGCTGTCTTTTCACTTTTATTGCTCGACTTGCTATGGATTTATAGCAAATGGGTAATGGTTCAAGCACTCAGAAAAACATCTCAATTGCTTTCATTAAACGATGACAATCACGTGGAAATTGTGATAAGAAATTTAAGCAATAGAAAATGGACCGTCGAGGTGATTGATGAATTGCCGTTTCAACTCCAAAATCGCGATTTTTTATTGAAATGTTCTTTGGCAGCATACGAGAACAAAGTGTTAAAATATGTTATAAAACCACTAAGTAGAGGGGTTTATGATTTTGGGAATATCAATCTGTTTATTCAAAGTCCATTAAAGTTAATCCAGCGCAGAATTGTGGTAGAAACCCAACAGTCGGTGCCTGTATATCCTAGTATTATTCAAATGAAGAAGTTTGAACTCTATACTTTTTCAAAAATATCAAGTCTTTATGGCATCAAAAAAATGCGCAGAATAGGCCATAGTTATGAGTTTGAACAAATAAGGAATTATGTAAGAGGTGATGATGTTCGTCAAATTAATTGGAAATCGACAGCGCGAAATCAAAAGTTGATGATTAATCAACATGAAGATGAAAAGTCGCAACCCATTTATCATGTCATTGACAAAAGCAGAACCATGTTACTGCCATTTGAAGGCTTAAGTTTGTTGGATTATTCAATTAATAGTGCCTTAGTTACCAGCAATGTTGCATTAAAAAAATCAGACAAGGTTGGATTATTGACTTTCTCTGATGTCATAGGCACGGCTATCAAAGCCGAACGAAAAGTAGGGCAACTTAATCAATTGTTAGAAGCGCTTTACAATCAAAAAGAAAGAAATTTAGAAGCTAACTATGAGCTAATGTATCACAGTGTCAATAGATTAGTAAAAACCCGAAGTTTATTGTTCCTCTATACAAATTTCGAAAGCACTTACAGTATGAAAAGGGTTTTGCCGATTTTAAAAAGACTCAATAAACAGCATTTATTAGTGGTTATTTTCTTCGAAAATACGGCTATCTTGGACATGAGTAATAAAGAAGCAATTGATTTAAAAGGAATATATACTCAAATAGTGGCTGAACAAACCATTCACGAAAAGAAAATTATCGTCAATGAACTTCACAATGCCGGTATTCAAACTGTGTATACACGACCACAAGATTTGTCACTACAAACACTCAATAAATACCTAGAATTGAAATCGAGAGGATTGATTTAGTGAATAAGACCGCATTGAATAGATGTAAACCATTGTTAGTAAAGTTTCATGGTTTTAAGAGGATTGATAGTATTTTTCTTTTCTTTTATAGAGGAAGCGTTTAATCTGAAAATAGACTAGATTTAACAAATATGGAATTGTAAATATGTCATTATGTCATATTTATTTTGTAGTTTTGCATTCCCTATGCAAGACGAGCTAATTTTATCCAATAATCAAACCATTCCTAAGACCGATAAAAGGCAATTATACATTGAAAGCTATGGATGTGCTATGAATTTTAGTGACAGTGAAATTATTGGATCTATAATGTCAGAGAATGGTTTTGAGTATACTAAGGATGAGTTCAGTGCAGATGTTATTTTTTTGAATACTTGTGCTATTCGTGACAATGCGGAACAAAAAATTAGAGACCGTTTAAAACATTTAAGAAACAACAAAAGAAAAAATTCTGATTTAATCATTGGGGTTTTGGGTTGCATGGCTGAAAGATTAAAGACTAAATTATTAGAGGAAGAAAAATTAGTTGATATAGTGGCTGGTCCCGATTCTTACAGAGATTTACCCAATTTGGTGGCCGAGGTTGAAACAGGAAATAGGGCTATCAATGTTTTGTTGAGTAGGGAAGAAACTTATGCCGAAATTTCGCCGTTAAGATTAAATACCAATGGAATTTCTGCTTTTGTAAGCATCATGCGTGGTTGTGATAATATGTGTTCTTTTTGTGTAGTTCCTTTTACACGTGGAAGAGAGAGAAGCAGAGACCCACAAACCATATTGGAAGAAGTGAAAATACTGGGTGACAATGGTTACAAAGAAATAACACTTTTAGGGCAAAATGTAGACAGTTATTTGTGGTTTGGAGGCGGTCCAAAAATAGACTATAAAAATGCAAGCGATGAACAAAAAGAGAATGCAGTTAGTTTTGCTCAGTTACTCGAAAAGGTAGCACTTGTTCACCCAAGTATGCGCATCAGATTTAGCACTTCGCATCCTAAGGATATTAACGACGATGTGTTGCATACTATTGCCAAATATCCCAATATTTGTAATCATATTCACCTCCCTGCACAGAGTGGAAGTACCCGTTTGTTGGAAGCCATGAACAGAACCTATTCTAGAGAATGGTACTTGGAAAGAATTAATAAAATTAAAGAAATTATACCAAATTGCAGTATCAGTTGTGATATTATTGCTGGGTTTTGTTCAGAAACAGAAGAAGACCATCAAGCGACTTTGTCATTAATGGAAGAGTGTAAATTCATCTTTAGTTACATGTACAAATATTCGGAACGACCGGGAACGTTGGCACAGAAAAAGATGCAAGATGATGTGCCTGAAGAAATTAAATCGCGCCGTCTAACTGAAATTATCGAGGTACAAAGTAAAATCTCTTTAGAAAACAATCAGAAGATGATAGGTAAAGTGGTTACAGTGTTAATAGACAGTGTTTCCAAAAAAAGTGAAATGGATTTATGTGGTCGCAATGATCAAAATAATATTGTAGTATTTCCAAGGGAAGATTACCAATTAGGAGATTATGCGAATGTATTGATAGAGAGGGCTACAGGTACAACATTAATAGGTAAAGCTGTAAAATAATGCAATTACAAAGTATAAAAAATAGGTTTGAAATAGTGGGGAATTCACCTGCTTTAAACCACGCATTAGAAACCGCAATAAAAGTAGCACCTACAGACATGAGTGTGCTAATTTTAGGCGAAAGTGGTGTCGGAAAAGAATCGTTTTCGAAAATAATTCATGCACAAAGTGCCCGTAAACATGCCAACTTCATAGCAGTAAACTGTGGTGCAATTCCGGAAGGAACTATTGATTCTGAATTGTTTGGTCACGAAAAAGGTTCATTTACGGGAGCTACAGATGCCCGAAAAGGGTATTTTGAAACCGTTAATGGAGGGACTATCTTTTTGGATGAAGTTGGCGAATTGCCTTTGGGAACTCAAGCCCGATTGCTGCGTGTGCTCGAAAATGGAGAATATATTAAAGTGGGTTCTTCAAAGGTGTTAAAAACCAATGTAAGAGTAATAGCAGCCACTAATAGAGATTTGCTCGAAAGAGCTCAACAAGGTAAGTTTAGAGAGGATTTGTATTACAGACTTGCGACAGTGCCCATTAGAGTACCCAAATTGTCTGAAAGAAAAGAAGATGTTTATTTGCTGTTTCGAAAGTTTGCAAGTGCATTTGCCGAAAAAAACCATGCCCCTCTTGTAGGATTAACCGAGGAAGCGCAAGAATTATTGAAAAATTACACATGGCCAGGAAATATTCGTCAATTGAAAAATGTGACGGAGCAAATTTGTGTCTTGGAATCAGAAAATAACCCAATAAGTAGCGAAGTTCTTGGCTATTATTTGCCACGACCAGTTTCTAATTTACCGCAATTGGCCAATTCTTCAGAAGGACAAACGCAAGGATTCAGTGAACGAGATATTTTCTATAAGTTCCTTATTGAAATGAAAAAAGATGTAAGTGAACTTAAAAGAATAGTGATGGGATTGATAGAGAATAATTCCAACCGTGAGGAGTTTATCAAAAAACATCAGTCAGAAATAAACCATGTGCTTTACAATCAAGAACCAGATTTTGAAGTTGCAGAGCAGAAACCAGCCATCATTATTCCATCAAGTACAATTATTGCGAATAATAAGGAGAGTTTTATAGAGGTACAACCATTGGACGACCATACACTTGGTTCGTTAACAATTGCTGACCAAGAGTTGGAAATGATTAAAAATGCATTAAAGCGAAATAAAGGAAAAAGAAACCGAGCGGCCAAAGAACTTGGCATTTCGGAACGTACCCTTTATCGTAAAATTAAACAGTATAATTTAGAAGATTTTTAATGAAATATAAAGGATTAATTTTAGGACTTATTTTATTGAGTTTGTCTGCTTGTAAGTCATGCAAGTATAGCTTGTCGGGGATAAACATTCCTGCCGATGTTAGCAATATTAGCATTGCCTATTTCAATAATCAAGCTAGTTTGGTCAATCCATCTATCAGTCAAAAGTTTACAGAACAACTGAAAGATAAATTTATGAGAGAAACCTCATTAGCAATTGTTCCCCAAAATGGAGATTTCAAAATTACGGGGTCAATAACTGATTACAGAATTCAACCATCAGCAACGACAAATACAACAGAAGCTGCCAAAAATAGATTTTCCATGACCGTGAATGTCGTGTTTGAGTGTCCTAAACACAAGGAAATGAATTTTACAGAGCAAATTACTAAATTTCAGGAGTTTAACGCTACAGAGAATTTCCAAACTATTGAAAATAGATTGTCAGACGAGGTAAGTACTCAAATAATTCAAGAAATATTTAACAAAGTAGCTTTGAAGTGGTAATGGACAGCAATAGAATAATAACGCTTTATCATCAGCCTGGATTAATGAATTCAGAGGATGTTGATGGGCTAAAAATGATGATTCAAAAATCACCTTATTACTATTTGCCTTATGTTCTTTTAGCGAAATTTTATGTCAGTGAAAATGAACAGGAGTTTGACTTTTACCTCCGTCATGCCGCTATAAGAGTCAATAACAGAGAGGCCTTATATCATTATATTCATCAGAATGAATCGGTAAAAAGTGAAGATAGTTTAGAGGTGGTTTCAAATAGTAATGCCATCGATAATTCAGCAACGATTACAACTCAAGAATCTGAAATTATTGAAGTTAAACAAAGTGTCGAAGAAGAAACGGCAAAAGAAGAGTTACCACAAGTGGAGGAGAGTAAATTGCCAGTTAATGATTTGGAGGCTTTTTTAAGAGAGGGAGAAGAGGCATTGCGCGAAAAGGCTGAAATTGCTGAAGTTGAGCTTGTTCAACAATATGCCACAGAGGAGATTGAAGAAGTTGTTTTTGAATTGCGACACAATAATGAGGTTTCAGTTACAGATGAATTCCCATTGACAGAAACAGAGGGATTAGAATTGGTAGAAACTGAATTTACTTTCTCTGCTCAACATCAACAAATTGAGGAAATAACAGAAGTAAGCTCTTCAGACAATGAAACTGAATTGGAGACGGAACTTGTGCCTAAAAATGAGTTCCAAGAAAAGGTTGAGCTTGAGCAAAATGAGATACCTACAATGGCAGAAGAATTGGCAGAGGAGTTAGCTATTGATATAGAAGTGAGTGAAAAAAATGATGATTTAGCAGATGAGGGGATAACAGAAAGTAAAGAAATTCAGATTGAAGAAACAGATGAGGTGATTCAAGAGGCAGAAATACAAATTGAGCATTCTGAAATTCAAGAAGAGGAACCGATTGAAGCTGTAATAGATTCTCAAAAAGAATTAGAAAAGTATTTAGATTTAAGAAAAAATCCAATTTATAATTTAGAAGTAGAGTTAAACAGTAAACAGAAAGAAAGAGAAACCGCTACTTCGGAGAAAGATTTTTTTGCTTGGCTCAAGCAGCCTAAAGGAGCTTCAGAAATAGTTGAAAAACCAATTGAAGAAGAGTTGGAAACTGTTGGCAAAGTTGAAGAAGAGATAGAAGAAGACGACATCATTGCAAGGTTTATAAAAAAGAATCCTCAAATTTCGAGACCTAAGAAAGAGTTTTACAATGCCGAAAACATGGCAAAGAAAAGTGAAGTTTTTGAATTGGATTTTGTAACAGAAACATTAGCCCAACTATACCATCAACAAGGAGATATTAGTTTGGCAATAAAAGCATACGAAAAATTAATTTTGCAAAATCCTTCAAAAAAGGCGTATTTTGCATCCCTTATAGAAAATCTTAAAAAAGAAAAAAAATAAATTATGTTAAGTATCATATTAATAATAGGCCTAATTGCAGCCGCTTTAATTATTGGAATTATATTAATTCAAAACCCAAAAGGTGGAGGATTAGCCTCTAATTTCTCTTCAAGTAACCAAATGTTTGGAGTTCAAAGAACCTCAGAAGGTGTTGAGAAATTGACTTGGATTTTTGCGGCGGTTATTTTAGTAGTTTCTTTAGTGGCAAGCTCATACAACGGAGCTTCAACAGTAGGTACAGGAAAAGTAGAAGCTAAAGATGCTAAAATTAACGAATTAATAAATGCACCAGCGGCAAAAGGAAATGCAACGCCAAGTGCACCAGCAACACAACAGCCAGCTCAGCAACAACCAGTTCAACAAGCCGACCCAGCGCAACAACAACCTACACAATAAGGTTTATAAATAATTTTTATAAAAAAGGCGATTATTTTAATCGCCTTTTTTTATTAGTCTATAGCGTATGCCAATCCAATTTTAATATTTTTGTTAAATATTTTAGCGTCTTTGATGCCATTTAAGTCAAAGGTTTTTAAACTTAAATCAGGTTGTAAGTTAATCCCAAACTTACCTTTTAATAAAAAAGAAAAGTTGTTTTGTAAATAGTATTGACTCCCATTTGAAAAGGAACTTTTGGCATCAGTAAACATAATGTCATAACCAAGCAAACTGGTGTAGCTTAACCATTTATTAATTCTAATTTTAGTGCCTAACACTACCCCAGTATTAAAAGCATCAATAATATTTTTTGCTTTTGCTGTTGGAGCGCTATAAAAAGTTCTTGAGTCTAAATTGATTCCTATTCCTAAACTAAAATCATCTCCTTTTATAAAGTTTATTCCATAAGTTGCGGTAAAAACAGGTAGGTCCAAACCATATACTTTGTTGGTGTCATTAAAAACACTTGAATCTTTACTTCCATTCAATAAATAACGAACAAGCCAAGTGGCATCCATTCTGAAAAATTTGTCTTCTTTAAAATGAACGTAGTTGAATGACAACCCTGAGGTATTTATATTTTTCCCTCTTTCTGTAATTGTTTTTGGAACAGCACCTGCTTGTAAAAAATTGAGAGATGTAATGCGCTCTTGAGCAGAAACAGTGGTACAAATTCCAAAAGCAAAAATGAAAACACTACATTTTATAAAGAAGTTCATCGGTGAATAAATGGATTTAAAATTGATTCTAACGGGTTTCATTTAATTTATTCTACAAATGTAGAACTATATGATTAAACGTCAATACATCATTTGTATTATTCAAATAGTTGAGAATTTAAAAATGGATATTCTTTTTGTTTAATGCTTTAAATGTATCTTTGCCAATGTCTATGAAGTCTTTTAAAAGAACCCTTGTGACAGCGGCTTTGCCTTATGCAAATGGCCCTAAACATATTGGTCATTTAGCTGGAGCCTATATTCCTGCTGATATTTATACCCGATATTTAAGAAATGCGGGAGAGGAAGTGTTATTTGTATGCGGTAGTGATGAACATGGAACCGCAATCCCAATTCAAGCTCAAAAAGAAAATACTAGCCCACAACATATTATTGACAGATACCATCATTTACTAAAAGAAAATTTTGAGAAACTTGGTATCTCATTCGATGTGTATCACCGCACAAGTGACGAAATACACCACCAAACAGCTCAAGAGTTTTTCTTGAATTTATATGAAAAAGGCTTGTTTAAAGAAGAGATTTCGGAACAATATTTCGACGAAGAAAAACAAACCTTTTTAGCAGACAGATATATCAAAGGGACTTGTCCCAATTGTGGTTTTCACAGTGCGTATGGCGATCAATGTGAAAAGTGTGGTAAAGCTTTAAGCCCTAATGAATTAATAAATCCTGTTTCTACACTTTCTGATAAAACCCCTGTTTTAAAAACCACTAAACATTGGTATTTGCCTTTAAATGAATACGAACCGTGGTTGAAAGAATGGTTACTCGAAGGGCATAAAGACGATTGGAAAACCAACGTGTATGGTCAAAGTAAAAGTTGGATTGATGGCGGTTTGTCGCCTCGTGCCATGACGCGAGATCTTGATTGGGGCGTAAAAGTGCCGATTGAAGGTGCTGAAGGTAAAGTGTTGTATGTTTGGTTTGATGCCCCCATTGGCTATATTTCTGCCACTAAAGCTTTTTTCAAAGAATTGGAAGAAAAATCATTTCACTATGCCTACCCACAAAATTCAATGATCAAAAGTGGTCAAGCAAATGATTGGAAAAAGTGGTGGCAAAATGATGACAGTCGTTTGATACATTTTATTGGAAAAGACAATATCGTGTTTCATTGTATTATTTTTCCAGCGATGTTAAAGGCTGCTGAATCCTATGTTTTGCCAGACAATGTACCTGCCAATGAATTTTTAAATTTAGAGGGAGATAAAATGAGTACAAGCAGAAAGTGGAGTGTGGAAATGGAAGATTATTTCAAGGAATTTGAAAACAAAGAAGATGTGCTGAGATATGTATTAACTGCTATAGCACCAGAAACCAAAGATGCAGACTTTAGTTGGAAAGATTTTCAAACCAGAAATAACAGTGAGTTGGTTGCAATTTTAGGCAATTTCATAAACAGAGTGATGGTACTGTCTCACAAGTATTATGAAGGGGTAGTGCCTGTTGCAAGTAATTTGTTAGAGATAGACCAACAATTAATAAAGGATATTCAATTATTCCAAGAGGAAATAGACCATTCTATTCGTCATTTTAAGTTCAGAGACGGATTGTTTGCACTGATGAACATAGCCCGTGCTGGAAATAAATATTTGGCAGAAATGGAGCCTTGGAAATTGGTGAAAACAGATGAAACTAGAACGGCAACAGTAATGTTTAATGCCATTCAAGTCTGTGCAACCTTGTCTTGGTGGATGGACGCTTTTATGCCTTTTTCTGCTCAGAAATTACGAATCCAATTGAATACACAAAAAGAAAATTATGTGAATAATAGCTTTGTTCAGTTTCAATCAGGACACACATTAGGGCAAGCAGCCCATTTATTCAGTAACATAGAAGATGATATTATTCAAAAACAAGTGAAGCATTTAGAAGAGTCAAAAGCAATGGTTGCAACTACAGTAATAGAAGCAACAGAAGAACCTCAATCTGAATTAAAACCATTGATTACATTTGATGATTTTAGTAAAATAGATTTAAGAGTAGGCACTGTTTTGGAAGCCGAAAAGGTTGAGAAAGCAGATAAGTTATTAAAGTTAAAAGTAGATTTAGGTTTTGAACTACGCACTATAGTTTCGGGGATTGCTTTGCATTTTACACCAAGTGAATTAATAGGGCAACAAGTGTGTGTATTAGCGAATTTGGCCCCACGTAAAATTAAAGGGATAGAAAGTAATGGAATGTTATTACTTGCTGAAAATGAAGATGGTTCTCTTAAACTAATGCAACCGGGAGGCGCTGTTGTAAGTCCGGGAAGTAAAATAGCTTAGTTAATATTTTGTTTTACTATTAATTTATTTATAAATTAAATTGTACTAATTTTGCGCCTACTATGAAAAGAAGCGAAAAAATATTAAATGCACTGGGCCAAGCTTATTTTACTTTGTCAAGTAACAATAGTTTGGAAAGTTCTATAACCAATGTATTGGGTATTTTGGGTAAGGCAACAGATGTTGACAGGGTTTATATTTTTCAGAATTTCCAAAACAGTGATAATGAGGAAATTTTTTCACAAAAATATGAATGGACCAAAGAGAATATAAGTATTCAGATAGACAATCCTGAATTACAAGATTTGCCTTGGTCAATTTTTGCGGATTTGCGTTTGGTTATGTTAGAGAGAAAAACATACAGCGCAATAGTAAAAGACATAAAAGATGATTCTTTCAGAGAAACGCTGCAATCACAAGAAATAAAAGCAGTCTTATTCGTTCCTATTTATTCGAATGACTTATTTTGGGGTTGGGTTGGTTTTGACAATTGTCAAACTGATGATACATTCACTGAAAGTCAGCAGGATGCTTTGTTAGCACTTGCATCTACAATTGGAAATGTTATTGCAATGCAAAAACAGCAGGCTGAAATTCAGTTGGCAAATGAACGTTTGAAAACAGCATTAAATTCTGAAAAGGAGGTTAATAAGTTAAAGTCTCGTTTTGTGACCACCGCTTCTCACGAGTTCAGAACGCCACTTTCTACCATTTCAGGAAGTACAGAATTAATGGAAATGTACATTAGTGAAATTTCAAATCTTAAATTAGCGGAGAAGTATGAGAAACACATTAACAGGATTAAAAAAGAAATTAACAGAATGGTTATTTTGTTAAATGATACTTTAATTCTCGAAAAACAATCATTGGGTAAATACAGTTACAATCCATCCCAGTTTTCACTTTCTCTGTATATTTCAAATTTTGTAAACGAGTATTATTCGCAAAAAATTGATAATAATCGCATAAAGTTGATAATGCCTGATTTGCCTATGGATATTAGAAGTGATTCTCAAATATTAACTCACATTGTTTCTAATTTGCTCGACAATGCTTTAAAATATTCGGAAGAGAATTCCACAGTTAAGTTAATCGTTGAGCCGTTTACAACAGGGATAAAAATTTCTATTGTTGACCAAGGAATTGGAATTCCCGAAGATGAACAAGTGCATTTATTTGAAAGCTTTTTCAGAGCATCGAATGTAGTAGGGATAGTAGGAACAGGATTGGGACTTACAATTGTTAAGCAGTTTGTTGAATTACTAAATGGAACTATCGCTTATAAAAGTGCTTTAAACAAAGGGTCTGAATTTACAATTACACTGCCACTAAAACACTAGTTTTTAAGTTTTAGTTTCCAAATATCACCTGCCTTATTTTTCTTTTTGCCTACAATGCCTGAGTGTTCTAGGTTTATTAGAATATTCTCAGCTTCAAGGATATTGATTTCTAAAAGATATGAAAATTCATGAGCAGTCATGCTTTGGTAAATATTAAATAATTCAATAGGTTGACGCTTGGTGTTGTTTTTTACAGCCAATGGATTTAATTCTAGAATGGCTTTTTCCATGACCTCATATTCTTGATAGCCTCTTAATGTTTTTTCATCACCAAATTCATTTTTAAAGATAAAGGTTGGAAGCGTATGGATTTTGAGTTCAGAGGCATATTCAAGGTCTTCATTGAATTTTTTAATTGCATTTAAGTTCATGTCCTCTTTAAGTTTAATAACATCTAAACCAACCTCCTCTGCTGTATGTAAAAGTAAATCTATATCTGTAATGTTTTTACTTTCCAAAAACAATAGCTCTTTAATCCTCCTGTGAAATTGGTAGGCTTTTAATTTGTTTTCATTTGTGCAGCCTTAATACTTATTGATGGTGGAAATGAGGATGACAATGGAGAATTGATCCAAATATCTGGAGACAATGGCATTTTTTGAGTTTCAGAAACCTCTTGCCAATAGTCAGCTGCATCAGAAGGTTGTCTAATACGACCCATTTTACCTTTTAAATCATCCCAACTAGGAAGAAGACCTCCTAACAGATATTTTATTTCAAAGTACTCACCATATTTTAAGGACAATTTTCTGAGTTGAGGTTGAACTATCCAACAGGTAGAGCAAACAGGGTCAGTGAAGTATGAAATTTCTATTTTTGAGTCAACAAGGATTTCTTCCTCTTTTTTAAGATTCTGTATGAGTGGAATTTTAACAGTTTTGTTAGTGTTGTCTAAAAAATTGTTTTTTATTTCCCTGCCTAGTGAAATATGTTCTTTGATTCTTGGCGCTCTTGTTTCATAAAACTGATTAAATGCACCACTAATAGTAGGATTTTGTTGAAGTAAATTGGACAGTGTGTAAGCATCAATAAGAGCGTTAGTAGTACCTGCACTTGTAAATGGTAAAGCGACGTGTGCTGCATCTCCAATTAGCACGACATTGTCTTTGTGAAAACTAGGTAACAAATCAAAATCTGTAGATTGCCATAAAAAATTCTTTGAAAAATCATTAAATGACAGAAGGTTACGAACTTCTTCGGGGAACTGTTCTAATAGAGATAAACAATGGTTTTTGATAGATTCTGGTCCGTCAAATTCAGCTTTTTGCAACCTAACATCGTATTGGATATACCAAACCATCTCATCATTTGAACATGGAATATAGCCAAAAGCAATACCTTGTTGTAAGCAGTTAATTTTATTAAAGGTGTTTAGTGATTTTTGAATTAACTCTTTATTTTTAATAATACCTACAATTTCTCTAACTTCGGATTTAGAAAATTCAACCTCACCAAATAGACTATTTCGGACTTTTGACCGAACACCATCTGCACCTACAAAAAGGTCGCCATATTCAATGTCTCCATTCTCAAATTCAACAGCAACAACACGGTTGTTTTTGTATGTAAAATTTTTAAAACTGCGGTCAAATTGAATGGTATCCTCTGGTAAAAAATGATTGATAAAGGAGAGTATGTCGCTCCTTTTCATGCAAATCCATGATTCTAATTCTGTATGTTGTAATAGTTCATCGTCTGCTTTTTTGAGCTTAATTTCATCGATAATTTGTCCAGGAATTTCAATGTTAGGATTCGTTAAGGTTAGTTTTTGCAAAATATCCATTGCATCAGGATGCAACAAAAAAGCATGACCTAACCTTTGGTTTTTGGAACTGCGTTCATTTAATGATATTTGATGCCCTTTTTGATGTAAAAATTCACCTAATGCCATGCCTGCAATACCACTACCTAAAATCACTATTTTCATAACTCATTGAATGTAAATTGTATCCTTTGTAAAGCTTCTGTTAATATTTTTTCTGAAGTTGCAAAACTCAATCTGATGTGTCCTTCTGCTCTTTCGCCAAACCATTTGCTTAATCCTGGAACAACAGCTACTTTGGCTTTTTCGAGCAGCAATTGATGGACTTGCGATTCATTCAGTCCTGTTTCACTGATATTGGGAAATGCCAAATAACATCCTTGAGGTGCATTGCAATGAATTCCTTTTATTAAATTGAGTTCATTAACACATAGATTTCTCATTTTGCTCAAGTGTTCAATAAATAATGTTAACCAATAGTCACATTCATTTAAGGCGCTAACAACCGCAACTTGAGCTAAGACATTACAACCATTTACAGTTGAGTTATGCTCCGATTCATTAAGTATTTTGGTGAATAAGGCTTCATTTGGCGCTATTACACTACCTACTCTAAGTCCAGCTAATCCATATGATTTGCTATATCCCGTTACAATAATTGTTTGATTTTTAATTGCCTCATTAATGGAAGCAATACTTTTATACTGAAATGGCTCAAAGACAATGTCACTCCATATTTCATCCGATAAAATGATGAGATTATGAGCAACAGCGATTTCACCAATTTGTTTTAATTCATAACTGTTCAGAACTCTACCCGTTGGATTGATAGGGTTGCAAATACAAATCAGTTTTGTTTGTTTGTTGATTAATGATTTTAATGCATTAATATCCAAATTTTCATTGGGATTTAATGGAATAGAAAAGGGTACAACTGTAGCATTGGCAGCCTTAACAGAATGGGCAAATAAAAAATCACAAGGATTAAAAACAATAGCTTCGTCACCCAGAGATAGAAAAGTTTTGCAGACGGCATACAAGCCATAAGCAGCACTGTTTACTGCTAACACATTTTTTGGGTGAACCTCAACTTGTCTTTTGTTTAAATAATATCGCGCTACTGCTTCACGAAACTTAGGGATTCCCTCAACAGGTGCGTACGAAAAGTAACGGTCTCTTGCATATTTTTGTATGGCTTCACTTATTTCTGGCGCACAAGGAAAATCGGGATCAGCAGCCGTTAGTGGAATAACTCCCTCGTTATGAGTGGCCCACCTTAAATTATAAGCTCTCTCTTTTAATATCTCTAAATTAATGCTTTCGTTACTAAACATACACGTTTAAGAAAATTTGTGTTATATTGTGATTACAAACATAAGGTTTGTTGTACTTATTTTTAATAGAATTTAATAAATATTTGAGTAATTCTGTATAAATTAAGTAAATTACTAATAATTTTATTTTCAAATAATTTTATTAACAAGCTTATATACAGACAAATATATTTGATTGTCAAAAAATAAGTCAAGTTAAAAAGTGTTAATAATTTAATATTTAATAATACAACATTTATTATATTTGTACTGTTAAATATAGTAAAAAGTTCTTGTTTTTGGGTTTATTGTCCTATCAATTCTGTTTAAGAAAACTTAATACAAAGGGAGGAATGGGATAGAAAAAGAATATTTAAGGTAAAATTGTAAAAATTTCTTCTTGTTTTATCTGTTTTCTTAATCGCCACTCATTGGGAAATAAGTTATTAATTCTGTTACCAGCAAATTTACCCAACCCAATAGGAATGTTTTTATAAGTTAAGGTTACGTACCCTTTGCTTGAACTGGAATGTGGAATAATTTGTTTGCCGATATATTGTATAGCTTGTTCTAAACTTAGTTCAATACTTGGCCAACTTTCAATATTAAAGTGTTGTGAAAAAACGAGCTCGCCCGAGGGAATCATCAGTTGTTGGTTTTGTGTTCCAACACTCGTGCCTACTTGAACTATTTTTAATTGTTTTGAAATCTGTTTGTAAAAATCAAATAACTGTGGTTTTGCTGCAGAAATTTCATTTCTGAATTTAAAAAAATCAACGTCAGTATTAATCAATTGTTGCCAATCAGAACCTACTTTTTCTGTTTTTATGGAGTTGTCTATTCCATTGTCAATACTTTCTCCTGAGGTCTCTGTTTTTTGAAGCAATGCAATAAAAAATCCCTCGCCTTGATGCGTGTGTGGCATCATTTGGTATGAACTTTCTAATTTATTTTCAAAATGAAAGGGAACGGATTTAAAACCATTTTGTTCTAAATATTCAATCTGTGCTTCGTTTTCTCCCGGATTGTAAGTGCATGTGCTGTAGATAATAAATCCACCTTCTTTAACACATTTAACTATCTCTTGAAGAATCCTTTTTTGTCTCAACTCACAAGTTTGAACATTGTCAACAGTCCATTGTTCTGTCGCATTTGGGTCTTTTCTAAACAAACCTTCACCGCTGCATGGTGCATCAACAACCACAACATCAAAAATTTCACCAAGTTGCGAAAAATCACGACTGTCGTTGTTGCAAATGATGGTATTGGGAAATCCCCATTTTAATAAATTTTCTTTTAATACAGAGACTCTTGTTTGGATGACTTCATTGCTTAACAAAATATCATTGTCATTGAGTAACGATGATAGATGTGTGGATTTTCCTCCGGGTGCAGCACATAAATCTAAAACCTTTAAGTCTGTATCAATAAGTTCTCTAATTTTAGCAAAGGCTTGTTCTAGAACCATACTCGAAGCCTCTTGAACGTAATAGGCTCCTGCATGCCAAAGTGGGTCAGATACAAATAACGGACGCTCAGGTAAATAATAGCCTGTGGAACACCATTTGACTTTTGAATAATTTAGCTCAGTATTTAACTTCTGTTTGTTTATTCTGAATGAAACCGGAGTTTCAGTATTTAACGCAGCCTCAAATTCCAAATAAGCTTGTTCTCCCAACTGATTGAGAAGACGTTCTTTAAATGCATTTGGCAACTGAATCATGATCTACGCGCTAATGTAATACCTAGTAAAATTAATAACATACCTGATACCTGAAATAAACCAATTGGTTCCCCATCCAAAATACCCCAAAAATAAGCGAATATAGGTATTAGATAAGTAACAGAAGCTGCAAAAATAGCAGTCGTTTTTTTAACTAATGTGTTAAAAACTATGAGTGAAATGGCAGAACCAATAACGCCTAACAAAATAATATATAAAAGTGGTTTTAGCGATTCTTCTTGCATTGCTACATTAAATGCACCTGTCTGTAAAGCCATTATTAAAGCCGGAATTGAAACAATACTCAAAGGAATCATGCTGTTTACAATTGCAGTATTGTGGCTTAATTTTGATTTGATAATATTAACATTGATGCCATATAAAAAAGCTGCTAAAATTACTTTAGAACAAGGAATCAAATAATCTATTTCAAACTGAAACCCATCTTTGGTTTTGGAAAAAATAAGAAGCAATGAACCCGCTAAGCCAATGATTATTCCTATGGCTTGTGATACCTTAAACAGTTGTGAAAACAGGACGACTCCTGTTAAAAGCGCAAAAAAAGGAGTCATTGCATTCAAGGCTCCCGATAATGAACTTGGAATTTCAGCACCTGCACTCGCAAATAGATAAGCAGGAATTAGGTTTCCTAATGCGCCTGATAAACTTAAAAACAACCAATCTTTTTTACTTAGTTTTCTAAATTCTCTTACAAAGAAATAGGCGCCTACACTTCCTGCAAATACTAGTCGCAATGAGGCCAATTGGAAGGGTGTAAAAGCAACTAATCCCTTTTTCATTAGGATAAAAGAACTGCCCCAAACAAGTCCTAAAAAAAAGAGCGTCAAAAACATTTTTAAGTCAATTTTCACGGGCGCAAAAGTACTCTTTTTCTAATCATTCAACTTTGAATATTTTGCTATTCTTGTATTTTTATATTTTGTGTATCTTTACAACTTTACAATTATGCTTAAAAAATTACTTTTAGTATCTGTTATTTTTGCTTGTGCTCAAGTGTTATTTTCTCAAGCTCAATTTTCTCCCGCAACCAAGCGTTTTTTGTTTGAATTAAAACAATCCAAACCAGCCAAACGCAACGACAATATTGTACCTAATGTTCAGCTTATCAATGAATATGCCTTGTATTATAAAAATCAATCTTATTATATTGGAGCCCTTTTGTTGGTGGAATCTTCTAAGTTTAATTCCAGTGAATTAAGTGCAAAAGGAATTGCAAATTTTAATCAAAAAGGCAATATTTATTCTGTAAGAGTGCCTGTTCAATTTTTGGAATCTTTGGCCCAATTAAGTGGCGTTTTATTGGTTGACATAGGTGACCCATTGTTCCCCGATTTGGAAAATGCTATTAAAACAACCCGAGTTGACAGTGTTCATAGAGGTTTAGGGTCATTGCCACGTGCTTACACAGGAAAAGGAGTTGTTGTAGCCGTTATCGATTGGGGGTTCGACTATACTCATCCCATGTTTTATGACAGCACTCTTAAGCGTTACCGTGTGGTTAGGGCTTGGGATCAAAATAAATTATCGGGTCCTCCACCCAATGGATTCGATTTTGGAACGGCTTATGAAACCCAAGCTGATTTATTGGCAGCTCAACAAGATACATTGTATGTTTTTGGTCCCGGCTCGCATGGAACTCACGTCGCAGGAATAGCAGCTGGAGGAGGTGCAGGTGTCAATTTAATGGGAATGGCTCCCGAAAGTGATTTAATACTAATCTCCCTGAAAAGAGATGCGCCCTCATTGATTGATGCCTATCACTACATCGAACAATATGCTAGCAAAGTGAATAAACCATTTGTGGTAAACATGAGTTTTGGTAATCATTTGGGTCCTCACGATGGCACAACGCTTGAAAATATCGGAATTGATGCCTTTGCAGGTAAAGGAAAAATATTGGTAGGCTCTGCAGGAAACAATGGGGATGCTAATTTTCATATTCAACAAGCTTTTAAATCAAGTTTAGATACTCTGAGAACAATAGTAAACTTCACAACTTTACCCGACTATTTCGGACAAACCTTATCGATGTGGGGCTCCAAAAATTCTTCCTTTTCGGTTCGTTTAAGTTTGCTTAATAACCAAAGAAGAAGCTTATTGACCTCCACATGGTTTTCAACTTTAAAAGACACTGTTTTTAATCAAATAATAGGGAATAGTAATGGCGATTCTATTGAAATGCGATTTACCATAACCAATTCTTTTGTAACCAACCAAAAACCTAATATTAGAGTTGATATTAGAAAGAAAGGGAATTTAAAACTATTGCTTGAAGCAGTAAGTAATACAAATTGCAATTTGCATGTATGGAACAATGTTAGGCTTTTTAATCGTTATACCAATTGGGGAGTGCCTTTTACAGCCGATTTCAATAACACTAAACCTGGAAATACGGCTTATGGTGTAGGAGAGCCCGCAGGAGTGGGTAAAAATGTATTGACGGTTGCTTCATACCGTTCCGAAGTTTCTTTGCCCAATGGCCTCACATTTTATGGTCAAATCTCTAATTTTTCGAGCCATGGCCCTACTGTGGATGAAAGAAGAAAACCCGATATTGCTGGTCCCGGCCAATTGGTCATTTCATCTGTTAATTCTTTCGACCCCAATCCCGGAACAATTGCAGAAACAACCCAATTTAATGGCAAGAATTATCAGTTTGTGGCTTTTTCAGGAACATCAATGTCGGGTCCAGCTGTGGCAGGAATTGTTGCACTAATGCTCGAAATGAATCCAAACTTAAACCACACTCAAATAAAAGAAATAATTCAAGAAACAGCAAGATTGGACAAACATACGGGTCCAATAGCAGATACAGGATCATTGATATGGGGTAGGGGTAAAATAAATGCTTATGCTGCACTTCTCGAGGTAAAGGATAAACATATTGATTTAAATACAAGAAATGTGTTTCCCAATCCTTCAGCACAATATGTGTCATTCTCAACAAATGAAGCGACAGAATTAGTTGTAATTAATGCGAGCGGAAAACAAGTGATTTCTAATCAATATTCCCAAATTCCCGCAATGCAAACATTGAATTTAAGAGAATTCCCCGATGGAATTTATTTCTTCAAATTTATAACCAAGTCGGGAGTGTCTGTTGTAAAATGGGTTAAATCGAGCGGTTTTTAAAGTTCGTATTTTTGTCATCTTTCCTAATAAGGGAGCCCCTAATTTAAGTTCAATAATTTTTCGTAGTCACTGTCGCTTAAATATTCCAAAAGGTCACTAGGCTGACACTCCAATGCTTTGCATATTAATTCTAAAGTAGAAAAACGAACGGCTTTTGCTTTATTAGTTTTTAAGATACTCAAATTACTCAAGGTAATTCCTGTAAGTTCACTTAGTTGGGAAAGGCTCATTTTTCGTTTGGCTAAAATGACATCTAAATTGACAATAATTGGCATATTAAATAGTTAATTCTTGGTCTGTTTCAATTTGATTTGCTTTACTGTATGCCAATGCAATGACTTTTAATAAATTTGCCAATAGGAACAACAAAACAAAACCCGTAAAAAAATCATAACTGTAAGAGTTTAGTTGAATGTATTCATCAAGCATTTTTCCTATAATAATTGAAATGACACTTACACCAAAGAATTTAATAATGGCAATTCCGCCAATAATTCGAGCTGAAAGAAAGAGTCTTTTACTGTTTTTTTTATAAAATGTTAAGGAATTGTCTTGTGTCATTGTAAACATATATAAATGAAAGAATAAAGCTATCCATCCAATGGTTATTATGGTATAATAACCTGTAAAAAAAAGAAGGGAATACTTTGCTTTTGTGTTGTTTTGAAGGTTGTATTTATCACCATAAATTTGTTGTTCATCATTATAAAAGTCATTAATAAAGACTATCTCTTGTTTTATTTCATCTCCTTTGATAGAATCTGAAGTGTAGGTTTGGTCTATATATACTCTTTCTATAATCTCGGTTCTATCCGTATATCTATCGTTTGAATTCATGGTGGATTCGTGTTTGAAAAATGGCACCAAAGTTCTATAGATCATGACACCGCCATATATTGCAAAACACAATGCCGCAAATAGGATGGTCATTAATAGTGTATTTGAATTTTCAATAATTGATTGAGGTTTTTTCATTTCACAAAGATAAATATATTTATTGATTATCAATAAATATATATTGTTATTTAATATTTATTAAAGGCTACCTAGCAATATAGTTTTATCATTTTCTCTTTCAAATGCCAGTTTTTTCTGTGCCAATATTGACTCCATTTTAGCCGTATTGCTATAGTTTTCTGGATGGTATAAATGGTACTGTATGGCGTGATTTTTTATTTGCAATGAATGAATGCCACATTGTTCCAAGCGCCAATTAATATCAGTGTCTTCGCCAATACCTGGTTCGTTATATTGTTCATCAAAACCACCCACTAATTCTATGTCTTCTTTAAAAATACTCCAATTGCAACCCCAAAAACCACTTTTTTGTTTGGGTTTTAAAAAGGGCAAGTACAAAGCAGCATCTATTCGTTTGCATTGATGAATAAGACAGTTGAACAGTCCCAAACCTTTGATTGAGTTTTCCTTAATTAGTTTGTCTGACAATGATTTTGATAGCATCACCCTTCTGCCAAAAAGCACTTGTTTAGGTTTCTTGAATTTTAAGTGTGATTTTATAAAATGGGGGTGAAGGATACAATCACCATCAATGAAAATCAAATAAGGAGAAGTAGCATTTCTAATAGCAGTATTCAGTATTTTACATTTCCTGAATTTCAAATCCTCTTGTTGAATGTGCTTTATTGTGATATTTGGATTAGGGGAAAAGCTTTTTATGGTATTTTTCATTTCCAAGCTGTCATTGTCTTCGGCAATAATAACTTCGACAGGACCATTAAAAGACTGTAAATTAATGCTTTTAAGGATTAATAGCAAAGCCTCAGTGTTTTTATAAACCGATATAATCAGACTTACATAAGGTGTCATAGATACAATAGCAATATTAATTTATTTTTTATCATTTCTATAATTCAATCGTATTTTTAATTCAAATGGTAAATCAAATTGTGCCGATTTTGGTTTCGGCCAATCCAAGTTCACCAACAACAAACAAAAAGCCAATTGGATATTCGAGAACATTTTTAGTGAAAATGAGCAAAAGAAAAACATCGGCTTTGGAACAAAACTGTTCATTTTTTCAATAATTACGGAGTGACATTTTCGTAATTAAAACGGTTCAATATTTTTAATAAAGAGATAGGGTCATCTGTTTGTATAATGTCTGGTTTTTTGGCAAGTAATTCTTTGTTTTCATTAAAATTAGAGGGTGACCACAACATAGTTCGTAAACCTAAATTATTAGTGGTTTTTAAATCAGAAAGACTATATGATTTATTAGTTGAGATGCCAAAAAAGTTATTTTGTTGGGCTATTAAATATGGCAAGTCATCGCCATTAGAAAATAAAAACAAAGGATTTTTTAATCCCATTTCCCTTGCCATATTTAAAGTGTTTTTATTTGATTCTAAAAATACAGATTTTTCGATATTGTATTTTACGCATATATTTTTAATTGCCCTAAGAAATGCTTTTTCGTAATTGCTATCAGTTGCTTTGTTAAATTTAATGTCTAAACTAAAATAGTAATTTTGAATGTTATCAATTGAACTAAAGATTTCATCTAATGAATTTAATTTCACTTTGTTTATCGACCTGTTATAAATGCAGTTTTTAATTTCAACCCAATTTTTTTCAAATATCTTTCCACTACAATTTGTTTGAGATTCTAATTCATTGTTGTGATAGGCAACTAAAACAGAATCTGCGGTCATTTGAACGTCTATTTCTGAACCATCACAACCAATGTCAAGACATGTTTTGACCGAATAAAAGGAATTGATGGGCCATGAAAAGGCAATCCCCATTCCAGAATGACCTAAAATCATTACCTTGGATTCCATTCGTGTATTGTCATCAAATGTTTCGTTTTTGCATGAAATAAACAATAAAATGAGTATTATTATTTTATTAAAATTCATATGAAAGATTGATCATTGAAATAAGCCATGTGCTTTGATTTTGGCTAAACCAGTATGATTTAAATGGTTTAATAATTTTGACATTGTCCTTATTTATAGAACGGTATGTGTTAACTATTAAAGCCTGTTTAATGTCGAAATACATGTTTTTGTAAAGTTTAATTTTAAACGAGAATTCAGGTCCCAAACCAATTCTGTTTTGAATGATATTTGTAGTGTTGACAGTATGTGATGAGTGGCTTTTAAAACTTATTTTTTTGTTAAAAATATTCCAATCCAAAATCAAACCCGAATAAAAGAATAACTTATTATTTCTTGATTTTAAAAAATTGTAATGCAAACCTTCAAGGATATGAAAACCTGTGGTTAAAACTTTCGTTTTATCTTCAAATGGACCTCCATTAGCTCCAAAAAAGTCATGAACTTTAGTGAATTGATAATTGTCATACATGCCAAAATCTAAATGCGTATAATGAGAAAATTTTGGTTTAAAAACCCTCTCATATTCTATGCCTAATCTTATTTGTTCTCGTGCATCAAATACAGTGTAATATAAGGATTGTAAATCTATTTTAATGGCATTTTTTTTAATGCTATCTGTTTGAATTCCTTTGGAATGTAAGTTTATGTTAGTTGAAAGTAAAAGGATTAAAATCAAACTTTTCATTAGTGTTAATTAGTCTAAGCTTACAATAAATGGGAAAACAAATATAAATAAAAGATGCAAATTTTTACATTACCTGAATTCACAGCTTCAACGCCTTGTTTTAATTGATTATTTTTAGGATGAATCTTACGTTGAAGGAATGTTAAAATACCATTAGTTTATTAAGTGCTGTAAGAATTAATAATAATTTAATGTTATTTAAAGAAGAATCTAATATCTTTGTTTTATTGAAAAAAGAATTCAGATACATAGTGATTACTTTCCTTTTGTTTGGCTTCAAATGTGCTGATGAATTATACCGTCCACCATTTAGTTATGTGGTTTCTTTTCAAACAGGTATTCAAAACACCACAGACGAATACAAGTCGGTTTATACAGTTAAAAAAAATGATACTAACTCAAACAGTCAAACCAACCGATTTGCACTCTATACAGATTCTCTGCACTTTTTAATACCACCCGATTATTATACGGATTCAATCTATTTGTGTTTTGAACACATTAATACCACTATTGATACTGTTGGTTTGTGCTATAAAAGAAAACTTTTCATCAAAAGGGAATACTCCAAACAAGCTTTTGATATGGATGTGTACGATAGTAAAATTTTTTATTTATCGAATAGTTTTGATAAGGATTCTAGTATCATCAATAGTGACAACACTTCAACTTATAATGGCAATATCAATATTAGGATTTATAAAAAATAAATGAATAAATCTAAATTTTTAATCTTGTTTCTATTGGTTGTTAATTTTAATAAAAATTGCGATGCACAACTCCCAAACGTCAATATTCCTCTGGTGCATCATCATTTTTTAGGGTTTGATATGGCGCAATTTAATTATTTAGTAAATGACCATCCAAGGACATTGCATTTTGGTGTTAATTATCAATATAGACCGGTGCGATTTCTTTCATTAAATTCGGCTTTAATTTATAACCATGTTAATTTTGTAAGAAAAAATGAATATCGAAATCTATATGACTACAATAGCAAAGGGTTATGTTTCAAATATGGTTATGATTTCAGTGTAGGGATAACGAGAGATAAAAGAACTAGGTTGTTTATTGGTCAACAATTTGGTGTTTTAAGGTACAAAGAATCAGGAAATATTGATTTGAATACAGTAATATGGGGAAATTTAAATTACCAAGAATCATTCTCTCAACAACATAAGACTTATCACGCATCCGAGCTTATTTTAGGATTAAAAACAAATGTTAAGAAAGTACATTTAATTTTTCAGTTTTATATTATGTCGAACAATAGCGATAAGAAAGTTTCCTCACACGATGAAATAGCAGAAGGATATAAATCTATATTTTTACCCGGCTATGGATTTAGAAGAAATGGTTTGAACTTAGTTATTGGTTTTTAATTGCTAAAATTTTGAATTAAATAGACCTCTAAAGGTTTTTCTAAAAAAAAGAAAGTTACAATTTTTTAATCTTTCTAGCGTTTTATAACAATCATGAAAAAGATTTTATACATACCCTTAGTGTTAATGCTGTTTGTGTTAGTATTTGCAGGGAAAAAGTATGTTTTTGACAATAAAACAAAATTAGAATACCAAAATGGAGATATGATACTTCAAACCAATACATCTGGTCAAGGTTTGGCTATTCAATTGGCAACAAACTCTAAATATACCCATATTGGCGTCTTATTTAAAGAAAACAATGAATGGATGGTATATGAAGCTGTTCAACCTGTACAAAAAGTAACATTAAGCGAATTTATATTAAGAGGAGAAAACAGTCAATACACCATTTTGAGACTAAAAAATGATTCGTTAGTGAAATTGGATCATGTTACCCAAAAAATGAAAAACTATTTACTAAAACAGATTGACAAAGATTACGATTGGGTATTCAATTGGTCTGAGGAAGAAATGTATTGCAGTGAATTGGTGTATAAAGCCTATTTAAATGCTGGTATAAAAATTTCAGACACCAAATTATTAAAAGATTATAAATTAAGTCACCCCATCGTTCAAGCTCAATTAAAAGAAAGATATGGCAACAATATTCCTTTGAACGACACTATGGTAGCACCCTCTGATATTGCAAATGGAAATCGATTAAAGGTTGTTTTTGATAATTATTAGATTCAATATCAACTTTTTAAGATTTTGTTATACAAATAAAAACAAAATCACTAAGTTTGTTTAGAGTTATGTTTAAAACAACGTTGATATTTTGTTTGATTTGTTATTTAAATGGTTTTTCTCAAAAGATTAATCCAAGCGGAATTCAAATCTATAGCGGCATAAATTCCAATAGAACTTATTTACAAAACAACATGTATCAATTGGGGATACATAGAATTACTTCAGATAGAGTTCCAATAGTGATAGGCGTTGAGTTTAACTACCACAACTCAAAAAAACAATTTGAGTTAGCGCCAATTGGCAATTATGAAATTAAATCCAAAGCTACTTTAATTAATTATAGTTTTGGTGTCAACTCATTTAGAAAAAGTAAATTTAACTTATATTGGGGTATATCCCTCAACCATGTTTTTTTTAATAATAAACTTATAACTGATAATGAGAAAATCAAAGAATTAGTTAAAGGCGACTATCAACAAGGATTTGCAAGATTGTCATTTTTATTTAAACCACAATTTTACATCAATGATTATTGGGCATTGTATTCAAGAATCAATTTTTTAAAAGTTAAAAATGGCGATGCAAATTTATATGTTTCTCTAGGTTTGGGTTATTTAATCAACGGCAAATGAAATATTTTATCATCATATCAACTCTTTTTTTATTTGTATCATGTATAAAAAAATATGATACCACTTTGCCAAATGGCTACCCTTTTGATAAGAACATTCAAGAATTAAATATTATTGAAAATAGTTCTAGTAAATTTAAAAACACCAATGCAGTAATTGAATCTTATGATTCTTGTGTAACCTATAAATTATCAAATTTTGATACCACAAATTGCCCTTGTAAAAACTTTGATTTTAGTAAAAATGTGATGTTTTTGGAGTTTCATTTAATGGTTGGTGTATATTCTACAAAATTTTATCCAAAAGGATATATCAACTACAGAAACAAAACCTTTGGAGTAAATGTTAGAAAAACTTATGAAATAGCCAGAAACTGTGGATTAAGCTCTTGTTATCAAAATTTTGCATATACTAAATTAATATTTTTACCCAAGTTTGAGGGTTTTAAACCGGTGCTAGATGTAGAGCTTTGAGTGTAATATTATATCTTAATAGGAGTTTTCATCAACACCAAACAAACGAAAGGCCAATTGGATGTTGGTCATAAGACCAACATTGGTTTTGAAAAATCGGTTTCAGGTTTAATTTGTGTTTTTAAGCAAAATCAAATCAAAGTATAATAATCTAGTTTTTAATTCTGTATCTAAAGGTAAATTAGTGTATTCTCTTTCTTGATTTTCAGAGCTAAATAACTCTATAAATCCATTTCTTTTATAATATTTTAATGGTGCTGGGTTATTATATGAATCAACAACTATAAACCTACATCCTGTTTTATTTGCTTTGTCTATAAACCAAGATTTAATAAAATCCATCAATTGATCTCCAATTGTTTTTTCTTCTCCTTTAATTTTTCTAAAATTTATGTTAACACCTAATCGACCTATTAAAACAGCTGGGTAACTTTTCATTTGTTTTACCCTTGGTATTTCTGAATTTAACTTTTTTTTCCTTGCATTAGGAAGAGAAAACGTTTTTATACTGTCGTTGGAAATGGTAAAAGCTGCAACTATTTGTTTTTCATCATCATCAAAAGTAAAGCAATAACTTTTTCCTAATAATTCATTGGTGTAATTTAATACATCTTTTGCAAAAAACTCATTTAAATCTGCATCTTCACAATTAAAAGGATTACAATAATCTATAATTTTTTCATTATAAATTTTGAAAGTACATTTTTCTGATAGAAAACTCAAATTAATATGAATTAAATTTTAGCTTTAGCTAATATTTTTTCAGATACAGAAATCTCTTTAGTGAAATTTATTGATGTTTTATTTGAAATAGCTTTTTTAGCATTTTTGTCAAATCTAACAGCAGCTTCTGTCTTTAAAAAAGGTATAGATTTTATTGCAATTGCCATTGTAGATGATGTTTTTAACTAAGTTACAAAGATAAATATTTTTATTTAAAAAATAATTTTTAATTATTTTAGCTTTAGTAACCTGTTTTTGATTTAGATTTAGTAAGTTATTGTTTTGTCCTAATTGATTCTGCCACTATAGACAAACTATCAAAAAGCCAATTAGATATTGCTGAACTTTTTTCACGACGAATGATTATAAGACCAACATCGGCTTCGAAGGTTATAATTAAAGTATTAGAAGAAACTAAATCGAATTCTTTTATTGCTTCAATTGCTTTGGTTTAGGTCCAAAACCAAAACCAACATGAAACATAAATATGGAATTAGCCAATCCAATAGGTTTCCCTTCTGAATACAATTTTGGCAATGAACCTATTTCAAGTCCAAAAGTTACTGAATTTCCTGAATTTAGCATACCCCAATTTTTTTCAAAACCAAATCTGTAGCCAACCATAGCCTTATTTTCAGGCTTTACAAAACCTTCGGTTACTTGGCTATAGGTAAAACTACTTGAAGATCCAGAGAGTCCGTCATAAATTGTTCTTTCGACAACATAATTTGTCTTTAAACCAAAAGTAAGCATTCCATAAAGTCTAGAGGTTCTCCAATAAGCTCTTGATGCACTTGTTGCTGTAATTTTATAGCTTTCTACTTTGTATAAGCTAACCCCTAAATTAAAACTTAAGCATGAAAAATCCATAACCCGAAAAGATGTATCACCATTATTATTATCAGATGCCAAACTTTTTAACCGCCCATTGGTAGCATATTGAATATGCCCTAGCCCACCATCTAATGATAAGTTTTTTTCTATAATTCTTGGTAGTGAAGCAGTGTAAACGATGTTATCCACATAATCTACTGCAGTTTTTTTTGTTTGAGTTTTTGTTTTTGTTGCCAAAATATAATGATTCATTAAACTCCAGTCGTGAGCTAATTTTCTGTTTTCTTCATTGAAACTTTCTTCAACATTTCCATCTACTCCTTTAGAATATGGCATCGTAATATTAGCTTTTAACATCCATAATTTGTTTATTTTATAATGTGGACTTAATTTAAAACTTAATGCCTCTGCATTAAAGGACATTAAACCAAAAAATTTACAGTCAATACCCCATTTTGGCAAGTATGCTGGATTATCGTAATCAATGGTAATTTCTTTGGTTTCTCCATTGTTAAAAGTTAATTCAATGGTTTCTTGGGCATAAGAATTTAAAAAAAATCCCGAAAATAATAAAAATAATATTGCTTTAAATTTCATACGACAATATTAGGCCCTAAAAATAGATTGAACAATTTAATATATTCACTTTCTAAAAAAATATTCTTAATATGATACAATTGCATTCTTAAGGGTTTAATTTATCAAAAAATCATAGTGCTTTCAATCTTAAGCTTAAAAAATTCAAAGTTATTTTTCTTCTCTAACTGAAGATTAGCGAAGTTTAGGCTGTTTAATAAACTTTGTAAAATGCAATCGAGACGCAAGCATTTTAATTTGCTCTTTTATTTGTTCTTGATAATTTATATTGTGTGAGGTATTATCAATGTTAAATAATTCCTTCGCTCTCGCTTACATATTGTGAGTGAGCTCCCAAAATGCTTCTGGCAACAAGCAACAACAAACAAACGAAAAGCCAATTGAATGTTGGTGAACTTATTTCATAAAGAATGAGTATAACACCAATATCGCCTTCGAATAAAGACCATTTTTCACTTAGAATAAAAATCTAAATTCAAAAATCACAAATCAAAAATTAAAAGTCCCTTCCACCATTGAGCTAATGATATTCTCTAATAAACAGATACTACTTTGACTTAGAATAAAAATAAAAAAATCTAAAATCACAAATCAAAAATTAAAAGTCCCTTCCACCATTGAGCTAATGATATTCT
>JBBAKM010000002.1:187328-195212 GCA_040403495.1 Bacteroidia bacterium
CTAATAAACAGTTACTACTTTGACTTAGAATAAAAAATCTAAAATCACAAATCAAAAATCCCTCAACTTCTTCAACCCCTTCTCTAACTGCTCTCTGCCCAAAAACTTATCTTCTAAATCCTTAGCCAATGGCACAGGCGTATCTAGGCTGCCAATGCGTTTTACAGGGGCATCTAGGCTTGTAAAGCAATGCTCGCTTATCCATGCGGCAATCTCTGCACCAATTCCGCCAGTTAAGGTGTCTTCGTGCAACACCAACACTTTGCCTGTTTTTTCTACTGCTGTTTTAACCGCTGCTTTGTCCCAAGGTAATAAAGTTCTAAGGTCTATGATTTCTGCATTGATATTTAAGTTTTTGCAAGCTTCTAATGCCCATTGAACACCCCAACCATAAGTGACGATAGTTAATTCTTCGCCCTCTTGAACGGTTTTAGCTTTGCCAATTTCCAAGGTGTAATAATCGTTAGGCACTTCGCCTTCTATGCTTCTATACAAGTTTTTATGCTCAAAAAACAACACCGGATTAGGGTCGTTAATAGCGGCGCACAACAAACCTTTGGCATCATAAGGATTGCTAGGATATATAATTTTTAATCCGGGTACATGAAAAAACCAAGCCTCTGTACTCTGACTGTGAAAGGGTCCTGCACCAACGCCTGCTCCTGTCGGCATTCTTACCACCACATCGGCAGCTTGTGCCCAACGGTAGTGACTTTTGGCTAAATTGTTCACAATTTGGTTGAACCCACAGGTTACAAAATCTGCAAATTGCATTTCTACAATCGCCTTGTATTTTTTAATCGCCAAACCATATCCCGCACCTAAAATTGAGGATTCTGTAATAGGTGTATTTCTTACTCTCGCTTTGCCAAATAACTTGTAAAACTGGTCTGATATTTTAAAAACACCACCATATTCTGCCACATCTTGCCCCATCAACACTGTGTTTGAGTGGCGTTCCATACTTTGTTTTAAACCATCACTGATGGCATCAACAAGACGTCTTGTACTGGTGTTATTGGTTGCAGGCGCAATAATTTCTTGAATATAGGGCGCATACACATCGTTCAGTTCTTCTTCAATATCGGCAACAATTTCTGGTTCGGCAAATACCGCTGCCAAATCATCGTCCATGCCATGCTTCAACTCGTCATAAATTTGTGTTTTAAGGGTTTCGTTTAATATACCCTCTGACATCAAATAGGTTTCATAATTGCTAATAGGGTCTTTTTTGCCCCATTCATCAAACAATTCTTGAGGGACATATTTGGTACCGCTGGCTTCCTCGTGACCTCTCATTCTAAAAGTCATGCATTCTAATAAAATGGGGCGAGGGGAGTTTCTCATGCTTTCTGATAACTCAGTCGCTTTATTGTAAACCTCCAAAATATTATTACCATCGACTTGATAAGCCTCCATACCATAACCAATTCCTTTGTCAATAAACTGCTTGCATCTGAACTGTTCGTTACTAGGCGTACTTAGTCCGTAGCCATTGTTTTCTATTAAAAAGATAACGGGCAATTGCCACACAGCAGCCACATTCATGGCTTCGTGAAAATCGCCTTCGCTTGTGCCACCATCACCACTGAAAACGACACTTATTTTTTTGTCGTTGTTGAGCAAATGTGCCAAAGAAATACCATTGGCTACACCCAACATAGCACCCAAATGTGAAATCATACCCACAATGTGATAGTCGTTTGTGCCAAAATGAAAACTTCTATCTCTTCCTTTTGTAAAACCACTTTTTTTACCTTGCCATTGAGCAAATAATTGTCTGAAAGGCACTTTTCGGGTAGTAAAAACCCCTAAGTTTCGGTGAAGTGGTAACACATATTCATCGTTTTGTAATGCCATGGTTACACCCACAGAAATAGCCTCTTGACCTATGCCACTAAACCATTTCCCGATTTTACCCTGACGCAATAAAATTAACATCTTTTCTTCGATAATTCTTGGATAAAGGATGTTTTTATAAAGCTCTAATAAAGTTTCGTTGCTTAATTGTTTTCTGTTGTAATGCACAGCACAAAAGTAAGTAATTTTTAAATTTGAAGCCTACAAATTAGCCCATTATTTTCCAGTGTACTCAAAAGGATTGTCAGTCCTCATTTTTAAGATTATTTGCAAAGGTTTTTTGCTTACTAACTGAGGGTTTGATAGATATATTTTCAAATCTGGCTTTTGTTGCCATTGTTGAGGATTTAATACATCTTTTAATTTGATGCTGTAAGTCTGTTTTTGACTCAAATTCATTGAACGCCAATCAACTCTTAGATTGTTTATAAAGGTTTCTATCACCAATTCATTGTCTATGGTTTCATTGTCTACTTTTTGCCAATCGAGGTAGTAATAGTGATTAGGAATAATGGAGTGAATAGGAATCGTTACCGGAACTTGTGAATTCGAAGAATCAAAGGTAAATGTCAGTGTTTTCTCATACAACAGTTGTTGGGATTTGGCTTTTTGTAAAACCACAAATTCATAGTGTAAATGGTAGTCTTTCTGCTTAATGTAAGGGAAATATCGACCGATACTTGCCATGTTTTCGGCTTGTAAGTGGTTGCAGATTAAATAATCATATTGCATGATTTGGGTGCTGTCCAATGACTCTGTTATTTCAGTGTATTGGCAATCAAAAGTTTGTTTGGTGAGCTGTAAGTATAGTTTGAAATAATTCGAATTCCCTTGCCAATAAGTGCCGATTTTCTTTCCTGGATTCTGCTCTATAAAGCTATTATTTGAATTAATAAAAGCTTGCATAGGTTGAAAAAATCTGTTTTGAATAAAATGTGTACTGTAGTGCAAATGATGGATTAAGAGAATAAAACTAATTGCAATTCCTGCGATTTTAAGTTTTTTGTATTTCAATGTTTCAATCCCATTTGCAGCAAGTAAAAGCAGGAAAGGGGTCGAAAAATATAAAGAAGCAGATTGCAAAACAGGAGCCCTTAAAATGGAATAAAGATAAATGGTAATGAGAGGGACACCCCACAAACAAAGTAAAATCACTCTGTTTTTAAAGTGTTTTTTTATTTGCACAAGTGCCAAAATAATGAACAGAGAAAATAAAACAGTGATGGTAGTGGATTGGTTGAAAAGTTGCCAATAAAACTGATTGAAAAATGTCCAATCGGGTTTGCTCAACCACTGTAATCCGCCATAACTTATTTGGGTTAAAGTTATGGGTAAATGAGGCAAAAACAACAATGAACTAAGAACTATAACGCCAAATAGTTGTATTTTTTGTGATTGATTGGATTGTAAGATTAGGTAAGTAAATAGAATGGTTACGCTTTGTAAAAAACTAAAATAATGGGTGTAAAAACTAAGTGTGGTTATAATAGTAATGAAGATTAATCTGCCCCATTTTTTTGAATTTTGAATGAATAAATGAAGGTGATAAACAAGCATTAAATTGAGCATTAATCCCAATGAATAGGGGCGAGCAACACTTTGCAGATATAAGAAATATTCCAAGCTTATAAAGAAAATACCGGCAAGTAAAGCAGTGTATATGCCAAAGTATTTAACCCCAATTTTAAACAAATAAAATGTACTTACGAGAGAGAAAAGTATAAAGGGAAATTTAACAGTGGCAATAGAAGCCTCACAAAAATTCACCAAACTCCACAATATTACTTGAACCAAGGCTGGATGACCATCTACCACAACTCCTTCATTTATTAATTCACTGAAAGTTTGAAATCGGCAGCGATATAGTGCGCTGAGTTCATCGTGACTAATCGCAATATTTGAAAAGTTATAAAACAATAAACACGCTTGAACAAGCAATAACAGCGTTAAAGCAATTGATTGAGGTTTTAAAAAATCAAGTTGCCATTGTTTCATACATGCAAATAAAAAACAAATGCTTTTCCAAACCTAACTATCTTTGTATTTTTGTTGAAAGTATATGCAAGAAATTATAGATGATTTTAGAAATCCTAATGAAATTAGAAAGAATGATATTTTTTTTAACACGCTTTTATGGATTTTTGTTACAGTTTTAGTAATCGGTATCATTTTCAAAATACTACATTGGCCGGGGGCTAACATTATGATTTTTGGAAGTGTTTACATGCTTACGGGATTTTTATTTTCTTTGCTCATTCGCCGAAAAAACAAATGGCTGTTTAAGGGATTTTTATTCGCATTAATTCTATTGGTTCATGTTTTTTTAATCAATCAATGGTATTCGTTTTCGAGTTTAAAGTTGGTAGAAATGGCCCTAACATTTTTTATTATTTCATTTCTACTAGGATTGGCTATTTTAAAGAAATAATAGAGGCTTTTTAATTTTATTTAACCCTATCTTTGCACCTCTTTTTTAAATGAAAGTCAGGGAACTTGTAGAGGCTTTCGGGCAACATGATCAAATTATTGAGTTTTTGGAGCAACGCAAAAACAACGGGCTTTCTATTGCCAGTTTCGAAGGATTGTCAGGTTCATCTTTGGCAGTAGTTCTTGCTTCTATTTTTCACCAAACTCAACAAAATATGCTTGTTTTGGTTCCCGAAACCGAAGAAGCCGAATTTTTAAGAAGCGATTTAGAACATTTAATTTCTGAAAATGATGTGCTGCTTTTACCCGATAGTTTCAAAAAACCTTTCGATTTTGAAGAGTTAAATACGGAGCAAATACAGCGCAGAACTGAAGTAATTTCAAAACTACAACATGCTTTACATCCCTACATTGTAGTGGCAACGCCTGAAAGTATCTCTGAAAAAGTAATCAGCACTGCACAGTTGAAATCGAACTCGTTTGAAGTTAAATTAGGCGACCTGCTTGACTTAGAATTTCTGTCAGACTTTTTGGATGAAAATGAATTTGAAAGAGAGGATTTTGTGTGTGAACCCGGACAATATGCCATCCGTGGTGGAATTGTAGATATTTACAGCTTTAGCAATGATGTGCCTTACAGAATTGTATTGGATGGCGACCAAATTGAAAGTATTAGAACCTTTGATTTGGAAACACAACTGTCTATCTCCAACATCGCCTTTTTAACCATAGTTCCCAATATCCAAAGCAGCAGTATTGCAGGCGAAAAAATATCTATTTTTAAGTATTTTACTGAAGAAACTATTTGTGTACTCAAGCATTTTGATGACCAATACCAATACCTTCAGAAACAATGGGAAACCTTATTGTCAGAAAAAATAAGACCTGAAAATTATCTTATTACACCCAATGAAATAAGAGCCAATATTACGCAAATAAAAACAATAGTAGAAGTGGGTGCAATGCGGAGTTTTAAAACGAAAAAATCGTTTAAATTCAATACCTCACCGCAACCGCTATTTCAAAAGAATATAGAAATGTTACTCACTCATTTACAAGGAAATGAGCTGAAAAATATTAAAAATTTAGTTTTTAGTGAAACGGGCAAGCAGATAGACCGATTGCTCACCATTATTGAAGACCGTCAAAAACAAATCAATATTGTCCCTATTTATCATGGTTTGGCCGAAGGTTTTTTGGAACACGATTTAAAATTAGCTTGTTACACCGAACATCAATTGTTTGAGCGTTACTACCGATTTAAAACCCAAAAAAGAGGTTATTCCAAAAGTACGGCAATGACCCTTAAGGAACTAAGTGAGTTGCAAATAGGCGACTTCGTAACCCACATCGACCATGGAGTAGGTAAGTTTATGGGCTTGCAAAAAACACAAATGAATGGTGTGTTACAAGAAGCAGTTAAAATTGCATACCGCGATGGTGATTTGCTCTTTATCAATGTTAACTCGTTACACAAAATATCTAAGTTTACAGGCAAAGATGGCACACAACCAGCCTTGCACAAGTTGGGAAGTGGTGTGTGGGAAAAGCAAAAAGCGAGTACCAAAAAGAAAGTCAAAGACATAGCGAGGGAGTTAATTGCTTTGTATGCCAAAAGGCGAGCACAACCAGGCTTTGCGTTTGCGCCAGACACCTACCTTCAAGTGGAATTAGAGGCCTCTTTTTTATATGAAGACACGCCTGACCAAGCCAAAGCAACAGATGAGATAAAACGTGACATGGAAAATACCAAACCCATGGACAGATTGCTGTGTGGTGATGTGGGTTTTGGTAAAACAGAAGTAGCCATCCGTTCGGCCTTTAAGGCAGTGGCAGATAGTAAACAAGTGGCGGTTTTGGTTCCTACTACTATTTTGGCACATCAACATTACAGAACATTCAAAGAACGTTTGAAAGGTTTGCCTGTCAATGTGGATTATATCAACAGATTTAAAACCGCAGGGGAACAAAAGAAAACCATACAAAAAGTAAAAGATGGTCAAGTTGATATTTTAATCGGAACCCATAGAATAGTGGGTAAAGACCTTAAATTTAAGGATTTAGGACTATTGATAATAGACGAAGAACAAAAGTTTGGAGTAGGTGTTAAGGATAAGTTAAAAGAAATAAGGGCCAATGTAGACACGCTAACCCTAACAGCAACTCCTATACCTAGAACGCTGCACTTTTCATTGATGGGAGCAAGAGATTTGTCGGTTATCAATACGCCACCACCCAACCGTTTTCCAATCAAAACCGAGTTACACACCTTTGACAAAGAGCTGATTAGAAAAGCGATTAAATACGAAATTAGTAGAGGTGGACAGGTTTATTTTGTTCACAACAGAGTTAAGGACATCTATGAATACCAACACATGATAGAACAATTGGTTCCGGGTGTTCGGGTTGCTATTGCGCATGGTCAAATGGATGGTTCCGAATTGGAAGATGTAATGCTCCGTTTTATGGAAGGTGATGAAGATGTGTTGATAGCCACCACAATTATTGAAGCAGGTTTGGATATTACCAACTGTAACACCATTATTATCAATCAAGCGCACATGTTTGGACTAAGCGACTTGCATCAAATGAGGGGTAGGGTTGGTAGAAGCAACAAAAAAGCGTATTGTTATTTGTTGTCACCGCCACTGAACACGCTTACCTCGGATGCTAAAAAACGTTTGAGCACTATCGAAGAGTACAGTGACTTGGGGGGCGGTTTCCATGTGGCAATGAGAGATTTGGATATTCGTGGTGCAGGTAATTTGTTGGGTGGCGAACAAAGTGGCTTTATTAGCGACATTGGGTTTGATACCTATCATAAAATATTAGATGAAGCCATCCGTGAATTAAAACACGATGAGTTTAGCGATTTATTCAAAGATCAAATAGAAAGCATAAGCAGTAGAGACTGTCAGGTTGATACGGATTTTGATATGTTAATTCCCGATACATACATTCGCAACATGGCAGAAAGACTGAGTTTGTACACAGAATTAAGCAAAATCGAAAATGAAGATGCGCTCACTAAATTCTCGGATATGTTGATAGACAGGTTTGGAAGATATCCCAAAGAAGTGGGCGTTTTATTGGCTTCGATAAGGGTAAAATGGATAGGAAAATCATTGGGATTTGAAAAGATTGTGCTCGAAAAGCAAAACATGAAAATCTATTTTCCGGCTGATGAGAAAGCTGCTTTTTATGACAGCGCTGCATTTTCTAAAATACTACAATACATAGCAACACAACCTGCTAAATTCGAAATGAAACAAAGTAGTAAAACCATTATTTTATTGGTAAAAAGCATCAAAAACATCCGTGAAGCAACCGAATTTATGGAAGAGTTAAGTGGCTTGTATGTATAGCGGATACTAATGTCATTTTTCAAAAAAATTGCTTATAGGAATGGGTTAAAATTCAAAACTAACACCCATGTAATTTCAAAGTTAATACCCGTGTAATTTCAAAGTTAGTACCCATGTAAATTCAAAGTAAATGCCCGTGTAAATTCAAAGTAAGTACCCATGTAAATTCAAAGTAAGCACCCATGTAATTTCAAAGTTAATACCCGTGTAATTTCAAAGTTAGTACCCATGT
>JBBAKM010000002.1:195312-205264 GCA_040403495.1 Bacteroidia bacterium
AAATTCAAAGTAAAATTTCATAATATTATTAAAATCAAGCTATTATGAGGTTTTTTGTTTTTTTAAAAAAGTTTAAAAATTAACATGAAAAAACATTACTTTTGTAGCAATTAATTTTGATTAATCATGAGTATTAATAGGGTTATAAAAAAAGAGATGCTAATTTATAAAAATAAGTATCCTATTTTAGCATTAACTGGACCTAGGCAGTCCGGTAAAACTACGTTTTTGAAGAATGAGTTTGCGGATTATCAATACATCAATATGGAAAATCCGGATTTTAGGAATTTTGCAGAAAAAGACCCCAATGCCTTTTTGAAACAATATGACAAATATGTAATATTAGATGAAGTGCAACGTGTTCCTTTTTTGTTTTCGTATTTGCAGGCCAAGGTGGATGAGGATCAAATCATGGGACAATATATCTTGTCAGGGTCGCAAAATTTTCAGTTATTACAAAATATCACACAGAGTTTAGCAGGTAGAGTAGCTATTTTTAAGTTGTTCCCATTTGATTTGGAAGAAATGAAGTCAGCCAATTTATTATCAAATGATTATAGTGTTAATTTACACAAGGGTTTTTATCCAGCTATCTACGACAGAGATATTCCTTCTAAGGTTTTTTATTCTAATTATGTCCAAACGTATGTTGAAAGAGATTTGTCTGAATTAATTAATATCAAAGACTTAAAGTTATTTAGGAGTTTTGTCGGATTGTGTGCAGGAAGAGCAGGACAACTACTCAATTTAAGTGCCCTTGCAAATGATTGTGGAATTTCGCAACCAACAGCAAAATCTTGGTTGTCGGTTTTAGAAAGTAGTTTTATTGTTTTTCAGTTACAGCCATACTTTGTTAATTTTAATAAACGCATTACCAAAACATCCAAATTGTATTTTTATGACACAGGACTATTAAGTTTTTTGTTAAAGATAAAAGATGCGGAAAGTGTAAAAATTAGTCAACACAAGGGGGCTTTATTCGAAAATTTCGTTGTATCGGAATATGTAAAACTTAATTATCACCAAAATTTACTCCGTGATATTTGGTTTTGGAAAGATGCTGTAGGACATGAGGTAGATTTGATATGGCAGGATGATGAATTATTGAATCTCGTTGAAATAAAAGCGTCAGAAACAATTATGAGCGATATGTTTAAAGGATTTGAATACTTTGAGAAACATGCTCAAAATTTAGTTAAATCAAAAACGTTAGTTCACACAGGTCTTCAAAACCAAAAGCGAACTAATGGAGAGGTTCGCAGTTGGATAGATATAGCAAAAGACAAAATCTAAAGGTAAGGAACCTTTGCCCTTACATATTTCTTCTGTATTGACCGCCTACTTCAAACAAAGCATTGGTGATTTGTCCTAACGAACACACTTTACAAGCGGTCATTAAAGCCTCAAATAAATTGCCATTCTGTATAGCCACCTCTTGTAAATGTCTCAATTCCTTTTGCGACTGTTCTTGAGAACGTTCTTGAAGCAATTTTAACATGTTAATTTGGTATTGTTTTTCCTCTTCCGTAGCTCTAATAACCTCTTTTGGTAAAACAGTAGGAGATCCTTTGCTGCTCAAAAAAGTATTGACACCTATAATTGGAAATTCGCCAGTGTGTTTCAGTGTTTCGTAATACAAACTTTCGTCTTGTATTTTACTTCTTTGGTACATGGTTTCCATAGCACCCAAAACACCACCACGCTCAGTTATTCTGTCAAATTCTTGCATCACCGCTTCCTCTACCAAGTCTGTCAACTCCTCAATGATAAACGAACCTTGAATAGGGTTTTCATTTTTAGAAAGACCTAATTCACGGTTAATAATCAACTGAATGGCCATGGCACGTCTTACTGATTCCTCGGTAGGTGTCGTTATAGCCTCGTCATAAGCATTGGTGTGAAGGCTATTACAGTTGTCATAAATGGCATATAAAGCTTGTAAGGTTGTACGAATATCGTTAAAGTCAATCTCTTGAGCGTGTAAACTTCTACCACTGGTTTGAATGTGGTATTTAAGCATCTGACTGCGCTCGTTTGCACCATACTTTATTTTCATTGCTTTTGCCCAAATTTTACGCGCTACTCTTCCAATAACTGCATATTCTGGGTCTATACCATTGCTAAAGAAGAATGATAAGTTAGGTCCAAATTCATTAATATCCATGCCTCTACTTAAGTAATATTCTACATAAGTAAAACCATTGGCCAATGTAAATGCCAATTGAGTAATTGGATTGGCACCGGCTTCGGCAATATGATAACCACTGATAGAGACAGAGTAAAAGTTTCTAACCTTGTTTGTAATGAAATATTCTTGAACATCTCCCATTAATCTCAAGGCGAATTCTGTTGAGAAAATACAGGTATTTTGTGCTTGATCTTCTTTCAAAATATCCGCTTGAACGGTTCCTCTAACTTGAGAAAGGGTGTATTTTTTTATTTCTTCGTAGGTTTCACTTGGCAGTACTTGGTCGCCAGTTACCCCTAAAAGCATCAAACCTAATCCGTCATTTCCCTCAGGCAATGGTCCTTGGTAGCTTGGCACTTCCTGACCTTTTGCTTTGTATATATCAGAAATTTTTTGTTTGATACTTTCTTCCAAACCATTTTGTTTGATGTATTTTTCACATTGTTGGTCGATAGCAGCATTCATAAAAAAGCCAAGTAACATTGGTGCAGGTCCATTAATAGTCATGGAAACAGACGTTTTAGGGTCGGCCAAATCGAAACCACTGTATAATTTTTTGGCATCATCAAGGCAGCAAATACTAACCCCAGAATTACCGATTTTACCATAAATATCAGGTCTTACATGAGGGTCATTTCCGTACAAAGTAACACTGTCAAAAGCGGTAGACAACCTTTTGGCAGGCATTCCCAAACTTACATAGTGGAAACGGCGATTGGTGCGTTCAGGTCCGCCCTCACCAGCGAACATCCTTGTTGGGTCTTCGCCTTCTCTTTTAAAAGGGTAAATACCAGCAGTGTATGGAAATTCGCCCGGAACATTCTCCTGTAATTGCCAACGCAAACGGTCGCCCCAAGCCTTAAATTTAGGCATGGCAACTTTGGGAATTTGTGTGTGACTTAAACTTTCAGAATGTGTTTGAATGCGAATTTCTTTGTCTCTAACTTTAAAGATATAAGCTTCGTCTTTGTATTTGTTTGCTAAGGTATCCCAGTTGTTAATTAAGTCGTGATTTTCAGGACTAATTTGTCTTTCAAGCTTTAGGATTGCTTGTTCAATTGCTGATACTAAGTTTGGTTCTGTTGAGGCCATAATGGTTCAGCAAAATTAAGCATTTTGATGAAATAATTAAAATTACCATTTTAACGTTTGGGATTCTCTGAAATATTGTAAATGATGAATATACCAAATAAGATTATATTAGCGTACCAATAATTCTTTGCAATTTTTTCTTGTCGGGCTTTATGCACTTGCGCCGTTGTTGGTCTAGGCTTAGCCTAGACCAACAACCCATTTCTAGCATACTTGTCGTTGGTGATAACACCAACAACGGCTTCAATTACCATTTTAAGGTTTCGGATTCCTTGAATAATAATAAATAAGGAATACACTGAACAAAGATAAATTAGCACCCCAATAGTTTTTAATTATCTTTTCATTCCGCGCTTTGTGCACTTCTTTTTTGTATGCATTTTGATAGATTTCCGACTCTATGAGTGGGCTAATGGGCATATTCAAATTCTGTGTATTCGGTGTTTTAGAATTGGAAACAACAGAAGCAACTGCACCATTAATTGGTCCCGTAAAAAGAGTTGTGAGAAAGATGCTAGTGCCAACGACAGTACTATTAAAATTAATTTGAGCATGCGTTCTTCCCATACTGTCAAGTTGATGACAACTGAAATTATTAATGTCGATTTTATTCATCGGCTTTAAAGGGCTTAACAAACTGTCATAAACAAGTTCTGTTTGGGTTTCAATTACTTTAACTTGCTCGTTTGACTTAATAAGTGAAATGGTCTTTAAAGGGACTTTAAACACAGGGCCTAATGTGTCATTAAAGTAAACATATTCAATTTCATTGTTTTCATTTTCAGCAACCAGTATTTTAACTTTAACTGACTCACCATTTTTAAACAGAATAATATCTTGGGCAAAGTTTTTTTGACAGATAAAAAACAAAAGAAAGGCTAAAATAAGTTTGGTGTATTTTGACATAATTTATAATATATTTTTCAAATTAAAGGAAAATAAATTATTTAAAAAAGTAGTGTACTTGGATTGCCAAAATTGAGGTTTTAAATTTTGAAAATATTTGCGAGGGTATTCCAGTTGTTAATTAAGTCGTTATTTTCAGGACTAATTTGTCTTTCAAGCTTTCCACCGTTGTTAGCCTCAATTCTTTACAATTTATTCTTTTTATCTATTGCAACGAGATAATAACAGAATAGTAACAAAGGGATATTTCCACCTAAATAATTCATTACAATTTTTTCTTTTCGTGTTTTGTGAACTTCTTTTTTGTAGGCATTTTGATAAATCTCCGATTCTAAATAAGGTGTTGAAGGCATCTTTAAATTATAGGTATTGGGTGTTTTAGAATTGGAAACAACAGCGACAATTAAACCGCTTATTGGGCCAGTAAGAAGGGTAGTTAAAAAGATACTACCACCAACATTTCTGCTATTAAAATTAAGTTGAGCATGAGTTCTTCCAATACTGTCAAGTTGATGGCAACTTAATTTATTTAAGTCAATTTTATTTAAAGGTAAATGGATAAGAGAGTCATAATAAGTTTTTGAAAGATTTTCTAAAACTAAAATATTTCCATTGTTTTTAATGAGTGAAATTTTATTTAAAGGGACTTTAAACACAGGGCCTAATGTGTCATTGAAATAGACATATTCAATTTCATCGTTTTCATTTTCGACAACCAGAATTTTCACTTGAACTAAATTGCCATTCTTAAACAGAATAACATCTTGGGCTGAGGTTTTTTGACAGATAAAAAACAAAAGAAAAACAAAAACAAGTTTGGTGTATTTTGACATAGTTTATAATATATATTTCAAATTAAAGGAAATTGGTTTTAAAAAACAAAAAAACAGGAATTGGGTGAAGAGATTTTTGTAATAAATCGTGTAAAAATATAAAAATTCCCAAATTGGGAGAATTGTATTATCTTTGATTAGTAATTGAGGATAATAGGTCAATAAATATTAATAAAGTTTTGGGAAATTCACCCTGATTGTGAGCAACAACTCAAATCTTGGTTTAAAGAGACTAACAACGGCTTTAATTAATGCAAACAACATTTAAAAAATTATGAATATCAATCTTATAAAATCAGAACAAGATTATCAACAAGCATTGATGAGACTAGAGGAGATTTTTGATGCATCAAAAAATACGCCCGAAGGCGATGAGTTAGAGATTCTAGGCCTTTTAATTGAACAATATGAAAATGAGTATTTCCCTATTGATTTACCCGACCCAATTGAAGCCATTAAATTTAGAATGGAACAAATGGGATATACTCAAAATGATTTGGCTAACATCATTGGTTTAAAAAGTAGAGCAAGCGAAATTCTTAACAAGAAAAGAAAACTTACCTTAGAAATGATAAGAAAATTACACAAAAGTTTTAAAATTCCAACAGAGGTGTTGATTCAAAACTATGAGTAATTGTATGATATAGTTTTTAAATTTCAATTATAAGTTACAAGTCCTCAAAAAACCAACAAACCTCAGGCTTCTTAAACTTTATAAATTATTGTTAATCTAATAAACGTTTTGATGCTTGGCGCAGTTTCGCTCCCGTGGTTTCGGGATCGTAAAATTAAATTGTCTGCCAGCACTGAATTTACAATAGAAGCACAAACTTCCAATTAACTATGTCAGCCCCTGTTGCGCCAAACGTTTGTTATTTGTCGTTTTTCTTTTAGTCGTCATTTTAAATTCACAAAACAAAGAAATGAATAACCGTCAAATCCTTTGGGAATTAGTTTAGTGCTAAATGTCTGCTCTTTGATCCACTTATTTAGTTTTTCTGTCATTTCATTATTCCTTGATTCTTGGGTTAAATATTCGGATATTCTTTTGTCATATACTTCGCCATAGGATTTAATGCATTTTCCGTTTTGCTCAATAACAAGATGCTTGATATAAATGGTAAATACTTTTCCCTTTCCATCATCTAATACACTCAAATTAAAGAGGTCTGCAATACCTTTTTCTAAACTTCGTCCATCTTTTAATTTGGGTTGGTCAAATTTGTTGGGTAGTTTTACTTTTATGTATTTGCGTTTTAATTTGGGGGGATTAAAATTGTTCTTGTCTAATTTTATTTTGTCAATTGGAAGTTGCTGAATAGTTATGTCGGTAAAGTCTAGTTTTACAACCATACTTTGATTTGTCAGTATATGTAATAAATTATCCTTAATAAATATTGAGTTGTTGTAAATGAAATTTTCTAGTTCAAAAATTTTCATAGAGTCAACAGAATTTCTATAGTCTCTACAATGATAAGAAGTGTCTAAATTTCCCCTACATTTACTCATTTCTCTTTTTGTCAATATTTTATTCCAATAATTGTAAGTCCACTTTACTTTATCAAATGCCTTAAAGTTCACATTGTAGCCCCAATAGAAATATCTTCCATTGTTTAAAAGCAATGTCGTGTCAACAACGTCTTTGAGAGTATAGGTCTTGAATGGTTGCCCATTTTTAAAAACTTCAATGGCCGTTTGATTAAAGTTTAGTCTTTCTGATCCGAATGACGTATAACTTGTAATTCCTGCCGAATTAGAAGTGTGAACTACTACTAAATATTGACCGTCATTACTTGTGAAAATTCTTTCTCTGTAATACTTATTTATGGTGTAAAGTAATTTTTTATTGAAGTATACTTTTGTAACTCCAATCATTGGGCTTGCCGAATATGGGTCATAGGGGAATGCTTTAATTATAACATTTTGACCGTCTATTTGCTGTGTATATGGATAAGCAGCACTCCACGTAGTCCCGAAAACAGTTTGTATGAAAACTGTCAACAGAATGGTTATCAATATTTTTCTTAAGTATATCAATGTCGTATATTTAAAGCTAGTAGTTTGTCCTAAAATTTGTGCTAATATTTGGCGACTTTGCGAGGTTTTTTTGAGTAGCGCCTGAGGTGGAAAAAATCTTGCCAAACTGCTATTTTGAGTTCGTTTTTATGCTTCTTTTAATACTCTTTCTAATACATTTAGATTTTCTATATACTCATTTCTATGTTCCCATTCGGTAGAAAGTTCTGCCCATATCTTTTGTCTGTCAATTGCTAATTGAATGATAGGTTTACATTTCAAATCAATTTTACCTTCATCAACAAGTTGTCCAAATCCTGTTGCAATAACTGAAATATCAACTGTAAAAATATATTGTAGGTCATCAAAATTCTCATCTGCTATTTGTTCTTTAATTTCAGTTCTATCAAGAATATTTTCATTGTATTTTGACATATTTTGTTCCGAAACACCTTCAATAGTCCATTTCAGGCATTCATATATTTCTTCTTTCGGATTCCTTTTTCTCCAATCTCTAAACTCCGACAAAGCTGTATCTCCCTCATCAGAACCAAATGGTGCTAACTCATCTACGCTTGACCAAAAGAAATCTTCGGGTATTAATTCTATCGCTCTTTGGTGAGAATTTTCTTTTTCAATTCCGTATGATTCCTCCTCATCATTTTGATTAAAATTCTTTTCTTCTAAATTTTGAGGGATTCTATTTTTAGTTTCTTTTTTTCCGAATATTCTTTTAAAAAAATTCATAGTTACTTTTTTTTGTTTATTTTATAGTTAAATGACGCAAAACGGTTCTCATATTTGCGAAGGTGGGTATTTTTACAACTAATGTTGATGAAGAGAACTGAACTTTCAGCTACCACAAAACTGCCTGCGGAGCACAAAACCCCGCCTATCATAAATATGCTGTTAGCTGTAGTTGTTTTCATTTCTTACTCAATAATTTTTCTATTTCGTAACCAACCCCAAGTGCACAGTCTGTAATTTCAATTTTCAAATAGTCATTTTTTGTCGCAATTATGAAGTTCGCCCATGCAGTGCAACTCATTGTGCTTGTATATTGATTATAATTCCGCAATTCGTTTTCAAAGTTGATTATTAGTAAATATGTCGAATCACTTATTTTTTGAATGCTGTCTATTTCCCATGGCTTATTCCCATAATGGCTTTTATATGAAATTACTTGATAGCCCACTGAATGTTTAATGAAAGAAAACTTATAGCTTGTACCACCAAAACAACCTTGATAATTCATAGTTAAGTTTAGTGTGTCATTTAATTCAATATTTTTAGTAATGCTTTTTACTAATTCCATTTTGCAAATAGCGGCATATTGACTGAATTGAGGTTCTAGTTTTTTGCTATCTTTAATTTCGTTTAACAACATTAAAGCTTGTCCGAACCTATTTTGTTTTAAAGAACAAAAGGCATATCCGAATTTTAAAAAATCAGGTATTGTATCAATGTTTTGAGATGCATGTTTGTAATAGTCTTCAGCATTACTGAAGTTTTTAAGATTTTTTTCCGATTCAGCGACAAACAATGATATTCTTTTATCGAGTTTTAAATTATCTGGCCATTCAATTTTATAATGTCTGTCGATAATATTTTGATAGTCGCTATTGCAAGTTGAGTCGCTCAGAAGTCTTTTGGATTCAGCAATTTGAAAAAGCAAATAGAAATATTCGTATTTGTCTGCCCTATCCCAAATCCTATTTTTTTTGAGAGCTTTCTGATATTGTGTCAATGCACCTTGATACTGTCTACTATTAAAATAATGATTGTCCAATTCAGTATTCTTTTCCTGTGAGTAAGTTGTTGTAGAAAGAATTAAACTTAAAATGGTCAGTATGCTTATTATTTTCGGTTTCATTACAATTGGAGGTAACTCGTCTATACACAAAAAAACCTCAGTATATACACCCCAAATAGGACGGATTTGCGAAATTTTGTCTCATGTGTTTCAGTTTTACATCTACAAATTAAAACTATTCACTTCAAATCACCAAACTACAAAAAAACCTGCTTTTCAGCAGATTCTTTTTGTTATGCGAAAATCAAGGACAAATCACTATTTGATAACATTATTGGACTCGGTATAGTAGGGATAACCAAAGACTTCAATATATATTTCAAATTAAAGGAAATAGGTTAAAAAAAAATTTGGAATTGGTGGTGGATTATATTTTTACTTCAAATTTATCATAATTTGGAAGATGAACATCACAATCCTCAAACGGAATAACCTTATCCCTCATCATACCATTATCATCAAAGATTCTGGCGATGTTGAAACAGATTTCCTTGTAATTTTGATACCTTTCATCGTCGTTGCCATGCTTTGGTAATATCTTGATAGTTATACAATTGGGATTTTCGAAAATCTTCTTTAATAAAACCCTGTCGGTAATTGAACATGAATGACCAAGTAAGTATACTTCATAATAATCACTTTTTATATAGCTAGTAATTAGGTCGTAATTACGATTTTTTAAATACTTAAAGGATTTTATATTTTCAAGAAAAATATCTTCAGAATTTTCAATTTCTTTATATTCATTGGTATTTTCATCCCCAAAGCCAAAAATAATATCTTTTGAATATTTAAGATTCCCATGAATATTAAAATTTTGATATTCCATTTGTGTATTATTCATTAAATATAAATATGTATTTGTGTAATTGAAATTTAGAAAGACATTAATATTGATTTTATTTTCAAAACTAATTTTTTCATTATAGAACCATTCTATTGATTTTGCAGAAAGTTTAATACTTGATAGTGTTGTTAAATAAGATTCATTGTAATTATTAAAATTAGTATCATTTACAAGATATAAATAATTTATTAACTCATTTTTTATCAATACTGTCCTAAATAAATTTTAGAATTAAAAAAAGTTGAGCAAACACAATG
>JBBAKM010000003.1:0-201392 GCA_040403495.1 Bacteroidia bacterium
TTGTTTCTTCATTTAATAAGTTGTTTATGTGACAACCTATTTCAGGACGGGAGAAATCCAACAAAAAAGCCCCGAAATATCGGGGCTTTTCAATTAAATATTGTTTGTTTGATTAAGCGCCTAAAGCAACTCTTTTAAAACTTTTTACTACTAAGCCAGCTTCTGTATCAGCAAGCATTTTAGCGATTGTTTTAGAACTATCTTTAACAAATTCTTGGTTCAATAAAGTGTATTCTTTGTAAAACTTGTTCAAGCGACCTTGAGCAATTTTTTCAGCCATTTCAGCAGGTTTACCTTCAGCTATAGCTTGTTCTTTTCCTACTTCAATTTCTCTAGTGATAACATCTTGTGGAACTTCTGATTCGTTTAAAGCGATTGGATTCATTGCTGCAATTTGCATTGCAGTGTCTTTTCCAGCAGCAATATTAGCTTCAGATGGTGCGTTGTTTAGTTCAACCAAAACACCCATTCTGTTTCCAGCGTGAATGTATGGAACAATGTTTTCACCTTTTACTAACTCGTATTTAGAAACTTCCATTTTTTCACCTGTTTTACCCATCATATCAAGCAAGGCTTGTTCGATAGTTAAACCATTAACTGTTGAAGCAACTAAAGCTGCAATATCAGCAGGGTGAGTAGACAAAGCTTGGTTAGCGATCATGTTAGCGAAAGCAACGAAATCTTCGTTTTTAGCTACGAAATCAGTTTCGCAGTTTAATTCAATGATAACACCTACTTTTTTATCTTCGCTTGTTAGGGCAATTACTGCACCTTCTTTTGCTGATCTATCGGCTCTGTTTAAGGAAATCTTTTGACCTTTTTTTCTAAGAAAATCAACGGCTGCGTCAAAATCACCATTGGTTTCAGTAAGGGCTTTTTTGCAATCCATCATACCGGCACCGGTCATCTGACGGAGTTTGTTTACATCTGCTGCACTAATTGTTGACATATAAATAAAATATTAAAACTTTTAAGGGGTATAAAACGTAATTATGAAAGAAATAAAATTAAGCTTCAGCTGCTTCTTTTTCTACTTTAGATTTCTCTATTTCAACAGCATCTTTCTCTTTTTTTCTATCCATTTGACCTTCTTCAATTGCTTTAAGAATTTCACCAACAATTAAATTGATTGATTTTGAAGAGTCATCATTTGCAGGAATTGCAAAATCGATATTGCTTGGATCACTATTGGTATCAACCATAGCGATAGTAGGAATATTTAATTTGATTGCTTCTGCTACAGCTAAGTGTTCTTTTTTAACATCAACGATGAACAATGCTGAAGGTAATTTTGCCATATCAGCAACACCACCAAGAACAGAAATAAGCTTTGCTTTTTCACGCTCTAACATTAATTTTTCTTTTTTGTTAATATTAGCGTAAGTTCCATCATTAGCCATTTTATCAATGGTTTGCATTTTTTTGATAGACTTTCTAACTGTTGCGAAGTTTGTTAACATACCACCCAACCATCTTTCTGTTACGAAAGGCATACCTGCTTGTTTAGCAGCTTCTTGGATAATATCTTTTGCTTGTTTTTTCGTAGCAACAAACATGATTTTTTTACCAGATTTAACAAAATTTCTAATAGCAGAAGTTGCTTCGTCTAACTTCTGTCCTGTTTTGTTTAAATCGATGATATGAATACCATCTTGTTCCATGAATATGTATGGAGCCATTTTCGGATTCCATTTGCGAGTAAGGTGTCCAAAGTGACATCCTGCTTCCAATAATTGTTCTTTTGATACTGACATCTGTAAGGTGTATTAGCGTTTGCTGAATTGAAATCTTTTTCTTGCTTTCTTTTGACCTGGTTTTTTTCTTTCAACCATTCTATCATCTCTTGTCAATAAACCGTGTGGTTTCAAAAGTGGTCTGTTCTCAGGGTTTATTTCACATAATGACTTAGAGATAGCTAAACGAATAGCCTCTGCTTGTCCTGTAACTCCTCCACCATCAACATTTACTTTGATAGCAAATTTGCCTACATTGTCTGTCAATTGCAAAGGTTGTAAAACCTTAGACTGATTAACGATTGTAGTGAAATAAGCATCATACGGTTTATTGTTGATGATTATGTCGCCATTGCCATCTTGAACGTAAATTCTAGCAACTGCTGTTTTTCTTCTTCCTGATTTATTTGTAACTTCCATGTATTAAATTTGATGGATTATTTAATGGTTAATTCTTTTGGTTGTTGAGCTTGGTGAGGATGTTGGTCAGCATCATAAACAAATAGATTTCTGAACATTTCTCTTCCCAATCTGTTTTTTGGCAACATGCCTTTAACCGCTTCTTCTAATAATGCAATTGGTTTTTTGTTTACCAAATCAGAAGCGCTTACTCTTTTTTGACCACCTGGGTAGCCAGAGTAAGTGATGTATTCTTTGTCTTGTAACTTAGTACCTGACAATTTTACTTTTCCTGCATTTAGAACAATTACACAATCTCCATTGTCTGAATGAGGAGTGTAATCGGTTTTGTTCTTACCAATTAAGGCTGCAGCTATCTGTGAAGCTAGTCTGCCTAGCACTTTATCACTTGCATCTACCACGTACCAGTTCTTTTGAATGGTCGCTTTGTTGGCGTATACTGTTTTGTAACTTATTGAATCCACGTCTGTATGTTGATAAATTTTTGGGAGCGCAAAATTAGATAATCATATTGAGAATACCAAACAGTCTTGTAAAATTTATTTGATTTTTTCTTCAATTTCTTTGTAAACCCTTACCAATACACGTTTCTGCGACTCCCAATCATAATGTTTTTTTACAGCCAACTTTCCGTTTTCTGACATTTGTTCAGTTTTTAGTACATCCCTGTGTATTGTTTCTATTGCCTCTGCTATCTCTTTACTGTCTCGAGGTGATACACAAAGTCCACATCCATTGCCCTCTACTACTTCTTTGTACAAAGGAAATGATGAGGTTATTATTGGTAATCCTACTGCCATGTATTCAAATAACTTGGTCGGATAACTCTCCATTGAATTTTTCATGGGCCATATTATACACATCCCTATGTCCATTTTCTCGGCCAATGCATACCCCTCCTCTAATCTTTTCCTTCCATAAAAATGCAACTGTTCTTTAATATCGTTGTAATAATCTAACTGTTTTATTTTGGCTGACAAATCGGAATACAACTCCCCTACCACATGAAAATGAACATTCACCCCTTTTGCCTTCAACTGCTTTACACTTTCTATAATTTCTAAAATACCCCTGCTCTCTAACACAATACCTATGTAAAACAAGTTCAACTGTTGTTTAAATTCTTTCTTTTCGAACTTCTTAAAAAATCCTATGTCACAATAATTGAGCACAACCGAATAATTAGCCTTTAACAACTCATACCTTTTTTGATAACTCTTCTCAGCCAAAATCACATGAAATCGCTTGACAGCCATTTTCTCAAAAAAATTAAAAATCTTAAATGCCATTTTCTGATTCCTAATCCATGGTTTGTCAAAAATATCCTCTGCTATATTTTCGTGTACATCATAAATTACTTTTTTACCAAACATTGAAAACAAAATGCCACAAGGAATTAATTCAGGGTCGTGAAAATGATAAATTTGAGCCTTTTGCTTAATCGCCAAACGAAACATTAATAACCAAGAAAATAAAACCCTAACATTCCTGTTGCGAAAAACTTTAAATGGAATAATATGAACCCCATTTACTGTCTCCCTTTGAGGATGATGTGCTATTAAAGTTACTTCATAGTCCTCTTTTAATGCCTGACACATTTTATAAAAAATCCTAGTATCCATTGCATAATGGACCGAACTTAAATGGCAAACTTTCATTTTTAGAGACAAGGGCGGCAAATATAATGTTATTATTGATATTAATCCATTGTGCTACTTTATTAATACTCTCATTATCAAACAAAACATATTGCCTTTTTATGGGTTATTTAATAGAATGTAAATAAGAATTATTATTTAGAACGATTATAAGAAATAAAATAATAATTTTGCACCTTAAATAAAATTACAAAGAAAAGATATGAATTGGTTATCGAGTTTTCTAAAATCAAGTATCGGAAAAAAACTATTAATGGCCTTAACTGGGCTGTTTTTATGCACTTTCCTCGTGGTCCATTTGACCGGAAATTTACAGTTATTCAAAAATGATGGTGGTCTGGCATTTAATGAATACGCCGTATTCATGACGACCAACCCTCTTATTAAGTTTACATCTTATGGCCTTTATGCCACCATTTTGTTTCACGCTTTTTGGGGAATCTATTTGGTTTACGACAATAAAAAAGCCCGTCCTGTAGCCTATGCTCAGGTTGACGGAAAAGCAAATAGCGGTTGGGCAAGCAGAAATATGGGACTTTTGGGTACTATTATTCTTGTTTTTATCGTATTACACATGACTGGTTTTTGGGCTAAATACAAATTTGGCGAAGTTCCTTACACCGATTATCATGTTAATCTAACCGATGGCGAAATTACAGCCTATCCTTATGATGGAACTATCAATGGTAAAATTGAAAAATTTACTGAGCAAGGTTTTGAAAGAGTCATTGTTAAAGATTTATACGCAGTAGTAAATGATGCTTTCAAAAATCCTTACGTAGTTATTTTTTATATTATAGCAATGCTGGCCCTAGCCTTTCACTTAATCCATGGTTTCAAAAGCGCATTCCAAACTTTAGGGCTCAACCATAAAAAATACAATCAATTAATTAAAAATATTGGAATTGGTGTGTTTGGCATAATCGTTCCAATACTATTCGCTGCTATGCCAATTTACTTTTTACTTTTCAACCATTAAAAATCAATCTAAAAAATGTCAATTAATAAATTAGATTCAAAAATTCCTGAAGGTCCAATAGATCAAAAATGGACTAAATACAAATCTTCAGTTCCTTTGGTTAATCCTGCCAACAAAAGAAGTTTAGAAATTATTGTAGTTGGAACTGGCTTAGCTGGTGCTTCTGCTGCTGCTTCTTTGGCCGAAATGGGATATAAAGTAAAAGCATTTTGCTTTCAAGATTCTCCAAGAAGAGCACACTCTATTGCGGCTCAAGGTGGTATAAATGCTGCAAAAAACTATCAAAATGATGGCGACAGCACTTACCGTTTGTTTTATGACACCATCAAAGGTGGTGATTACAGAGCAAGAGAGGGCAATGTTCACCGTTTGGCTGAAGTTAGCTCTAGCATTATTGACCAATGTGTGGCTCAAGGGGTTCCGTTTGCAAGAGAATACGGTGGACTACTAAGTAACCGTTCATTTGGCGGTACTCAAGTTCAACGTACTTTTTATGCTGCAGGACAAACTGGTCAACAATTACTTCTAGGCGCATACAGTGCCTTACAAAGACAAGTTGGTATGGGTAATGTAACTTTATATGCCCGTCACGAAATGATGGAAGTCGTAACTATTGATGGTAAAGCAAGAGGAATTATTGCCCGTAATCTAATTACAGGCGAATTGGAAAGACACTTCGGTCATGCGGTTTTGTTGTGTACCGGAGGATATGGCAACGTATTTTATTTATCAACGAATGCAATGGGAAGTAACGTAACTGCGGCTTGGAAAGCTCACAAAAAAGGTGCGTTCTTTGCAAACCCTTGCTATACACAAATTCACCCAACTTGTATTCCTGTTTCTGGCGACCATCAGTCTAAATTAACATTGATGTCTGAGTCTCTTAGAAATGACGGTAGAATATGGGTGCCAAAAAATTTAGAAGATGCTAAAGCCGTTAGAGAAGGTAAATTAAAACCAAATGATATTGCTGAAGAAAACAGAGATTATTACTTGGAAAGAAGATACCCTGCCTTCGGAAACTTAGTACCTCGTGACGTAGCTAGTAGAGCTGCTAAAGAAAGATGTGATGCTGGTTATGGTGTAAACAAAACTGGTCAAGCTGTCTATTTAGACTATGCTGCTGCAATTGAACGTTATGGTAAAATAGAAGCGACAAAACAAAACTTAAACAATCCAGAAAAAGCCATTTTAATCAAACTTGGTAAAGCAGTGGTGAAAGAAAAATATGGTAACTTGTTCGACATGTACGAGCAAATTACTGGTGTTAATCCATACAATGAGCCTATGCAAATATATCCTGCAGTGCATTACACCATGGGTGGTTTGTGGGTAGATTATAACTTAATGACAACTGTACCAGGATTATACGCATTGGGAGAAGCTAATTTCAGCGACCACGGTGCCAACAGATTGGGTGCTTCTGCATTAATGCAAGGTTTGGCAGATGGTTACTTTGTAATTCCTTACACTATAGGCGCTTACTTAAGCACTGATATTCGTACCAAAGCAATTCCTACTGACCATGAAGCATTTGTACAAGCTGAGAAAGAAGTTGCAGACAGATTAAATAAGTTAATCAATATCAAAGGAAACAAATCTGTTGATTATTTCCACAAAATATTGGGTAAAATCATTTGGGATGAATGTGGAATGGCAAGAAACGAAGCTGGTTTGAAAAAAGCAATTGCCGATGTTCAAGCATTGAGAAACGAATTTTGGACCAACGTTCGCGTTCCAGGTGAAGTGAATGAATTCAACACCGAATTAGAGAAAGCAGGCAGAGTAGCCGACTTCCTTGAATTGGGAGAATTGATGTGTAAAGATGCATTAGAAAGAAACGAAAGTTGTGGTGGTCACTTCCGTGAAGAATTCCAAACCGAAGAAGGCGAAGCGCTAAGAGACGACGAAAACTTCAGCTTTGTATCTGCTTGGGAAATGACACAAGACACCCAATGGCAATTACACAAAGAAGAATTAAAATACGAGAATATTAAAATTGCAGCGAGAAGCTATAAATAGTAAGTGGTGTAATGGTTATTTGTATAATGGTTATTAGTGTTTATTTGTTTAATAAGATTTAGGAAATGAGTCAAATCAGAAGTTTTGAAGATTTAGAATGTTTCAAGTTTTGTAAAGAATTACGACTTGAAGTTTCTGAGTTAGTAAAAACGTTCCCTATTTCAGAACAATACAGATTAACTGATCAAATGATAAGATGTTCCCGTTCCACTACAAATAACATAGCAGAAGGTTATGGGCGATTTCATTTTAAAGAAAATATACAGTTTTGTAGAGTGTCAAGAGGCTCTTTATATGAATTGCTAGACCATCTTGAGATTGCATTAGAAAATCAATATATTGATACCACCAAACTATCCATTTTAGAATTAAAAATAGAAACTTGCCTTAAATTAATGAATGGTTACATCAATTATTTAAACTCAAAATTAAATTCAAATTACGCATCAGAACCAAAACCCGAGTATAATATTCAAGAAGTTAACAATCCCAACTCTTAACTAATAACCCTTAACCAATAACCCTTTCCCGATAGCTATCGGGACTAATAACCCCTAACTAATAACCAATAACCCTTAACCAATAACCATTAACCAAATGAAAATAACATTAAAAGTTTGGAGACAAAAAAATACAAAAAGTAAAGGTCAATTTGAGACCTACAAATTAGACCACGTGTCAGAAGATATGTCATTCTTAGAAATGTTTGACGTACTTAACGAACAGTTGATCAATGAAGGCAAAGAACCTGTTGTGTTTGACCACGACTGTCGCGAAGGTATTTGCGGTATGTGTAGCATGTACATCAATGGCAGACCGCACGGACCTAAAAATGCAGTAACCACTTGTCAATTACACATGCGTTCATTTAAGGATGGCGATATTATTGTTGTTGAGCCTTGGCGCGCAGCTGCCTTCCCTGTTTTGAAAGATTTATCTGTAGATAGAAGTTCATTTGATAGAATTATGTCAGCAGGTGGATTTGTGAGTGTGAATACAGGTAATGCCCAAGATGCAAATGCTTTACCAATTGGAAAAGACATTGCAGACGAAGCCTTTATGAGTGCCGCTTGTATCGGATGTGGTGCCTGTGTGGCGGCTTGTAAAAACGCCAGCGCCATGTTGTTTGTATCTGCCAAAGTATCACAATTGTCATTATTACCACAAGGACAACCTGAGGCTAAAAAAAGAGCCATTGCGATGGTGAATCAAATGGATGCAGAAGGTTTTGGCTCTTGTACCAACACAGGTGCTTGTAGTGCAGAGTGTCCTAAAGAAATCAGCTTAAGCAATATAGCACGCTTAAACAGAGAATACCTGTCAGCTAGCGTTGCAGGAGAATAGCATTTTTGATTTATTGATTTTAGATTTTTTAAAGTCATTAATTAATTTTAGATTTTTTAAAAGCCCCGAATAGTATTCGGGGTTTTTTGTGTATTCGAATTGTTAATTTCATATATTTGTTTCTTAAATTTAACTACTTTGATAAAAAGTCTCTTTATAATGTCTCTTGTTTTTTCTTGTTCAATAAATGCTCAAAGTATTTTTAGAATATACTTTGAATATGGCAAAACTGAGCCAAAAACTGAACAAATAGAAAAGTTTAATAAATGGTTTGAAAAATTAGATTATAATCAAATTGATTCAATTGTTTTGTTAGGTTTTGCTGACTCTGTGGGTAAAATTGAAAACAATATCAAGCTTTCATTAAAAAGAACTGAGCATATTAAAAAATACATCAAAAAAAACTATTTCGATCGTAAAAGCAAGCTTGATATTAGGCAATATGGAAAGGGTGAAAAAAACAAAAAAATTGAAGATAAAGACAGAAGGGTAGAAATTAGAGTTTATCTGATACCCACTAAATTAGAAGATGAAGTAGACAGTGTAGGAATAGAAGTTGCTGATAATAAATGTTATATTGTAGATTATGAAATGCTACAAACGTGTTTTGTTTCTTATGTCAATATAAAAAACAGAAGGTATGTTAAGTTATACATGGAGAAGGAAGATTATTTGCTTTACAAAAAAATAGCATATTTTTATTACACTTATGATTCTTCTAAAATCATCTTAAATAAAGTTAGATGGAAATCAAAAACATCAGGTATTAAGAGTTTTCTGAGACCTAGATATGAAACATTAATACCGTTAGAAAGCTATCTTAAAAATAAAGTGGTTTATTACGAGCCAAAGTCGTGTGATTCTTGTTTTAAAGATACTTTAATTGGTTTGGCTTATCTTGGGAAAAGCATCTGTATGGCTGAGGATATATTTTTAAATAGAAATGTTGAATGGAAGCCAAGGTTTTTAAATCCGTTTAAGGTTGCTATTAGAGTTCCAAAGATGTTTACAGACTCTTCTTTAACTTATTATAAAATAGACGGACAAGTAATTGCGTGGAAAATCAAAAAAAGAAAGCCGGATTTTTTATTTACAAATTTAAATACATATTCATCAAATGGTTATTCGCAATTTAGTAAAATATTTAGAAAAATGCCTTGTTGTAATATTAAACATTTTAAACCAGGTTTTGGATTTCTCTGCAGTAGTTATGAAATAATTAAATCTTCATTTAATATAGAAATGGGTGTAAATCGATTCAATAAAGAAAATGTGACTTATATTGGTTTAGATTTTATAAGTAGTTTTCGTAGTTATGAAACTAGGATTTTGCTAGGTATAGATACATCAATCAGGCCAATTTTAAATTATAAAATACAGAAAAGTATTTTTGAACTTCCCTTTGAGTACTTTTTACCAAGTTTTTATAAATGGAGAAAAGCGAATAATGATTATCACTTCAATTATTTTCCAACTGAAGTTTATGTCGGAACTGAGGCAAGATTTGGCTTTAACATCCAAAACAATGGATTTGCAGAACAAATCATTTTTGCAGGTTTAAGGGTTTTTTCTGGAAGACATCAAATATTTTTGCAGAAAGGTCTTTCATACAGATATCATGGAAAATACGCTTCAGGTCTTTATTCGAGTCTTCAAATAGGTTATCATTTTTTAATTTATAAAATTCACTAAAACAATTTTTACTAGTAATTTAATATTTTGCCCAAGGTTTTCAAACAAAAAATTATTTAGTGCAGAGTGTCCTAAAGAAATCAGCTTAAGCAATATAGCACGCTTAAACAGAGAATACCTGTCAGCTAGCGTTGCAGGAGAATAGCATTTTTGATTTATTGATTTTAGATTTTTTAAAGTCATTAATTAATTTTAGATTTTTTAAAAGCCCCGAATAGTATTCGGGGTTTTTTGTTTCTAAACTTTTGTTTTTCTCATAGCATTCAAGATTAAAAACTGAATAAAATTTTGAGCACTTATAACAATTGGTAAAATAAAAAGTCATCTTCATAAAAAAATGATGCATATTGGTAAAATAGTTGGTCACTTTGCACATATTTTAAAAAAATGATAATTCATTAAATTACCTTTGGATAATTAAAACTATCAAAATTCAATCCCATTTTCTAATAGTTACAAGATTAAAGTTTTAAATTTAATTAATAATTATAGATCATATCAATTAAATAACGATACTCAATTAATATTAGATAATATGGAAACTGACATAAATAAATTTACAGGTTTAACTAAATCTCAGGTATTGCATAAACTAAACCTACAATGATAAAAAGCATTTATATAGTACTTGTTATAATGGTAACACTTATTTCATGTTCAAGAAATAACACAATTTCGTGTGGGAACTATTATACATCAAAACCAAGTGCTTCACAAAAAAAACACTTATTAAAAGTGTTTGGGAAAAACTATTTCAAATATGCCCCTTCGATGATGTTTATTCTTAACTGTGATTCTACTTTTATGTATGGCTTTTGCAATAAATTAATTGCTAACAAAGGCACTTGGAGTATTAAAGGAGACTTTATAATATTGAATAGAACTTTAACAAAAGACACTCTTTTTCTTTATCATTATAATGACCTTTTCTTATTCCCTTATTATGATCGAGATAGTTTTAACAGAATAGATACTATGTATGCTATTTTAACAAAAAAAGGAACATACTACAAAGGCATATTAAGTGACAGTATTTCTACCAAACCCAAATAAAAAACTGAAACATACTAATTTGTGCTAAAAACTATTCTTTCTTTAATTCACTGCATTTTTTAGATTAAACGAAATACAACTTATTTCAAATTATCCTGATATTGAATTAACAGACAAAATTGTTATTCTCTATTTCTTTACACAAATATTTTTTTCATGTAATTAAAAATAGAATTAAATTTGTTTTTTAAAAACTCTATAAGAAATGAAGCGCTACCTATTTATTTTAATTTTGCTTTTGATTAACAATAAAATTTATTCAAATGAAATTAAGTATATCCTTCAACATTTATCTCAATATTCTACTCTTAGCGACCCTATCAAAATATGCTTAGACAAGGATGAAAATATTATTGTAGCAAGTACATTTACAGGTATAGTTGATTTTGACTTAACCTCATCGGTATATAATTTATCACCAATCAACAATATAAGCTCTAATTATATCGCAAAATATGCTTCAAATGGTAAACTAATTTTTGCCATAAACTTCAACTCTAATAGTGAGAACAGAGTTGCAGATGTTATAACAGATGCCGACAACAACATCTTCATTATTGGGGATTTTGTTGGAACTATTGATTTAGATCCTGGAAGAGGAACAACTAGTTTTACCTCTTTTACGGGAAGTAATGTAAATTACGATATTTATTTGTCTAAATTTTCGCCAACAGGTAGATTTTTATGGGGCAAGAGATATGGCAATTCAAATTGGGATTATGCAGAAGATATAGACATTGACAAAATCGGCAACATATACTTCACTGCTACTTTTAGGGATAATTTAACAATTGGCAATACAACTATTAGCAACAACTTTAACAATACAAACACTAATTATCGAAGTCCATATATTGTAAAATTAAATAAAAATGGTGATTTAAATTGGGTAAGACATAATCTTACACTTAATTCTGTTAATTATGGAAAAAACATTTCGTTAGTGATAGACGATACCTTAAACGTCTATATTGCAGGGTTATTATGGCATAGTGTTTATATAAATTACAACATATCAAGTAATAATTTACATTCTACAGGTAATGGAGAAAGTTATTACGTTCAAAAATTAGATTCAACAGGCAATCTTAAATGGGTTAAAGTATTTCCTGGGAAAAATAGCACCTCTAGATTCATGTTTTACGGAATTAAGCTAGATAAAAAGAATAATATTTTTTTGGTGGGAGAATTTAAAGGGAAAGTGGATATTGATCCAAGTTCAGATAGTTTAATATTATTTTCAAAAAACAACACACTAGATGGCATTTTGATAAAATTAAATCCAAATGGAGAGATATTATTTCACAAAACCTTTGGAAATGACGGAAACGAATCTTTAAGATCTATTGACATCAGAAATAACAAAATAATGTTATTAGGAGAATTTGGCAATAGCTTTCATTATAAAATCAATAACACAGATTCTGTTGTTTTTAATTCTAATGGGCTTAATGGCATTTTTTTCATGAAATTTAGTGACAGTCTTAAATATGAATATTCTAATTACTTTACCCATGTAGGTAGAAATTTTAATGGGAGTTTAAGAAATGCCAATTCATTTGATATCTTGTTAAACAAAAAACAGAATTATTATTTAACAGGATTATATGCAACAAGCTTCAATTTCAATCTTAATAAAAACAATAATAATATAATAACACCTGGCACTCACTACTTTGTAAAAATCAATACTTGTAAAAATTCATTTGACACCATAACCATTAAAAGATGTAATAACTTTAAATCTCCAAGCAACAAATACACCTGGGTGAATAGCGGAGTTTACTATGATACACTTACCAATTACATGGAATGTGATAGTATCATTAAATTTAACCTAACAATAGTTAAAAAAACAGAATTTTCACTAAACATCCAACTTTGCAATAACTCATATTTATCTCCAAGTAAAAAATTCATTTACACCCAAAATGGATTATATTTTGACACTTTAGTAAATACAAACGGTTGTGATAGTATCATAAAAATTAATTTAAGAATAGATACTTCCACATATGCCTCCATTAATACTAAAAGTTGTAAAGTAATAACTTCTCCTAGCGGAAAGTACATTTACAATTCTTCCGGAACTTATTATGATACTCTTATAAATCATAAAGGCTGTGATAGTATAATTTCTATATTTTTTACAAAAACTAATTCATCTCAATCTATTATAAATATTAATTCTTGTTTTGCTTATCAATCACCTAGTCGAAAATACTTGTGGCAAAATTCTGGCACATACTATGACACTGTTAAAAACTATTTAAAATGCGATAGCTTCATTACCATTAATCTTTTTGTATACAAAAACAAATTAGATACTATCGATTTGCATTTTTGCAATTTCATTAAATCGCCATCAAGAGGAAGGATTTGGAACAAATCAGGTATATATTTAGATACTTTTTTAAATTATTTATATTGTGATAGCATTGTGGCATACAATTTAATTTCTAATAAATCATATTCTAATTTAAAAATAGATGCTTGTCGACAATATACTTTACCAAGTGGCAAAAAAATCCTTCAATCTGGCTTTTACTTAGACTCTATTCCAAATCACTTAGGTTGTGACAGCATCATACAATTTGAATTAACTATTAGTCAAATCAATAATCAAGTTTTATCAGAAAATGGCTATTTAAAATCAATTGAAGATAGTATGGAATATCAATGGTATGATTGCACAAAACAAACACCTTTAGACAGTCAAAATAAGCAAAAATTTACTCCTACAAAAAATGGTAGTTACTTTGTAGTTTTGAAGAAAAACAACTGTTATGACACATCAGATTGTATTGATTTTAATGAATTATTTTTGACTAATATTATAAAAACTAATATAAACATTTATCCTTCACCTGCTTCTAATTTCATCATTTTAGAAATTCCATTCGATTTAAAACCTAAACAATTAAATATTTATAATTCTCTTAGTAAAAATGTTAAAACGATTAATTCAAATAAAAATCATCATAAAATAGACTTTGACTTCGAAAATGGAATATATTTTATTGAAGTAATCACACAGTCTAACCATAAATATTTTGGTAAGTTTTTGATTTTAAACTAATTCGTTAATTCCCTGCATTTTTTAGATTAAACGAAATACAACTTATTTCAAATTATCCTGATATTTGCCTTATGCAAAACCACGAAATAGACTACAAAATTATTGGCGAAGAGATGCAATGCGTTGAAATTGAACTCGACCCTCAAGAAACTGCCATTGGTGAAAGCGGTAGCTTTATGATGATGGACCAAGACATTCAAATGGAAACCATTTTTGGGGATGGAAGTGCTCAACAAAGTGGGTTTTTAGGTAAACTGGTTTCGGCAGGCAAACGCTTACTTACCGGAGAAAGCTTATTTATGACGGCCTACACTAATACTGGTTATGGCAAAAAGAAAGTAACCTTTGCGGCTCCATACCCTGGTAAAATTATCCCTATGGATTTATCTCTTTTACAAGGCAAAATCATTTGTCAAAAAGATGCCTTTTTGTGCGCAGCCAAAGGAGTTTCAGTGGGTATTGAATTTCAAAGAAAATTAGGCACGGGCCTGTTTGGTGGCGAGGGTTTTATTATGCAAAAACTAGAAGGTGATGGATTGGCCTTTGTGCATGCAGGTGGCCATGTTTTGGAACGTGAACTAAAAGCAGGTGAATTGATTAAAATTGATACCGGTTGTATCGTTGGGTTTGAACAAACCGTCAATTATGACATCCAATTTGTAAGAGGTATAAAAAATGTAATGTTTGGTGGAGAAGGTTTATTCTTCGCAACATTGCAAGGCCCTGGCAAAGTATGGATTCAAAGCTTACCTATCAGCCGTTTGGCATCCAGAATCATCAGTTATGGTGGATTTAATCGAAAAGAAGAAGGTTCTATCCTTGGTGGTTTAGGTAATTTGTTGGACGGAAGATAAAACGCCTACTTTTTTTTACTTTTACTATCCCCTTCTGCTGCCCAAAAACTATTTGGGTTTAATAGGTTATTTAGCCAAAAAAAATTAATATTGCGTTAGTAATTTAAAGCATTTTGACAAAGAAAGAAAAGGTTCAATACATTATTCAAACGTTAGAGGAATTATATCCCGAAACACCTGTCCCTTTAAATCACCACGACGCTTATACGCTTTTAATTGCAGTATTACTTTCCGCACAATGTACCGATGAAAGGGTTAATAAAATTACCCCTTTTTTATTTGCTAAAGCAGACACTCCTCAACAGATGATTACCCTTAGCGTTGAACAAATTCGTGAAATTATCAAACCATGTGGATTGTCCCCTGCAAAATCTAAAGCTATTTTTGAATTAAGTCATTTGATATTAAATCACCACAATGGTGAAGTGCCTGACAGTTTCGAAGCCTTGGAATCGCTACCCGGAGTCGGACATAAAACAGCCTCAGTGGTGATGTCTCAGGCATTTGGCGTTCCCGCTTTTCCTGTAGATACGCACATTCACCGCTTGGCCGAAAGATGGAAACTGAGTAATGGCAAAAATGTAACCCAAACTGAAAAAGACTTAAAAAGATTGATCCCAAAAGAATTGTGGAACAAAATCCACTTGCAAATCATTTTTTATGGTCGTGAATATTGTCCTGCACGAGGTCATCAGATAGACAAATGTATTATTTGCAACAAACTTAGTCAGAAATAATGAACGAATGTAATCTCATAGACGAAGGATTAATTGCTTATGAATTGGCTTGGAACAAACAGAAACAGCTTTTTAATGAATCCATTGCTTTAAAACTCGCAAATAAAAAACCCAAGCACCACCTTATTGTATGTGAACATCCTCATGTTTACACCCTAGGCAAAAGTGCAGAAATGAAAAATCTCTTACTCAATAACAGTCAGTTAAAAGACAAAAACATCGATTTATTCGAGATTGAACGAGGTGGAGACATCACTTATCACGGCCCCGGACAATTGGTTGTTTATCCCATTTTTGATTTAGAACAATTGGGGATTGGCGTTAAGCAATTTGTATTTAACATTGAGCAATGTATTATCAATACACTAACAAACTTAGGCATTGAAAGTGAACGCATAGATGGAAGAATTGGCATTTGGTTGGGAAAAGAAACCAAAAACGAAAGAAAAATAGCAGCCATAGGCATTAAATGCAGTCGACATGTGACTATGCATGGCTTGGCTTTTAACATAGAACCAGATTTGAATTTGTTTAATTTCATCATCCCATGTGGCATTTTGGACAAGGGTGTAACGAGTGTAGAAAATGAATTTGGTCGAAAGGTTGATGCATTGCAAATAAAAAATACTTTACTCAAGGAATTTTCTACTATTTTTGAACTACATTTTAAATAATATGAAAAAAGGATATTTAATCGTTTTAGGAGTTTTATTGCTTTTAACTTTTTACAGTTGCAGCAAATACAATCAATTGGTGAGCACTGATGAAAATTTAAAAAATGCTTGGGGTGATGTTCAAGCAGATTACCAAAGAAGAGCTGACTTAATTCCTTCCTTAATTGCAACTGTAAAAAAAGCAGCTGAGAATGAAAAAGACATTTTAACGACTGTTACCAATGCTAGAGCAGGCATTCCTAATTTGGAAAAAGAAGCAAGTGAAAATTCTGAACAAATAAAATCAGCAAAGTCTCCTCAAGAACTTGAAGCTGTTGGTCAAAGAATTAATTCTGCAATTAAAATCACACTCGAAGCCTACCCTTCTATCCGAAGTACTGATGCCTTTATTGGTTTACAAGGTCAACTTGAGGGAACAGAAAATAGAATTAAAACATCTCGCAGTGATTACAATAAAAAAGTAAAAGAATACAATATTGCGGCAAGAACTTTCCCTAATAACATCTTCGCAAAACTATTTGGTTTCTCTGTAAAAGAGGAGTTCAAAGCCTCAGAGGGTAGTGATAAAGCACCTGATGTAAAAGCATTATTTGATTAATTTAAAATAATGTCATCTGTTTATTTTTTGTCTGAGAAGGAGGACAATGCAATTCTTAATGCCATTGCAGAGGCCGAAAAAGGCACTAGTGGTGAAATCAGAGTACACTTTGCTAAAAAAATATCAAACGGCATTTTCAATGATGCAAAAAAAACATTTGAATCCCTTAAAATGCACCAAACTGAACTTAGAAATGGTGTATTAATCTACATGGTGCTAAGCGAAAAACAGTTTTACATATTGGGAGACCAAGGGATACACCAATGTACAGGTGAAATATTTTGGCAGTCGTGCAAAGAAATAATGCAAGAAGAATTTACAAAAGGCAATATTGCACAAGGTATAATAAAAGGAATAGAGGCAGTAAAAGACATTCTTAAAAAAGAATTTCCATACTCTTCTGACGATAAAAATGAATTAAGCAATGAGATTTCTAAAGACCATTAAAATACTCTTTCTGTTCTTGGTTTTTAGCAATGTCAGTATTGCACAAGAAAACATCCCAAGAAACAGTGGTTATGTCAATGATTTTGCCAAGGTTTTAAACCCTGATGAAGCAGCCACTTTAAATCAAATATTAAAGGACTACAGCGACAGCACTTCCACTGAAATTGCAATCGCTATTGAAAGTAATTTAAACGGCAATGATGTCATGAGTCGAAGCTTAGACATAGCTCGAGCTTGGCAAATTGGGCAGAAAGATAAAAACAATGGTGTTTTACTTTATATTGCTATTGAAGATAAAAAGATTTTCATTCAAACTGCTGACCAAACCCAAGGGGTATTAACTGATTACTTAAGCAAGTTAATCATCGAAAAATCTATACTTCCTGAATTCAAGAAAGGCAATTACTACGCAGGTATTTACAACGGTGTTGTCAGTATTCAAGAGGCGTTGCGAGGTGAATTTAAGGCAGACACAAAAAAATCTAAAAAGAACCAAAGTAAATTCTTGGTTTTTTTACTCATTTTATTGGTCATTTTCATCATCATTTCAAGGAAAAACAATGGTGGTGGCGGCATCAATCGCCGTGGCGCATACCCACTTGGAGGAGGTTTGTGGGGTGGTATGATGGGAGGCGGCATGTGGGGTGGTGGCGGCGGTGGCAGTTCAGGTGGTGGAAGTTGGGGTGGTTTTGGCGGTGGTGGCGGATTTAATGGTGGTGGCGCAGGCGGAAGTTGGTAATTAAATAAATCTATCATGTTAGAAAATATAAACTTAAGTCATTTGTTAATTTTAGACATAGAAACGGTGTCACAACAACCCGATTACCAAAACTTAGATGAAGAGTGGCAAGAGTTATGGTCGAAAAAAGTAGGCGCCCTAAATAACCCTGAAATAGATGCTTCTGCTAATTACGACCGAGCTGCTATTTATGCAGAATTTGGCAAAATCGTCTGTATAGGGTTAGGAATTTTTCATTATACCGATGGTCAACTTCAACTGAGGGTTAAGTCGATTCACAACGATAATGAAAAAGTGATATTGAAAGAATTTTCGGAGCTTTTAAATAAACACTATGCTTCGGACCAACATCAATTAGTCGCCCACAACGGCAAAGAGTTTGATTTTCCTTATATCAACCGAAGATTACTTATAAATGGCCTAAACATCCCTAAAATACTCGATTTAGCAGGGAAAAAACCATGGGAAGTGAAACATTTGGACACCATGGAGTTATGGAAATTTGGTGATTATAAAAACTACACTTCTTTAGCGGTATTGGCTAAATGTTTTGGCATACCTTCTCCCAAAGATGATATTGACGGAAGTATGGTAGGTCACACCTACTGGCAACAGAATGATTTGGAAAGGATAGCGGTCTACTGCAAAAAAGACATAGTAACTACAGCGCAAATTCTATTGAAATTCAAAAATTTACCGCTGTTGAGTCAAGAAAACATTCAAATTCAGCAATAAAAAAGCAACCCTTTTATAAAATTTCAGTCTAAAAGAATAAAAATTATATTATTTTTGTGAGTTGCCTTTGATTAAATCATTTTCTACACTAGTTTTATTGTTTTCCGCCATGTTTTTATATGGTGCAAGACCCACTGTGCACTCATCAAACTTAACGTTTAACAACTTAACTTGTAATTCTGTTATTATCCAATGGACAAGTGGAAATGGTTCAGCCAGAGTTATTATTGCCAAAGAAGGTTCAGCTCCTGATTATGAACCCGTGGATGGCTCACAATATTCCCCTAATAAAGATTTTGGCAAATCAATCGAATACGGTGTTAAAAACTATATCGTTTACAATTCGAATGGAACTAACTTTGTAAAGGTAGACAGTCTTAAACCAGGCAAAACCTACCACTTTACGATTGTTGAACATGACAACAACTCAAACAATACCTTGTACTATGTGAGCAACCCTCCTTCTATAAGCATTACAACACATTCACTGAATCTAAATTTCAATATTACTTATTTTGACAGTTGTCAACAAAAAAACTTATACGAATTTACCAATACCTCAACTGCAAGTTTTTCTGGTGTCACTTATACTTTTGACTTTGGAAATGGCAATACCTCTTCGAGTAGTCCTGTTCAAAGAAGCTTTACAAGTGCAGGTCTAGTCCCAGTTAGAATATCTGCTAACCCCTCTTTAGGTTGCCCTAATTTAGTGTCAAAAAACGTTAGGGTTTACAACAAAAGAGTTGCCTTTATTGATTTCAATGTTTTTGATGACACCATTCAGTGTTTAGATGGAAACTATTTTGATATTGACCCAACTCCAGTAACCTCACCATTGCTAGCCTCCTATCGTTACAATTGGGATTTTGGCGATGGAAAATCCTCTTCGTTCAAACGAATGAAAAAAACATACGATGCAAGCGGAAGATATAAAGTTCAATTGGAAATATTAACTAATGTGAACTTACAACCTACAGGTTGCCGTGATACTTTAAGATTCGACTTAGTTGTGTTACCCAATCCCGCCGGAAGTGTTGTTGTAAACCAAGAAAAACAATGCTCTACTAACAATAACTTTATTTTTGAAAACCCTGACAATACGCTCACTTTTTACAAATGGTATTTTAGTACAGGCGACTCAAGCTCATCAAGAATAACAAGTAAAAGCTATAACTCAATAAATAAATTCCAAGTCATACATGTGGCATTTTCTCAAGATGGATGCAAGGGTAAAGACACTATTGAAGTTGAAGTTTTAGAAAACCTTGATGCTACATTTACAGGCTTAGATACAGCCTATTGCAAGAGCAATAATCCCGTGACTTTAAATACTACAATGCCAAATGGTGTATTTAGTGGTTACAACATTGCAAATAATACACTTTTGCCAAACACACCCGGAACCTACTCCCTGAAATATTTATTACAAGACCAATATTGTGCAGACTCAAGTGAACAAAATTTCAGAATATTTGATAATCCCCAACCATTTATAGGTAGGGACACTGCAATCTGTTCTACAGGAACCTATTTTTTAGATGCCAATCACAATGGTACTTATTTATGGAATACTGGAGAAACCAGTAAAACGATAGGCGTCAATCAATCGGGAACTTATGGTGTAGTTGTTACGGAAGGACTTTGCAAAGGTTCTGATTCAATACAATTAATTTTCTCTACTGTTCCTGTTGTTAACTTAGGAAGAGATACCATTTTGTGCAAAGGCGGTACATTAAAATTAGTTGCCACCAATCCTCGCTCTGTTTACCAATGGAACACAGGAAGCAGAGATAGTTTTATATACACCTTCAATTCTGGCAAATATAAGGTTACAGTAAGCAATCCTTGTGGAGTAACTTCAGACTCAATAAACATTTCGGTTCAAGGCGATTATTGCGACTTGTTTATGGTAAATGCATTTACCCCAGGGAATGATTTATTAAATAATGTGTTCATGCCAAGAGGTAGAAATATAACCGTTAAACTCTTTCAGATTTACAACCGTTGGGGTGAATTGGTTTTTGAAACCGATCAAAACAATGTAGGTTGGGATGGTACCTATAATAACAACAATGCTGATATGGGACTCTATATTTGGAAATTATTTTACACGGTTCCAAACGGACCATTCGTAAAAAAGAGCAATGCCTTTGGTCAAATATTACTCATTAGATAATGAGTATTTAAATGACTTGACTTAAAATAGTTTTTTCAATTATATCACAACATTCATGTACTTGCGCTTCAGTGATAATAAGTGGAGGTGCAAATCTTATAATATGGTCGTGCGTTTGTTTTGCTAACAAACCATTTTTCAACAAATCTAGACAAATATGATAAGCGGTTTTATTGTCTCCAAAAGGTTTTATAACAACAGCATTAAGCAATCCCTTTCCTCTCACAATTTCTACTATTGGAGAATTAATAGCACTTAATCTAGCTCTAAACAATTCACCCATCTTGAAAGCATTTTCAGTCAATTTCTCCTCTTGTATAACCTTTAAAGAAGCAATAGCAACCGCACAGGCCAATGGATTTCCTCCAAAAGTACTACCATGTTCCCCAGGATGAATAACATCCATTATAGATTTACTAGTCAATACTGCTGAAACGGGCAATACCCCGCCACCCAAAGCTTTCCCTAAAATCAAAATATCGGGTTTTACACCTTCATACTCGCAAGCCAACAATTTACCAGTTCGGCCTATACCCGTTTGTACTTCATCGGCAATAAATAGAACATTGTGTTCTTTACACATCTGATATGCTTTAGACAAATAGCCATCAGAAGGAACCACTACACCAGCTTCACCCTGAATGGGTTCCAACATAAATCCTGCTACATTTGGATCTTTTAATGCAGTAGCAAGAGCTTCTAAATCATCATAAGGTATAATTTCGAATCCAGGTGTAAATGGCCCAAAATTATTAGAACTTTTAGGATCCGTACTTGAACTTACAGCAGCAATGGTTCTACCCCAAAAGTTACTTTCTACAAAAATTATCTTTGCTTTGTTTGATTCAACCCCTTTGACTTCATAAGCCCATTTTCTACAAATTTTAATAGCAGTTTCCCCACCTTCAACCCCTGTATTCATAGGTAACACTTTTTCGTATGAAAAGTAATTGCAGATAAATTCAGAATATTCAGCCAACAAATTATTATGAAAAGCCCTTGAAGTCAGTGTTAAATTTTGAGCTTGACTTGTTAAGGCGTCAATAATGGCAGGATGGCAGTGACCCTGATTGACAGCACTGTATGCAGACAAGCAATCATAATAAGGTTTACCTTCTACATCCCACACCATTATCCCTTTTCCTTTTTGAAGGACTACAGGTAAGGGATGGTAATTGTGTGCGTTGTAAAGATTTTCCTTTTCAATAAAATACTGACTGTTTAAAGAGGTATGATTCATAATACTTATAGAATAAATATGCCCTCCAATTAGAATTGGAGGGCACAGATTAATTTTTTGTTTATCTAATTTAAGCTTTCGCTTTTGCGCCTAAAACTTCAACCATTTTTGCGCCAATTTCTGCAGGAGATTCAACAACATGAATTCCACATTCACGCATAATTGCCATTTTTGCAGCAGCAGTATCGTCTTTACCACCAACTATTGCACCGGCGTGACCCATTCTTCTACCAGCCGGAGCTGTTTGACCAGCGATAAATCCTACTACAGGCTTAGTTCCATGAGCCTGAATCCATCTTGCAGCTTCAGCTTCCATACCACCACCAATTTCACCTATCATGATAATTCCGTCAGTATCAGGGTCGTTCATTAACATTTCAACCGCTTGCTTGGTGCTTGTTCCAATAATTGGATCGCCACCAATACCTATTGCAGTACTTTGACCTAAACCAGCTTTAGTAATTTGATCAACTGCTTCATAAGTTAAAGTTCCTGATTTAGAAACAATACCTATTCTACCTGGATTGAAAATAAAACCTGGCATAATTCCAACTTTAGCACCACCCGGAGTCATTACACCTGGGCAGTTTGGACCTATTAACGTACAAGATTTATCACTTAAATAATCTTTCACTTTAATCATGTCTTTAGTTGGAATACCTTCCGTAATACAAACTATTACAGCAATTCCAGCATCAGCAGCTTCCAAAATCGCATCAGCAGCAAAAGCAGGTGGAACGAAAATAATAGAAACATTAGCACTTGTTGCTTTAACAGCTTCTTGAACGGTATTAAAAATTGGTTTATTTAAATCGGGATGTAAGCTACCACCTTTACCAGGAGTAACACCACCAACCACATTTGTACCATATTCTATCATTTGCGATGCATGAAATGTTCCTTCTTTACCTGTAAATCCTTGAACAATTACCTTTGAGTTTTTATCAACCAATACTGACATGACTTGTTTTTATTTTGTTGGCGCAAATATACATCAAATTAACTAAAAAAATCAGGATATTTTTATAATTTCGCACCTCATTATTATTAACTATAAACCAAACTTACCATAAAATGAATTTTCAAACCTATTCCGAACAAATAGAATCTGCACTTGCAACACTTGGCTTAAACCCTGTTGAAACAAGATGTGCAGATGAAGGACAATGGATGATTTTTAATGGGGAAACAGAAATTTATATTGATTTATGGGAAAATGAAACTGACAATCCTTGGTTGTATTTTGAATCAACTGAGCCTTTGTTTATGTTTCAAATCATTGCCCCTATTTGCCTGATGCCTGATGACAAATCTGTTGTTTTTTATGAAGAATTATTACATAATAATTTGAATATGCTTTATGGTTCTTACACCATCAATAAAGACCAAAATATGTTGGCAGTTAAATACAGAAGACCAATGAAAAATCTAAGCAAAGAAGAGGTAATAGACTTAATAGAATGTATCGGATACTACGCCGAATCTACATTTGAAATACTCAAAGAAAGATACGCTATTCAAAAAATTTCTCAAGAAAATTAATTTTTTTTTCGACGAAGGCAACCTTGATAGGTATAAACACCTCTAACCATTCAGAAATAAGAAAGAAAATTGTGTAAATGGCAGATTTCAATACAGAACAACTGAACTTACTTTTAGCTCAATGTATTGACAATCAATCAAAAGCACAAAAAAAGTTATTTGACATATTAGCTCCAAGAATGTTTGCGATATGCTTACGTTATGCGCAAAACAGTGATGAAGCCAAAGATATTTTACAAGAAGGTTTTATCAAAGTATTTGCCAATCTGAATAAATTTGAACATAAAGGATCATTTGAAGGTTGGATAAAAAGGATTTTCATTAATACAAGTATTGAGTTTTATCGAAAAAATCAAAAACACAGTGTTTTAGATAAATTAGAACCATACAATGAAAAAGGCATTGAATCAAATGTGCTTTCTCTTTTAAAACATGCCGATTTGATGAAACTAGTCCAATGCCTACCCAATGGATACCGAACCGTTTTCAACTTATTTGTGGTTGAAGGCTACAGCCACGATGAAATTTCCAAAATGTTAAATATTTCAGAAAATACAAGTAAAAGCCAACTACATAAAGCAAGACATTTCTTACAAGAGTTAATATTAAAAAAAAATTTAAAGTGAGTAACAACAACGACATACAAGCATTTGACCAGATTTTCAAAAATCAGTTGGAAAAAGCATCTGTAAATCCTCCTGCAGGCTTATGGGAGTCTATTGCCTCGCAAAGTACTCCAATAAAAACCATTTCAACTGCAAGTAAATGGGGCGCAACTTGGATTAAAGCAGTATTAATATCAGGCACTATCACCATAGGTTCTGTTGCCATATATCAATATTTAAAACCTGTACCGAATAGTGAAATAAACACTCCAATCGTATTAGAAAAAAATGAAACAACAGCTCCGTTACAAGCAGAAGTTGAAACACAATTTAACGATGAATCAACTACCAAAAGCTCTGTTGCCAAAAATATCAAAACCGTTAAAACATCAATAACAATTGAACCAAAACAGGATGAAGATGTAAGTATAAATGAACTCAACAATAATCACAGTTCTAATAAAAACATTCCAATTCCCGGAGTATTAAATATCCCAAGTAATTTTTTCCCTACAATTTTTCCAAGTACAACAATTACAAAAACTGAGACTCTACAAGAAGATAATAATTTACCAGAAAATAACACAGAAATTGTTCCTGTTTTAGAGGATGAAACTAAAACTATTTCTGCCAATAGTGTGCTAAATATTCCCAATGCAGTAACGCCAAATGGGGATGGATTAAATGACACTTATTTTATTGAAATTCAGGGAGAAGAGTACTTCGAAATGATTATTTACAACGAGAATATGGAGAAACTTTTTGAAACAAAATCGAAATACAAGTCATGGGATTGCAAATTACCCAATGGCGATTTGGCTCCCGCGGGCAATTACATGGTATTCTTGAAATATAAATTTCACAACCAAAAATTTGAGAGTCAATATATTAAACTTAAGGTCATAAAATAAGATTTGGAAAAAACAAAAAATGAACATAATATGCAAACTGAAAATAGTATGAATAAAATAAGACAACTAGTAAAATTTGGCAAAGGAGTAGGCGTACTGATAGCCTTTCTTTTCGTCCATTTTGGCGCTAATGCGCAATGTAGTATCACCGTATCCGGTGCACCCTGTGTGGGCGAACCCGTGGTGTTTAATTGTAATTCTGTCGGAGCATCCAACTACAGTTGGAACTTTAACGGTGAGGGAACTAACACAACGTTATGTAACCCAAGCTTTACGTTTAACTCCCCAGGACAAAAAACCATTACCTTGTCACTTAGACTAGCAAATGGCAGTACTTGTAATGCCACTTTCACACTCGATGTTAAACCCAAACCAATTATTAACGTAAAACGTATTGTGAATCAAACACAGTGTTTTGCTAACAACAGCTTTTGTTTTACTGATAGTAGTAAATCAGGCGAAGTTGGTGGTCAAATTTGTAGAACAGTCATTGTATTTGATGATGGTACTCGTTACTCATTCTCAGGCAACGGACCACGTCAATTTTGTCATTCATTTGGCGATCCTGCAGGTGGAACTTATGGCATGACCATTGAAGTTGAAGATTGTAATGGTTGTATAACAAAAACAAGATTAAATGCAGTTGCAATTGTTGAAGCGTCTTTAGGCTTAACATTTACATCACCACGTCCACAAAGATGTGACAGCGTTCAATTGTGCGTAACCAACAACTCAACCATTCCTTTATCTAACATCACAAGTTTTACTTGGGACTGGGGTGATGGAACAAAAACAACAGGAAACTCATCAACTCCTAGCTTATGGAAAAATGTGGTTTGTCACTGGTTTTATGCTCAAGGACCAAATAACGGCAACTTTAACACTAAATTAACTGTTACTTCAGTTTTTGGTTGTACTGAGTCATTTACATTTACAGCTTCAGCTACAAACTTAATTGTAAAGCCTGTAATTATAGCAGACCGAGATTCAGTGTGTTTTAATGACAGAACGATACAATTTAGACTTAAAAATGGTGCTGTTCCTTTGGCAACTAATCCTGTTTGGAATTTTGGTAACCCCCCAAGTGGACCACTTAATACAGTGAGACAATGGACAGGAACACACGCTGCATGGGGATTAGGACCGTATAAAATTAACTTCTCTTTCCAACATCCAATACCTGGATGTGGTAAGACAGTATATGATACTATTTTAGTAATTGGGCCACAGTCTACTATTGAAGGTGCACCACCTGCTGGAATGAGATGGTTAATTGATTCATTAAGATACCAATGTGTTATCAAAGATACTGTTAAGTTTTGGAACTTCTCTAAATTCTATCACAATGACAAAGACATGACAGACGATGATTCTGTTATAATCTTAGCAAAAGATAGTATTATGATCAATAAAACTACTGGTGCAATACTTGATCCAACAACCACTGTTTTTAATCCTTCATCTCATGAATGGGTAAAACCAGGATTTAATGCCCCTTTGATACATGGTTTTAATAATAGACCTAACGGACAAACATCATTAACCCATCACAATCAACAAAGAGGTAATGATTGTACTATCAGACTTTGGGATTTTGATGATGACTATTGCGAAAAATGTACAACGGATACCAAGAATGGAATAAACATTGGTAAAAATTGTAAATACAGTAAAGATTCACTACCTCAACACTGGTACACTCCATGGGATTCTCTTTATCAAACTAACTTCGGTTTGCGTTCTGAAAGTGTCTTCAGATATGACCAAGATTCTGGCTTGTGTTTCCAAAGAAGAATGTGGTCAAATGACTCAGTAGCTATCATCAGAGATACTTTCTTATTCTATGGTGACAACACACTCGGTAATAGAAGTAAAGACTCCTCTGTTTTTGCTAATATAGACAATAAAATTAAAGTCCCTTCAGGGGTACAAGGTAAAGCAAGAATTGACATTACCATAGCCACTAGGGTTTATGTACCATCAGGTGATACCTTGTTTGTTGACCCTAATAATGGATTCCCCCCTAACAGATGGATTGGACAACGTTTTGTTACCTTACAACCCGGTACTACATTGATTCTGAATTCCAAAACAGACAGAGTGTTATACCACTACTGGATACAAACTATTCAAGATACCATTCCACTTCACCTAGTTCAACCATGGCATAAAGTATGGAAGAAAGACGTGATGAGAGGTTACCAAGCAGGAGACAGTATAAATGCAGATGCTCACCGTCAAAAATTCTATAGTGGTGATGTTGTAAGATGTTTCAATGTTCGTTTAAAACACGTCGACGTTTGTCATCCATTAAAATGTGAACATGAAGCAACCGCTTCATTGGCATTACAACCGCCAAGTGCTAAAAAATTACGTAAAGAAGGTGTTTTATGTCTAGGTGGTGCACAACAAACGTATGGTATTACCTTTATATTAGAAGATACTAAACCTGGTTGCTCTAGAACTTGGGCTGAAATTAACTACGATACTGCTCTTAACAAAAACGGTTGGATTCCTTTAATTGGACCAAACTTAGGTGCTGGTCAGGTTTCTACAGGTAGTTTACCTCCTGTAAATCCTCCATACTTAGGTTATAACTTAGGTGGTCCTGCTCCAGGCCGTTTCTCTAAACAATTTACTGTTGATGATATTAAAGATACCATTACAGGTTATATCAATGTTGGTTTAATTGTTGGAAATGGAATGTGGACTAATAATTTAAACAATGGTATTAATCCTAACACTTGGGGATATCCTACAGGTTGCAGTGATACTGTTTATTATAATAAATTCGCACGATTCCCTATTTTAGATAATAACTTTAGAATTATTAAACCAAAAGAAGGTGAAGCGTTTACTAAAATATGTAGAAAAGATACCATTTGCTTAACTACTAATGTTTGGAACAGATCTTATGTTCCGGATGTTGCTGAAGCATTATGGACATTAACTGGTGCTAACGTAGGTAAATTCTACAATCAATACTACATTTTAAGTGCGAGTGAAAGATACCAACGTTTTAGAACAATTCACCCTGACACTCCATACTTAGAAGACCGTTTACAAGTAGTAAAACAAAGTTTCTTTGATGGTAGAACTGTAACTTTAGATAGTCAAAACTTCAGAGTTGCTAAAGTAACAAAATGGCATACAGAAGCTGATATTACCCCAGTATTTGATATCATTAAAGCAATCTTAGAATTCAACAATATCGATATCTATGAATTAACCCCTGCTCAATTAAACGACATTATCTGGAATGGTCAAGGTCAATTTGGCAAACCATACACAGGTTCAAGAGGTTGTTTAGATACAACAGGATTTGGTAGATTTATTAGATTCTATAAAGTGGCTGATGAAAAACAAAGCTTACACTACAGAGATACTTCATTGATTCCAATTGAAAAAGTTAAAGGATGGGATGGTAGAGATTACAATGCTTATTGTTTCATACCACAATTCTCAGGATATTACATTGCTAACTTTGGTTTAAGAAGTACTCCTCCTGAAAACTGTAACAAAAGCACAGGAACTGCTAAAAAAGTTATCGTTGGCTTCTATGGTGTAATGAACTACACAGATACTATTATCTGTCATGGTTCTGAAATTGTAGCTGAACCACAATTTAGATACTTCGAGGTTTTCCCTGAAATCACTTTCCGTTTGCTTGACCCTACTGACTATTGGAGAAATAGAATTTCTGAAGCTGGTAATCCTAATAGAGAAACGCCTACCCGTTGGGATTTAAATAAAGATGATGATGGTTCACACCCTCAATCTATCTTTGGTGGTTTCCCTTATGGTGCATCTGGATTAGGTAATCCTCAAATTAGTTTGGGTGGTGTTCAACGTCCTGGAAGCTTGTATTACAATCAAGATACAGGTAGAGTTTATACTATTAGAACTGCTGCTGGTGACAGTGCTACTTGTCGTGATACATTTAATCAAGACATATACGTAACCGCAGTAAGAGCTAAATTTGATATTGACCAAAAACGTCCTCAGTGTAACACAATCATTGAGTTGTTCGACTCTTCTTATGTTCAAGACCCTTGTATGGATAAATTAAAAACACCATGCGACAGAATCATAAGATGGACTATCAACTGGGGTGACAAAGCAAGTAACTCTATCAATAACTTCTTTAATACTTTACCTACAAGTATAGGTCACGATTATACTAGAAACGGTAGATTTAATATTATATTAGAAGTAGAAACTGCTCTTGGATGTATTGACAGAGATACTATGGAAATATACATTCCTGGTCCTATTCCATTGTTTGATACTTTAATTAACAGAAAATACTGTGTTGGCGAAAGAGTTGATTTCTCTAACTTAAGTACATACTTAAGAGCAGATAGTAGTATTTGGTTATGGAGTTTTGGAGATGGTGTATTTGGCAACCAAACTGATACTATTACCTCTACTAACGATACAATGAGTCACAGATATACTAAACCAGGTACTTACTCTATTTTCTTATACCACTACTTTAAATTGAAAGTTGGTAATACCTATAAAACATGTTCTGTGGTTTATCCTGACACTACGAATGGACAAGAAGCCCATTTCACTATAGAGATAACCGCCTATGACAGTTCAAAAGTTAGTGCCACACCAGTCGATGTGTGTATCGGAGATACAGTCTTTATAAATGGTGAAGTTCATCCTTATGGAAGATACACTAACTACAAATGGAACTTTGGTGTCAACAGTACTGATACTTTAATTTCACCTGATACTGCACAAAAAAGAACATACAACGCTCCTGGTAGATATGTGATAAGATTCAGTGGTGACGTTAATTCTGCCTCATCTCTAATTAAAATATGTCCAGGTGAAGACAGTGTCGTAGTAAATGTTGGTAATGTAGTGGCTGACTTCCAAATAGACTCCACGAACAAGCCAGTGTTCTGTTTCAATAATACATCAACCAATAATGTTAAAAACTTCTGGTCATTCTACAATGATGGGTCTAACATTAAAAACCCTACAGGTAACAAACCTACCCCTAGAATTTATAACAGAACCACGGATGGTCAAGAACTTAACGACCCTCAAGTTTGTGAAGATTATAGAGATTCATTAGGTGAATACTGGGTATGTTTAGAAGTTGAAAATGCTATTGGTTGTACAGATACTATTTGTAAAAAGGTTTACAATGACTTCAAAGCTTCTATTCGTCCACCTAACGTATTTACTCCTAACACAGATAATTTCACAGGTGTAGATAAAGAAGGATTGGTTGGTAATAACGTCTTCAACATCGAGATTAATGGTCATGTTAAATACGACTTAGTAATCTACGACAGATGGGGAGTTAGAGTATTTGAATCAACAGACTCAAATAGAGATTGGAACGGTAGAGTAAACAATACAGGTGCTGATTGTCCAGACGGAACCTACTACTATATCTTGAAATACAGATATAAAGGTATCGACAAAGACGAAGAAGTTCTTAATGGTGTTGTAAGAATCATCCGTTAATTAAACTCTTAAATAATTTAAATAAGCCCTGACTAACAATCAGGGCTTATTTTTTTTACCTTTGTACCGTCATGTTTGCCCATCAATATAATCCTGAAGACACCATTGTTGCCATTACCACACCTGCAGGAAAGGGTGCAGTAGGAATGATTAGAATATCTGGGAATAAGGCTTTTTCCTTAACGGAGTTATTGACAAAAAAAGAAATCCATGCTTGGCCTTCGCATACCATCCATTTAAGTCGATTTTATGAAAAGGAAGAAATTATAGATGAAGGCTTGGTCTTAAAATTTAATGGACCCAACAGTTATACAGGCGAAGACACTATTGAGCTTAACTGCCATGGTTCACCACTGATACTTCAAAAAACTTTACAAACATTAATTTCCTTAGGCGCTAGAATGGCAGCTCCAGGTGAATTTACATTCAGAGCTTTTATTAATGGTAAACTTGACTTGGCACAAGCAGAAGCAGTGGCTGATGTTATTAACGCAGAAAGTGAAAAGGGATTGACCAATGCACTTAAGCATTTAAAAGGTGGTTTTTCCAAATCTATACAAGTTCTAAGAACTGATTTAATAAAATTCGCTTCATTAATTGAACTCGAGCTAGACTTTGGTGAAGAAGATGTAGAGTTTGCTGAACGAGATGCTCTTCTCAATAAAATTGAAGAATTAAGACTTGAAATAACCCAATTGATAGAATCATTTAAAGTGGGGAACGCCATATCAAAAGGAATTCCAACCGCAATAGTTGGGAAACCCAATGCAGGCAAATCATCACTACTAAACACGATATTGAATGACGACAGGGCTATTGTTTCGAATATTGCAGGAACAACAAGAGATACTATTGAAGAGCTTTTTAATATCAATGGCCTCCTTTACAGACTTATAGATACAGCAGGCATTAGGGAAACAGAGGATGTCATTGAAAAAATTGGCGTTAGGAAAGCTTTAGAAAAAATAAGTGAAGCAGACATAGTCCTTTATTTAATAGATGCTCAAACTTTTAACATTACCGAACTTCGCGATTTGGTAAATGCACAATACCATCAAAACAGTAAATTGATAGTTTGTTTCAATAAAATAGATTTATTAACAGAGAATGAATTATTGGAATTACAGACAAGTATTAAGAACGAAAAGCTACAAGAACATAATATTGAAACTCAATTACTTTCCACAACAAAAAAACAAGGCATTGCGGAATTAAAGGAATTGATGTCAAAAGACATTTTAAATCAATTAAGGGCTAATGAGCAATTGCTAACAAACAACAGACACTACGAGGCCCTCAGCAAGGCAAATGAGCAACTTCTCTTGTGTAAGTATGCCATAGAACAAAGAATAAGCAATGACCTGTTAGCCGAAGACCTGAAACTTGCCTTGTACCACCTAGGTGAAGTGTCAGGGACTATCAGTAATGATGATCTTTTAGAGTCGATTTTTAGAGATTTCTGTATTGGAAAGTAAAGTTAAAGCCTTTTATATTCAGAATAGACAAATTGTCTATTTACTTTAATTTTCAATATATTTTATAATACTCTATGTAAAAACGATTGTTAGATTTATATTTTGTGAATGCAGACACATAAGCACTAGCCCTTTTATTACATTCGTAATTATAGTCAAAATAATAAAAATTCCCTTGATTGACATTTACAACACTTTGCAAGCTTAATTCATTTTCGAAAGATGAGAGTGTTTTGGAACCAGTCCCTTTGGTATAATAAAATAAGTTTCGAAGAACAACAGGAGATAGTGTATCGTTAAATCGGATAGAACTGCTGTCTGTAAAATGTTTTAAATTGCAATCCTTATAAATTAGAGCAATATTAAAACCTTTAACTAATTTGTGAGTTTTGGGAGGTATTACAACTATTTTGGAAGGGATTATGGTGTTAGAGGATTCATACTTTACGCCATTTGATGAATATCCATAAATACGACTGTTTATTCTACTTGTGACGATGGCACTCGATTCCATTTGAATCTGATTGGTGTAATAAGGCGAAGCTAAGCCATTCATTACAAAATGGGTAAGTTCCAAATCCAAAAAAATCAAACTGTCTGAGGTATTGGTGATTTTAAAATCCGAAAAACCTTTTCTTGTCCAAAAGTCATATTCAATAAGCAAGTCATTATTCTTGAAAACATTTTCAGGTAATGCACTTACAGATTGAGTTTTCTTGAACTCTTGTATTTGGTAATAGGGTATAGGCCCACAACTTAATAAGAAAAAAGCTAAATTAAGTATGATTAAGAATTTGAAATTAAACTGCATTTTACTAGTATTTAAATAATAATTAAAATTCATTTAAACACTATATCCCTAGAGGGGAATCACTTGGTTGCCCATATTCTTCGGTGTCTTTTTCCTCGAAATATTGACTGCAATCAAACTCAAAACTAATTTCTTGCTGTGGTCGGTCTATAGGATCAAGCCTAATTCCTAATTCCTTATCTGCCCGAGCTTTATTGATAAAATGAGCAAAAATTGGCAATGCAGAATGTGCACCTTGTCCATAATTCGTACTTCTGAATCGCACTTTACGACTGTCGCAACCTACCCAAGTAGCACAAACCAAATCCTTAGTAACACCCATAAACCATCCATCACTGTTGCTTTGGGTTGTTCCTGTTTTACCCCCTACCCATCCTTCTACTTTGTAACGGTTGTGTAAGCGCTGACCTGTTCCTCTTTTACAAACACCTTCCAACAACTGACACATAACGTAGGCTTTCTCTTCCGTTAATACTTGTCTAATTTTTTGGGGTGAAAACTCAGCCAATATATTGCCATTCTTGTCTTCTATCCTAGTAATATAAGTAGGTTCAACCCAATAACCCTTGTTGGCAAATGTAGCAAATGCACCCGCCATATCGAAAGGAGAAATGTCTGTTACCCCCAAACAAATAGAAGGATAAGGCTCTAATTTGGCACTGTCTATTCCCATTTTCCTTACAAACTCTATCACATTTTGTGGTGCATTTTCGCCCAAGGTGTACATCACTTGTGCAACTATACAGTTGGTAGAAGAAGCCAATCCTCTGAACATATTCATTGTTCCTCCATAAGAATCATCACTGTTACTGACCGTCCAATTAGGATAAGGAGGAGGATTATTAGGAAACTGCATACAAGGCGATAATTTATTGTCAATTGCCAAAGCATAAACAAATGGTTTGAATGTAGAACCAACCTGACGACCTGAGCCTTTATTAACATGGTCATATTTGAAATAATGGTGATTGATCCCTCCTACCCATGCTTTTACTTGTCCTGTTGTCGGTTGAACCGCAATAAACCCTGTGTGTAAAAAGCGTTTCATGTACTTTACCGAATCCAATGGACTCATCATGGTATCAATATCCCCTTTCCAACTAAAAACAGTCATTTTGGTTTTCTTTCTACAAATCTTCATTATTTTAGAAGTATCGCCATCAAATTGTTCTTTAAGCAATCTGTATCTTTCTGTTTTTCGCAACTCTTGCATTGGATATTCTGGTAAAACTTTCCAGTTTTCGTCTCTCCAAGGCTCTCTACTACCCCATGATTTGTCAAATTGACCTTGCAATTCTGTTAAGTGCATTTTCACAGACTCTTCGGCATAAGTCTGTAGTTTAGAATTAATTGTAGTGTAAATTTTTAATCCATCTTTGTATAGATTATAGTTTTCGCCATTCGGTTTTTTATTTTCCTTACACCATTTATTTAAATCACGTTTGAGCCATTCTCTAAAATAAACGGCCAATCCAGAATTGTGGTCTTCGTATTGGTAGTTGAGTTCAATAGGCAATGCCTTTAGGGAATCAAAACCATTCTTGGTAATTTTTTCATTACGAAGCATCTGACCTAAAACTGTATTTCTTCTAGCCAACGAATTGTTAGGATTTCTTTTGGGATTGTATATGGTTATAGCTTTTAATACACCCACCAATACTGCCGATTCTTGAATACTAAGATCAGAGGGTTGTTTATTAAAAAATTCCTTTGAAGCCGATTTGATACCATAAGAATTTCCAGAGAACTGAACTGTATTCAAATACATGGTTGCTATTTCTTCTTTGGTATATCTACGTTCGAGTTTAATCGCAATAACCCATTCTTTTAGTTTTTGTATGAGTCTGATTGGCAAACTTGGTCGAATTCCATCTTCGTAGTGAAACAAATTCTTAGCAAGCTGTTGAGTAATGGTACTCGCACCCCCTTTTTTCCCTAATCCTACAACAGCACCCAACAAACGTTTAACATCGATTCCTGAGTGAGTAAAAAAACGTTCATCTTCGGTAGAAATAAGGGCATCAAACATACTTGGGGCAATATCACGGTAATCAACATTGGAACGTTTCTGAATAAAATATTGACCCAAAACGACACCATCCTCACTGTACAATTCACTAGCTAGGGCACTTTTGGGGTTTTCCAACTCTTCAATATCTGGCATATAACCCAATACTCCTAGGTTGACCAGAAAAAAGAACAAGGGAATAGACAATAAAAAATAGAGGTAATATTTCCAGAATTTTGACATAGTTGATTAATTATTTGTTGTAGTTTGTATTATAGAATGATTCATAATCCTCGATTACTTTATCGGTTACAAGAATAGAAAAATTATCTTTTCCAATGATAAACTGTTTAAAGAACAGACCTAAATTTAATTCTTCTTGAAATTTAGGATCATTAGCAACGTCTTTAATATAGCGTTTGGCATCGTCAAGAGATTTGAAGTTATTGACAATTAAAATCTGAAACTTATCTCCTAACAATGAATTAGTTACTCTTAAACCGTCATTGGTATACAAAGCTTTATTTCTGTTTAAGAAAGCAATTTTAACTTTAGTAAAATCAACCGCTTTTGGGATTAACAAGATGTAAAAATGGTCGGCAGACTCGTTTAATGTATATTTAGTGCTAACTGAATTGGTTTCCACAATTTCACCGCGTTTTACTTTAAGTTTATATACCATTTCTTCGCAACGTTGGGCAATTTCTGTATTGGGGTAATTATTGATAATAGCCGTAATTTTTTGTTCAAACGTGGCCATATCACCTTTTTGAGCATAACACAACGCTTCCACAAAATCATATTGTATTTGAAGAGGACTTCCTGGATTGCTTTTATCGTTCTGAGATTTTAGAGAAAGTGCTTCATCATATTTTTTATCTTTGTACAATGAGTAAAAGGCACGGTATTGATTTTCCACCTCTTCTGAAACATTACTTTTAGACGATTGATTAACCACGGAATCAGAACCCTCAGAGTTTTTTAAAGCAATTAGGAAATTACTTGTGGAATCTGAAGATTTGATCAGGTTATAGTAATAGTTAAACTGATTGACATCGTTTTTAGTTTGGGCTATTTTGGCCAATAAATACCAAGAATTGAGTTCGTAACTGTTTTTGGGGTATTTAGTATTGAGCTCAAGTAGCATTTTTTGGGCTTTGTCATATTCTTTTAGGTTTTGGAAATAAACATTAGCCCCTAAGACATAAGATTCAGCTATTTCGGATTTCATTTTATCCTTATCCGCTTTCGAAAAAGGGATAGCTTCATAATATTTCTTTCTCTCGTCAGAAACTTTACCCATAACCTTTATTTTCTCATCATTGCCATAATCATTGTTTTCTTGGGCATCGTTAACCTCTTTCCAAATAGCAGTTTTATTGCTACTAATGGCCCAAAAATCCATTAGTTTACGCGTTCCCCATATTTTTTGAAAGTCTTGTAATCCTTTTGTTTTGGCGGTTTGATTATAAAATGGGAAATTAGTAGTTGTTACATTTTGGGTATTTTGAGCAAAAGCATCTTGGTTGGTTTTCTGTATTTCTTCAATACGTTTGGCCTCCAATTCTTTGTCCTTCGCTTCTTTAATGAGCTTATCAATGGTTTTTTCCCTCAATTTTTCATTATCAGCTAGGCGCAACAAACTGTCTTTCTCTTTGATATTCACCAAATGTTTAATTAAGTCACTAAGAACCAAATTTTTATTTTGAATACTTTGATAATTAGGATTTGTTACTTCCACAGTTCTTGCGGCGCTGTCATAATAAACTTGAGCATTTTCATAATCTTGACTTTTAAAGAATAAATCGGCAAGCGCCAAATAACTCAAACTTTTGATTCCAATATCAGATGTTTTAGAAGAGAGAGCGTTCTTAAATTCCGAAATTGCTTTTGAATCATTTTTATCTAACAGTTCAAGTTGACCAAGTTCATAGTAGATTACATCAAAATAATCTATATTTTTATCATCCTTGAGCATGCCTTGCAATAACAATTTAGCATTTCTGATTTCACCTTTATTTTTAACATTAATGGCTTTTACTATATTTAGCTTAGCGTTAAATGCAAATTCATACGGAGGATTAATTTTTATAACCTTTTTGTATTTTTCAACTCCTTGATAGTTATTTTTGGTAAGAATATACAATTGGGCTAACACGAAGTTGTATCTTATTTTACTTGCTTTATTTTTAAAATGAGGAAGCGCATTTTCAAGCAATTTGATAGCAATAAGATATTTTTCTTGTCTGATATTAACAGCGGCACCTGCAATATCCAATTGATACGACAGGTGTTTACTAAAGGTTTTGTTAGTTTTTAGCTTGGTGTAAAGCGACTCAGCATCTTCATTTTTACCTAATTGCAAATAAGTAATGAGCAAATTTATTTCAGCTTGGTGAGCTGCAGGAGAATTTTTAAAATTAGAAATAACATATTCATACACTTCAATAGCAGAATAAAAGTCCCCTTTAAAGAAACGGGCATCACCCATTAATAGGTAGGCGTCATCTACCCATTTAGATTTACTATGCTTGTCTATTATATAAGAACATTTTTTTATCGCTTCATCCATTTTGGCTGCGTTCCCTTTCAAAGAACTTTCATCGGGATATGGATACAGATTAAGAATATTTTTAAAATTATCCTTGTAACCTGTCGTAGCTTCAACTTTCGCATCAGTAACTATTACATTTGCATTGTAGTAATAATTATAGTGTGACACAGAATTATGCCAAACTTTAGACAACCACGACTGAGCATTGGCAATACAAGGAACAAGAATCGATATGAGTAGAAACTTTTTAAACAATTATTTTTTATTGAATTAAAACCTATTAACTTTGAAAACGCAAATTTATTGTTTGTTAAGTAATTTTTTTCATGGATGATAAACAAAATAAGAGAAAAATTTTAAAAAAGCTCAAAAGCAGGTATAGATTGTTTGTTATCAACGAAACAAACTTTCAAGAAAAAGCCTCTTTAAGCCTTACGCCTTTCAACGTATTATTGGTTGCTAGTGCGGGTTTGCTTATATTTTCTTTAATCAGCTGGGGTATCTTTACTTTATTTCCCATTATCAAAGATTATTCTCCTGGTTACAACACAGGATTGGACGGAAAAGTTAAAAATGAAATCCTAAAGAAGCTAAATAAGCTTGAAACAGAACTCAATATGTCCCAAAAAAGGGAATTGGCGCTCAAACAAATCATTAACGGAGAAGAAATTACTGCCTACGACATTCCCTATAAGGAGGATAACAGCAGAAAAGTTGAGTTGAGTATTAACGAAACCAAAGCAGATGGTTCGAGAGTAAAAGATGCCCAACAAAAAATAGACAGAGCTCAAAAAACAGATCAAAAACCTGTGGAAGCCAAATCTACACAAATTACAGAAAACAATATTCAGGAAGATTATTACAGGGAATATGATGACTTGTTTTTCACCCCATTGAAAGGTGAAATCACTCAAATCTTTAATATTCAAAATCCATACATAGAAATTAAGCCTATTGCAGACGAAACAGTAAAATCAGTGTTGGATGGAACTGTCATATACAAAGGATGGACGCCAGACTTTGGGTATGCTATAGCGATACAACACGATAATAATTGGCTATCGGTATACAAATACAATTTGGGTTTGTACAAAGAGGTTGGCAGCATAGTAAAAGCCGGAGAAACCATAGGAATTATAGGATATAAAGAAAATAAAAAAGACATCAAAAAACTTAGATTTGAGTTGTGGCGAAATGGAATAGCAATGAATCCAAATAATTTGATAGTTTTTTAATAATATTGCAAACATGTTGAACAAAAATAACAAAAGTGAAACCGCACAGAATGCCGCTTTAAATATGATAGGGGCAGGAACGCTTATAAAAGGAGATTTAACATCAGAAGGGGATTTAAGAATTGATGGTTCTATAGAAGGAAATGTTGTTTCAAAATCTAAAATAGCAATGGGTGTAAGTGCTTCAATAAAAGGAGATGTAAAAGCAAGGAGTGCCGATGTGTCGGGTAAAATAACTGGAGATGTTGAAATTACAGAAACACTTTTTTTGAGAGCTAGTGCTAAAATATACGGAAATATAAAAACCAATAAAATTGTCATAGAGAGTGGTGCTGAGTTTAATGGTCACTGTAACATGAACCAAACTGCAAGTATTGAATCAAAATAAAAAAATAAATAATATTGTAAAATTTTCAGGATTGGGCATACAAATGGCACTTTTTGTTGTCATTTTAACCTTTGCTGGAAGGTGGATAGACCAATTTTTTACTTTCAAATTGCCTATATTTACAATAATAGGAGTTTTTTTAGGATTAATAGGCGCCATGTATTACATGATTAAACAATTAAAATAATGAAACAAAAACATACAATAACAAATCTTTTTCTATTTGTCGGTCTATCGATATTGAGTTTTGTAATACCTAAATTAGCCACAAGTTCAAAAGATGCAATGCTATTGAGTTCAATTTTATTTATCTACTTTATAGCTTTTAGCTTTGGAACATTCAAAATCGGCGAATCAATAAGTACAAATCAGAGTAGGTTCAATGCCGTGTTTTTTGGGGTCACAGGACTAAGAATGATATTAATCATTTTTTTATTCCTTATATATCTACTAATCAGCGACATAACCAATAAAATTGGGATTGTTTTTTTAATTTGTTCATATTTTATCTTTATGGGTTTTGAAATTAAAATAATCCTCCATAAATTGCGCCCCGATTTAGGAAATCAAAAAGCCAACGAAAATGCCCGAAAATAAAGGACTTTCAAAAATAACAAATTTCAAGATTTTATCTTTTGCTTGCTTAATTCTGCTTTTGCAAAGCTCTATTTTACTTGCGTCAGACCATGTTTCTGAGACAAACAGCCATTCAAGTGAACAGCATCAGGGAGAAACCCACCATGCTGCGACGCATGAGAAGTTCAAACCAGGAGACATGATATTAGATCACGTTAAAGATGCCCATGATTGGCACATTATGGATTTATCTCCGGGACATCCAGTAAGTATTCCTCTACCTGTTATTATTTATGACAATGGTTTGCACATTTTCTCATCTGGAAAATTCGAACATGGCCATCAAGTTGTAGAAAGCAAAGGCAATCATTATTTCTTACACAAAGGAAAAATATACAAAACAGACGCAAGCGGTCATTTAAACTATGACGAGAAAAATAAAGTAAGCAACGAAATTCCAATGGATTTATCCATTACTAAAAACGTTATTGCTTTATTTGTTAGTGCAATACTATTACTTTGGATATTCTTAAGCATTGCAAAATCATACAAAACAAGAGGGAAATCTGCTCCAAAGGGAATCCAATCATTACTAGAACCAATTATTATATTTATAAGAGACGAAGTTGTTAAACCATCTGTAGGCGCTCACTATGAGAAATTCTTACCAATGTTGTTAACGATATTCTTTTTCATATTCATCAATAACTTGATGGGATTAATTCCTATTGCTCCATTTGGTGCTAACTTAACTGGAAATATTGCAGTAACCATGGTTCTTTCGATTGTTGTTTTCTTGGTTGTTTCATTTTCGGGAAACAAACACTATTGGAAACACATCTTTATGCCAGATGTACCTAAAGCATTGTGGATTTTATTAATACCAATTGAGATATTAGGTGTTGTATTAAAACCATTTGTATTGATGCTGCGTTTGTTTGCAAACATTACAGCGGGTCACATTATCATCTTAGGATTTTTCAGTTTAATATTCATCTTCGGAGAGAAAAGCGCAGTTGCAGGATTTGGCACATCAATATTATCGGTAGCCTTTACCTTATTCATGAGTGTATTGGAATTATTGGTAGCCTTTTTACAAGCATACGTATTTACGTTATTAGCATCTTTATATATTGGTTCGGCTACAGAAGAGCATCACCACGCAGAAGACCATCATTAAAATAAAACAAACAACAAAATAAAAACCCAAATAAATATGTCAATTTTAGAAATTCTATTACAAACAGTATCAGCAGACCCTTCAAAATTAGGCGCTGCGATCGGAGCAGGATTATCAGCTATCGCTGCTGGTATCGGTATTGGTAACATTGGTAAGTCAGCTTTAGAAAGCATTGCACGTCAACCAGAATCAACTGGAGACATCAGAGCAAACATGATTATTGCTGCTGCTCTTGTTGAGGGTGCGGTATTCTTTGCTATCGTACTTTGTTTATTGATATTGTTCGTTTAATATCAATAAAAGAAACCATAAAAAAATAACAGGGGATTATTAATTTAATCCCTTGTTTTTAAATTTATTTAAAAAAACAAAAAAATGGAATTAGTATTACCCGGTATAGGATTAACCTTTTGGATGGTTTTAGTTTTTGGTTTATTGCTATTTTTACTTAAAAAATTTGCATGGAAACCAATCCTAAGTGCTTTAAAAGAAAGAGAAAATTCTATCGAAGAAGCTTTAAAATCTGCTGAGGCAGCTAAAGATCAACTTTCAAAACTTAAAAGTGATAACGAAGCATTGTACAAACAAGCACGTGAAGAAAGAGATCAGTTATTAAAAGAAGCAAAAGTGATGAAAGAAACTATTATCAGTGATGCTAAAAAATCAGCTGAGGATGAAGGCAAACGCATTATCCAAGCTGCATCTGAAGAAATCAATAAGCAAAAAGCTGTTGCTATTGCCGAATTGAAAGGTCAAGTTGCTTCAATGTCTATTGCTATTGCTGAAAAATTAATTGGCAATCAACTTGCTGATAACGATCAACAAAAAACAATCATTACGAGTCACATCAACGACCTTAATAATACACAACAAGCAAACGCTTAATTAAAAAGCATGTCAGAACATAAAATTGCAAATAGATACGCATCCGCATTATTTCAACAAGCTTTTGAAAACAAAGTGATTGAGGAAACGGCTCAAGACATGAAATTAATTGCTAATACCTGTAAAAACAGTAAAGATTTAATGAATGTATTGTCAAATCCAATCATCAATCCTAATGAAAAATTAAAGGCATTAAAGCAAATATTTTCAAACTTTGGAACTATTAGTAGTCGTTTTATTGAATTGATATGTCTTAAAAAGAGAGAGGACTTGCTTGATGAAATTGCTGAATCATTTATTGATTTATACAGACAGCATTTAGGAATTCAAAGAGTAGATTTAACTTCTGCTATTGAATTAGACAACGCTACAAAAGAAGACATTAAGGCATATGTTAAACAACAAACATCTGCAAAAGAGGTTGAATTGAATTCTCAAATCAATCCAGATATAATAGGTGGTTTTGTAATTAAATTTGGTGACCGTTTATTGGACACTAGTATTTCAGCAAAACTCAGAAAATTAAAAAAAGAATTAAACATCGCATAAAACAAATAAAAAATCATGGCAGACATTAGACCTGATGAAGTTTCAGCAATATTGAAACAACAAATAACAAATTTTAAAACCGAATCTGAATTAGAACAAGTAGGTACTGTTCTTCAAGTAGGTGATGGTATCGCTCGTATTCATGGCTTAACACAAGTTCAATCTGGTGAATTGATTGAATTTGAAAATGGCATGAAAGCAATCGTATTGAACTTAGAAGAAGACAATATCGGTGCGGTATTATTTGGTAACAGTACACAAATTAAAGAAGGTGATACTGTAAGACGTACTGGCAAAATCGCTTCAATAAATGTTACTGAAGGTATGCTTGGTCGTGTTATCAATACTTTGGGTGAGCCTATCGATGGTAAAGGTGCATTAACTGGTGAGTTCTTCGAAATGCCACTTGAGCGTAAAGCGCCTGGGGTTTTATACCGTGAACCGGTTAAAGAACCATTACAAACTGGTATCAAAGCGATTGACGCAATGATTCCAATTGGTAGAGGTCAACGTGAGTTGATTATCGGTGACCGTCAAACAGGTAAAACTGCGGTTGCAATTGATACTATCATCAACCAAAAAGAATTTTACGAAAAAGGGAAACCTGTATATTGCATCTATGTTGCAGTTGGTCAAAAAGAATCTACTGTAAAACAAGTTGTTAAAACATTAGAAGAAAAAGGGGCTATGCCATACACGGTTGTAATTTCTGCACCATCTTCTGCACCTGCTCCACTTCAATTCTTTGCGCCAATGGCCGGAGCTGCAATTGGAGAATTTTTCAGAGACAGAGGTTTGCCTGCATTAATTGTTTATGATGATTTATCTAAACAAGCGGTTGCATACCGTGAGGTTTCATTGTTATTAAGACGTCCACCAGGACGTGAGGCTTATCCAGGTGACGTGTTTTACTTACACAGTCGTTTGTTAGAAAGAGCATGTAAATTAAACGCATCTGATGAAATCACTTCGAACATGAATGATTTACCTCCATCTCTTAAAGGAAAAGTTAAAGGTGGTGGTTCATTAACTGCTTTGCCTATTATTGAAACACAAGCAGGTGACGTTTCTGCCTATATCCCAACCAACGTAATTTCAATTACAGATGGTCAGATTTTCTTAGAATCTAACCTATTCAATAGTGGTGTTAGACCGGCTATTAACGTTGGTATATCAGTATCACGTGTGGGTGGTAATGCTCAAATTAAATCAATGAAAAAAGTAGCCGGTACATTAAAACTTGACCAAGCTCAATACAGAGAATTAGAAGCATTTGCTAAATTTGGTTCTGATTTGGATGCTGCTACAAAATCAGTTTTAGAAAAAGGTTCAAGAAACGTTGAAATCCTAAAACAAGGTCAGTACTCTCCTCTTCGTGTTGAACAACAAACAGCTATTATTTACTTAGGAACTAAAGGTGCATTGAACAGTGTTCCAGTAAATAAAGTGCGTCAGTTTGAAGCAGAATACTTAGAAATTTTGGAACATAAACACAAAGATTTGTTAAACCAACTAGCTGCTGGAAAAATTGATGATTCAATTACTTCACAATTAGAAGAAATAGGCAAAACTTTAGCTGCAAATTACAAAGCATAATTTAGCAATAAATAATTAAGAATGGCAAATTTAAAAGAAATAAGAAGCAGAATTAGTTCAACAATTTCAACGCAACAAATTACCAAAGCGATGAAATTAGTGTCTGCAACTAAGTTGAGAAAGGCTCAATCTGCCATTACACAAATGCGCCCTTATGCTGATAAACTAAGTGGCGTTCTTAAAAATTTAAGCGACAGTGCAGACAATGAACAATTGTCCAAATATTTCAAAGAACAAAAATTAGACAAAGTATTATTAGTCGTTATTACAAGTGATAGAGGTTTATGTGGTGGTTTCAATGCCAACGTTATTAAACGTGTAAATCAACTTTTAAAAACTGATTATGCTGCGCAAGTAGAATCTAAATCTATTGATTTAATGTACATAGGTAAAAAAGGTTATGAAAATTTAAAAAAACATGACCTTAAACACCGTACAGAAAATGTAACTTTGTTTACAAGCTTAAATGCAGAAAATAGCTTTAAATTAGGAGATGCCTTATTAACAGAATTTTTAAACGGCCATTACAATCGCATTGAAGTGGTTTATAATAAATTCAAAAATGCAGCAACTCAAATTATCAGTAATGATATTTTATTGCCTATTACCATTAAAAAATCTAATATCGATACCACACAAAATGATTATATTTTTGAACCAAACAAAATTCAATTATTAGAATCATTGTTACCATTATCTATTAAAACTGACTTATACAGATGTTTACTTGATTCATTTGCTAGTGAACATGGTGCAAGAATGATTTCAATGGATAAAGCAACAGATAACGCAGGTGAAATATTAAAACAATTGAAATTGGTTTATAACAGAGGTCGTCAGGCTGCTATTACGAACGAAATTTCCGAAATTGTTGGTGGTGCTGCTGCATTAAATGGATAAAATCTTAAATTGACAATACATAAAAAAGCCCTTTTACGAGGGCTTTTTTTATGTAATTATATGTTCCGACTTTCTTGATTTTATCACCAACAAAACATCTTAGCTTTTTCCCCTTTGACGAACTCATCTAAGTCGTGACCAACTAAAGATAAAACTCCATTGAAAATACATAAAAAAAGCCCTTCAATGAGGGCTTTTTAAGTCTTTATAAATTAAAAAAACTACAAATCATTGGCTTGTGCTACCAATTCTGCTATATCTAACACTTGAACTGAATCTTCTTTATTTTGATTTTTAACCCCATCTCTTAACATCGTCATGCAAAAAGGACAATTAGCTGCAATAATATTGGCTCCAGTAGCTACTGCTTCTTCTGCACGCTCAATATTAATTTCTTTATTACCTTTTTCTGCTTCTTTAAACATTTGAGCTCCACCAGCACCGCAACACAGTCCAGAAGACTTACAGCGTTTCATTTCATGTAATTCAACGTCTAATACCTCTAAAATGCGTCTAGGAGCAACGTATTCATTATTTGATCTGCCTAAATAACAGCTGTCGTGATAGGTGATTTTTTTACCTTTAAAAGCCCCTCCTTCTACTTTAAGAACACCTTCATTAATAAGTTGTTGTAAAAATTGTGTATGATGAACAACTTCGTATTGACCTCCTAGGGAAGGATATTCATTCTTTAAAGTATTAAAACAATGTGGGCAAGCGGTTACAATTTTTTTGATTCCATAACCATTTAGAACTGCAATATTATTCATTGCTAACATTTGGAATAAGAATTCATTTCCGGCACGTTTAGCAGGGTCACCTGTGCAGCCTTCTTCCTGACCTAAAATAGCAAAATCTATATTACAATGGTTTAAAATTTTGGCAAAAGCTTTGGTAATTTTTTGGGCACGTTCATCAAAACTACCGGCGCAACCAACAAAAAAAAGCACTTCGGGAACTTTCCCTTCCGCTGCGTATTGTGCAGCTGTTTTTATTTCAAATCCTACGGACATAATGCAAATGTAATTATTTTTTTAATAGTGGAATGATAGAATCTTTAACCAAGTAACGGATACTTTTGTTTTGATTAAGTAAACCTCTGATATAAGTTGCAGAGATAGAAAGCAAAGGGGCATCGATAATACTTATATTAGAATGCTTAGGGTATGGATTATCAAAAGACTCACTCCTTTTATAAATGACAATTTTACTTTTTAAAAGTGTGTCTACCTGATGCCATCGTGGTAATGAAACAAGGGAATCACTACCCATTATTATGGATAAATCATCATTTACATAAATATTTTTAAGGGCTTCTAAGGTAAGGTAAGTATAAGATGGTAAGGGTAAATTAAATTCAATATCACAACATTCAAAACAAGAATTGTCTTTAATTGATTCTTTTACCATTTCTAAACGCAATTGACCATTTATTAAATCGCTGTTGTCTTTAAAAGGATTTTGTGGGGATACTATGAATAAAATCTTATCAAAAACATGCTCATTAATGAAATATTGAGCTATTGCCAAGTGACCTATGTGAATGGGATTAAAAGAACCAAAATAAAGGCCAATCTTCATTTGAGTAGATTAAGAATTAATAAACTTTTTTACTATCGTTTCTGCTTCAGTAAGAGCCAGACTTAATTGGTCATTGATTATAACAACGTCATATTTATTTTCGTACTTAAGTTCTTCTTGCGCTTTTTCTATTCTCATATTAAGCTGATGTTCAACTTCAGTACTTCTTTTCTTTAAACGTTCCATTAAGATATCAATACTTGGTGGTCTGAGAAAAACAGAGAGTGCGGCATCACCATATTGTTTTTTTATATTCATACCTCCTAAAACATCTACATCAAACACAACGGTTTTGCCAAGTGACCATAATCTTTCTACTTCTGATTTTAGGGTACCATAATGAATCCCTTTGTAAACCTCTTCATGCTCCAAAAATTCATTATTAGCTACTTTGGTGTTAAAGTCATTTTCATCTAAAAAATAATATTCTCTTCCATTTTCCTCATTTATTCGAGGTTTTCTGGTGGTTGCAGAAATAGAAAACCCTAATTCAGGGATTACATTTAGTAAATGATTTACCACAGTTGTTTTACCACTGCCAGAGGGTGCAGAAAAAATGATGACTTTATTCAAAACTTCTACAAATTAACAATTAAATCTATTTTCAACCTAAAAAAATATGGTAGATATGAAAATAAAAAAAGCGAACTAAAGATAGTTCGCTTTTTAATAATAGAAATTAGGTATTTTTATTTGTTAGATTCTTGTTCTGGTTTAGGCAAAAGAACTTTTCTAGAAAGTCTTAATTTACCTGTTTTTTTGTCAACTTCAACCAATTTCACTTTTACAATTTCGCCTTCTTTGAAGATTCCATCCATTTTAGCGATTCTATCCCAACTGATTTCACTGATATGCAATAAACCATCTTTTCCTGGTAGAATTTCGATAAATGCGCCAAATTCAACAATACTTTTCACTTTTCCTTCATACACTTCACCTACTTCAGGAACAGCAACTATCCCTTTGATAATTCTAAGTGCGGCAGCCATATTATCACCATTTTCAGATAATATCTCAACGATACCTTGATTTTCGATTTCAGTAACAGATATAGTCGTATTGGTGTCTTTTTGAATTCCTTGAATAACTTTACCTCCAGGCCCAATGATTGCACCTATTTGGTCTTTATCAATGATTACACGTTCAATACGTGGTGTATGTGGTTTAAATTCAGTATTTGCAGAAGAAATGGTTTTATTCATTTCATTCAAGATATGAGCTCTTCCTTTTTTAGCTTGAGCAAGTGCTTCTTCCAACATTTCCCATTTTAAGCCATCAATCTTGATATCCATTTGACAAGCAGTAATACCTTTATCTGTACCTACAACTTTAAAGTCCATATCACCTAAATGGTCTTCATCTCCTAAAATATCAGACAAAATGCTGTACTTTCCTGATTTAGTATCACTGATTAATCCCATAGCAATACCACTTACACCGCTAGTTACTTTGATACCTGCGTCCATTAAAGCTAAACTACCGGCACAAACTGTAGCCATACTACTAGAACCATTAGATTCTAGAATATCACTTACTATTCTTACAACATAGGCATTATCAGCTGGTAATACTTTTTTCAAACCTCTAAGAGCTAAGTTACCGTGACCAATTTCACGTCTTCCTGGGCCTCTATTTGGTCTAACTTCACCTGTAGAAAAAGCTGGGAAATTATAATGCAACATTAAACGACTGTATCCATAATTCATTGGTGCATCAAGTAATTGTTCGTCTAATTTACCTCCTAAAGTTACTGTGGTAACAGATTGGGTTTCACCACGTGTAAATACTGCAGAACCGTGAGCTGCTGGCAAGTAACCAATTTCTGACCATATTGGTCTAACTTCATCTAGTTTTCTACCATCTAAACGGATTTTTTCATCTACAATCATTCTTCTCATTGCTTCTTTTTCAACATCATGATAATATTTTTTGATTAAGAAAGCTTTAGCCACTCTATCCTCTTCCGTTAAGGCAGTAGTATATTCTTCAATAATTGCTTTAAATTGGGTTGTTCTATCCGCTTTAGGCAATTGACTTTTTGCTACAGAATAAACTTTATCATAGGTTGATTCCCAAATATGTTTTTTCAATTCCAAATCATGTGTTTCGTGAGAATATTCTCTAACAGGTTTTTTACCACCCATTTTTTCGCACAAATCCCACTGAACTTTACATTGTAGTTGAATAGCATTATGAGCAAATTTAATAGCTTCCAACATTTCCTCTTCAGAAACTTCACTGCATTCACCTTCCACCATATTAATATCTTTTTCGGTACCAGATACAATAAGTTCAAGAGTTGCATTAGCTATTAAATCTTCGGTTGGATTAATCATTAATTGACCATTCACCTTAGCTACACGAACTTCAGAGATAGGACCTAAGAAAGGAATATCACTAACCATAAGAGCAGAAGAGGCAGCAAGTCCTACTAAACAATCAGGGGGTAATGATTTATCACTACTCATAAGGGTAAGGTTTACTTGAGTATCAGCGTGATAATCTTCAGGGAACAAAGGTCTTAAGGCTCTATCAACGATACGGCTAACAAGAACTTCATAATCTGTTAATTTAGCTTCTCTTCTGTGAAAGCTTCCAGGGATTCTTCCTACAGAGGCAAATTTTTCTTGGTAATCTACCGTAAGTGGTAGAAAGTCTACATTTTCTTTAGCCTCTTTGTTAGAGACAACAGCCGCTAAAATCATGGTATTTCCGCATTTAACTACAACACTGCCATGGGCTTGTTTAGCTAAGATACCAGTTTCAATTTCAATTGATTTTCCATTGCCCAAATCAATTGAGCTTCTAAATCCTTGTGGTTTATTTGACATATATAATTATTATTTTTTAAACATAAAAAGCCCTCCGAATGGGGGGCTTTATGACATTAAAATTTTAAAAGTTTTGCTTACGCAGACTATTTTCTGATTCCTAATTGTTTAATTAAATCACGATATTTGAAAATATCTTGTTTAGCTAAATAATCAAGTAATGCTCTACGTTTACCTACTAATTTTACTAGACTTAACTCAGAAGCAAAATCTTTTGGATTTTTTTTCAAGTGTCCTGTGATAAAATTAATACGTTCTGTAAACATCGCAATTTGACCTTCAGTTGAACCAGTATTGGTTTCTGAACCACCAAATTTTTGAAAAATTTCTTTTTTCTCTTGAGTTGATAAATGCATATTGTTAATTATTAAGCTTCAGCAACAACTGAAACGTATGATCTATTATTTTTCTTTTTTGTAAACTTTACAATACCGTCAACCAAAGCGAATAAAGTATGGTCTTTACCAATACCTACATTTTCTGATGGGTGATGTTTTGTACCTCTTTGACGAACAATAATGTTACCAGAAATAACATTTTGACCGCCGTAGATTTTTACACCTAAGCGTTTGCTATGTGACTCACGTCCGTTCTTCGAACTACCTGCTCCTTTTTTATGTGCCATTGTATTATCTTATTAAGCGTTGATTGTTTCAATTAAAACCTTCGACAAATAGGTTCTGTGACCATTTTTCTTTTTGTAACCTTTTCTTCTTTTCTTTTTGAAAACAATTAATTTGTCATCCTTTAAATGCTCTAATACCTTACCGGTAACAGAGGCTCCTTTTATGCTTGGCAAACCAACAGATATTTTACCACTGTTGTCGATTAACATCACTTTGTCAAATGTAACTGAAGAACCAGCTTCATTTCCTAAGCGATGGGTGTAGATATATTTATTTTGTTCTACTTTGAATTGTTTACCTGCAATCTCTACTATAGCGTACATGCTTTTAAAAATTTGGACTGCAAAATTAAGTTAATAATCCCAATTTACAAACAATATGTCTAAAAAAAATACCATTTTTAAAAATAAGTTATTATTACCCCAAAAAACCTAAGGCGCCATCAATGGTTTTAACTCAATTATATCATTGACTATCAATATGTTTGAACGACCTCCCTTGTACTTCAAACACACTGAATTTGGAACATCTACAGGGGCTTTTCTTTCCAAACTTCCAGGAGTAATCACCTGAAAATCCCCCGCATTTTGCACACTTTCTGTTTTTAAGGACAATATACAAGTCACCAATTGCCCTTTTTGGAGTACTGCAGTTTGGGAAGTATTAAAACTGTCTATTTGAATAATTAGCTCGTCAATCTTACCTTCCGCATATGAACTATCACAAACCATCTCAAAACCCCTTTTAACTTCCATTTGAAGGGCATAAACTGTTACCATTGGACTTCCATAAACGCCTCCATAATATTTCATCTTTGTAGCTGACTTTAACACAAAGTCAGAATTCTTATTTAAAGGTTGTTTACATTTAAACGCACTGATGAGTAATATTAAAAATAAAATATAAATACGAGTTATCATAACTTAAGGTTTTCAAATATAGTACCAAAAAAAATGCCTTCAATAAATTGAAGGCATTTTTTAAATTTTAATTAAGGCTTATTTTTAATTAGCTAAAGTTACTTTTGAAACAGAAGTTACTCCGTCTACGGTCACTTTTACTAAATATACTCCACTTGATTCACTAGACAAATTAACTGTTAAAGCTCCTAAGTCAGAATTTTGACTGTAAACTTTAGCACCTAATACATTGTAAATTTCAACCTTCATTGCTTTGTTAGCTGAATGTTTGATTTCGAATGTTCCATTGTTTGGATTAGGGTAAATAGAAATACCATTTACTTTGTTTAATGAATTAACTGATGTATTAGCACTGATTCTTTTTGTGATTTGACATTCACAACCGATAGAATTAGTTGCTTTCATTGTTACATTAAAGTTACCTGTGTAAGCAAATTTATAGGTAGAAACTGGCGTAGTACTGTATCCACCTTCACCAAAGAACCACTCATATTTGGTATAGGTAGTATTAGATGGTGTAAAGGTTAAATTCATAAATCCATTGTCCTTAGTGGTAAAGTCACAAGTAGGTGTTTCACTAACTGTAATGAATTGTTTTGCAGTATCTGTACATCCACCTGGGTATGTTGCTAACAATTTAACTTCGAACGTTTCTGTTTGTGGAACAGTGTATAATCTAACTGGTGCTGGCGTATTGTCAGTTCCATTTCCAAAATCCCAAAGGTATTGAATACCTGCTTTGTCTCCTTCAGTTAAGTTAACAAAACGAGCTGATTCACCTGAACAAATATCTTGAACAGTAAATTTGGCTTTTGGTTGAATTAACACATCCACTGTTTTGGTAATACTTGACTCACAAGAGTTGGTATATTTAGACTTTAAAGTTACAGTTACTGGACCGTTTTGTGCCCAAGCTTTGTTAATTACATTGTTAGCTTGTGAAGTAAATCCATCACTGAATGTCCAAGTATAAACAGGATTAGGAACTGCTACTACTGAAGTATTGGTAAAGTTCGTTAATTTGTTATCACAGAATTGGTCACCTACAAAATTTGGACGAGGTGTTGGCACTATTCTTACTTGTTTAGTGATTGAATCTTTACATTCAAATTCTGAAACTGAAATTAATTTAACATTATAAGTACCTGCAGTTGTGTAAGCATATTTTACATTATTTTGAGTTGTTAAGTATCCATTACCCATATTCCACAATGAACCTTTTAATCCTTGAGAAATGGTAGAAGTATTGATAAATTCAGCTTCAGTCAATTCACAAACATTTGAACTTGGTGCGATAAAGTTAGAAACTGGTTTTGCAAATACGTAAGCATTTTTTGTTAATGAGGCAACACAACCATTAGCATCCGCAGTTAAAGTTACTCTATAAGAACCTGCTCTTGGGTAATTTTTAGATTGAGTTGCTGCCGAACTAGTGCTCACAATTGGAGAACCATCACCAAAATCCCATTTATAGCTTAACGCTCCGTTAGCTACGAAAGTTGTATTAACAAATGTAAGAGCATTACCTTCACATCTGTTATTTACTCTGAAACCTACTGTTGGCAATTCACCAACTTCTACAACAATAGTTGTATCTTTCTTAACTTTCCATGGGAAACTTGTAGCAACTAATTTTACATTGTATACACCTGATTGTTTGTATTCGTGAACTGGACTGTTTAAATCTGAACTATCCCCATCATCAAAATACCACATAAAGCTATTGTTTCCAGAATGTATAGTTGTTGTATTTTCGAAGAAAGTAGCTTCACCTAAACAAATTGATTGTGGGAATTTAAAGCCAGGTTTAGGAGTTGATGCTACCACTAAGGTTCTTATTACTGTTGAATCACAGAAATGAGGACCTAAGTCTGAGTAATTTACAGAGAAAGTAATAAAACTATCTAAGAATTGTGTTTTAGGTACATAAGTAATAGTTCCAGGACCTGATGAACCAGGTGCTACAACCGTATATTCTGATGAAGGCACTACAACACCACCTCTTGTTCTTGCAACAACATTGTTAACAACCCAAGTGATATTATGATCAGCATTAACAAATCCTGTAGGAGGATTTAATTGGTAAGTTAATGTTTTACCCACTTCAATAATATCAGGATTAGAAGGTAAGCCTAGTTTTACTTGACCTTGGAATGGCAATGCTGTAACTAGCTCTGCACCTGTAGGACGTGGTTTTACGGTTACGGTTAATGCAGTTCTTGTAGAATTTGTACATTGTGCTTTAGTCATTAATTCAACATCTCCTGTATAAGGCGTAAAAACACCTGTTGAAGCAAATAAGCCATACCAATATGCACCACCTGTAATTGTTAAATCAGCGTTGGTATTTGATGTTGAACCAAATTTAGCCCATAAGTCGTTACCTGCACCAACTGTTGGGTCGGTTGTTACATAAAAACCATAGGTTGTACCTTGATTAAGCAATAAACTTCTTGTTGAAAGTCTTCCAAAAAATTGACCTCCTTGTGTAAAGTATCTTACTTGACCAGAATTAACTAAAGTCCAAGCATTCGCATTGTTTTGGAAACCAACATGAGTTCCTAATTTATAATATATTCTTAAATTCGTATTTTGGTAGTTCCAATACAATCTAACCGTAATACTATCTACTAAAACACTTTTAGTTGTAGTAACGTTAAATGTATATCCATTGAATTGCGTTGCTTGCGCTGACAAAATCGAAGTTCCACCAAATCCTAAACCTATGTTACTTGTTCCTCCAAATTTCATGGATTGTGCAAAAAATGTTCTATTGGAGGTTAAATAAGGCCCTTGAATATTTCGACCTACACCCAAGAGGTTTCCTCCCGTTGATTGGTCAAACCAAAGTATAGAATCTGCACTTGAATTTGGCGTGGCCCTTAGTCGAGGGAAACCATTTCCGCACTGAACAAAATTGGTAGTTGTAGGTGGAAGGGGATTTCCTAAAAAGAAGAAACTTGTTCTAAGTGTATCATTTTCTGCAATAGAATCAGTTTGGTTATTAGGACGGTGAGTCCATACTCTGAAACGGTACATTGTATTAGCCGTTAATGACATATTGGTTATCAATCTAAGAGTAGTATCTCTGTTAGGTCTTAAGCGACTTTGAACATAAAAAGGTGTTTGAGTTACTCCGTTCACTGACCAATACAATCTAAAACTATCAACTCTAGTTGTACCAAAATTGGTCATTCTAGCGTCAAAAGTTTGAGTAAAATTACATAAATCGGGAGTAGTTATACCTGTAACACCCATGTCATTTGGTTTAGATGGTTTTTCGAAAATCACCGTAATACGTTGTGTTGGTCCACCGCAAGTATTTGAATTTACTCCACCCCAGTTTTGATTACCAGCATTAATTTGAGGCCTTACACTCCAACCAACATTACAAGCACAGATACTTGAAGCTGAATTGATATTCAACTCAGGACCTGCACCACAATTTCCTACTGACCATACAAAACTTCCGCAAGTTGCATTGTAAGTAGTTGCATTTCTTAACGCTGCCGCTAAGCGCCTAACGATTGTTCTGTCAGTACAAGTTCTGCCTGTTTGGTCTAAAGTACCTCTAACTGTTACCCTTAATAAAGTTTGAGTTGAGGTATCTAATGCACTTCTAAAAGTACCCCAATTATCCCATTGGGAGGTTCCTGCAGCGTATCCAGAACCTTGGGTAAAGGTATCTGAATAAATAATGTTTTGTGAATTTGCATTATTACTGTAAAGTAAAAAGCAAAGCATCGGGAGAATTAATTGTATAATTTTTTTCATATTGAAACTTTTTCAGGGCACTAAAGTAATATGTTTTTTGAAAATTCAAAAAATATTTTTTTAAACAAACCCTGAAAGATATTAAAATATAAGAAAAATGACAAAAAAATGACGAAAAAGGCGAAAAACCTAAAACAAATATCTACAAAAGTTGTAGTGCTGTCGCAGCTGCCTCTACCCCTTTGTTGCCATGCTGTCCGCCTGAACGGTCAATGGCTTGCTGTAAAGTATCAGTGGTTAAAACCCCAAATATTATGGGCAGTTCGTTGTCTAAACTAACCCTCATAATGCCATTTGCAGTGGCATCACATATAAAATCAAAATGTCTTGTTTCTCCTTGAATGACACAACCCAAACAAATGACTGCATCAAGCTTTTTTACCTTGAGAATTCTTTGAGCTCCAAAGGGCAATTCAAAAGTTCCAGGAACTTCGTTAATTATAATATCTTCACGATTTACATTAGCAGAAAGAAGTGTATTTACCGCTCCTTCTAACAATGCATTAGTTATAGAATCATTCCATTTAGAAACGACAATTCCTATCTTTTTGCCTGCACCATTTGGCAGACTCTTAATCTCTGAGAGATTTTGGTGAACCGAAGACATTTGTCTTAGTAGTTGTCAGTTTTAGCTTTAGCTCTTGCTATATACTTCTCTATTTCCAATAACTCTTCGCTTTCCGGAAATTCTTCTTTCAAACTTGTGTATATATCTAAAGCTTTGCTCCATTCATTTTTCTTTTCATAAACACGGGCCGCTTTTTTCGACCACCATAGTTTTGAAAACTCATTTTCAGAAGCATTTATTGCTTTATTGTAGTGCTTTAACCCTGCTTCTAAATCTTTGTTCTCTACATGTGCATCTCCCAATAAACCAATAGCTTGTGGTTTCATTATTTTATCTGAAAACGACACATCTTCCAAAAATTCGATTGCTTTTTTTGCATCACCTTTATAAAGATATGAAGCACCAGTCATGTAAGCAGCCAAATGGCCAGCTTTAGTACCACTAAATTCATCTGCCAATGCAGGTCCTTTTTTAATAACAGCATTGAAAGAATCGTTGTCAAAATCTTGTTGTGTTTGAATAATAGCAACTAAACCTCTTTTTTCTAGTGGCATTTTGTATAAAAATTGGTAAGCAATTACACCTACTAACAATAATAATAGAGCGCTAACGCCATATACCAATGTCTTATTTTGGGTGTTAATCCAAGCCTTAATTCTATCAACAAATAGACTAACAGACGATGGTCCACTAGATTCTGTTTGTTCAGTTTCGTTTACTTCAATTTCTTGATTGTTGTCTTCAATATCTTGTTGTGTCATTGTATGAATTTTCTGATAAAAGGTTGCAAAAATACACTTTTTTTTAATTAATCCATTATAAATGGATAATCTCCGTCATAAACATCGCTAAATAGCTCACTTGCATCAGGATACGGAGAGTTTTCTGCAAATTCTACTGATTTATTTACTGTTTCTATGATGGATTCTTCTATTTTTTCCAAGTCTGCTTCACTTGCAAATTTATTTTTAAGTATGGTTTCTTTGGTAGTTTCGATTGGATCTAATGATTTGTAATGAGCCAATTCTTCTTTGGTACGGTAACTAGCTGGATCGCTCATACTGTGACCTTTGTAACGGTATGTTTTAATTTCTAAGAAGGTAGGACCATCGCCTCTTCTTGCTCTATCTGCCGCTTCTTTAATAGCATCATGAACGGTTTCACATTTCATTCCGTCTACTTGAAAAGAAGGCATGTCATAAGCAGAACCTATTTTATAAATATCCAATACATTCGTTGTTCTTTCAACGGAAGTTCCCATTGCATAGTCATTGTTTTCACAAATAAAGATTACAGGAAGTTTCCATAACATCGCCATATTAAATGTTTCGTGAAGAGCACCTTGTCTTACGGCACCATCACCCATGAAACAAACACATAAATTTTTAGTTCCATTGTATTGTTCAGCAAAAGCCAAACCAGCACCTAATGGAATTTGACCTCCTACGATACCATGTCCACCAACAAAATTATGTTCTTTAGAGAAAAAGTGCATACTTCCACCTTTACCTTTGGTACAACCCGTCGCTTTACCATATAATTCTGCCATACAAGCATCTGCACTAACACCCAATGCCAAAGCATGACCGTGGTCTCTGTAGGCTGTTATAAACTTATCGTCTTTTGTTGTGGCAGTAACCATTCCAGCTACAATAGCCTCCTGTCCAATGTATAGATGACAAAATCCTTTTATTTTCTGTTGACCGTATAATTGAGCTGATTTTTCCTCAAATTTTCTGATTAACAGCATTATTTCGTACCATTTTAGGTAAGTTTCTTTATTAAAATTTATCTTTGCAGCCTTCGCCATGATTTTTAAAAATTAACGGCAAAAGTAATCAAATATATTTATCAATACAAAAAGTGCGAATAAACAATTTATCAATTTATCAATTTAAGAACCATAAAGACTTTAAGATTGACTTAAATACAGATATAACATGCATTACGGGAAAGAATGGTCAAGGTAAAACAAATTTGCTAGATGCCATTTTCATGTTGAGTGCATGCAAAAGTTATTTTAACGCCATAGACTATCAATTGATTTTACATGGAGAAACTACTGCTGCCTTAAATGCTGAATTTTACAATGGACAGCAGCTTGATATACAGCTTATTATAGAGCAAGGCAAAAAGAAGAAACTAAAATTAAATTGTAAACAATACGACAAACTTATTCACCATATTGGTTTAATAAATGTAGTAATTATTACCCCAGACGACATTGAACTTATCAAAGGGAATAGCGATGAAAGAAGAAAATTTATCGACCTTATGATTAGTCAAACCGATAGAGTGTATTTAAATCACCTTTCCGAATATCACAAACTATTAGACCAACGCAACCGACAGTTAAAATTATTTGCCGACCATCAGCACTTTGATTCTATAATATTAGAAAGTTTTAATGAAAGAATGTTGGCCCCTTGTGAATACATTCATCAAAAAAGACAACTTGTATTAAAAGAAATTCAGGCCGCTTTCAACCAATATTACCGTTCATTTAAGTCGGGGAAAGAAGAAGTTGTATTAAAATACGAAAGTGCTTTAAACTCAGATTCTTTTGAAACGTTATTAAAATCGAGTTTAAACAAGGACTTGGCTATACAAAGAACGAGTGTGGGCATCCACAAGGATGATATTTTATTTGAAATAAATGGTTATCCACTCAAAAAATTTGGTTCTCAGGGGCAGAATAAATCATTTATTATTGCTTTAAAATTGGCACAATATCAATTTTTAGCAGAAACAGTCAAACAATCCCCAATCTTATTATTAGATGATATTTTTGAAAAAATAGACGAGGAACGCGCCGAAAAACTTATTCATTTAATTTCTCAAGAGTCATTTGGACAAATCATCATAACAGACACACATGCAGAAAGGATGAGAAAATATTTTGAAAACAGTAATAAAAGCACCAAATTCGTAGAGTTATAAGTATGAAAAAGACCAATCATTTATTTACTATATCAGAAGCTTTGGATTTGATAACAAAGGACAAGCGAATGACTAAGGGACTAACCGAAAGTGTTATTAAAGAAAAATGGGCTGAAATGATGGGCAAAACCATTGCCGAACATACTACATTATTGTACGTGAAAGACCGCATACTTTATCTTTATTTTAATTCATCTGTAATTAAAAGTGAAGTCAACCTTAGCAAACACAAAGTGATAGAAATTGTTAACGAAACCATAGGAGAAAGTACCATTACAGACGTTATTGTAAAATAATTATGGCTATAAAAGTTAAACCACATACAGCGGGTTGGTTATTGTTCATTGTTTATTCTGTTGGTTATGCAGGCTTTCAGTTTTCTGAAACCAAGGGATTGATGCGCGAACTTATTTGGGTGAATTTGCTGTTGACATTAATCGTGTTGTTAATTTATCACAAAAAATGGGACAAAAATTTCATTTTAACCTCTTTATTTTTAGCTTTTGTGGGGTATGGTTTAGAGGTTGTGGGAGTAAAAACAGGACTTATTTTTGGCGAATATGCTTACGGACCAACCTTGGGTTTTAAGTATTGGAATACTCCAATAATGATGGGAGTAACATGGATTACCACCTTATATTTAAGTCGACAAATTGCAGAATCATTGGTAAAAGACCCTTTTTTACATTGCTTAATTGCTGCATCATTAATGGTATTATTAGATTTCTTTATCGAGCCATTTGCTATTAAACAATACATGTGGGCTTGGAAAAACACAACAGTGCCAATTCACAATTACATAGGTTGGTTCATCAGTGGATTTGTGCTGCATTACATCTTTTTAAAATTCACTAAATTCCCTCAGAACAAACTGTCTTTAGCTATCTATATCATTCAACTTGGATTTTTTTTAGCCTTATTCTTATCGAAAAATTAGTACACAAATAACAAAATGTATTACATTCGTAAATTAATTTAAAAAAAAAGAAAAATGAGTTTACAAATAGGAAATACTGCCCCAGATTTTACGCTTTACAATACTGAAAAACAAGCTATCAAATTATCAGAATTAAAAGGTCACAATGTAGTTTTATTGTTTTTCCCATTGGCATTTACCTCTACATGCACCAAAGAACTTTGTGGTGTTAGAGATGACATTGCCAACTACGAAGGACTGAATGCAAGAGTTTTTGGTATTTCTGTCGATTCGATTTTTTCATTAGGTCAATTTAAAAAAGAACAAGGATTAAATTTTGACTTATTAAGCGACTTCAATAAAGAGGCTTCAACTGCATATGGTTGTTTGTATGATCAGTTTGTTTTGGAAATGAAAGGTGTATCCAAACGTTCTGCTTTTTTGATAGACGCTAATGGCATTATTCAATATGCAGAAGTATTAGAGAGTGCTGGCGATATTCCTGATTTAGAATTATTAAAATCACACATAAAGTAAACATGATGACATCGTTAATTATTATTTTAATCATTTTAGGACTAGCTTTAATTTTGTTAGAACTATTTGTAACGCCTGGATTTATAACTGGTTTATTAGGAGGTGCAGCTTGGCTTTATGCTTTGTATAAAATATACACATTATATGGCACTTCATCTGGACACTTGGCATTATTAGGTTTACTATTGTTATTAATTGCAAGTATTATTATTGCTTTAAAAAGCGGCATTTGGAACAGAGCATCACTCAAAGAAAATATAGATGGTAAAGTTAATAATCTTCCGCCTGTAAATGTGGGAGATAAGGGCTATACAACAAGTTTTATTAGACCTATGGGACAGGCTATTGTTAACAATTACGACATAGAAGTTAGCAGCATGGGAGAAATGATACCATCTGGTGCAACCATTGAAATCATTAAAATTGAAAATACAAAAATTTATATAAAACAAACCACAATATGAGTCTATTACAAATTCCAAATTTCTTATTTGGTGCGGGTGGCATCATCCTCATCGTTATTGTCTTTTTTATTTTCCTTTACTTTGTTCCATTGGGACTATGGTTTTCTGCCATTTTATCTAAAGTAAAGATTTCTCTTTTAGATTTAATCTTTATGAGATGGCGAAAAGTGCCGCCAGATTTGATTGTTAAAGGACTTGTGAATGCTACAAAAGCAGGATTAAGCGTTAACAGTGACATGTTAGAAGCGCATTACTTGGCAGGTGGTAATGTTATTAGAGTGATTTCTGCATTAATTAGTGCTGACAAAGCAAACATAGCGCTCGACTTTAAATCGGCAACAGCAATCGACTTGGCTGGTAGAGACGTATTAGAAGCGGTGAATATGAGTGTTAACCCCAAAGTAATAGACACGCCTCCAGTTTCTGCAGTTGCCAAAGATGGTATTCAGTTAATAGCAAAAGCACGTGTTACCGTTAGAGCAAACATTTCTAGATTAGTGGGTGGAGCAGGTGAAGAAACTATTTTAGCAAGAGTAGGTGAAGGTATTGTAACCACAATTGGTTCAGCAATAAACCACAAAGAAGTATTAGAAAATCCTGACAGAATCTCCAAAGGGGTTTTGGCAAAAGGGTTAGATGCAGGTACAGCCTTTGAAATATTATCTATTGATATTGCAGACATTGACATTGGAGAAAACATAGGTGCTAAACTACAAATGGACCAAGCAGAAGCGGATAAAAATATTGCACAAGCTAAAGCAGAGGAACGTCGTGCTATGGCGATTGCGTTAGAGCAAGAAATGAAAGCGAAAGCACAAGAAGCAAGAGCTAAAGTAATAGAAGCAGAAGCGCTTATTCCTATTGCTATGGCAGAAGCATTCAAAAGCGGGAATTTAGGCATTATGGATTACTATAAAATGCAAAATATAAAAGCCGATACCGATATGAGAGATGCTTTTTCTAAACCGACCAAAAAAGATTAAGTAAATCTTACAAATAAATTAAGTAGCTCATGAGAATTCATGGGCTATTTTTTTGGAGAATTGATTCAATTCAGATAATTATATTAATTTCGCCATTCATTGCCACCATGAAAGTTATTTCTTACAACGTAAACGGAATTCGTTCTGCCCTTAGTAAAGGGTTTTTAACCTTTTTACAAGAGGAAAATCCAGACATTGTATGTCTTCAAGAAATTAAGGCCAACGAAGCCGATATTGACCAATCATTGTTTGAAGCTTTGGGTTATCACTGCTATTGGTTTTCGGCACAAAAAAAAGGCTATAGTGGTGTGGGGATATTAAGTAAAATAAAGCCCGTTTCTGTTAATAAAGGCATTCAACACGAGCTGTTTGATTATGAAGGACGCGTATTGACATTGCATTTTGACAACTTTTCTGTTATGAGTTGTTATTTTCCTTCGGGAACAACAGGTGATATTAGGCAAGAAATTAAATACCAGTTTTTAGATTATTTCTACAACTATATTTATGCAATAGAGCAACATAAAGAAGCATTGATTGTGTGTGGAGATTACAATATTTGTCACCGAGAAATAGACATTCACGATCCGATAGGCAATAAAAACTCGAGTGGTTTTTTACCGGAGGAACGTGCTTGGATGGACAAATGGTTTAGCAATGGCATGATTGACACATTTAGACACTTAAATCAGGGACCCGACCAATATACTTGGTGGAGTTTTAGGACTGCAGCACGTTCCCGAAACAAAGGTTGGAGAATCGATTATATATCATCAAGCCGTTCACTTGAAAAACAATTAGTAGCTTCGGGTATTTTGAATGACTATGTACACAGCGACCATTGTGGTTCATTTGCCACATTTAATTTATAAACTTAATGGGTTCCAAAGAGTATGATTATATTGTTGTAGGTTCGGATTTATTTGGCAGCGTGTTTGCGCATGAAATGCACATACGCGGAAAAAAATGTTTGGTTATAGAAAAACGCAATCATGTGGGAGGTAATACTTTAAACAAAATAATTAATCATATTTTTTAATCTATGGATAAAGAAGTCGACATATTAATTATTGGTGGTGGTATAACAGGAATTTCTTTGGCTTCATTTTTAGAAACATCTGACTATTTAATTATTGAAAAAGATTCAGAGCTTGGCGGATATTGTAAAACCACTATTTCTAATGATTATATTTGGGATTACTCTGGTCATTTTTTCCATTTTAATAACAATGAAATTAAAAACTATCTTGTTGATAATATCGATTGTGAAATTGTAACTGTTAATAAGGTCTGTTATGTTTATTACACCAAAAAACTCATAGATTATCCGTTTCAAAACAATATTCATCAACTTAATGAAAATGAGCATTTAGAGTGCTTAGAAGGCTTAAAAAACAAAGAAGATTTAACAATAAATACATTTACCGATTTTATTGTAAGTAACTTAGGAAATGCCATTTGTAATAAGTTCGTTAAACCATACAACCAAAAATTGTATGCTTGCGATTTAGACCAATTAGATTTTGACGCAATGGGTAGATTTTTCCCTAAACCATTAGACTACAATAGCTATTCAAGTGGTGTAAATTTTAATCAAAAACAAACTACATACAATGATACATTTATTTACCCTAAAGGAGGTAGTTATGAGTTTGTTAAATCTTTATTAAAAAGAGTAAACTCTAATAATATCTCCGTAAACAATGAAGTTCTAAGCATCAATATAAATGAAAAAATAGTAATTACTTCAAAAGGAACTATAAAATACAATAAACTTGTGAATACGATTCCTTTTAATCATTTATTAAAAATATGCGGCGAAGCATCTAAAAACTTAACTTGGAATAAAGTTATAGTCTTTAACATGGGATTTGACTCTCCAAGTGATATTGATGCAAATTGGATTTATTATCCAGGTAATGAAATATTTTATAGAGTTGGATTTTATAATAACATATTCAAAACTGACAAAATGAGTTTATATGTTGAAATAGGGATGAAACACAATGAATTATTTGATGAGAAAGTAACCTTGAATTCAATATTAAATGACTTGCAATCAGTTGGAATTATTAAAAAACAAAAATTAATTGATTACCAAGTGATAGTCATGAATCCGGCCTACGTTCATATTACAAAAGAGTCTAAATCTATCTACAGCAAATGGTGTGAAAAAAACAACACAAAAGGTGTTTACTCAATAGGACGTTATGGCTCTTGGACTTATTGCTCTATTGAGGACAATATTATTCAAGCTAAAGAACTCGCATTAAAACTAAACCAACAACTATGAAAGTTTTCGCATTAGTTATTACTTACAACCGTTGCTATAGCTTAAACAAAGCTATTGATAGACTTTTGAAACAAAAAGACCCTATCGATAAAATTATCGTTATCAATAACAACTCAAATGATTCAACTTACTCTTATTTGAAGTCCTTTGAGAACAATCCTTTATTTGCTATTTATCACTTTAATACAAATACAGGCGGGGCGGGTGCTTATTATTATGGCTTCAATCAATGTGTTTCACTAGGAGCCGATTGGATAATTTGCATTGAAGATGATATTATATTGCCTAGGGCTTTTAATTCTGACTTAAAACCTATTCTTCACGAGAAAAAAGAAGATAAAGTTGGGTTTCTTTATCCTAAAATTTTAAGTATAGAAAATCGCCATCACACGCATGATTCACTTTATTTCACAAAAAACAATTACATCGAAAAAGCACAATTTGCAGGTTTAGTGGTTAATGCAAAGGGCATACAATCTGTTGGCTTACCTATCCATTCTTTTTTTATTTATTTTGATGATTGGGAATATACCCTTAGGTTGACACAAAATGGATTTGTAGGCATACATGCACCCACTTTATACGCTTGGCACAATGATGGAGTTAGAGCTACAGGAAAACCTTGGTTAAGCGCTCCTAAAAAGGAAATTTGGAAAAGTTTATATGGCATCCGTAATGAATTGGTCTTTTACAAAAAAAAGGGTATTATGGTGTACATAAAACTTTTAATAAAACATGTATTTATTACCCCCATTTCTATCCTACTTCAACGCAAAGAAGATGCTTTATATGTAGCAATTAATTGGAGTATATGGTCCTTTAAATCTTTGTTTTTTGATTATACTATGGATAAAGTAAATTCAGAAAATGTAAAAAGATTTGAAGCCAACTATGTACGTTAATCTTTCCAAATAAACTTAATTAAAGAAACGCCCATTATAAAAACAAGCACATTAAAGCCTGACAGGAGTAATAGTTCGGGCAAATAACTCAAAAAACCTAGGTCATCGATTGCATTTTTACCTGCTTTAACGCCAATGAGCACAAAGGGAATAATGAGCGGAAATGTTAAAACGGGCAACAACACCCCTGGATTATCTGTTTTGGACGCTATGCTACTGCTAATTGTAAAAATAGAGGCTATTCCCGCCCCTGTTAATAATGCTATGACATAAAATCCAAAAATAGAATCACTGATTTGACCATGAATCATGATAAAAATGAGTAAAGCAAACGATGTAAATAAAAACATCAAAACAAATGATGTAATCAATTTTCCTATTAAAAACTGTGATGGAGATAAAAGTTGATGCCAAAAAATGTAATGTCCTTTTTTCATTGAAATAAAGGCTTTGGAGATCCCTTGTAAGGTTGTAAATATGACGACAATCCAAAAAATAGCCGAAAAATGGGGTTTATCCATCCCCGGAAGTGCTAAAAAAGTTATTAAAACGGCGGTAAAAATATAGATAAGAATGGCTATCAGAGCGTATTTGTTTCTCCATTCTTCATCCAAAAAAAATTTAACTGCTTGAAAAATTGTTGCCAAAATAAAAAATTGTACTTTTGCAAAAGTAACGTAAACATTTTTATGAACAACAAAATTCAACATTTAAGTAACGAAGAGCAAACACTCATTTTAAACGCACCCATTTATGTTTCAGCCTTAATATCAGGCGTAGATGGCGAATTCCATCCTGAAGAGATAAAAAAAGCAGTTAAAATTATCCATATTAAAAGCTTCTCAGAAACCAAAGACATAAGAGGTGTTTATGCTGAATCCAACCAAGAAAGCGAAGAAAAAATTGAAATGTTGATTGACGCATTACCTACTTCAACAAGCGAAAGAAACGATGTTTTAATTCAAAAACTGAGTGGTTTAAATGAGATTTTTCCAAAACTAGACGCAACTTTTGCTTTTGATTTATACAACAGTTTAAGAGAATTGGCTTATTATGTTAGTACAGCCTCTGAATCTGATATAGCTGGTTTTCAAAATGAATTGGAAAAAGAAGTTGCAAAACTCCCTTTTTTAAATGTTCCACAGTTGGACTAATTAATCCAAAAACTTATAATTAAAAATCACGGTAAGGATTACTTATCGTGATTTTTTTTGCTTAATATTTTATTTTTTTAATACTTCATTACTTTAACATATTTCTTTGTTAAGCCTGTATTTAACTCTAACATATACACTCCTGAATTTAACAAACTCAAATCAATCTGATTGGTATTTTCTTCTGAAAGAAGCAATGTACCTTGTATATTAAATAAGTTTACAGTTTCTATTGTGTCATTGAAACCAATCACTGAGTGGGTTGGATTGGGAAATACAGAAAAATCAACAAATCCATCTTTATTGATTATGTTTGATGAATAATTGAATTGATATTGAATAGTATTAAATTCACTTTCTTTATTAAAAAATAATAGCAATTGCGTTTCCGAGGTCATGGTTAAATAAACAGGAAAATCTTGCCCTTGAAAGTAAAAGTAAGAGTTTTTTTCAAATGAAATAACATCATTACCATCTGTTGTCATATTATTTATAAAATATCGATTGCCATTACTGCTGCTTCTTTGATAACCTACGATAAAAATTTTATTTTTATTAACTATAAAATCATGATAGATAATTTTATCGGGATAAAATGGAGACACCTTTATTCCATTCTTGTTAAATGTTTTATCAAACACCAAGTTTTTATCAAATTTGGCAATCAATGAAGTATAATCTCTATTAGAATTCCTGAAAAATTTCCCCATAAAATAAAATGAATTATCAACTAATTTTAACTTAAAAATGGCGTGATACTGCCATTTATCGAGTGTTAGCTTCTTTTCAATATTTTGAACTACAGGGTCTGTTAAATGAGATTTAATTAATAAAAACTCTGTCAATGTACTTTCCACAGATTCTCCTGCCAAGTAAATATAAGGGAAGTCAATAACATGGCTATTGACTATAACACCCCAATCGGATGAATTATCAAATTCTAAATGCGCTTGATTGGATTTTAACCATTGGATTTTTCCATCAGATGTATACGCTTTAACAAAACCTTTGAATCTCTTATCTTCCTGAAAAAAACCTGATATGTAAACAATATTATTACTGATAGAGATTTCTCTGGGTGTAATAGCTAATCCTCTGATATCAAAGTACACCAAACCATTGTTACCAAAAGAACTATCAATAACACTATTAGATTTTATTTTTACCAGTCCTGCTCTATTATTAACCATATTAATTAAAACATACAAAGAACTATCTCTACCTTCTACAAGCGCTATAGGGCTTGATTGTGGCAATATAGTAGAATCTACATTTAATGAAATAAAACTCAATCCATTTGCGCCAAAACTGCTATCTATACTTCCTTCTGGCGTTATTTTCCCAAGCCTAAAATTAATAGAATTAATTGCTGCATTGCCCTTTAAACCAACAATAATACTATTGTTTTGGGTGACCAAGTGACAATGAATGTTATTTAAACCAAATAAACGAGAATTAAAAACACCTTCATTTCCGTAAGTTCTATCTATACTAAGAGTTTGAGCTGACAGAAACACACCTAATAAAAAGAATACACTTGTTGTAAAAAACTTTTTTGACATAACTTAAATTTATAAAATATACATAGCAATAACTTAAACCTTCAAACTGATGAAGAATTATTGATTAATATACGAATATAATACTTTTATAATTAATTGTCAAATAAAATCAATACGCGTAATCCGCTAAGTAGGCGTATTCTGATGTTAATTTTCCTTCTTTGCAGATAGTAGCTTGACTAATGATTGCACTTTCTTCTTTTAACAATTCCGGAAGAACATATTCCATTAACATTTCACCAAAACCTTGGCTTGCGTCTTTGGGCAATTCGGTAGGAAGATTGCTAATAGCCATTATATCAATGGTATCTTTTAAAAATGGTTCACACATTGCCATGGTAACGGGATTGTAACCAAAAACCGGTTCATCAATTTTAGTATCTTTAAGAGTAATGGGAATAGATCCATTCACATCGCAACTAATATCGGCAATCACTTTAATTTTAAAAGAAGGGTCTCTTGTGTCATTTTCCGAGAACAGTCTATCCATTTTAGAATCCCAATAAATGCCATTCATCAACAAATCACAATGGGGCAAATAATAACGAAAAACGCAACGGTATCTGGTTGGGTCATGATGAAAATCGCTCCTATCATATGGTTTACCATCAATACGTTCGTATAAATTTTCGGTCAATAGCACTGCAAATACTGGTTCGGCAAACCGTTTGGTTAAAAAATCGGAGGGTGTTACTTCCTTAATCCCAGCTTCTTTCAGTAATTCTAGTGCCCCCAAAGAAACCCTACCATTGCCAGTCAAAATTATTTTGATAGGGTTCAACTGCATTTTTTTCAATTCTTGTTTTACCTCATTATAATCATTACACAAATAGGCCCTTTTAAGTTCAAAAGATTGGTGTTTCATTCCCCAAGTATAGAAACCATTGTATGCTCCAACCACGCCTGCAAAACGACCAAAACCTAAAATTCTATCCCCATTTTTCCATCTCAGAGTTTCATAATCGGTTAACGTAATGTTTTTTTGAATCATAGCCTTCATCAACGCTTGATTGTGCGCTTGTTTTTTGATAGTATGCGAGAAAAAGAAATAATGTTTATTGGAAATTAAATCCTCTATTGTTCTTTCTTTGATGCCCATAAGCAAATCGCAGTGAGAGATATCTTCAACTATTTCGGCTCCAATTTTTTGATAAGATTCGTCGGGAAAACAACGGTCTTTAGATGGTTGGACATAAAATTGAATCTGCGGATATTGCGACATTATTTGACTGCATTGAGCGGGAGTAAAAGCCACACGTTTATCGGCAGGTTTTTTTTCTTCACGAAGGAGTGCAATTGTAAAGTACTTCATTGGGTCAGTAGATTGAGCAAATATAGTAAAAACTTGATAGGATAAAGAAAAAGCCCTGAGGATAAAAAAAGTAATTGTATCTTTGCAGTGATAAAAAAACTCAAAATGGGGCTGACTGGAATTGACGGGTAGAGCATTTGGGGTGTAAGCATGTAGAGCTTTGTTTGCTGGCTCTTTAATCTCAACACTCAACAATTTAAGAGGCGAAAATAACTTCGCAATGGCTGCCTAGTCTCAGACTACGCAAATCCATACACCTACAGTGCCCTTATCTGGGCCGGCGCTGAAGCGGGTGTTCGACATGCCTGGGTATGATTTTGTTGTGGTTATAGGCAAACTCATTATCACATAACCTAAGGTTTAATTTGGCTGTCCTTAAGCTTTTTTAATCCCGACACTCAAATAAGGATAAACATGTAGAAAGCATCATCATCTCCTACTCCGGACCAGGGTTCGACTCCCTGCAGCTCCACCAATAATAATCATAAGTCATTAATTTTAAATGATTTATGCTTATTACAAGAGTGATTTAATCCACTTTTAGTCCACATCTCCAAAAATTGATGTTTTTAAAGGATAAACTCAATTGTAAATTGTTTGAATTAGATTGAAGATAAAATATAGCTTTTGGGATTATAAAAAAAGTTGTCGGTTATTTATAGAAATACAATTACCCAATGCTGTTGGTTTTCAATTTTTCTATAATCTTATGCTTTTGATTAGCATCACCTATTTTTTTATTTGATTAATTTCAGGCTCAAGAATTAGTTTATCGTCATCTAAAAACTTTAACCCTATTCCATAAAACTGACACATATTTATTAACCATCCGACCCTATCACTTGTATTAGGTTTATAACAAAATAAAAAAACATAGTCTGAGAACAATTTATAACTACAATATTGAGCAAATCCTGTGAGTTCAGACTCATTATTTATTAATGCTTTCAACTCTACAGATACAACTAAAGTGCGATTACCTTGAATATTAGTTCCAATAATATCAGGATTAGAATACTTAGATTTATCAATAAATCCTCCACCCGTAACCATATATCGAAACTCCAAACCATCCAACGGCAACTTATTAAGCCATTCTTGCACTTCAGGATACAAATCCTTTTCAATAATACTAACTTTAGATGAATCATTATTTGATGCATCAATATTTAAAGTTGTTTTTGTTTTTGAATTTAAAGCAATTTTTTCAGGTGAAATCCAATAATATGAAGTTCTGCCTATTTACTTTATTTTTATTTTATCAGGTTCATATTTTAATAAACTCTTGATACAACGACTTACACTTGCCAATGAGTATATTTTCCCTTTACTCTTTTTATTTATCTCTTCAAATACTTCTATTGCAGACAATGAATTATCTTCATTCAAATTAAGCAATAAATCAATATTTTTAAGGGATGAGCCACCAAGTGTAACCCACCAATTACAGGAACACCTGCTCCAATTTCTATTGTAACTAACCCATTTGCATTGTGTGTTTCACTATATACAACACTTCCAACAATAGAACCTTGTAAAACCCTAATTTTCATGCCAATTGGATTTGAATTAATTAAAACATTCGCACTATCTCTGATAACGTTTTGCAGCTTCAAGAAGTTGGCGATTTCTAAGCACAAACTGTCTGCCACTTCTGAACTTGATAAGAAGCACAAAGCTTCGTTAACCCACTGAACCGCCAATTTCTTGTTGGTGCTGTTATGGGCTGGTTTATAAAGGTTTCAGTTCTTAATTGTTATTTATGAATCTATTCATTAAATTATTTACAATTTGAATATCAGGAGTAGAAACCCCTAATGCCCTTTTCGCACAAATGGATATTATTACTGCTTCAATTTCCCTGACACTTAAATTGCTAAGACCTGCAATGTAATTGATAGATTCAGAACATAAATCGATTTTTTCTGACTTGAGTAATTGTTTAATGATTATTTTCTTTTCTAACACCGATGGCATAGAGATGTTTATCTCTTTTTGAACTACTGGCACTTTTGTTCCTTCGTTATACGTGAAAATTATTTTCGTATTTACATTTTTGAGAACATCAACTATCTTATTACTGATTTCTTTATTTGAGCTTTCGTAAAAACTATCGATAAGAATCAGAGATTTACTATTTAAGAACTCTTTGTTAAATATTGTCAGCTCTTTATTTTTAAAGTTATAAATCAATTTTTCAAAGCTCGAATAAATTACTTCTTTGCCCCTTTCGTTGGCTTCAATTTTGTTGAGGATAGCTAAAGCAAGATGTGTAGCACCATTACCAATTGAACTGGAAATGCCCAATACATTATACGGAGTCAATGATAGAGCAAATTCTATTGCAGTTAATTTTGCTGTTGTATTTGTGTCGACAGAGATGAAATTATCGAAACTTACATATTCTTTGGCAGGATATGTGCTTGAATATTTATTCGTCATTTTTTTAACTATTTAAATTGTTGGTTTTTAAATCACCCATAACTGCTTGATAGTTAATCTTTTGAGGCGCTTGGGCAATTGCACTTATAGCAAATAGCAAGAATGCTAATATTGAATTAAATCTTTTCATTTTATTGATTTTTAATTATTTTAAATGTTTTTATAACTTGATTATTGCTTACTATTTTTATGAAATAAACAGATGAAGCAAGTGAACTTAATTCTATTTTTTCGATGTTATTAAAAATTCCTTTTTATTCTATCATTTTACTACTTAAATTGAATATTTGAAACTTAATATTACCAAGTTTGTAATTCCCAAGATTTAATGTTAATTGTTCGTTTGCAGGTGTTGGATATACTTTAAAATCATATTGTAAATAAATTTGTTCTACACCTGAAATATTAACAATTTCAAACACTTGTTGAACTCCCTGCCTAACAGAACCAACTGAGGTTAATTGATAATCACAAACTAATTGACAAATACTATAGCTTAAATTCATTTCATTTTAAATTTACCAATCACTTTTGCTATTTTCTGTTATATTTTTTGTTCCCTTATGTTTTTTTAGATAATTAAACAATGACAAACTCAAATCATTAAAAACTTTTGAAATTTCAATAGGATAACTTTGATTTTCTTTTCTCAACTCATACATTTTTGTTTTTTTACTGTATTTATAATAATTAATCGCATTGCTATCTATTGGAACAGGATACCATCCTCCAACCACATATTGACTTGAAGGAACATAGCAATTTAATGATATAGGGTCAATTTTAATTTTACCATCTTTCAATCTAAACTCAATTGTGTATTTTAAATCATAGCTTATATTAAGTAATGCAGTTTGATATGTAAGTGCTCTCAAATTAACTCCTTCAATTCTTATCATATCATTTTCAATTGTAGTTTGAATAACTTTGTCAGGCATTTTGTAGGTCTCTTTTATCCAATTAATTACTAAACTGTACATATCTTTATAATTAATTGCTGTATCAAGCCTCAAAACAATAAAATCAGTCAACCCTTCCATTCCGAAATTAAATTCCCCAATTGAGTCTGTTAATTCAATCTTGGATACATTCGAATTTTTATTAATTGTATCTATTTGAGCGCTTAGAGAAAAACCAAAAATAAATAATGATAGTGTAAATAAATATTTCATTTTACGAAAGTAGAATAATTAATCAAAACAAAAAAATCCTCTTATAATTGTTATTTAATCCTGTTTTTAGATTTTAAAATTACAATTACTACTAATTTTGGATAAACTATTCTATTAAATATAAATTACTTGAGATTATTATATGATTCAAAAATCATTAATTTCAATATATTTGCATTCATTTCAATTTAGATTCACACTAAAACTCAAACTTAATAAATTTATGCCAAACGATTTAGAAGCAAAAGCCCGTATCAAAATTAACAAATTGCTTGAAGAATCAGGTTGGCGTTTTTTTGATACAATAGATGGCAAAGCTAATATCCATTTGGAAAGTCATATAAAGTTTGATGATTTAGGAGAAGACTTTGAAAAAACAAAGGGAGGTTTCATTGACTTTTTATTACTTGATGAGTTTCAAAACCCTTTGGTGGTATTGGAAGCAAAGAGCGAAAAAATAGAACCATTATTTGCAAAGGAACAAGCCCGAAAATATGCACTTGCTCAAAAAGCAGAGGGTCACTGGTTCGAATTCAGTAGCCCCCACACTGAAAGTCAAAGGGTTACGTTGTTAAATCAATGTAACCCTTTTTTTCATTTGCACAAAAAATATATGTAAAATCGACTTATATTATATTGAAAATTACTTTACATACATTTGTTAAATAAACAAAAAACTAATATAAAAATAATATGAGTAAATTAACACGAACAGACGTAATAAAATTAATGGACACAAATACGAAACCATTAAACCTTAAAGGGGCTAATTTAACAAAAATTGATTTCTCTAATTTAGACTTACGTGGAGCTGACTTTACAGGAGCTGACTTAAGTAACTCAAATTTAAAAAAAACTGATTTAACAGCTGCAAATTTAAAAGGAGCAAATTTATCAAATGCTGATTTAAGAGGCGCTAATTTAAGTATTGCAATATTAACAGGAGCAATTTTACATGGCACTATTCTAAAAAAAGCTAACCTAATTGGGGTTGATTTTAAAAAAGCAAATTTAATTAATTCAGATTTAAGAGGAGCCGATTTAAGATTAGCTAATTTAACAAATTCTAAACTAACAAATGCTAAATTAAGTGAGGCTATATTAAAAGAAGCTAAATTGTCAAATGCTGATTTTACTAATGCTAATTTAACATTGGCAAATCTAACAGGAGCTGAATTAAAAGATATAATACTAAAAGGTGCTGACTTAAGAGGGTGTATAATAATTAAAACAGATATTACATTTATTGATTTATCATCTATTAAATTTAGAGGCGCAGATTTGACAGGCTCAAACCTGTCAGGCTCAAATTTAACAAATTCATCATTATCAGACATTGTTTTGACAGGAGCTAATTTGAGCGGAGTTAATTTATCAAATACGAATTTGATTAATGCGGATTTAAGTGGTGCAGACTTTAATAGAGCAAACTTATCAGGGGCTGACATAAGAGGTGCTAAACTCATAGCAACTAATTTATCAGGAGCAAACTTAACTAAAGCTAATTTTACAGAAGCGGAATTAATTGGCACCAATTTAAGAAAAGCAATTTTGACAGATTCTATATTCACTGACATTGATTTAATTGGAGCAACAGGATTTAGCTCCTAAAAAAACAGCAAGAATTAAACGTCAATAAAACAACTAATTTAACAAATTTGAATAAAAACCTTAAAAAAATTGCAAAAAATGCTATGAATTTCATTTATAAAATCTTGGGGAATGATTAAAAAGAAGATTATATCAATGAGAGTAGAGAAAAACTAATTTACCCCAATTTGATGATTTATATAAAAAAGCTTAAGTTTGAATACAAATACTAAACAAAATGGCTGAATTAAAATGGAAAGAAGCAATTGAAAAGGTTTTAAATGATGAAAAAAAACAACTTCACTATACAGAAATTGCTGAATTAATTGCTGAACGTGGATATAGAAAATCTTTAGGAGCAACACCTCAAGACACTGTAAGTGCAAACATTACAACAGACCTAAATACGAATAAAGATAAATCAATATTTGCAAGAGTTGATAAAGGTTATTACATCTTAAGAAAGTTTTTAACTGACCCTAAGGATATTTTAATTGATGAAAATGAATCTCAGATTATTAATAACAAGATTGTTACTAATAACAATCACAAAATAATAAATGCTTTTGGAATTTATTGGAATAGAATACTTGTACATTGGAAATCAACACCCGATTTATTAGGAATTCAACAAGTTGGAGCAACAGAAGTAAATTTTAAAGACCAAAAAGGAATTTATTTACTTCATGACGGTAGGGAAACCATATATATAGGACAAGCAATAGAGCAACCATTAGGAAAAAGACTTAAAGACCACACAACTGATAGGCTTGCTGGTCGTTGGGACAGATTTAGTTGGTTTGGCTTTTATCCTGTAATGGAAGATGCAAAACTAAATTTGGATGCAAAATTTAAGGATTTTACAATTCAAAATTTGGGCGACATATTAGAAGCAATTTTAATAGAGAGTATTGAGCCAAGACAAAACAGAAAACAAGGAAATTCTTTTCAAGGAATTGAATACTTACAAAAAGAAGCACCAGAAATTAAAAAGAAACAAACAGAACAAATGATTAGAGAATTAATGGACAAATCATAATAATAAATGCCAGTCACATAATGCAGTTTAGCAAAAGTAACATTTCATCGTTAAAATTAGGATTTGTACATCTACCAAGTTTTAAACTTAATTTAAAGTCAAGTTATTCGAAATTTCCACCTTTACCAAGTCCAAATAAAAATGACAAATATCACAGAACAATTAAATGAAATTGTTAGAAATATATCCACGAAAAATATAAATGCAAGCATTATTCAATTAAATGAAATTATTGATTCATACTCAAAAGGTGGAATCATTTTTTCTTGTGATACAAATTATTACCAAGAATTTGCATTATTCGCTACTAATAAAGCTCTGGGATATAACATAGAAATCGCAAACCGTGAAGTTGAATCACTTGCTAAACAAGGTAAATATGAAGAAGCCTTTTTAAAAAGAGAAGATACTATATCAACAAAAAAAGACATCCATAGACGCTTCAGAATTGAAAAATATGGAACTGAAGATTGGTTTATTAAAAAATCAGAAAGCCAAGTGTTATATATACCAACAGAAATTGAAGTAATTGATAATTTAGTGTCTGAGTATATATTTTGAAATATTGAATTACACAATAGCATTTAAATCGCATTGGCTGCGCTAAATGTCAATAATGAAATACCAACACTAAAAGAAAATGATTTTTACTTAAATGTTTAAAAAAATTAGGACAAATCAATGTATACATTTCCACATTTAATTCTATCACAAGCACATTGAACTAAATCTTCCATTTCTCGAATATCCCCTTTTTCATAAATATCGTCTTCAAAGTTAAACTCATAATTTAGAAATTTATCTCCATCCCAGTTATAACCTAACAATGCAATTGATAACTCAAAACTATATTTACTAATTGAAATAGTTACACAAAATGATTTTGCATCATTCCCTAAATATTCATGTCCAACCCTATGTTCCTCATCTAATTCATCAAAATCAAAATGTTCAAAATAATCACTTGTTCCTATTTGTAGTTCAATTTGATTATCTTCCTCCGAATTAAAAATTTCACCATGTAATTGTTTTGAAAATTCAATTTTATAGTAGTTATTAAACAAAGCATCCAAAACCTCTTCAACCCCCTTCAATACATACTCATTCACAAAACCTTTGAAAGTTTCAGGAGATTCGGGTAAATAATTAATTTCATCATTTTTGTTCCCTAAAGATAAATATCTAATCCTTTCTTTTTCGCTTGATTTAACGCAAACTCCAATCCATAAAGAGTTTTCATAATAACCCCTTAGTTCTGAAATCTGCTTATGAAAATCATACATTAGCACATCAAAATCAATAAGAATTAATATATCACCCCTTTTATTTGAAATATCAATTGAGCTCTCACTCATTAAAAATTTGAAATCATTATTGATATCAATTATTGATATAAAATTGGTAGTATTTGAAATAATGTATTTGTCATCTATAACTTTTCTAATAATCAATAAATCAGCTAAAAATTGACTTATCCATAAATTATCGACAAGGAAAACTATTTTTTTTTCATTTAGATGTCTTTTTTCAATTAGGTCAAAAATTAAATTTTCTAAATATTCTATTAATGATGAATTGTTATTGAGGGTTGCTACAACTATGTTATTTCCCTTTAAATCTTCATAAAAGAATGTTTTTTTATAGTCTGAATTATATATTTTCATATTTAATAATTTTATGTTTTTTCACGGTAAAAACAAGTTTATAATCCTCATTAATTAAATTTATTTCCTTTGCCATTATAGTTAATACTTTGTAAAACGATGTTTCTTGGTTAATACCAATCTTTAGTTGTTCATTGCAAATATATTGGTTTGTTTCAAAAATTGGCTGATTTTGATTAGGTAAAAAAGGAAAGTTAATTACTGACGTCAATTCCCTTTCATCATTAAACCTACCTTCTTTATCTTTATAGACAGAATATTTCAGATTAGAGGATATTTCTAATGATGAAATGATAATTTTCCATTGGCTTATTGCTAATTTGTTTTTAGTAACTAAACAAACACATTTAATCAAAATATTGCTAACATGAGCATTCATGGTAAACTCAATTTTATTTTTGTTTTTGTCAAGAGTGAAATCTTCCATATTAATTTAGATTATGTGAGTTCGGGATAAGAAATAAGTTAAAATTAGTTAAAAAGTAAGCAAAAAAAGTATGATTTTATATGATTAAACATTTAACTACCAATATAATAACAATAAATACAACACCCATTATGCTTGCAGACAAAATTATAGAAACTTTCGTGATAGTGGTGTTGTTATAAATAAATATCCTTTACAACAAAATATGGAAATTTGCAGAGAAGTTTTACTTTGGCTGAAGTCATATCACCAATGCAACAACACCTTCCACTTTGCTCTGTTTTTTCAGAACTCCAAAAATATTCGTTATCATCAATTTTTAACGTTGATTTCAGGCTATTAAAACTTTTCAATTCATCTATAGTTGGAAGCCTCCAACCATTGTCGTCAAGATTAAGAATTTCACATTCTAAGTTAGCGTCAAACCAAGTAGATTTATCAAAAGTTTGTTTGAGTATTTCTATTGACTTAAATTTTATTGTTTTTGACATATTATAGATAATTATCTTCAACTGAATTGAAGTAAATTCTATTATTAGTAAATCCAACAATAATTTCTCCCTCACAATCAATTACACATCTTATAGGTTCAAATGTTAAGATAGATGTCTTTTTTAATTCATCTTTGAATAATGAAGACTCTATTTCAACTATGAACTCATCTCTGTGATAGACATATTCAACTTCTATTATACCATCAAAGATAACATCACCTGTTGAGTCTAAAATTGCATATAACTCAACTGTTGCTCCACCTAATGTTTCAATATAATCATATTCACGATGGTCGTTTGCACCTCTGCCTTCAACTTCATAAGTATCTAAAGTGTGTTTGTATTTAAAAAGCCATTTGCCTTCTTTTAACTCAACTCCATCATAATAATCAGATAGTTTTCCAACTATTTCGCCATCAATATCTGTAACATAATATTTGTATGAGCCATTTTTCCCTTTTTTTCGTTCGATAGACATTCCCCTACAATACCAAAGCAAAGAATTTAATTCTTCCCTTTCTTTAGTAAAAAGGGCGCTATTGGCATTTTTACCATCGGTGTGTTTTTCATCTTGCGAATCATATAGCAACTTAGTTAATTCTTTAATTCTTCTATTAGATTGATGGGAGGTTAGTTTGTCCGTACTTTTATTCATAATTAATATACTTTTAATTTATTCTCATTAAACAGCTTTTTGCAAGTACAAGTACTTTTGAAACTCTATAAACAATTTACTTATATCACCAACATTACCCAATACATCTTTTGCATCTTCTAAAGATTGATATTTATTTGTCAACAAGATTGGTAGCTTTTCTTGGTCAAGTTCTTCAAAACCTGTTTCTACATATTTACTAAGCACAAACTCTATAAAGTCTTTTTGCTTACTATCAAGTAATGCAAATATAGTGGCATGTGCAGCCGCAACCCTATCTTCTCTTGTAATTGGCTTATTTTCCCCGTTAAATACATATTCCAAAACATCAAATAAATCACTTTTTTCTGCATCTATTAACTTTTGTAATGTCTTTAACTCTTCTTTTCCAAAACCTGCAATCTCCAATTTCTCTAATAGTTCTTTTCTTGTTATTGGATTACTCCAAAGTGCTCTTAATTCATCTTCACTTTTAAAAAGGTTAGGTAATTCACCAAACAGGTTACTTAAAAATTCATCAGACGTTATAGGCTTACCATCTGCACTCCAAAAAGATGTAGAAATCATTGATTGTATTTCACGTTCTTTTCCATCTTTTAATTTAACTTTTACCTTTTTTCGTTTTTTACAGTCGCAATAAAATTCACCACAAATTTCACAAGGCTTTGGAGGTAGTTTTTCACAAACGCAAGGCATTTGATTACAAACATTACATGTTGGTGGTGGTGTTGGTGGCTGGGTCTGACACTCACAGACTATTTGACCACAAATATCGCATGGCAAAGCTTCTCCATCCCATTCAGGGTCGGCAAAGTGATGGTAAGCATCTACAAAATCATAAATTGTAAAAAAATCTTTCCCATCAAACAAACGAGTACCTCTACCAATGATTTGCTTAAACTCTATCATTGAATTTACAGGTCTTAGCAATACTATATTTCTTATGTTTCTTGCATCAACTCCCGTTGAGAGTTTTTGTGATGTTGTTAAAATAGTAGGTATTGTTTTTTCATTATCCTGAAAATCTCTTAAAAACTGCTCCCCTATTTCTCCATCATTTGCAGTTACACGAACACAATAATTGGGGTCTTTACTATCTTTGTATTGATTGACTAAATCACGAATGAGTGCAGCATGTTCCTGAATTGCACAAAAGATAATTGCTTTGTCTTTTTGGTTAGCATCGTTCAGATAAATTTGAACCCTGTATGCTTCCCTTGCTTTTATCTCAATTTTTTTATTAAAGTCAGATTCAGTGTAAACTCTATTTTCGTCTATCTCACCCTCAACAACTGCATCATCATTTGTATAAATGTAGTCATCAAGTGTAGTTTTAATCCTTTTTACTTTAAATGGAGTTAAAAAACCATCATTGATTCCTTCTTTAAGTGAGTATGTATAAACAGGTTCTCCAAAATATTTATATGTATCAACATTATCAACTCGTTTAGGTGTTGCGGTTAGTCCTAATTGAACTGCCGAAGAAAAATACTCTAATATACCTCTCCAATTTCCTTCATCATTTGCGCCTCCTCTGTGACACTCATCAATAATAATAAAATCGAAATAATCAGCAGGATATTCCCCAAAGTAAGGCACAGGTTTACCCTCATTATCTTTACCACTCATAAAGGTCTGAAAAATCGTAAAAAAAACACTGCCATTGGTCGGAACTCTTCCACCCTTTTTTATTTCTTTTGGGTTTATTCTAACCAAAGCATCTTCAGGGAATGCAGAAAACGAGTTAAATGCTTGGTCTGCTAAAATATTTCTATCTGCTAAAAATAAAATACGAGGTCTGCGACTGCCATCTCTTTGTATATTCCATCTTGTTTGGAATAATTTCCATGCTATTTGAAAGGCAATAGCTGTTTTTCCTGTCCCTGTGGCAAGGGTTAATAAAATACGGTCTTTTTTAAGCGCAACAGCCTCTAACGTATTTAAAACTGCTATTTCTTGATAATAACGTAATTGCCAAGTACCACTTTTATCTTCAAAAGGGATATCCGAAAATCTTTCTCTCCATTCGTTTTGGTCAGAATAGGTTTTATTCCATAGTTCATCAGGGCTTAAAAAATTTTCTACTAATTTTTCTTCTCCTGTTTTTAAACAGATGTAATATATTTCTTTACCGTTTGTACTATATGTAGTTTCTAAATTTAATTTTTCAGCATAAATTTTTGCTTGAGCAACGCCTTCACCAACTTCAATTTCATCGCTTTTGGCTTCTAATACTGCCAATTTAATTCCTTTGTAAACCAATATATAATCGGCTATCATTGGTTTTGAACGACTACCACCAGTTTGGATTTTACCATCGGTAATTTTTGCGGTTCGTTCACGAAGTATTTTAGAGCCCTCTATAACACCCCAACCACAAGCCTTTAGCTTGGGGTCTATGAGTTCTGCTCTTGTCTCTGATTCATTCATTTTATTAATTATTTATTAATTATTTTTTATTACGCAAATAATCGTTCGATTTAACTCTAAATACAAACGCAATTCACTCAATTTTAACACTTTAAAAAAAATAACAACTCTTTTATTAAGCAACATACTTGTTTAAATGCCTTTTTTCTTACACCGATTGCTTAATAAAATATCTTGCTCCTTTCTTATCCCCCTTTTTAGTTAGTTCTCCTTTGTCAACCAATACTTTCAACATTCGTCTAACTTTAAAAATGTTAATTTCTGTCCCTATTCTCTGATGGATATCGCTAAATGAACTATTTGGATATGCTGAAACATCCTTAAAAATAAGCTCATTTAAACGGTAGTCTTCAATATTTTTTAAATTTGTTTTCCCTTTGAAATTAATTTTTCGGATAAACTCTGGGTTAACTGCATATTGGGTTCCCTTTCCTTTACCTGTTTTAACCACAAGCTCCAATTCAATTAATCGTCCTAACCAATTCCTTAGACCAACTTCTTCATTTTGATTAAGTATCCTTGAAATTTCAAGAGCGGAAAATGATTGTTGTTGGGCTAATAAACCTAATGAAATAACCTCTTTTTGTTTTAACAAGAACTCATTACTTGATTTATCCATCAAACGAACAATTTCTTTACTTACAAATTGTTTTTTTACAATCACAGTAACTCTTTCATCAGTTTCTTTTACAATAGGAATTGGCTTACCCGAACCTAATAATTTTGCGTAAACTAAATCATAGCCACTACCTTCTTTTTCCATTAACCCCAAATCATAAAATATTTTGGAGAGATGCTCATTTCGTCTTATTGATTGACTTAATATATTTTTAGGTGTTACTCCATAAGGTAATCTGCCAGGGCTATGAATTTCCATTCTATCAGGAAAAATATTAATAAAAATATCGCCTCGAGTTGTATAGGTGCGGTGAACAAGAGCATTGACAACTAATTCTCTTACAACTTCAATTGGGAAAAAGGGTATATTTTTTCGAAACATCCCCTCTGAAACTTCTACGCTTTCTTGCCAATCGGGAACATCTTCCAGAACCTTCTCTAATAATTCTTTTGGATTAGATGAGTAATCATCTAAAAGTAATTTCCAAATTTTTTCATCATTATCATCATAGCGAATAACTTGAATGGCAGGTGGATAAAGCAATGAGGCTCTGTCATTGCGTTTACCAATCCATAAAATACCCAAATTGGTTAGAAAACCATTCTTCTGAATGAAATAGAAATCCAATATTTCTTCATCACTCATATCTTTGATAAATGGACTAACCCTTTGTGAGTTTCTGAGTTCATATAAAAATGTCCTTTTTTTTGCTTCATCAAATTGAGGAGCAGGAACTTTCTTGGTAACTTGCTCTTCCCAAACAAAAGCATTTTTATCGGCTGCCAATCGAGCCATTTCATCGGGTGGAACTGGCTTGCACTCATCGTGAACTCTAATGTAGTATTTACCATCAGTGGTCGAAGCAATAGTTTGTGCACTTCGAAAAACTTGAACTTGAATAAACTCTGATTCATTAGCTGCTGATTCTATAGTTACCGCTATACCTACGTTTATGGTTCTTTGTGCAATATTTTTTTGAATAACATCAGGTAAAACTCTATTTTCAATTTTTTGATTATTGGGAGGTAAAGTTTCTTTATCTTCAATACCAATGAGAATATAACCGCCTTGAGCATTAGCAAAACATACACAATCTTTAGCCAATTCATCCCAATCGGTATGTTTCCCTTTCAGGAATTTAATAGATTTCTTATCAATGTTTTTATTTTCTTCCATTATTCATCAGGATTTTCTTGCCATATGCGATTGAAATTAGTAACTACATACTTTTGAAATTGAGGCAATGAATGTTCTTTCTTTACTTTTGTATTTACTCCATTTAACTTTAAAGAACGTTTCCCTATGTTAATTCCGCTTTTATTTTGTCTTGCTTCTTTAATAAATTCATTTGAAGAAAGTATCCATGTTGTTTCCATTCGCTCCGAATAAAAAACAAACCAATAATTCTTTCTGAATTCATGAGGAATAGCTGCAAAAAGACCTCCATCTCCAAACTTAACATCGTTTGACCTTGCCTTTATCTGAACTTCAACAAATGAACCATCAGGCTTTTTAATCACTGCATCAATGGCATCATCATCTACCATTGGTAAGAAAACATCCAACCCTTCTTTGAGCATCAAGCCAATAACATAATACTCTATGCGTTTTCCAAATGCTGCCGAATGTCTGAAGCTTTTATTTATTTTTTCTTCACTCATACTGCTACTGCATTTGTTTTTAACTCCCCACTAAACGCCTTTTGTAAAACCGATTTTTTGAGTTCTTCTAAGTCATTTATTTTTTGATTATAGATTGCTTCTAATTTTTTGGTTTCCGCTGATAATGCATCCAATTTTTGAACGATGGTTTGTTGTTCTTTTAATGATTTTGGAAATGAAATATAAATGCCTTTCACTTCGCTATCTGTTACCGCTGGATAACTTGCACCTTTTTGAAGCTTCTCCATTTGTTTATTAAAACTATAAGTCAAAAGGAAATAGTAAACTAAGTTGTTGTTAAGAAATTCCTTAGCTCTTAAAACGAAGTAGCCTGTGCTACAAACTTGCTCATCGTATTCTTCTGTAATTAATGCAACCCTACTATGTGTTGGTCTTACAGTGGCAAAAATCACATCATTGGTTCTTACCAATTTTCTTGCTCGGCTTGGTGCATCTTTACCAAGTATAACAGTTGCATTTTCAATTTCCTTTGTTTCCTTGTTTACACTTGAAACATCCAAATAAATAAATTCTTCATTTGGTTTTTTTGTTGGGTCAACTGTTTCAGTTTTCACTAAAACTTCCCCCAAATTTTTTTCTTCCCAACCATCACCCTTTTTATCAAACACCCCTTGCAAGTAATTTTCAAAAAGTTCTTTGGTGTTTTTGATGTTTTGTTCGGCATTGGCTTTTACCTTTGCTATGGCGGCAAAGGCTTCATCTAAAATGGCTACAATGCGTTGTTGCTCGGAAAGGGGTGGAAGGGGAATTGGAATTTTAGAATAATGAGAATAACCATAATTTGGTTGTTGACCTGTTATGTATTTACTCAAACTATCTTTAAAATAACTTGTTTTAGTTAAATAATACAAATAGTGATTATCACCCAAATCATTATAAAAGCGAAGTCGTAAAGTGCTTGTATTCAGAATTAGTTTTTCTTCAAATTCATAGATTGCTGACTTACCCCAACTTCCTCCTGAACAAGCTGTAACAATATCTCCTTTATTGATTGTAAAGTGTAAATAGTTTTTATATTGTTCTTTTGAGATATACTTCTTTGACTTTTCTAAATCAACACTACCTTCAAGAATATTTGTAACAGTTAAAAACTGAACTCCTGAAGTTGCATATTGATGTTTTCTAATTCCTGGACCTTCTTGAATTAGAGAAATATCAGACAAATAACACCAAACCCAATTTAGTGGAATTTCAAAAGGTACTTCAGCAATTGGATAAGAATGATTATCTTTTTTATCTAAAATTACTTTAGTTGCAATTAACTTTTTCTTCTCTTTTTTGAGTTCTTCAAATAATTCCATTGCAGAACCTTTGATATTGGATTTTGCTTCTATCATATCAGTTCCAAAATTGAATTTAAAATATCGGCACTTTCTTCGTCTAAGGCTTTCATTTCCTCTAAAATTTCTTGTGGTTGGCGCAAAGCGGCTTCTTCTTTTTTGTTAGGGTTTTTAGCACTAAGGTCAAAGGTTGCTTGGTCAATGTCTTTAACTGCAATGCTCCATGAATTTTCACTTTCGGCTTTTGTCTTTTGCAATTCAATAAAATCTTCCAAATCCTTTTCATTCAATGGATTGGTTTTACCTAAATTTCGGTTAAGATTCAATTGATAAAACCAAACCTTTTTGGTAGCACTTCCCTTTTCAAAAAACAACACAACGGTTTTTACTCCTGCACCTGTAAATGTTCCACTTGGTAAATCTAATACGGTATGAAGATTACAACTTTCAAGTAACAACTTTCTTAAACTTACGGATGCATTGTCCGTGTTACTTAAAAAAGTATTCTTTATTACAACACCTGCCTTGCCCCCTGCTTTCATTATCTTAATGAAGTGCTGCATAAATAAACTTGCAGTTTCACTTGTTTTTATTGGGAAGTTTTGTTGCACCTCAGCTCTTTCTTTTCCCCCAAATGGTGGGTTAGCCAAAACAATATCATAGCGGTCTTTTTCCTGAATGTCTGCTATATTTTCGGCAAGTGTATTAGTATGAACAATATTTGGAGCCTCAACACCGTGCAAAATCATATTCATTATACCAATGATATATGCCAATGATTTTTTCTCTTTACCGTAAAATGTTTGTTTTTGTAATATCTCTGTGTCTTTTGTTGTTAAGGACTTGCTGTTTTTTAAATATTCAAACGCTTCACACAAAAAACCAGCACTTCCCACTGCTCCATCATATATCTTGTCTCCTATTTTTGGCGCAACAACTTTTACAATAGTAGTAATAAGTGGTCGTGGAGTGTAATATTCACCTCCGTTACGTCCTGCGTTACCCATGTTTTTGATTTTATCTTCATATAAATGGCTCATTTCATGCTTTTCAGCATGAGTTCTGAAACGCAATTCATCAATACGGTTTATAACCTCTCTTAAATTATAACCACTTTGGATGCGGTTTTTAAGTTCACTAAAAATTTCACCAATCTTGTATTCAATAGTATCTGCACTTTCTGCATCTGTCTTAAATTTCTTGAGGTAAGGGAATAGCTTAATATCAACAAAATCTTTTAGGTCGTCACCTGTCAATGCTTTATGGTGGTCGAGCTTACCATCTTTATCTTTAGGGGTCGCCCATACATTCCATTGATATTCCTTATCAATAATGTTAGTGTATGTTTTTCCACTCAATTCAGCTGCTGTAGCTTTATCTTTCTCCAAGTCATCCAAATATTTGAGGAATAAAACCCACGAGGTTTGTTCTACATAATCAAGCTCACTTCCACATCCTGCATCCTTGTGCAGTATATCGTCAATATTTTTAAAGGTCTGTTCAAACATGTTTTCTTATTCTGTTGCTCACAAATATAATTTTTTTTAGCATTTGTAAGTCTATTTCAATTAAAAATCCTCATTTGCTACTGTTTACAAAAAAGAACACAAATAAAAAAACAAAATATACAATTATTACATCAACCTATAAATCCAAGAATCCATGGATTTATAAATACAAAACAATCGGCTTTATACTTATAAAAGTTTTTTAACTTTCATAATCGTTGCAAATGAAGTGTCTCCAGTCAACTTCGATATATTCCGAACGCTAATTCCTTTATTAAGCAATCTTACCACATCTCTATACTTTTCAAGAATTTGTTCTTTTGTCTCAATCGACCCTTTTTTTCTACCTACACTTTTTCCATCATTCAAGTGTTTTTGATAGCCTGATTGCATTCTTTGTCTAATTGCTAATCTTTCCATTTCAGCAACACTTAATAAAATCTGAATTAAAAACATAGACATAGGTTGTGGCTTTAAATCCTCATCCAATGTTTCAAGATTCCAATTTTTGATGAACAAAGAAATGTTGTTTTTATTCAACAGTTCAATCACTTGAAGAATTTCCACAACATTTCGTCCTAATCTGCTTAATTCCCAAACTAATACTTTGTCTACTTTTTTATTTTCAACCAATGCAATTAGCTTTTTAAGTTCAGGTCGCTCTGAATTTTTCTTCGCACCACTAATTTGTTCTTCAATAGTGGTTAATAAGGAATAGTCGTTTTTAAGGCAATATTCTTTAAGTTCTTCTGTTTGCCTATCTGTATTTTGAACTAATGTACTTACTCTACTGAAGATGACACAAACTTTTTTCTTATACTCCATTTTTATATAAATTAATCTTTTAGATAATGTTGTAACAAAAAAGAAGCGTTTCAAATACCCTTTTTAAGATTTTATTGAAACACTTCTATTTTTGAAACAATTTGAATCACCATTCTACCAATTTCCTAAAATTCATAAATTGAATCTAAATCAAAACTGAATTTCACTTATGAAGTTGTATTTATCACTTTTCCTCCTTTTTCAACTTTCGTCAATTAATCTCATTTTCCTCTAAAATTATGAAAGCAATTAAAACAACACTTCCATTCCCAATTCCAAACATTATAACTTTCAATAAAACATCTTCATTGTTTAGTTTAGTTTCCATTTAATGCTGATTTTAAGTCATTATAACCTCTTACTGTAGATGCTAATCCCGTAAAGGCTTTACTTAGAATGTAAAGTGTTAAAACACCTATCCCAATGTATAGTGTGGTTTTAATGACCTTATTTGATTTTAATGTGTCTTTTAAGTCTCTAAGATTTTTTTCTGTTTTCTCGTTCATATTCTTTGTTAAAATGTGTTATAATATCATCCAAAACCACCATACTTATAAATATGACTCCTAATATCATTATGTTTTTAAGTAATTTGTTTTTGTCTATTAACTCCAAATTTGAATTTTGAAGTTCTAATATTTTTTGTGGGATTGGATTAATTTCTAATTTACTAATGTCAATCATTTGTTGTACTTGATAATTTTAATTTGCTCATTTGACATTGAAATAATTATATATTTATGAATAGCAAACTGATTTTTATTGTCAAAAAATTCAATATGGGTCATGTTATTCATTGAAAAACCTCTACCCAATAAATATTGTTTGTGAAAAACCATTTCACTTTTATCCATCATCAGTTTATTTAATATTTTAATATTATTCTCTAATGGCTTTTTAATGTAATCTATGCTATGCCTGAACTGATTTGCTTTATTGTTGTAGTATTTAATTCTGTTTTCTGCATTAGCAAATTTTTGGTTAATTCGAGTAGCAATAAACTCTTCTTTGGTTAGTAAATCTTGACGTTTCATATCATTTTTTAACAAAATTAATTAGTAAAATTATCATTAATAAACATTTATCTATTTAAGTTGACTATTGGTGCATAGTACTGGGTATTTCAATTATATTCATGTGTCTTAATTTGCTTTTTTAAGTGGTTTTGATGATTATCTAAAGGGAATCGTCTTGATTTACCGAAAGAACGTTGTTTCTTCTCGCCAAATAAATCCTTCTTGGACAAGTAGTCCTTCATTCCATTTGGCGTTTTTTTAAATTCCACTTTGTAATCATTATGTTTTTTATTTTTGAAAAGTTCGTGAAATTGCTTTCCATCAATTCTTTGAGTGGCTATTAACACATGAAAATGTTTTTCAAATTGTTCATCTCCAATATCTCTCACCCAAACATATCCAAGTCTTTGTATTCCCTTACGAGTTAATTTTCTACTTAACATATTTATAAAACCCGTGATTGTTGGATATTTGTATATATATACAACACAAGTCAATATTGTTATCCTTTTTTGGGCAAAGTATTTTTCATAGACATTTAAAAAAAGTTTTAAATAATTATTCCTTTTGTATATTTTGGATTGCAAATCAGTTGTAGAAGACAATTCACCTGTTTCTGTATTTAAGAAGGTTTTTTTATATTTAGCTTTAATTGGTATTTGTCCCATATTATCGCTTAGAGATGACCCTTCCGATAGGTACGCTATTTTTAATATTTTCCAATGACTCATTTTTGCATATTATTGACCATAAAATCTTCGATGGATTTGATTGAATAGAATTTTCTGCGACCTACTTTTGTCACTTCTAATTTCTTTGAAAGTTCAAGTGCTCTCATTTGACTATCACCATAGTCAAAAAAACGCATTACAGTCTTTTTGGGCAACCATCCTCCAATAGACATCGAACTCTTCTCCATTGCAACAATAGATTGCTTAATGAGCTTGATTTCGCTCATTAGCATTTTAATTTCGTTCATAAGTACTATAGTTTAATAAGGGCAGCTTCTACTTCATCTTTTTTGTAGTAAACACAATTTCCAATTCCATATTTTTTTAATTTGCCTTTTTTTGTCCAATTATGAACTGTAGTGATATCTTTATGAAGCATTTTTGCTACTTGAGTTCTTGTAAGATATTCATTGGGTTGTTTTGGCTCAAGATGTTGTTTTAATTCTTGAATTTGTTTACCTAATTCTTTGAATTGGCAAATAATCTCTTCCGCAGAGAGATTAAAAAGTATAGTTGAATTATTCATTTTGCTCATTTTTATGATGCAAAATTCAATTAGGGATTTATTAGGGATTCCCTAAATCGTCAATTTATTTATTTATTTTTTTTAAACCCAATCTTATCTAAATATGAGTTAACATATTCAATATTTTTAACATTTTTCATTGGATTGTTTTTTTGACTAATACCTTCTCTTAACATAGGGTTTATTGCTGATTGGATAGTAGTTTCATTCGCACTCAAAATTTTTGCTATTACCTTTGCAAGTTCATTTGTACTACTAACAAAAGGTTTATTTTCACTTAAATATTGAATAACGCCTAATTCATATAATAGTATTAATTTCTGATTATCACTCAATATACTATCTTTAAGAATTTCAGGTTCTTCTTGTAATATTTCAGTCTTTACTTTACCCAAGAGCCATTCATAATACAACCAAATTGATTCAGCAATAACGATATTATAATTACTCCATTTATTTGATATTACAATTGTGGGAATTGAAATGTAATCTGTATTCAATCTTATACCTCTTTTAAGATTTAAAATGAATTTGTGAATTTTTTTAATTCTGCTTGAATCGACAATAAAATCTTCCAAATCAAAATGAAAAGGTTCTTTATAAACAATACTATCAAATTCAATTACTTTTTCAAGTGCCTTAATTTCATTTTTAACTATGTTATTGGGGGTCTTTGATTTTTTACTCCTTTGACTAAAGCTATTTTTAAAGTATTCAACGCCTTCATCAACCTTTGATTTGTGAATTTTAATTTGTTCAGCTTTAATTAATTCTACTTCATTTTCAGACAATTCATTCCACCTTAAAACGGGTATCGTATTCTCTATACCTAATAATTTTGAACTATTAGTATTATACTCAATAGAAAATTCACCTTTCTCCCACTCTTCAAATGTATATAACAACTTTTTCATAAATTACTTTTCTAAATCCTCTAAATATTTATGTAGTTGATGTGCAATATCTATTGGTTTTTTACCAACATATTCATAAAACTGTTTTTCTGTACTATGTCCTGTTGCATACATTAAATTTGATGTTTGAGTTTTTCCATAATTATTAGTTGCAAAACTCCTTCTGCCTATGTGAGATGTTACTAATTCAAATTTCTCAAATTTACCTGTGATTTTGCGGTTTATTTTTGGGTCTTTCTTACCTCCATCTACTATTGTATTAACTCCTGCTTTTTCAGAAACTAATTTTATATATTTGTTGTATTTTTGGGAACTAATTTTTCTCGGAAACTCTCCATTTCGGATTTTCAAAATACTTTTAATCTTCTCTGTCAATGGGAAGATAATTGGTTTCGGAGTGGAACCTTTTTTCCCTTTATGTTGAGTGAAATGCAAAAATTGAACCTTTTTGTTTGTGAATATCATACTCTTATCAAATCTTAATAAATCAGAAACTCTTTGACCCGTCTCGCAACTAATAATAAGCCAATCACGAGCATTTGATAAATAATCTTCTTTTAGTTCTACATTATATATGCTCTGAATTTCATCTTCTGTAAGTGACACTCTTGTTGTTTCTTGAAAACTCTTCTTCAATCCATGTAATTGAGGATGTGTTTCTATTCCATTATTTTTTGCATGGTTACATACAGATTTTATAAATTTAATACATCGTGCAATTGTATTGTTACCATAACGAACGCTCGTAGAATATTCATCAAATTGCATTTGAAATAACTCTCCTATTTCCTTAATTAAAATTTTTTTCTTTCTATGCAACTCAAATCTTTTTAACCATTCTTGATTAACCCTATATTTTTGTAAAGTGCATGCTTTTACCTCATTAGTTTTTACTTTTAGATAATAATCAATATAATCTATCAAATAATCAGACAATGAGTTCACTTTCGAAACGGGGTTCAATAATCCTTTAAGCCAATCTGAATTAATTTCTTCATTGATATCATTGTTATTTATGGCTTCAATTACCTTTGTTTTAATTTTCGATATTTCTAATTCAAGTTTTTTGCCATTTTCGGTTTTTTTATTTGGAACTTGTTTATCAATATTCCAATCTTTTAATTCGGCAAGAAGTTTAGTTTTTGCCTTAGCATCAACCGCCCTCCCGTTTCTTACCCTGACATAAATAACCGCAGGACTTTTTTCACTTTGAATATAAAACTTTATAGACATAGGGCAAATATAATTGAATAATTCATTTTTAGTCCATATTTAGTCCACATTTTTCAATCTAATTCAATTTAGTTCCATTTATTTCAATTCAATGTGAACTTAAAAAATAATATAACTAATTGAAATACATATTACTAAAACTGATTATCAGTGATTTCCAAATTTTTTGAATTGTATGTAGTGTGGTCCCTGCAGCTCCACCAAACACAAAAGCCCTGAAATCAACTTCAGGGCTTTTTGATGAACTTTCGGCAGAGATTTATATTGACATGTTTAGGCTATTAAATTCCTAACAAATCAAAAATACAAAACTTTCAACACCTTATGAATTGACCACCATTTTGTCAATCAATTTTACACAAAATAAAATACCCTATAATTATTCTTTTATTGAGAGTGATTCCTGAAATTACATGGTGTGTTTTATTTGCTTTAATCGGTTATTCAATGAATAAAGTCAGTTTTATTATTTATTAAAAAAATTTACAACCAATCAAAAAAATGACTTTTTTGATTGGTTTAATGCCTTCTATTAAGACATAAAAAACCCATTTTCATGTACCTTTTATTTCATTTCGTTAACTATTTGTGTGCTTTTATAAAAAATATGATGTGATTCAAAAATTATTTGCTCATTTCCTAAGTTTAACAAAAAAGCAGTATCGTATTGTATTTAAATTCGAAATGCAAAGAACAAAACAATTGGCAATCAAAAATTTTAACATAATTACAAAAATAGAAGTTAATATATCTTTTAAAAACGAACTACTTCTCAATAATTCAAAACCATTTTAATGATTAGGACAATTATAATAAGCAATGACATTGAACAAGCCAAAAACTTGAAAACACATTAGCAGGATTTATTATAAAAACAAAACATTTACAGTAAGGGAGAATTATTTAGCTTAAAGTGTAATATCGGAATTAAATCAAATCAATACAACCAATTATTCCATCATCAAACCAATCAATAACAGATATGAAAACCGCCTTTAAATCCAAACAAGAGTCAATCAATTCATTTTACAACATCTGCATTGTAGATACCTCAAATATTTATGCTATTGGATTAAAAAATAGCATAGAGAAAAGCCTAAACAAAACCTCTAAATCATTTGTGTTTTTTCATAAAACAATAGATGAAATAAACCCAGTTGATATAACGCCTATTGACCTTTTGTTTATCGATTACAATGATTTATTACTTCCTCACTTTAATACTTTTTTTTCAAAGGTTAAGAAAAAAAATCCCGACTTAAAATTGATTATATCTTCCAACGATTTACTGCACATTGATTTTATTAAATTATACTCTTATAACATTAATGGATTATTTTCAAAGAGCTTAAGCATTAAATCCTTTAACAGCTATTTTAAACGTGTTTTGGAACAATCTACTTTCATTGACCACAACTCAATAGGCAATATTATCAGTCAAGAAAAAAAACAAAAAATAAAATTTTATTACAAATCTGTTTCACTTCAAAACTTAGAATTGATACAACAACGATATAATTACTTTACTCCATATTTTGTTGACAAAGATGCTCTTTCATCTTTGATTCCCAAATAAAAAAATAAATAAAAGCCTTAATAGACTTGCATTTAGGCCTTAAAAAGACCGTTAAAAAACCCGTCAATAAACCACCTTAACGCCTAAAAATGAGACATTTGTACCAAAAATAAAATCTCAAAAATTCTCAAAAAAGATATTTTACTTAACTTTTATAAGCCAGATTTTTGTTATTGTGAAATAAAAAAACCGATGATTTTAACACCGGTTTTTTTAAATTTTAATTAAACTATGAAAAAACTATTTACTTTCAATCAACTTAAAAAACTGATCCAATTGAGGAAGAATAACGATACGTGTTCTTCTGTTAAGCGCTTTGTTAGCATCTCCCTCGTTGGACGCCACTGGAATAAATTCACTCCTTCCCGCTGCAATCATTCTTTTAGGATCGATTCCATGACTATTTTGTAAAGTGCGCACCACTGAAGTAGCTCTTAAAACACTCAAATCCCAATTGTCTTTAATACTTGTGGTTTTAATTGGATTATTATCGGTATGCCCCTCCACCATAAACTGAATATCTGGTTGGGACTTCATAACTAATGCCACTTTTCCTAACACATCATTTGCTTTTGCGCTAATATCATAACTTCCACTTTTAAACAACAACTTGTCTGAAATGGAAATGAAAACGGCACTACCCTCAACCTTTACTTCAATATCTTGATCATTAATATCTTTTAATGCCCCTTTTAAATTCATTACCAAAGCCAAGTTCAATGAATCTTTTTTGGCCATTGCCACCTGCAAGTCCTTAATGTAAGCATCTTTTGAACTGATGTTGTCTAAAGATTTTCTGATGCTTTCCGCTTGTGATTTTGTAATTACAGACAAGTCGCTCAACTGATTAAGCAGAGCATTACTCTTAGATTTAAGATCTAATAATTCGGCTTCGAGAACAGCAATTTTTAGTTGTTTTTGGTCTTTGTCGGACAAACAATTGTTTAAATCAATTACCATTTTGTCGTGGTTCGACTTTAAACTCTCATATTTAGAAACCTGTTCATTGAATTTTTTCTTACTTACACAACCTGAAGAAGAAAACAACAAAATAGCAGCGATGGGAAAACTTAGGTATTTCATTTTCATACAATGAAAATAACAAAAATAATACCAAATTATTTCTTAAACACTTTGGAATCTATACCTTTATTGATATTGTAATTTTTAAAACGGATATAAATCTGTCCTTTTTTATTTTTTTGTTCTTCTTCCTTCGTCGGTTTTTTTGTTCCTTTATTAACATCAGCGGCTAATGCTTTAGGGATTTTAAATTTTTTGACATCCACAACAAAGACCATACTGTCTGGCAAACCATAGTTTTTTCCGGCATTACCATAAAAATATTGAATCAACATTGTACCATTACTTCTTGTTGTAATTTGAGATTTCATGGTTAATGATTGAGCAGTGTCTATCCAAAACTTAGCAACGATTAAATCACCCGTGTCTTCATTTGGAATAACATTAATAATTTGTGTTTTTACTTTATTGACTACTTCATTACCAGAAATTACAGCCATATAAGAAAAGGTATCCTTAAGAGTTGTGGCAAAATTGGATAGTCCTTGCTTAGGCAAAATGGCAATACCAGTTGATTCTATTTTAAACAAATTGGGTTGTTTGAAATACAATTTTGCATTTACTGGCATTATTTTTATCATTGGAATGTCTGATTTGATTTTAACATCTACCGTATAATCTTTGGTTTTCATTAGTTTTTTATAGACTCTGTTCAACAATTGGTTTGGTGTTGGTGAAGCAATAGTTGAGGTAAAACTAAAAGAGATAAAAGAAAATACGAGCAGGAAATGACTTACTTTTTTCATTAGGATAGAATGTCTTTTTTGTTGAATTTATAAAGTGCTATACTCAAAAAAACCACGATGTGTGTAAAGAGTACTAACAAGGATTGTTTGATATCGGCTATAGGCAAAGGATCATCAAAAAAACTACGCCATGCAGCCATGTGTGTGGTAAATAAAAAGGGTCTAATATTGTCAAAAACTGGCACATCGAGTGTTCCAATAATGGTGAATAATATAATGATAGACATGGTACTAACAATAGGACCAATGGAATTTTCTGAAAAACATGACAACAAAAGTGAGAGTGTGGCAACCGTTGTAAGTGCAAAGAAAGCAACAGCAAAACCACCCAAAAATCGCCAATTAATGTCGTTTCCACTAATAATAACTAAGCCATCGCTATTGAGCACTATTAAATCGCCAAGACCAAACATCCACTTTCCTACTACCACCGACATAAAACCAAGCCAAAGTAAAATAAAAAAAGTGTAAATAAGTCCCGCAAAATATTTGGACAATAGTATCTGTGTTCTTGAAATGGGTTTGGTCAATAACATTCTGATGCTTCCCATGGCAGCTTCGCCTGAAATCAAATCTCCAGTAACCAAAGCCACTAGCAATGGAATTTGCACTATCAGCATTTGCAAAATAATGAAAGCCATTAAGTGTCCATTCATAATTGTGCCCTCAAAAGCTAGTGTTTGTTCAAAAGAGGCCGTGATAAATGAAATGTATGAAGGTCCGTCAACTTTCATGGCAAACAAAATAATACCAACCAATACCGTTATAGCAATAAAGCTGATGTAGGTTCGGGGTTTTGCCGCTATTTTTATAAGTTCGTTATAAGTATTTTTGAGTAACATTTATGATTGAATCAATTTTAAAAAGTAATCTTCTAGTTTGCGTTTCGTTTCGATGCCAGAAATTTCAATTCCATTATTCACAAGTTGGGCATTAATTTGTGCGATTTCATTTTTGGCTAACACCAATTGAAATTGATTGTCACTTAACTTTTCAATTCCTTTGATATGGCTTAATAAAGATAGAGCTTGTTGAACCTGAGGTGTTTCAAAAACTACAATTAATTCATCTTGATTTAAGAGTTCTTTAACATCCCCTTCCACTACTGTCATTCCTTTATTAATAATGACCATTCTATTGGCAATAAGTTCAATTTCAGACAAAATGTGTGAAGACAACAAAACGGTTTTATTTTGCTCATTTTTAAGCCTTAATATTAAGTGTCTAATATCAATAATTCCTTGTGGGTCCAGACCTGTTGTAGGTTCATCTAAAACAATTAAATCAGGATTATGAATAAGCGCTTGGGCAATTCCTAAGCGTTGTTTCATTCCATGAGAAAACCCACTAACTTTGTCTTTTTCTCTACCAGCCAAACCTACAAAGTCGAGTATTTTATGACAATTCTTTTTGCTGACATCGGCCCCAGATATTCTTCCAAATATTTCTAAGTTCTTTTCAGCAGATAGGTATTTATAAAAATCGGGCTTTTCAACAATACAACCAATTTTAGAAAGGATTTCATTCCTGTTTTGACTCAATTCTTTGCCAAAAATTTGGATAGAACCTGAACTTGGTGTAATTAACGACAACATACAGCGAATAGTGGTACTTTTTCCGGCACCATTAGGCCCCAAAAAACCATACACATCGCCTTTGTTTACATGAAAATTAACGTCTTTAACCGCCTTAAATTTTCCGTAATTTTTAACTAAATGATTTATCTCTACAATCTTTTCCATACTTATTTTTATACCAATATTTCTCCTTCTTCTGCATCACCCAAAACAACATGTTGTTGTTGGCAATATCTAATGGCCGAATACAAAGCTAAAAGAGCGTCTATTTCGTGAATTGTTTGAGGTTCAATATTACCAAATAAACCATTCAATTCCTCTTTAATTCTATGAAACATTTTAAAAACACCATCAGCGGTTTTTATTCTCTCTAAATTTAATAAGCGACATAAATAGCTCGGATAGGTTTCATAAACTTCAACTTCTTTTTGATTCAGCAAGTATTTAAGTGCAATGGCACGGGCAGTTAATCCGCCTAAAAACATGGGTGACATAGCCCCCGTTTGTTTGTCACATTGACGATAAAAAAACTCAGGCTCTCCCTCATATTTAACACCATGTAATGAACGAGGCAATGACAAGGGTGCATCTATAAAAACCATCTTAACTTGATGTGCACTTAACACTTGCAGAATAAAATCGTCTGCATTTTCTTTGACTTTTGTTTTGAACAGTTCTACCTTTCCTTGTTTCAGAATGGCAATGGCTGTATTTCCTGATAATTTTGCACCGTAATCAACCCCTGCTATAACTGTATCCATTTCTAATATCTTTAAATTCATCCTTTACAATGCCTTGAATTTAATATGGAGAATATAGAATAAAATATTAAACCTAACCCTTATAAGTGGGGAGATAGAATGACAAAGTAAAACGAATAGTGGACGAAATGAATCGAATTTAATATTTAATCTAGTGAGTGTCAATAAAGAATAAACAAAAGTAAATGGACTTGGTTTTTAAGCTTGAAAAAAATATACAAGTCAATAAAAACGACAAATACTGTTGTTCTTTTTTATCTAATAATCAACCCTGCCATAGGTTGAGCGGTTGGCATAATTGTCATTTCATTGATATTGACATGAGGGGGTCTGTTGAGCATAAACCATATCCCTTCTGCCACATCTTCGGCTATTAAATTCTCAAATCCATCGTACACTTTTTTTGCTCTTTCCTCATCCCCTTCGAAGCGGACAATAGAAAATTCTGTTTCAGCAGCACCAGGGTGAATTGCCGAAACTTTGATAGGATATTTACACAAATCCAAACGCATTGATTTGTTTAAAGCATCAACCGCATGTTTAGTGGCACAATAGACATTTCCATTGGCATAAATCTCTTTTCCGGCGATACTACCCACATTAATGATATGCCCTTTTTTATGTTCAATCATCATAGGAACCACGGATCTTGTAACGTACAACAATCCTTTAATATTGGTATCAATCATGGTATCCCAATGGTCGATGTTACCATTTTCTATGGTAGACAAACCCATTGCTAAACCAGCATTATTTACCAAAACATCTATAGACTGCCATTCCTTCTCTAATGAGGAAATCTGAGACAAAACATCTTCCCTATTTCTGACATCTAAGGTTAAGCAAACTGACTCAGTTTGAAACTTGTCTTTTAGCTCTTGAGCCACTTGCAATAATCTGTCCTCACGTCTTCCAACGAGTATTAAATGATACCCATTTTGGGCTAATAAAAAAGCAGTTGCTTTTCCTATTCCGGAACTTGCACCTGTTATTAATGCTATTTTTCTTTCCATTGCTGCAAAAATAGTCCTTTTTTTTTGGGGGAACCTCTTATTTTTGTTGTTATTATTGTAATCTGTGAAACCGGAGTTATACATATTAGGTTCAAATAGCGCTACACCCACTCGCGACAGACATCCAACGGCTCAAATTTTGAGAATTGGAAGCTCTAAAATTATGATTGATTGTGGTGAAGGGACTCAAAACCAACTTTTGAAATATGGACTTAGACACACCGGAATTACCCATATCTGTATTAGTCATTTGCATGGCGACCATTATTTTGGCCTCATCGGATTACTTTCTAGCATGAGTTTGTCGGGGAGAAAGGATACACTTTACCTTATTGGCCCTCCTGCTTTAAATGAAATTATCAATTTGCAAATTACACATGGCGGCATTTCTCTTAATTTCTCTATAGATTTTATTGCTACCAATCCCAATCAACCAAGTTTTGTTACACAAACAAATTTGTTTTCCATTGAGAGTTTTCCCCTTAAACACCGCATTCATTGCACAGGTTTTTTAATCAAAGAGTTGCCCAAAGAATTACACATCAATTTGGAGGCTATTCAATTTTACAAAGTGCCTGTTAGTTTACTCAATGATTTAAAAAAAGGGGCTGATTTTATTACAGAAAATGGCGAAACCATAGCAAATCATCTACTAACTACGCCTGCCCATCCTTCCTATTCTTATGCTTTTTGTTCAGACACTATATACGACCCCGAAATAGTTCATTATATTAAGAATGTTGACTTGTTGTACCATGAAGCTACATTTATGAAAAACCTTGAAGAGAGAGCTCAATTGTACTATCACAGCACCGCCGAACAAGCAGGTAAAATTGCTCAACAAGCCAATGTTAAAAAACTCATCATTGGCCATTTTTCCTCTCGCTACGACAATTTGGAAATGCTATTGAAAGAAGCGCAAGAAGTGTTTGAAAATACTGTGCTTGCTATAGAAGGAAATATGACAACTATTGGCGAATAACGCTCCTAATTTTTATAACACCTTTTTTCTTTTGAAATAGGTTTCTATATAAAACGTTCCGAAAGGCACTAGTGACAAAAGAAATAATACCAATGCATGAACAAACTTAATTTTTCTTTGAAAAAAAACCATTGCAATCCACAACATAAACAACACAAACAATACACCGTGGGCCATTCCGACATAACGAACAACGTTGGGATCATTGAAAAAATACTTAATTGGCATGGCAATAAAAAGTAATATCAAATAGGAAATGCCCTCCCAGTGACCGATACGAATTAAATTTTTGATAGAAAAACTAAACATGAGTGCAAAATAAACTAAAATTGGGCAATGAATCTGCTTTTAACTGATTTCATTTTGAATTAATGTTATAAAATCTGTTTCACTTAAAATCGGGATTTTCAAACTCACTGCTTTTTCCAATTTGGCAGGACCCATATTGTCTCCGGCTACGACATAGTCTGTTTTACTACTGATACTTGACACATTTTTACCACCATGCTGTTCCACCAAATGCTTAATTTCATCGCGACTGAATTGGGTAAATACGCCAGAAATTACAATGGCTTTGCCTTTTAATTTCTCTGACAACAACTGTTCTTCATGCAAATTGGCCAATTGCAAACCCGCTTGTTTCAGTTGGGCTATTAAATCATTATTTTTATCTTTACTAAAATACTCAATAATTGAATCGGCTATTCTCTCCCCTATTTCATCAACTTGCAATAATTCTTCTTTGTTAGCCAACATTAATGCATCAATTGTTTTAAAATGCTTAGCTAATTTCTTGGCTACAGTTTCTCCAACATATCTAATCCCTAAACCAAATAAAACCCTTGGAAATGGAATAGATTTAGCCGCATTTATTCCCTCTAATAAATTCAAAGCAGACTTTTCTGCCATGCGTTCCAATGCAATTACTTGCTCGTATTTCAACGTAAATAAATCACCTAAACCATGAATTAAACCTTGCTTAAACAATAGTTCTACCGTTTCGTCTCCAAGGCTATTAATATCCAATGCTTTACGGTGTATAAAGTGCTGAATTTTACCAATTACTTGTGTAGGGCAATTGGATTCATTGGGACAATAATGTTGTGCTTCCCCTTCTTTTCTTATGAGTTCAGTATGGCAATCAGGACAGTGAGTGATGTATTTATTTTGGGGCAAATCCATTTGTCTTTTGCTGAAGTCGACGCCTGTAATTTTGGGAATAATTTCACCCCCTTTTTCCACGAACACAAAATCACCCACTCGCACATCTAAACGCTCTATTTCATTGGCATTGTGCAACGAGGCCCTTTTAACTGTTGTTCCCAATAAAAAAACAGGCTCTAAGTTTGCCACGGGTGTTATAGCACCTGTTCTTCCAACTTGATAATCAATACTTAACAACTTGGTAAGTGCAGCCTCAGTTTTGAATTTATAGGAAATAGACCAACGGGGTGACTTGGCGGTAAATCCAAGTTCTTCCCTTTGACTGTAGTCATTAACCTTAATTACTACGCCATCAATGTCATAACTCAACAACTTTCGCTTTTCATCCCACTCATTTATGTAATTAAAAACAGCATCAATTGTTGGGCAAATTTTGGTTTCATTGCTAACTACCAGTCCCCATTGTTTCAATTTATTTAATCCCTCAAAATGGGTTTTTACAGACGGCGTATTTTCTATCAGTTGATATAAAACAATATCCAAAGGTCTTTTGGCAACCTCGGCACTGTCTTGTAATTTTAAGGTTCCTGCTGCCACATTTCTCGGATTGGCATACAAGGGTTCATCAGCATCGGCACGTTCTTGATTCAATTTATCAAAAGCAGGGCGGTGCATAAAAATCTCACCTCTCACTTCAAACGAAGAGGGGAATACTCCTTTTAATTGTGAATTTAAAGCTCTTATCGTCTTAACATTATCGGTTACCACATCTCCTTTTACTCCATCGCCTCGGGTTACAGCGCGCAACAAATTTCCATTTTCGTAATGTAAACTAATAGACAAGCCATCTACTTTCAACTCGCAAACATATTCATAATCATGATGCCCTAGTTGCTTTTCAACACGTTGATCAAAATCTCTTAAATCTTCTTCATTGTAGGTATTTCCCAAACTAAGCATGGGATATTCGTGGGTGAATGATTCAAAGTTTTTATTGACTGTCCCACCTACTTTTTGTGTTGGTGAATTGGCATCAAAGTATTCAGGATGCTTGGCTTCTAATTGAATTAATTCCTGCAAAAGCATGTCAAATTCATAGTCGGAAATAAGCGGTTGTGCCAATACATAATATTGATAATTATGTTCCGAAATTGCTTTTCGCAATGATTCTATTTTTTCTTGAACGCCAAACAAAGACATAGTGAGTTATATTTAGAGTTCAAAGGTAATAAAACCGCGTGTTCTTTAAAATTTAATTAAGTTAAAAATCATTCAGAAAATCGAATCAATTGGTAACTCAAACTAATAAGCAATCCAATTGATATTAATGCTACAGCAATGATTTTGTATCGGTTACTTTTTAATAATTTGGTCAGTAGGAAAAAAGAAAAACCTGAGATTAAACTCAACAATACTTGTAAGTATTTTATCATTTTATTGGAATACCAATCTGGAACAAATTGATAAATTAAATAGTATAAAACATAAACTCCAAACCAAATCAACAAGAACAACAAAACCAGTTTTTCACTACTTATAGATTGCTGATTTATTTCACCTTCGATTGTATTTTCAGACAATGTTAATCGATTAGAATTAAATCTCAAAAGCCATAAAATGAAATTAAGCACTAACAATACAATAAAGCAAATAAATGCCACCAACATAAAATCATTTTCATCAAAGATAAAGTCATTGAAAATGACAATTAAAATGGCATAAAAGCTAAAAACTATCCCAAAAAATACAGAGTGAAAAACCATTGATGCTTTTCGAGACTTAAAAAAAGCATAAATAGAGTAAAAGGTTAAACTCAAAATGGGTATTACAAACACAATACCTATTAATCCAACAAACACAATAAGGCCATCCAAATTATGTCCATCAGCAAAGGCGGAAACTGGGATAATAAAAAGAGAGAGTAGAGTAAGAAAACGAACTAATAATTGATTCATTAAAGATAGATTTTTAAAAATAAAAGGGATTCAGTTTGAATTGATTTATACGAGAATATTCAAGCGCAGGGAAAGGTACTTTAACGGCATTTAAAACAGAAAACAATCCCTTTAAGAACTTTCTTTTTGTTTTAATTTTAGTAAAATCCACATCCAACGAAAACAACCACTGCCTGTATCTTTCAACTGGTTGTATGTAAACACCATTATAATAACTGCGATTGGAAAATTCGCTCAACATACCATTACCACTGTAACCTATGGCAACATTGAACCAAGCAGGCACTTTTTTAATACCAGAAATTTGTTTAAAATTAGCAGACAACCAATAAGTATGTCCATTATAATCCATAAAAAATCTTTCAAGATGCGAATCTCCAAGTCCTCTTGGATTAATTTTTGCGTATGGTGACGGGGCATACGAAAATTTCATTTTTACGGTTTGGTCCTTGAGTAATCCTTGTTGCAGCATAAATAGCGCACTTCCGGCAGCATTGGCTATCATGTCTCCTTTAGAGAAACCATAACCTTCGTAAATTCCATCAAAAACCTCAATTGGCGTTTGGAGTATTAACCCAAGGGGACCGCCGTACCACAAAGCTTTTTTGTGGCTTACTCCTGCCCATCTCAATGCGTCATATCCTTTTCTACTGTATTGATAGGCGCCATAAGCGTGTCCACATTTGTCTAATTGCAAATAACCTTTATTGTCGTTGTAAAAATGAAATGGGGCCCTTTCATGGTCCTTATACCAAACATATTGTAAAAAAGCATTTCCACTTAAATAAAAAGCTGATTCAGAAATGATTACTTTCCTCAACCTTTTGGGTTGCAATGTGTCACTGTATTGGGCATTTACAGCAGTAGCGACAAAAAACACTGTAATTAAAACCTTTATCTTGACTGCTAATTTCATTGTTTAGATGAGCAAAGATAGTTAAATCTCAGATTTATGGAAACGGGCGTCTTCATATCAATAAAAAAGTCATATTTTTGTCATGTCACTAATAAACTTTAAACAATTGATGTTATTTATTTTTCATTATGAATAGACTCTTTTTATTACTTTCTATATCAATTTTGCTATGTCATTCAAGCACAATGGGACAGTCAAAACCTGTTGCATTGGGACAATGGCGACTACACTTACCTTACAATAATGTGAAGCAAATAGTAGAAGTAAAAGACAAATTATTTTGTGCAGGCACTCATGGTTTCTTTTATTTGGAGAAAAAAGACGGCAGCACCACCCGTTTGTCTCCTATCAATGGTTTTGGCGGTTATGAGGTTGAAACCATGCAGTATGATAAAAATAAAGACATATTGGTAATTGCCTATGCTGATACTAAAATTGAATTGCTCAAAGGGAAAACCATTGTTAAAAACGACGATATTTTCCGAAAAACAATCATTGGCAATAAATCCATTAACCACATCAATATCCATCAAGACATTGCTTATTTGAGCACTTCTTTTGGTTTACTTGAATTGAATATTGACAAAAATGAAATTAGAAATTCATATCAAAACATAGGGCCAGGTGGTACAACAATAGAAATTTTCTCTTCTAGTGTTTTGAATGACAGCCTCTATATTTCTACAAAATTTGGTATTTACCGTGGTAAAATAGCTTCAACTATTAATTTGGCTGATTACAACAATTGGCAATTGGTAAAGGCTGCAAACTTTGCAAGCAAACATATTTGCAGTTACAATCAAAAATTATACGCAGAGCTTGACAGTCAGGTATGGGTTTATGAAAACAAAGATTGGAATTTATTGGAAACATACGACAGTGCTGCTGTAACCAATATCAATGTTTATCACAATCAACTTTTAATAGGCGTTTACAACAAACACATTATCAAAATAAATGGTAACAGTAAAACCTATCAACCAATTAAAGTGCTTAGCCATTGCATTCTCGATGACCGAGAACAAATTTGGTATTCGAGCCCCATTATTGGAGTGGTATTGCAAAACCAAAATGGTGAAGTTAATTTTTTCCCAAATGGCCCTAAAGCCATCAATGCCTATCAAATGATTAATGCTTTTGATAAGTTTTATGTGATGGGTGGCACTTTCAAAGAAACCAATTATGCTCCCAATTTTAATAAAAACGGATTCTATATTTTCGACAATTATACTTGGACGTATTCCGATCCAAGCAACCCACTGATACAACCTATGTATGACTTTACCTTGTGTGCTTACCAAAAAAATGCAGGCCGTTTGTATTTGGGAAGTCATGGTACAGGCATTCTTCAAATAAACAATGGACAAGCTGTAAAACGATACGATGAAACCAATTCTCCATTAAGAAAGCGTGGCGGATTGTTCAATATCATTAGCGGAATGGCCTTAGACAAATCAAGCAATTTATGGGTTAGTAATTTTGATGTTGACAGCAGTTTACATCAACTCAACAACAAAGGGGAATGGACTTCCTACAAACTACCGGTTAACAATACAAGCAAAATTGCAATTGACAGCAGAAACAACAAATGGATTATTGTACAAAGTGGTGGTTTATTGTTTTTTAATGACAAAGGGACTGTTACAACAACCGACGATATTATTAGTAGAGTGAATGCCAATAGCGGTACGGGAAATTTACCAAGCAATAATGTTAATGACATTGCTTTTACCAAAAACGGAGAACTGTTGATAGGGACCGACCAAGGGTTTGTTAGAATTAGAAATCCCAATGCAATACAAACAGGCGGAAATTATGATGCTGAAAGGATAATAGTATCGGTAGAACAAGGCACTAACTTGGGAGGATATGTTTTGGAAACCGAAAGAATAAACACCATTTTTATAGATGGTGGAGACCGAAGATGGTTTGGCACAGACAAAGGGGCTTGGCTTTACGACTCAGATGGCACTACTTTGCTACACCATTTTACCAAAGAAAACTCACCACTAATGTCAAACAATGTTTTAAATATTGGCATCAATGAAACAACAGGAGAAGTATTTTTCGGAACAGACAAAGGCTTAATTTCTTTCAGAGCAGATGCCAATGCAGCCGCTAAATCGATTGAAAAATTGGTAATTTACCCCAATCCGGTTCGCCCAGATTTTATAGGTGATGTAGCCATTACAGGACTTACAGACAATACATTAATCAAAATCACTGACATCAATGGTCAATTGGTTTATCAAACATTTTCGAATGGAGGAATGGCGACTTGGAACTGTAAAACCTTTTCAGGCGAGCGACCATCTACAGGCGTGTACCTAGTATTTGCTATGAGCAACGATGGCGAAGAAACTGAAGTAGGGAAACTATTATTTATAAAATAAAGTGCTTAACAAAACCCTTGGCATTGTTATAAAAGTTATAAAATATGGTGAATCTTCTGCCATTTGTCATATTTATACCCAAGAGTTAGGATTGATAGGATTTCATATTCCTGCGGTGTTCAATGGCAAAGGAAAAGGCAAAATTAAATCAGCCTATTTACAACCACTTCAGTTGCTGGAAATAAGTTTCAACTACAACAAGACCAAAAATTTACAAAGCTTAAGTGAAGCCTCTTGCCCCTTTATATTCAATTTAACACACTATCAAAATCAAGCTTTTTACCATGTTATTTGCGAACTCCTTCAACAGAGTTTAAAGGAAAACGAAATCAATATTCCACTTTTTAAATACTTGCAACAATCCCTATTACCTAGTATTAATAATCCTTTACACTTTTGGGCATTGCCTAGTACTATGGTAAATTTATTGTATTTTCATGGTTGTGCTCCCAATGTAGACACCTATCAAAGTCATTCATTGCTTGATTTGAATGAAGGCGTTTATAGAACCCAATTATTGTCATTAAAAAACAGTGCAATGGAATCCTCTTCCGCGGCTATTTACTTACTATTGAAAGACGAGAAAGACTTACTTCCATTGGATGCTAAACTTAGAACAGAGGTTATAGACGATTTAGAACGCTATTATAAAGTCCACATCAATGAATATTTGGAACTTAAAAGTAGAGCTATTTGGGGTGAATTAATGGCTAGTTAATTCCCAAGCAAATTAATCCCTAATTCATTAAGCTGTTGATTGTGTATGGTAGAAGGCGCATCAATCATCATATCACGACCCTGATTGTTTTTAGGGAAGGCTATAAAGTCTCTGATACTATCGGCACCTCCAAACAAGCTACACAATCTATCAAAACCAAGTGCAATACCACCATGAGGCGGCGCACCATATTCAAAAGCATTCATTAAGAACCCAAATTGGTAACGGGCTTCTTCATCAGTAAATCCTAGCGTTTTAAACATTTTAGCCTGCAATTGTTTGTCGAAAATACGGATAGAACCACCCCCAATTTCAACCCCATTGATAACCAAATCATAAGCATTGGCTTTAATATCACCTGGATTGGTATCCAATAATGGAATATCACTTGGTTTAGGACTTGTAAATGGGTGGTGCATGGCGTGCCATCTTCCCGATTCTTCGTCTTTTTCTAACAGAGGAAAATCTAAAACCCATAAAGCTTTGAACACAGATTTGTCGCGATAACCCAGTCTTTCTCCCATTTCCAAACGGAGTTCACTCATTTGTTTTTGTACTTTTTTAGTGTCGCCACTCAGCAATAACAACAAATCTCCGGGTTGTGCATTACAGACTTTCGCCCACTCGGCTAGGTCCTCTTGGGAATAGAACTTATCGACCGATGATTTAAAAGTTCCATCTGCCTGACAGAATACATAAACCAGACCTTTTGCTCCTATTTGAGGACGTTTTACCCATTCTGTTAATTCATCTAATTGCTTGCGAGTATAAGTGGCGCAACCGGTAGCACAGATTCCAAGAACTGTTTCAGCGGCATCAAAGATGGGAAAGTTTTTTCCTTTCGTTAATTCTGTGAGATAATTAAATTTCATCTCAAAACGAATATCTGGTTTGTCATTGCCGTACCAAGTCATTGCTTCATCGTAAGTCATACGAGGCAGTTGACCTATCTCTACTCCTTTTACTTGTGTAAATAAGTGTTGAACCAATCCTTCAAAAATTCGAAGAATATCCTCTTGTTCAATAAAACTAAGTTCACAATCTATTTGGGTAAATTCAGGTTGTCTATCTGCCCTTAAATCTTCATCTCTAAAGCATTTTACTATTTGGTAGTACTTATCAAAGCCACTAACCATTAACAATTGCTTGAATGTTTGAGGACTTTGAGGTAGGGCATAAAACTGACCAGGATTCATTCTACTAGGCACCACAAAATCGCGAGCACCTTCGGGCGTAGATTTAATTAAAACCGGGGTTTCCACTTCGATAAAATCAAGTTGGTCGAGGTATTGTCTAACATGCTTGGCAACTTGATGTCTAAGAATTAAATTATTTCTAACAGGTTCTCTTCTTAAGTCGAGGTAGCGGTATTGCATTCTGATGTCATCACCACCATCGGTATTTTCCTCAATGGTAAAGGGAGGGGTTAACGACACATTCAACACTTGTAAAGAGTGAACCACTATTTCAATATCTCCGGTTGGTATTTTACTGTTTTTGTTACTTCTTTCAGTAACAAGACCTTCAATTTTAATTACAAACTCTCTCCCTAACTGACGGGCGTGTTGAATTAAATCAGCATTAACTTCTTCATTAAAACTCAATTGAGTAATTCCATATCTATCTCTAAGATCTACAAAGGTTAAACCTCCAAAATCTCTTCTTTTTGCCACCCAACCAGAAAGGGTGACTGTTTTATTTACATCAGTAATTCTGAGTTGTCCGCAATGATGGGTTCTGAACATGTTGCAAAAATACCCTAAAGGGATGGGATTTTAAAACCCATTTTTAGAAGATACTGTAAAATAAGAGTAAAAGAAAATTTCTAGTTTCGGCTGTCCATTCCCCAAAGCATTTTCTCTCTTAATGTTTTGAGGAAAGTATCGCCTTCGAATCGAACTAAATTGAAATAAAAATCCGCTTTTCTTACAGCAATTTGAGCGGTTTTGGTAATGGTTACAGAACGACTGTCTAAAGTTGCAAGAAAGGTATGGCTTCTGCCTTCTATCTCAAAACTAAGGACTTGGTCGTCGGGGATTACGATGGGGCGAACATTTAAATTATGAGGCGCAATAGGAGTAACAACAAAACTGGAAGCTTTGGGAAAAATAATGGGACCTCCACAACTTAATGAATAACCCGAAGAACCTGTTGGAGTGGCTATAATTAAACCATCTGCCCAATAAGAATTGAGGGGTTCTCCGTTCAAAAAAGCGTGAACAGTAATCATGCTACTGCTTTCTTTTTTATGAATCACAAAGTCATTTAAAGCATAATTAAAACCAAACATATCCATATTGGTTTCCAACTGAATAAGCGAACGTTTATCGAGTGAATAATTTCCTTTTACTAGGTCCTTAAAGGCTTTTTTGAAACTATCGGTAGAGACATTGGCCAAAAAACCCAATCGACCGGTATTGACACCAATGACTGGAATTTGGGTATTACCTACAATTTCGATGGTGTCTAAAATAGTTCCATCACCACCAATAGATACCAGATAATCGATATTAAGATGGTCTTTTGTAAGTGTTTTAAAAACCTGACAATTGAATTGAGAACTGAATAGGTCAGCCATGTTTTGGTGCATTAGCACTTCAACCCCTTCAGCATTCAAAAATTGAATCATTTCTTCAACCAGCTTTTTTTGATTAGCTTTATTAATGACTTTGGCGTATAATCCTATTCTCATGGCTTACTTAAACAAAAGTACAATTTATTTTAGAATTGAGGTGGTTTTATTATAAAAAAAGTCAGCTAAAAAGCTGACTTTCCTATTATAAAATGTTTTATTTGGGTTAAAAACGCTCGAAACTTGAGAAAAAGAAATTTGACTCAATAGCTGCATTTTCGTTACTATCACTACCGTGAATTGCATTAGCATCGATGCTTTTTGCATATTTTCTTCTGATAGTTCCTTCTGCTGCATTTTCAGGATTGGTAGCACCAATCAAAGTTCTGAAATCTTCAACTGCATTTTCTTTTTCAAGGATAGCTGCCACGATAGGACCGCTGATCATAAACGCAACTAGGTCATTAAAGAAAGGTCTTTCTCTGTGTATTCCGTAAAAGTTTTCAGCTTGTTCTTTAGTAAGTTGAAGGTATTTCATTGCAATGATTTTGAAACCACCTGCAAGTATGTCGTTAATTACGTTTCCTGTATGTCCGTTATTCACAGCATCAGGCTTAATCATTGTAAAAGTTCTGTTAGTTGTCATTTGTTAAATTGGCTATTTTTAAGGGCTGCAAAGGTAATAAGAATTTTTGATTATTTTATTTGTGATTTTGGAAAGAAGAAGCTAAACGAGGAATGTAGAATACAGAACGATGAATGTGGGACGGAAAAACTTTGATTTATTCATTTGAGATTTTAAATCCATTAAACTATTTAGCCATTAAGTTTGAAACTGTCATTATTAATAAGTCAATCCTCAAAATAGTAGTATAAATCAGTGTTTGGCAGTTTTAAAAAAACGTTTATTTTTGCCTTAAATCAGTTATAAAAACTAAAATGAAAAAAACTTCAATCGCTTTTGTTTTATTATTCTTAATAAACAACTTTATTTTTGCTCAATCAAAGACTATTTCTTTAGATTTAGGCAAAAATTCTTCAATTAAACACCTTGCTCAAACCAAAGATTCTGGTTTTATGGTTTTGAGTGGACATTATCCTAAATATGGTTATATCCCTGACATGAAATACAAAAACTATATTATGAGATGCTACGATTCTAAACTCAATGAACTTTGGAGTTACGAACCTGACTTACAAGAAAGGTTTTCACATTTCGTAAGTTCTGATATAACAGACTATAAATATTGGATAAACTATGACGATGATTACAATACTGCCGTTCACTCAGCTAAAGCATTAGAAACTAAAAATGTAAGCTTTGCTAGATTTAACAATAAAGGATTCATTGAAAAAGTAGTCACTAATATTAAAGAGCAATCAAATAAATATACACTTGTAGCTGCATTTTCTGGCAAAGATCAATTGTTTCTTGTAACCAATAACATAATGACAGGAGTAGGTAAAAATCAAAAGGCACCCGAAGTGCCATATATATACAGAATCAACCACATAGATGGAAAGAAATTCGAAAAGAAGAAAATTAATATTAATCTTGAAAAAGGAGGCACATTTGGATATTTGGGCATCTTCGATGAAAAAATATATCTTTATCAACAAAGATTAGAATACTTAAATGTTGTTAGCACAACAATATTTGTAATTAATAGCAATGGAGAACAAATTGACATGTTCGAACTAACTAACCAATCTTCAAAAGGCAAGTATTTTAAATATGTTAGTTACAATAGGGAGACTATTGGCGACTATGTAAATAATGTTAGTTATTCTCCTCACTTTAGCGAAGTTTTATATTCTACTGACAATTGTTTGGGTGATTTAAAAGTTGATTTCAAAAACAATGCAATCTATTTTATTTCATTTTTGACAGAAAATAAAGATGATGCAGCAAATGGATACAGCAGAGCTGAAGTTTCTGATATTTATATTTCAAAATTTAATTTATCGGGCGATAAAATAAATTCAAAAGAAACTTCATACCCATCAACAATACAGACCTCAAAAAACTCCTATAAATCTATGAAAAACTCAAGCATTGTTACTGTAAAATATCTTGAACCAAATAAATTTATGGTAACAAATCAAGGATATGCATATAACATTTTTGTTAGCTATACTCTGTCACTAAAGGGAACTAAAATTTTAAATGAATCAGAACAAAAAGCACGTATCGATTACACAAAAATAGACCATGTTAAGTTATTTGGATTGTTTGTAGACATTAACAAACCGGAAGTATTTAAATTCAAAAGTTTTAACAATTACATCAATGCAATTCCAAAAAAAGACTTAAAAAAATCTTCTTTTTTAGCACTAAATGCTAATTCAAATTATATTTTGTTTAAATTATCTGAAATAAATAATTCTAATCTTTTAGAAATCAGTCTTTTTGATTAAAGATATAATACAAAAACTGACCTAATCTATAGCCCAAAAATGAAAATTAAAATTATTGGCATTTTTTTCCGTTAGTGTTAATTTAGTTTTTATTTTTAACTCGACTAATGGCATAAACAATTCCAAATGAAAAGTTTATATCTCTATAGCTTCCCAATGTGTTAGAGGTATTATCGGTATCATAAGCTACAAAATTTAAACTTGAAGTTAGACCAATTCTCTTGTAAAGGTAGGAAATGGCTGTAATTCTTAGTCTGAAAAAATCTGAATAAGAAATTTTGGTGTATTAGTGCCAACATTACTCTCATACTTTCCAATGTTATATATCTTTTGAATACCAAAGCCAATGTCTGAATGAGAACTGAGTTTCCATTTTTTATCTAATCCTATCCCATAAAATAATTCTCTGTTGTAATACTTATCTCTTGTTACAAATTTATCATTCCAATAGTAATATTCAAAACCTATAATTGGCGAAAAGCTGTAGTTTTTATAAATTGGCAAATAAGATGAAAATAAGTATGAACCTAAATAATAGGGTTGTCTTTTGGATTGGCTTTTCTTAGAATCCCCATATCCTATACTGAAACTATTAATTTACATACTAATATTGGAATTAACCTTTTTGATTGAAGTTGAATCACTTTGGGCGTTAAGTATTCCAATACTTAGATAACATAAACAAAAAACTATTTTTTTCATATTAATTTATTGACGTAATGATGGTTTTTACTATGTCGAAACAATCAATTCAACCTCAAGTATTAAGGCTTAAAACTATTAACTATTAACTATTAACCATTAACTATTAACTATTAACCATTAACTATTAACTAATCAACCATTAACAACTCCTCAATCCTTTTGCTTGGTGTAATACCTTTCCCACAGGTCTTGGATAATGCCGTCTTTTAAACCTTGGAAAGGTGTAAGTATTTCTTTGACTGCGGTTTTGGAAAAAATATCCAAATAAATCCTTCCTGCATAATCAATAACTTCTGCCCTGTCTGGATTTAATTTCAAATGATACACACGGTCATTGTGACTCATTTTTTCTATGTCTTCGTTTAGCTGTTGTAGCTTATCTACTCTTAAATACTGCCCTTGACCAACATTGGCCAAAACGCCGAATTTATGAATATTTCCTCCTGTACCTACTCCCTTAATATTGGGCAACCATGCTATATTTTCTTTCACCCAAGCATGGAGTTTTTGAACCTCTTCGGGCTTAATTTTATTTTCCTTAGCCCTTACCGTACCTATGTTAAAACTCTTAGATACCAATGGTTTGTTGTTTTGAATAAGGGTTAATTCTGTACTTCCGCCACCTACATCAACGTGTAAAAATGTTTCTTTGGGATCCAACAAATGCAAAAAAGCATTCATGATTAACTTACTTTCTGCCGAACCTGTAATAACATCTATGTCTATATTGGTTTCTTTTTTAATGAGTTTCAGGATTTTTTCTGAATTTTTAGCATCGCGCATGGCACTTGTTGCACAAGCCCTGTAAAAATCGACATTGTAAATATCTATCAACAAACTAAAGGCTTTGATGGCTTTAACCAATAAATCAGTTTTCTTTTTACTAATTTCTTTGGTTCCAAAAACATCATCGCCCAAACGAATGGGCAACCTTGTAAACTCTACTTTTTTCCATTCAGGCTTTAATTCATCCAATTGTAAAGGACGAGCAATTAATAGTCTTATTCCGTTTGACCCAATATCTATAGCTCCAAATTTCAATTTTGTAGTGTTTTATTATACGTGAGCAAACATAACAATATTATTACAAAACTTTATTGCTAAAATAAAAATTAAATGTGTTTTTTTAAGTGCTTTTCAAGGTAGTTGAGCCCCTTGGTGGTTAGCCTAAAAGTATATTCATCGAGCTTGTCACTGTCAAACAAAACACTCGACAACTGCCCTGTTTCAACATTCATACATGGCTTAATAAAATCTTTTACTATCAAATATTTCAACTCATCTGCCACATGGTGTTTGCTTGTATCTCTTAATTCTTCAACCAAATGCACAAATGATTCTTCAAAAATCAGCAACCTTATTATTTTTTCACCTAACTCACTTAGCTCTTCCATCTTTTATTGCATTGGGTTTTATTTTTACATTAACATGTTCATACGGACAATGTTTACAAGCACATCCACAGCAATATCCTCTTTTTAAATGGTAGGCTTCGGTAAATACCAGCATCCCATTTTCATTGATATAATAATCGTTACTTGCAGATTTTTGCACGACACAAATTTAGTGTAAATTTGTAGTGATGTTTAACAAAGTCTATACAATTTGTGTTATTTTTTCAATAACGTTTTTTTACCCTCTGATTACCAACGCTCAATGGAATAAAATATACACAAATAACATTCAAGATTTATATGATGTTCAATTGATTGATGGCTATGCCTTTGCTGTGGGACAAACCAATACCATTTTAAAATCAACAGATGCAGGTAAATCATGGAAAAATCAGTTTATTTCTATCCCTACTCATTTAAGGGCTTTATATTTTGTAGATACTTTAACAGGTTTTGTAACGGGCGAAAATGCTAGACTATTCAAGACTAACAATGGTGGCAAAACCTGGACTTCCAAATTTGTTAGAACTGCAGCTTATGCTTATGGCCTTCATTTTAGCAATAACAATGGTTTGCTAGTGGGCGCTAATGTATTGATAGCAAGCACTAATGATTTGGGAGAAACTTGGACCGTGGACACTACTTTTAATGCCAATATCACTTTGAGAGGTGCAGGAATAACACCCAATGGAACTTGCTATGCTGTTGGGGAAAAAGGCACTCTTTTAAAAAAACAAGTTTCCCAAAAAAAATGGGAAAAAATAAACCTCAATGAAACCATCCATTTAAATGAGGTAATATGTATAAATGATGCCAACATTATTATAGTGGGAGGAATGCCCGATACTAGCCAAGTTGGCAAACATTTTAACCGATTAATAGTGAGTAATGATTCGGGCAAAACATGGCAAAAGACCAATGTTGGCGAAATGAAATCTATCTACAGTGCTTGGTTTAAAAACAAGGACACTGGTTTTTTGGGTGGCTCAAATGGCATTATCTCCAAATCCTACAACATCCAAAACAACAGAGGGCAACAACTAACCGGAATAGCCTCTGACATCAATGGCTTAAGTTTTTATAACAAAATTGGGTTAGCGGTGAGTTATGGCGGCACCATATTGAGAACAGAAAACTATGGTGGCTATGGATTGTCAATAAAAAATAATTGGGTTAAACCTTACCTTATATACCCTCAACCAAGTTCTGGTCAATTTAAACTTGAAAGTTCACAAGAAATAACAAAAGTATGCAGCATAGGTCCTGATGGCAAAAAGAATGAATACAGGATACTTGACAATCATTTTATAGAAATAAGTCATTTGAATAGCGGCATTTACACCATTAAAATCGAACTTTCAAATGGCCAAACATATTGGGAAAAAATAAGTGTTATTTTACCTTAAAGCCCTTTTAAGACTGAAGAATACTTAAAATAACTTTTTTGTGGGTAGTAAGCAAAAAGGCAAGCACCTTCTTTTATTGTTTGTATTAGCGGCAATACTACATTTTCGTGAACAGCGGGACAACCCAAACTTCTTCCCAAGCGTTGATTTTCTTTGATAAAATGCTCACTTACATAATTGGCACCATGAATAACGATTCCTCTTTCAAGCGCCAAATGATTGATTGATTTTTCTAAACCAATTAACTTAAGCGACCAATCGTGCGTCCCTTGGTAAAGTTCTCCTGTTACATAAAACCCTATACTTGATTGAAAGGATTCTTTGGTATTTGAGAATTTTTTAGCATACAACTCCCCTGAGTTTTTACCATGGGCGACCCATTCATTAAACACCACTTTTTGAGTCATTAAATCTATCACCCAAAGACGTTTTTCATTCGCCGACAATGAATAATCGATAATACTCAAAAAACGATCGTTCTTAATGAACCCTTTTTGAGCCAACTTAAAATACCCTTTCAAAGCCAAATCAAAAACTGAGCGCTTCAATAAAGTTGATGAATCGAAACAAACATCATATAAACTGTCTGAATATTTTCTGTAATGTTCAGACTTGGCAGAAAAATAATGATATGGAGCGCAAAATATGATTGAATCACTGTTTAAATGGTGTTTAAACAGTGTTTTATTATTGCCACTTGTTAATGCAGTAAGCACAACAAAACAACAAAAAAACCAAAAAATCTTAAACCTCATTTTACTTACTAATTTTGCAAAGTTATAAAATAAATGTCTTTTATCCAAAAACACTATCTAGTAAGTACCACATATTCTGAAATAACCTTACTAATAAACCCTTTTTTATTTTTGGGCACTTCGGTCAATTCCAATATTTCTTTTAGTCTTTCTACAGCCAAATCTAGGGCTTGTATATGTTCACTGTTATTATACACATCCATACGGTATAGGAGTGACTTTAAAACTATTACATCATTATCTGAAAGGCGGTATGCAAGCGGAAATTGAAATTCATAACTTTCTTTTCTCTTTTGGTTTAATTTCAGAATTTCAGAAAGCGAAAAGTCGTAATCCCCTTTTATTTTGATAACAGTAGTACCTGCCAAAATATCACCAATTCGTTGGGCTTTGTTGTTACTACCAATCAACAACACGGCTATAGCACCAACAGAAAAATAGATGTCCATTAAGCGCATGGACCAACGGCTGAAATAATCGTAAAAGGTGAGTTTGTCTCCATTTATTTTTACAATTTTTAACCCAACCGCCTTTTTTCCAATACTTTGACCTTGACCAATCATTTCGGAGGCTAGTGTAAAAAAACCTAACCAAACAAAAGCAAAAAGATTCATAAACACGTCAGAATCAATTTCGAATACATTATTAATAATCAGCATTAAAATTATAAATCCTAATGCCATTACAATGAAATCAATAAAAAAGGCAAGAATTCTTGAAAAAACTGAGGCGAGTTGGTACTCAATTTTTACATTCTGACTGGTATTAATTTCGAACCTTTGCAAGGGCTAGTATTGTTCGTTTGAATTTGGAAAATCTTTTGCTTTTACATCTGCAATATAGTGCTCAACACCACTTTTTATTTGGTCGTACAAATTGAGGTAACGGCGCATAAATCTAGGACTAAAATCTTTGTTTATTCCCAACATATCATGAAGCACCAATACCTGACCATCTACATTAGCACCTGCACCAATTCCTATTACAGGGATTTTCAACATGTCTGTAACTTGGTGAGCCAATTCGGCAGGAATTTTCTCCAATACTATAGCGAAGCAACCCGCATCTTGAAGTAATTGAGCATCGCGAATAAGTTTATCGGCTTCTTCTTTTTCAACCGCTCTTACCGAATAAGTTCCAAACTTATAGATACTTTGCGGTGTTAATCCCAAGTGACCCATTACAGGCACTCCGGCGCTTATTATTCTTTTAACAGACTCTATTACCTCTTCGCCACCTTCTAGTTTAATAGCATGGGCGCCACTTTCTTTCATTATTCTAATACTGCTCAAAAGGGCTTCTTTACTATTTCCTTGGTACGAACCGAAAGGCAAATCCACCACAACCAAAGCGCGTTTTACAGCACGAATTACAGAAGATGCATGGTATATCATTTGATCGAGCGTAATAGGCAATGTTGTTTCGTGACCAGCCATTACGTTACTAGCACTGTCACCAACCAATATTACATCAATATTGGCATCGTCCACTATTTTTGCCAAAGAGTAGTCATAAGCCGTTAACATACTTATTTTTTCACCCCTTTGTTTTAATTCTTCCAAAGTGTGTACCGTAACCCTTTTTATTGGTTTGGATGGCGTAAAAGACATATTATTTATTTTCTATTTTATAGATTTTAAAAGTTTTTCTCTAACAGAAACACTTACATCGCTAAGTGGCATTCTTACATCAACTCCACAGATATTTAAGGCTTCCAAAATCACTTTAATTCCCCCCGGACTTCCGTCTGCAAAAATTAAATTCATGGCATCTAAAAGTTCATAATGAAGCGGTAACGCAGCTTGTGTATTTCCTGAAAGAGACAATTTAACCATTTCACTGAATTTTTTTGGAAACGCATTGGCTATTACACTAATTACACCGTCCATTCCCATGGCAATAAAAGGCAATGTAAAAGCATCATCACCACTTATTACAGAAAAATTAGCTGGTTTATGTTGGATAATTTCCATGCATTGAGAAAAATTTCCACTCGCTTCTTTTGTTCCTAAAATATTGGGATGTTCTGCTAACTTCAAGGTAGTTTCTGTAGAAATATTACTTCCCGTTCTACCCGGAACGTTGTATAAAATAAGGGGCAAAGGAGATAAATCGGCTATGTGTTGGTAATGGTTATAGATTCCGTTTTGATTGGGTTTGTTGTAGTAAGGACTTACACTTAATACCGCAGAAATTCCTTCAAAATTTTGTTTTTTGAACGATTCAGAAAGTGCCATTGTATCATTACCCCCTAATCCTAAAACCAAAGGTAATCGTCCATTGTTTACTTGTTTAACATGGTCAACTATTGCTTGTTTTTCTGTAGAGCTAATGGTTGGACTTTCACCCGTAGTTCCAAGAATAACTAAATAATTAGTACCATTATCGATTTGATAATTTACCAGTTTAGTTAATCCTTCAAAATCAATTTCTTTATTTTTTAAAAATGGAGTTACTAATGCGACCCCTGTTCCTTTAAGTTGTTGTGATATGCTATGTGACATGGTTTTTTTAAATAATTTTATTGAGACACTTCCCTATTTCTATCAAATAATTTTCGCACAAATCTGCTCCATTTGGCTTAATGGAAATTTCATATAAATTGGTATTGTCATTACTAATATAAGGACCTATTCTGAACGAGGCCGAAGAATACACTGCTATGGTATCTAAATGCTGATTGGGTGTTAAACAAGCATTGATTAATAAATCGTACTTGACATTTAAAACCTCTTTTAATGCCTTAGTTTTGGGAACACCAAAGAGATTAAAATCACCTTTACATGTTAGTTGATACATGTCGTTTGACAGCATATCAGGTTTTAGCTTTGAGAGGGGATAAAACACCAAAAAAGTAACTTCTTTATTTGCCTTTGTTAGCTCATGGCCAAATGTTTTCAACTCATCTGTATCAGTTTTTGACTGATTGGCATCCCACATAATCAATATTTTTTTCACTTTATCAAAAGGCATTACTTGTCTTTTGATAAGTTGATTCTTTGATTTTTTTATGAGTGCATTAAGTTTCAAATCTTTATAAGCAATTGATGTTTCAAATGTAATAAAAAAATATTAATCAAAGACTTACTCTTTGTTACATAAATAGTACCGATACAATTAGGCTAGTTTTATCAATCCAATTTCTGGTCGGATACCAATTCTACCTGGATATCCAAGGTAGCCAAACCCTCTGTTTACATACAGAAATTGTTCTCCGGTTTGGTATAATCCTGCCCATTGTTTGTACATATATTTTACAGGACTCCACTGAAAATTAGCGGTTTCTAAACCAAATTGTGCACCGTGGGTATGTCCAGAAAAGGTTAACTGAATATCTTTGAACTTTTCTACTACTTGTGCATCCCAATGGCTTGGGTCGTGCGATAACAATAATTTTACTGGCACTTCCTCCGTTCCTTTGTAGGCCTCTGATAAATTACCATATTTAGGAAAACGACCTTTGACACCATAGTTTTCTACACCTATAACTGCTAATTTTTCGCCTTTTATTTCCAATATTTCATTCTCATTTAAGAGTAATCGCCAACCCAACTGTTGATGAACTTTTTTCAAACGCTCTAAATTATCGATTTGCAAAGGCGACATGTGCGATTTGTCGATTAGTTTACCTGCCATTGCTTTTTCATTATTTCGGTCGGGCCATTGGTGATAGTCGCCATAATCGTGGTTCCCTAAAATGCTATAAACCCCAAGTGGCGCTGAAATTTGCTTGAACAATTCTAAGTAATCTTCCGACATTTCTTCGGTTAAACTATTTACTAAATCACCTGTAAAGAATATCACATCCGCTTTTTGATTAATCAATAATTCAATTCCTTTTTTTACGGCGCTTTTATCCCAAAAACTACCCACATGAATATCGCTAATGTGTCCAATCTTTAGTCCTTTTAACCCCTCCGGCAATCCGGGTAATGAAACATTGACTTGGTGTAGCTTGTAATCATGAGCCCCTTTGATAATTCCATAAGACAAGCCGCTAAAGGTTAATGCGCCTATGCCTGCACTTATTTGAGAAATGAATTTTTTACGTGTAACAAGGAACTTTGATTTCTCTAGTTCTCCTTCTGTTACTTCATCACTTAACTCTTTTTTAGGTTTAAAAAAACCAACTATTTTATGACCCAATCTATACAAGTCCTCGATTAATAGAGGGAAAATCATCAATATTTTGGCCATAAACATACCAAAAAACAAACCTGTAGTTACTACAAAGAAAGTGCGACTTAAATGCACAAAATAGCCTCCCATGGCTAATAAACCAAGGACGTAAAAACTTATACTTATAATCCAAAAAACTCTTCTAATCCATTTTTTGGCAGTATCACTCAAAGATTCAGTCAATACCTTTATAGCTTGATAAGCATACAAATCAAAGATGATAATAAAAACAATTGTAAAAAATATTCTAAGGGCCATTGGTATTAAACTTATTACAGATTTAAACATGAATTAATAATCAAATCTACGTGTATTTTTAGGCTTAATATTCAGGAGAGTGTTATATTTCTTTAAAACCTCTAAAGTTTTCGAGTAAACACCTTCTTGTTTGTTTGCCAATATATTTTTACCTGTTTCGCCAAAAACTCTAAAAGTCATTTCTAACAATAATGCATCTTCTATCATTTGCTCGTTTTTGGTTCCCGTTTGATAATTAATAAAATGTTTATTTTTCTTTACTTGTTTCAACACTTGAGTGATGTATTTGTTTGGTAGTTTGTATTTATTAAAAAATGCTTGGGGCGAATTGTATTGTTCTTTTATCATTTTTAACTCTTGCTGCATTTTGTCTAACACAAACACTTTGAGTAAATTGGTATAATTTAAGTTTTGTATAAATCCACTTGTATAAATACTATCATTTTGGGTCGAAGTATAAACCAAATCAGGTCTAAGTCCTCCACCTGGAGTGAGCAATCGACCATTTCTAGAGAAAAACTCCTTTCGAGAGCTAGAATCTAAAATAGGATTTAATGTATCAGCCAATATATCTCTGTTAAAAATTTGCAATCTGTATAACTCAGGTGATTGGTCATAATCCCTTTGGATGCTTCTACCGCTTGGGGTGTAATAGCGCGCTGTTGTTAAGCGGATTAGTGAACCATCGGACAATCTAAAAGGTTCCTGAACCAATCCCTTACCAAAAGAACGACTACCCATTAACACTGCCCTGTCATTGTCTTGTAATGCCCCTGCCAAAATTTCACTCGCCGAAGCTGTATTTTGATTGATTAAAAGTACTAATTTTCCTGAAATAAAACCACCTTTTCCATTGGCAAAATATTCTTTTTTCAATCTTTTATGCCCTTCTGTAAAAGTAATTAATGCGTCTTTTTCTAGAAATTCATTGGCAATAGCTACCGATTCTGACAGCAAGCCTCCTCCATTGTCTCTTAAGTCCAACAGCAATTCTTTCATTCCCTTTGCTTTTAACTCATTGAGTGCCACCATAAATTCTTGATGTGTTTGACTGCTGAATCTTTCTATTTTAATATACCCCAATGTTTCGTTCATCATGTAATATGATTTCGAACTATTCATGCTAATGGGCGCTTTTTTAACATTGATATTGTATATCTGATGTGTGCTTTTTCGGTATAGACTAATTTGCATCTCTTTACTCAACAAAATGGCTCTCAAACTGTCTTCATCTGTTTCCTTAACAACATCTTTTTTATTGATTTTTAACAATCTATCACCCGGCAATATGCCACTTTTGTTAGCAGGACTATTTTGCAATACATCATAAACAAACAACGTATCATTTGTTCTAAAATACTCTATACCCAAACCCTCATATTCTCCCTTTATTTGTCGTGATGAAATTTCACTTAACTGACTAGGAATGTAGGTACTGTGTGGGTCGAGTTGGGATAATAAAAACTTGATAGAGGCTTCTCTTATATACTCCCCATTTGAACTGTCCACATAGTCAGATTCAACAATGTCTATTATTTGGGTAAACTTATCTTTTTCTACCTTTTTAATTTGAGCACCCCAAAGCACACCCACTGCTAAACATACAAAGATGAGAAGCGGTTGTATTGATTGGTGATTGGTATTTTTAATTTGGGTAGGCTCAGACATTCTTTAAGAATTACAATACATTGAGCAATTGTTCTTTAATCTTTTCGAGCTCTTCTTTCATTAAAATTACAGATTGTTGGATTGGAAAATAGTTGGCTTTACTCCCTATTGTATTTATTTCCCTCCCAATTTCTTGTGCTATAAAGTTCAATTTTTTTCCATTAGCTTCTTTTTCCAAGTTATCCTTAAAGAAAGACAAATGATGTGCTAAACGGCTTTTCTCTTCGGCAATATCATATTTTTCTAGGTAATAAATCAATTCTTGTTCATACCTGTTTTTGTCGATGTTTTTCTCTTCATTGTTTTCAATTAAAGACAGCCATAATTTTTCTTTGACACCTTCTTTACGCGGACCTTCATGAATGGCTATTTCTTCCAAATGCGACGAAATTACAGACAAACAATCTAGCAAATACTGACTGATGAAAGTACCTTCAGTAATTCTAAATTCATCAAATTGAACAAAAGCATTTTCGATGTTTTCTTTAATTACTTTCCAATCTTCCTCAAACTTTTCCGATTCATCATATTTGAGTACCTCTGGCAATGCAATAACCGTGTTAAAAATGGTATCCGTTGGCAAATTCAATGACTGTGCCAATGCCATTAATTTTTCCGAATATGATTTAGCTAAAGGCAGATTGATACTCATGGAGTCATTAATCATCTCACTTTCTTTTCTCTCAGCAGATAAGTTAACAGAAACAGAACCTCTCCCAATTTTAGCAGTTAGCAATTGTCTGATTTCAATATCTTTGTCTTTAAAACTTTTAGGTAGCCTAATCGTAAGTTCCAAAAACTTGTTATTCAAAGACTTTATTTCTGTTTTTATTCTCCAATTTTGGTTTTCAGTTTCTGAAATACCATAACCGGTCATGCTTTTGATTTGTGCCATTTTAATTTACTTGAGGTAATGTATACGCCTGCAAAAATCAACAAAGTTGACAATATTTTATGCATCGTTAGGGTATCTTTTTGCAAAATAATTGCAATAATGGTTGCCAAAATAGGTTGTAAATAGATGTAAGCGCCCACCAGAGTAGGACCAGCCTTGTGTATTGCCCAAGCATTTAACAAATAAGTAATAAAGGTTGTAAAGACTATTACAAACACTATTTTCAATACTATCTCGCTAGACATGACTGAAAAGTGTGCGTTACTGAGTTCCTGCCATCCAAATGGAATTACCATTAATGAACCAATACTAAAGGTGTATTTTGAAACCGTCATCATGTGATATTCTTTTAACAAATCGCGCGCTAATACCAAATAGAAAGCGTAAGAAATGGCATTAAGGACAATTAAAATATCTCCTGTAACTGTGACAGACGAAAATTTAAATTGATTCCCTGACATGAGCCATAAGCAGCCTAAACAAGCCAACAAAATTCCTAAAACTTGACTTACAACAACTGCTTGTTTATTGATAAAAACATTGAGTAAAAACACAAATATGGGGGTTGCTAACATCAATACTGCGCCATTTATGGGAGTTGTAATTTCTAATCCCTTAAAAAACATTAACATATTGGCAGCTACACCAAATAAACTACACAATAAAAACCGACGACCGTGTTTTTTCCAATTTACTTTTTCATTTTTAAATGCCAATGAAGCAGTCCAAAATAACAAAGCGGCTCCTGTTACACGTAAAATAATAAAACCAAACCCTTGAATATAGGTTGGCATAATGTCTTTTACTATACTAAATGTAAGCGCATAAATAAAAGAAACCGCAAAAAGTGCTATGTGGACAAGGGAATTGATAGTGAATAAAGTTTAGCTATAAAACAGTTTATTTTATTGGCGCGAAGTTCTGTCTTTTTTGAGACTCCAAAAAATATAAAATGGCCTATTTTAAATTAAATTTCCTTTAACGGAGAATCCGTTTTGGCATAAGACAATCGTGCTATTCTGTTTGTTTTGTGATAAGAATCTAATCCTGAAACAGTCATTGACCCTGCTTTTTCAATATCGACAAAACCATCCTCAAGGACATAATCACCTTGCATTACTACTTCTTTAATTTTGCCTATTACAAGCAATGTTTTGTTTAACTCTATTTCCACCACTTGAACCAATTCACATGCAAACTTAATTGGGCTTTCCGTTACATACGGAGCAATTGAAAGAGATGAATATTCTTCGGTTAAACCTAGTTCATTAAATTCAGATTGATGTCTTAAGTATCTAGCAGATGTTTGGTGTGCTTGTTTATAAAAAGATTCATTGACATGGTTTACTGTAAAACATTTGGTTTCCAAAATATTTTCATAGGTATGTCTTTCAACAGAGGCAGGTCTTACTAAAATGGAACACAAAGGAGGATTTGCTCCTAAGTGCATTAGTGAATTAAAAACCGCAAGATTGGTTTGTTTTTGCGTATTGCTAGTCCCTATTAAAACCAAACTTTTAAAACCACCCAAAGAATTAAAAAAGCTCGCTCTATAGCGTTGCTCCATGGACAAAAAATCGTTTTCAGTAAATTGCATTACATTTTAATTGAAGACATTCCTCCATCAACATGTATAATCTGCCCGGTAATCCATGATGAGCTTGGGTATAGTAAAAACTTGGTTATTTCGGCTATATCACTAGCGGTTCCAATTCTTTGAAGCGGGTGTCTTTTGGCTGAAGCTTCAATTTTTTCGGGGGTATTGGTCAGTTTATCAGACAAAGGCGTTTGAGTGAGAGAGGGAGCAACGGCATTAACTCTAATTTTGGGTGCAAACTCAGCAGACAATGACTTAACAAGCCCTTCGATAGCTCCTTTGGAAGCCGCAACACTGGCATGAAAAGGCATACCCATTGACACAGCAACAGTACTATAAAAAACGACACTTGCTTGTTCACTTTTTTTCAAGTTTGGCAACACCATTTGCAATAGTTTAATGCCTGACAAAACATTGATTTGCCAATCCAAATTAAAATCGTCCATTAACAAACGGTTGAATGGTTTCAAATTGATACTACCTGGGCAGTACACAAAGCCATCTATTTGCTCAGGAAGCAATTGTACATCCAATGACAAGTCAGTAACGTCTGTAGGAATAAAAGTAAGGTTAGGGCTCTCTAAAAGCGATTCAGAAGTTCGGGCTAAAACCCAAACATGGTGTTGATCATTTAATAATTTTTGGACTAAATCTAGACCAATTCCTTTACTTCCACCTACTACAATATAATTTGACATTGTAAGATAAACAATCCAAATTAAAATAGGTTCATAAAAAAAGCCATCCGCTTTTGGCGAATGGCTTTTTTACAATTTTATAGCAATCGATTATTGAATGATTACATTTTTAGTTGTAGTCTGTTTATTATGTTGAATAGTAAACGAGTAAATACCTTTACTGAATTGAGACAAATCAACATTGATATCACCAATTACTTCGTCATAATTTATATTGATGACGATTTGTCCAAGACTGTTGTACACTTTCAAACTTACTTGGTTTACGTTATTATCAAACTTCACATTAACTAAACCATTAGATGGGTTAGGGTAAATAGAAATAGACTGAGCGAACAATTGATTAACATCAGTTGCTACATCTACGCATTTAGTAGTTTTACATTCGCATCCAGCTTGATTAGATGCAATCATGGTTACACAGTAGCGAATATCAGTATTGAAGGTGTAAGAAGTACCGGCAGAGGTAGAATTTAATCTATTACCATCGCCCATAATCCAAGTATAATTAATACCAGAAGTAGAACCTCCTATTGGTGTAAAGTTAAATCTTTTTCTATCTACATTCCAATCTCTTGTAAAATTAAAATCACAGGTTACTGGTGCTTGAGAAATATCAATGACTTTGGTTGCAGAATCTTTACATCCGTCTTGAACATCAGCTACCAATTTAACAGTAAATGATTGCGCATTGGTATAAGTATATGTTGGAGAGAAAGTTGTTGAATTTCCGCCGTCACCAAAGCTCCATTTGTAGGTTACGTTACCAAAACGAGCAGAGGTTAAGTTTGTGAAAATCGCTTCATTCCCTTGGCATTGGTTTTCGAACTCAAAATCAACAAGAGGTTGAACGCCTACAGATATTACCTTAGTAATTTCAGAACTACAGCCATTGGCTAATTCGGTTTTAAGAGTCACATTACGTGGCCCTAAAGATGACCAAGTTCTAGAAGGATTTGTTATATTAGAAGTCCCATTTCCAAAAGTCCAAGTATATTTCAGAAGACTTTCATTGAAAATATTACTTAAGTTAGTAAATGGAGTAGCGGCACGTTCACAAGCAAATGGATATGAAAAATCGGTAATAGGTGCTTGTTTTACTTCAATCGGTTTAGTGATAGAATCTCTGCAACCAAATTCAGAAATATTGGTTAATTCAACCATTTTAGTACCTGCATTTTGGAAAGTGTATTCAGTATTAAAATCAGAACCGATATTACCATTGTCACTGAAATCCCATTTATTTCCGAAAGAACCAAATTTAATTGATGATGTATTAACGAATTGGAATGGTTTATTAGAACAGCTTCCGCTTAATAATTCAAAATTTGGATTTGGTTTAGCAAATTGGTAGGCAGTTCTAGTTAGGGTATTAATACAACCTGCAGACTCAGCAGTTAAAGTAACTTTGTAACCACCAGAGTTAGAGTATCTCTTGAATACAGGATTGTTATTTGATGTATTAACAACAGGACTTCCATCACCAAAATTCCAAGTATAATTTAATGTGCCAAAACTTATAGTTGTGTTGTTATTAAATCTAATATCTTGACCTTCACATGCATTAATTGGGGTAAATGCGATATTTGGCAATTCACCTACAGAGATATTAATGATTGTATCTTTGGATACTTTCCATAAATCATTAGTTGCAATAAGTCTAACAGATTTAACACCTGATGAAGTATAAGTATGGTTAGGTGTATTAAGATCAGATGTATCTCCATCACCAAAGTACCACTTATAGGTCATAAATCCGGAGTGTATGGTACTAGTATTTTCAAAAATAACAATATCACCAACACAAATTGAGCTATTAACACTAAAATTAGGTTTAGGCGTTGGCGCCACCACTATGGTTCTACTTAATGTAGAATCGCAGAAATGTGGACCTAAGTCAGAGTAGTTAATTGAGAAAGTAATAAAACTATCTAAATAAGCAGTAGTAGGAGTAAATGTTAAGCTACCTACAGTAGAACTACTTGGCGCAACAACACTGTATGCAGAAGATGGCACCAATACATTTCCTTTAGTTCTTGCAGTTACAGAATTGATAACCCAGGTAGAACCGTGTCCACCATTGGTAAATCCTGTAGGAGGAGTAAGTTCATAAGTCACTGTTTTACCAACTTCGGTAACATCAGGATTGAACATTAATCCACCTTTAAACAAACCTTGAAAAACAGCACCTTTAACTACATCAGCACCAATAGGTCTTGGTTTAACTGTAACAACAAAAGGCAAACGATTAGAATTTACACATTGTGCTTTGTAACGAGCTTCCATAGCAATAGTATAATTATTTAATACAGTTCCCGTTCCGAACTTACCTATTAATATTGTTGAATTATTTTGAATAGTTAAATCTGCATTAGAAACGCCAGTACCACCTAAAAGTGACCTTAATGAGTTTCCTGCACCAAAAGAGAGATCGAATGTAAAATAAAAACTATAAGTTCCCGCAGGTAAAAATGTTTTATTGGCAGAAACTCTTGCCATATTACCAGATGGTCCTACAACAAAATTAGCAACACCTTCGCTTAATTTAGTCCAAGCATTGGCATTGTTAGTAAACCCAGCAAAAGTGCCAGATTTATAGTACAATTGATAACCTGGATTAGTTGGAGTTGCATACCATAAACTGAATAACAAACTATCTAAAACGACATCTCTTGTTACTGTCATATTAATCATAGCACCATAATCATTTGCTTGAGTAACATTAACCCCAGCCGTAGGAGCAAAATTACTTAATGAATAATTTCTTTGAGAGATTTTAGCAGATTGAACATAATATGTACTTGTATTTTTAATAAATGGTCCTTTAACGTTTTTACCAATTGCTATTGGAATTCCTCCAGTAGGATTGGTAAACCAAATTAAACTGTCCGCAGAATTATCGGGTGTTGCAACTAAATCTACTCTTCCTTCACCACACTGAGTAGTATTATTAACAGTAGGGGCATTAGGATTACCTAAAAACTCAACAATTCTTGTAAAACGATCATTTGTTGCACCAGAGTCCACTGAAGCACCATTTGGAAAACTAGTCCAAGCTTGAATGTTATAATTAGTATTTGGTGCAAAATTAAATGGATTTGCCAAATTGATAGTTGTCGATTGACCTGTTGTTAAATTAGTAGTTAAATAAAATGGTGTTTGTTGAACTCCATTTATAGACCAATTTAAACGAACGCTATCCAATCTTCTTAAACCATAATTTAATATAGTTGCATCTAGGTTTTGAGAAAAATTACACAAATCTGGATTTGTAATAATTGAAACACCTGCATCATTTCTAAATTGTGGGCCAAAAATTTCAATTTCTCTAAAATTAACATTTGAACTTTGAGTACCAATTACAACAATATCAACTATTCTAACTTGAGTTGTTGCAACAGCATTGAAATTAACAGTATAATTACAAACGCCGGTTGCTTGTGTAAATGTAGCATGATTTACCCATGAGGTTCCATTCCATACTTGGATTGTTCCACCTCCTAAAAACCTGTTGCCTTGTTCACCAACATGAAAAGTAATTCTATTAATAACCCTAGTAGATGACCAAGTAAATTGTATAAAAATTGCTGAACCCGGATTAGTGGCTGCAGATGTAATCCACATTTGCTGAGTACCGCAAGTCCCAAAATTCAAATCATTTAAAGTAGCACAGGCACCTGTCATACAAGTACTTGCAGTAGCAGTAGCTAAAGGCGCAATGTTTTGACCATACATATTGAGGGACAAAAACATTAAAGTGAAGTAAAAATAAACCTTTTTCATTATTTATAGGTGTGTTTATTAAAAAAATCAAGCGCACGAACATCGCTTAGTTCGCACGCTTGATTAATATTTTATTTTATTGAAGTACTACTCTTTTTGTAACACTTACTCCGTCAGACACAATATTTACTGAATAAATACCTTTAGCAAGACCTGATAAATCTAGTGAAATAGAAGACGTTGCTGTTGTATTATTTTGAGTAAATACCAATTGACCAAGTTGATTAAACACTTTAACTTGAGGATTATTTGCAATATTTCCATTAAAGTCTAAGTTTACTAAACCATTACTTGGATTAGGGTATAAGTTGATAGAGTTTTCTAATGCTTTAACATTATCAACATCTACAGTGCTATTGATACATCTAGGCCAGTATGTATAAACAACTTGTCTAGTTAATGGTGCAGAAGTATTGTTACTTGGATCTTTTACTTTGTAAGTAATAAAGTAAATTCCTTCTTCCATTGGATTAACATTTTGGTTAACAATTTCTACATTTGGTAATAAAATTTGTGGACCATAGTAGTTGTCTGTAGTTGTTAAACCAGACATTGGCCAAATATTTTCACCTACGCAACCATAGATTGTACCACCCCAAAGAACTGGTGCAATTCTGTCAACCACATTTACTGTTCTTGTTTTAATAGTCACATTACCTGAACCATCTACTGCTTTAAATACTTCTGTGTAAGTACCCACTTCGTTTGGATTTACATTTGAAGAAATTCTTGAGATACTCACTTGACCTTGTCCATAGTAGTTGTCAGTAGCAGAAGCTTGAACAGAAACATAAGGAATAGTTACATCATGTTCTACAACATCAAAAGTATTCAAGTTGATGGTTGGAGGCACAAAATCATCCACTCTGTAGTTAACTACTTTTGGTGCAGATACATTTCCTTCGTCATCTTTAGCTGTATAAGTTACAGTATAAGTTCCTTTTAGGCTTGAATTAACAACTTCAGGGAACCAAGCTTTCATTAATTCAGGATTATTATCATAAGCATCTTCAGCAAATGTTTGGTCGATCCATAAAGTACCTATTTGGATAGAAGTATCTCCTGTTCCTTTGATAAGTGGTGCTTTTGTATCTTCCACACAAACATTTCTAGTTGCAGTAGCTAAGTTACCAGCAAAATCCCTAACAGAATAAGTGATAGTATAATTTCCAACTTCACGGGTATTTACTGTACCACTGGTACGTATAGCAGAAGTTAAGTTAAAAAATGGATTGGTATTAGCTGCCGTTGCTCCAGGATCTACATAAGGCGTATTGTTGCGGTCTACTTCAATACAAGTTGAACTACCAGGGTTTAAAGTAATAGTTGGAGGAGTCATGTCATTCACAACTATTATAATTCTGGTTTTTGTTTCTGCTTTGTTACCTGAATTATCAGTTAAATTGTATTCATAAGAATAAATACCAGTTACAGAAACATCTAAATCATTTGTAGTAAGAATTCTAGATGTGATATTTCCTTCAGAAGCATCAAATCCTGTTGCACCTGCGTCTGTGTATGTGCCGCCAACTTCCATTCTTACTGTGTCATTACCTAGTAAAGTAATTACTGGTTTCATGTTATCATTGAACAACACAATACCATAGTCGTGGTATTGACCTGCAGTAGCTGGACCACAAGGAGTAGTATTTGAATTATTAAAATTAATAGCCAATCTTAAACGGGTAGTTCCTTCGAATGAGTTGCTTAAACTAGGAACCGTAAAGTTAGCTGTGTAAGACAAATTACTTGTTGAAGATTCAAAGAAAATTTCTTCACCTGCATCATCAAAGTCACCATCAATATTCCAATCAATCCAACCTTTTCTGTTAGCTGGATCAGCATTGGTATTTCTTGCTACTTGTATGCTGTATGTTTTACCATAAGTTAAGTTAGCAACCTTGCTATTAGTGAAATTCAAATAAGCATCTGTATTAATAGTAAAGTTATCAATTAGTGTATTGTTACCATCTGCTAATACTACTTTATTGATAGTTAAATCTGCTGCATTAACAAAAGAACTTGGGTTACAGTATTGAACTGCACAAACGAATTGATTTTTTACAATTGTTTTTTCAGTTGCGTTTTTGTTATTGCTATTCCAAGCTTTTAGTGTTATTGTATAACAACCAGGTTGGTTGAATCTGATCATTGGCGTTGGGATAGAATCACCAGGTGTGCTTCTGTAGTAAACGAAACCTGTACCAGAAACAGAAGGGCTTGATGGCGCATTCACTAAAGTATAAGTTGTAGGGAAAATAGACCATTCAAAACGGTTTGCATTGTCAGAAACAGGCATTAATCTAATGACGTCAGAAGTCACATTTGGTCTTCTGTTCGAAGCTGCAATATCTAAACTTGTTTGAGATTGTGGTGTAACTACAGAAATGGTGTTACAAGATTTTCTGTTACCAACACAAGATTTAACTTCTAAACAAACATTATAATTACCATCAGTAGTAAAATTATAATTAAAATCTTGACGATCAAATATACCAACTAAGTCACCATCCACAGTCCAAGTCCAAGTTGGAACACCAACAACATCTTGAGTTGTATTAGTGAATCTTACAGGAGTATTGTTGTACGAAGGTGTTGTTGTAGGTGTAAAGGTTGGTGTAGGAGGATTAGCTGTACCCAACTCAGAAACATAAGTTCCAATAAAACCTGAGTCAACTGCTGTTCCATTAGATACAAATAAAATATACATACTACCACTTGTAGCAGTTACAGAACGAGGCGTTGTAACACCATTTGTCCATGCCGCTAACTGAGTAGAACCGGGACCACCTGGAGTTTTACCATCCCAAACTGTTAAAATATCTGATTTATCAGCAAATTTCAATTGAGACATGGTTAAAGTGATTTTTTTAGCATTACAAGGAGTAATACGAACAAAAGAACGGGTTCCTAATCCTTGGTTATTTCCATAATTCAAACCTGTACCACCATTATCAACAATAGATCCTGAAGGGCTTTCAACCACGTTATCGTTGTTTGGACCATAAGAACCAAAACCTAATAAATATTGAGTAGGCAAAGTTACAGTGATGTAACAAACTTTGCGTCTAGGCGCTGATAAACCAATATCATTTCTAGCGGTTAATACCACAGTGTAACAACCTGGTCTGTAAAATGCAAATTCAGGATTTTGAGATATCGCATTAGAGCCATTATTATCTGGATCAGGATCAACATCACCAGAAAGTACATTTTTAACATCATTCACATCTGTTGAGTCATAAACTGACCAATTCCATTGGTAAGGACCATAATCAGACAAATCAAATAATTTTACTTTATCATATTGCTCCACAACAACTCTGTCCGCTACGAACTGAGCATCAGGCACCACTGTAGGGGTATTGATTGTTAGACATTTAGTTGTACTATCGCTACCTAAGCAGTTGGTACTTCTTAATTTTACACATTTAGTTCCACCTGTAGTCCAAGTATAGTTAAAATTAACACTGTTTGGTGCGTCTACACCATTTAAATCAGCATCCCAAGCATGAGAAATATAACCAGTTTGGTTAGAGTTTACAAATTTAACTACAGACTTAACCCATGCAGAAGATGGGGCTGCAAAGTTTGAAGACAATTGAGTTGGTAATTGTAGATTAACAGTATAATCTTCAGTTTCTCCCCATGCATAAGTTCCACAAGCACTTCCTGGGTTGGTCATTGTTGTTGTTTCTATCAACACACAACGCATTCTGGTATTACCAGGACTGATGTTACAAGGTACTGTAAAAGTATAACTTATATCCCTAACACCAGCAGCAGCAGGGAATGGAGCCGAACGAACGGCTTCAGAAGCTTCAAAAACATTGTTTCTGTTGTAATCTATCCATACTAGGGCTTGGTTGTTAAAAATACCCGTAGCACAATACCCCACTGTAACACTAACTGTGTAGGTGGCACCTGCAGACATAGGAATAGCAGGCATAGAAGTAAAATCTGTGTAAGTTGCACAAACAGTAGTTGCGGGTTGAAAGGTATTATTGTTTAATAAAACATTGCTTCCTTGTACTAATCTTACATTAGCGATAAACTCGTCTGTAGTGCTTGTCGCATTAGATGCACAGTACTGACCATAAGCATTTGGCAAAATGGTCCATAACATTGCCATTACTATTAATCCTAGTTTATTGACAATTGATTTAAATTGATTATTTGATTTCATACGAAATTATTTATTATGGAATTGGGACTATTTAATGATATTGATTTTTTGATTGATAACTTGATTGTTTGCTGATAATTTAACCATGTAAACACCGCTGTTTAAATGAGACAAATTAATCATTGTATTGCTTGAGTTTAATTGAACTGTTGCAACTAATTCACCAATGGTGTTGTAGATGTACAATTCAGTATTTACGAGAGCTTCATCTGCTTGAATAGTAAACTGACCATTAGAAGGATTAGGGTACATGTTAAACTTAAACTGACTAATTTGATCTACATCGGTAGTAATGTCTATACATTTAGTAGCAGAACATTCGCAGCCATCAGGTGTAGAAGCTACCATGGTAACGCAGTATTGCAAATCAGCACCATAAGAGTATGAAGTACCTGCTGCGTTAGAAGTAAGCCTGTTTCCGTCGCCTGTTATCCATTTGTAAGATAAGCCATTGGTAGAACCACCAATAGGCGTGTAGTTAAATGCTCTTGCACCTGCGTTCCAATTTCTTGTGATATTAAAATCGCAAGTTTCTGGCAATTGCGCTATGTTTACAACTTTAACAATTGAATCAGAACAGCCATCTTCAATAGAGGCTACTAATTTAACGGAGTATGTTTGACCAGAAGCATAAGTGTGAACTGGTGCTGCATTATTAGAAGTAGTATTGTCACCAAAATTCCATTTGTAGTTGATTTTTCCTTTAGGGAAAGTAGTTAAGTTCGTAAAAGGAATTTCACTTCCCTCACATTGAGTTTCGAACTCAAAATCAGCCAAAGGTTGAACACCTACATTGATTGTCTTGGTAACTTGGGTACTACATCCATTTAACAATCTGGTGGTTAGGGTTACACTACGCTGACCTAAACCTGACCAATTTACAACAGGGGCAAACTGATTATTTGGAGCACCTTGTCCTAAGTTCCAAGTATATGAAAGTAATGTTTCACCATTAAGGCTAGTATTGTTCACAAAAGGAGTTGGTGTTCTATCACAAGCAAAAGGGAATGAAAAGTCGGTTGTTGGAATTTGCTTAACATTGATAGTCAATTCAGCGGTATCCAAACATCCAAATTCAGAAACTGTAACCAAGGTTACATTTTTAGTACCTGCTGATTGGAATGTGTAAGTTGGGCTTAAGTCAGATGCAATATTTCCATTGTCATTAAAATCCCATTTATTACCAAAATTACCTAGAGCAATAGCAGATTGATTGGTAAATGTATACTCATCATTCAAGCAATCACCTTGCGCTTTAACAAAGGCTGCATTAGGTTTAGCAAATTGATAAACGGTTTTTGTTATTTTGTCAGTACATCCATCGGCAGTAGCTTGAAGTGTAACTCTATAGGCACCTGGCGTGTTAAACTTTTTATTTACAGCAGCTCTTGTTGATGTATTAATATTAGGTGAACCATCGCTGAAAGACCAAGTGTAAACGGTAGTTCCTGAACCAGCATAAGCTGTACCATTACCTAGTATCACAGGTAAACCTTCGCATCTATTAGTATTTATAATACTTGCTATTGGCATTTCAGTTACATCTATAGAAACAGTTTTACTTGTAACAAAATTATAAGGTTTGGTAGTTGCAGTCAAAGTCAATTGGTAAGTACCAAAAGAAGCATATCTATGGGCAGGATTTGCTTCTTGAGAATTAGGAGTACCATCTCCAAAACTCCATTCATATTCAACAGAACCGCTACTAACTGTGGTTTCATTTTCAAAAACATTGTCAGTACGTTCGCAAAGTGGATTAGGAATAATAAAATCAACATTAGCTTTTGGAGCTACTAGTACTCTTCTTCTAAATACAGTATCACAGAAAGTTTCTAAACTTAAAACTCTAATTGACACTTCAATGATACTGTCTTCCCATGCAACCGTTGGTTCAAAGGTTGCACGGTAAGGTGCAGAACCATTACCTGAAATAAGTGCATTTGCGTTTACACCATTTATTGATCTTGCACTAACAAATGCTCTCCATTTTGTTCCGTAATCGGCATTGGTGTATCCCAATCGACTTGGTTCGCTTAGGTCATATACCAATTTTTCATTTCTGAAAGTTACGTCTGGTTTACCTGTAATGTCGAAAATTGAAGATGTAGAAGACAATGATGTATTATGAGTTACTACAGAACCACCTGGAGCAGGTGTAATGGTAGTAGATGCAACAAGTGTATCATTTGTCAAGTTATCATCTCCACCATTATTAAACAAACGAACAGTGGTTGGACCAGGAATACTAAACACATGTGGATTAGGGAAAGAAAAATTAACAGACGAATTAGGCGCAATGTTACCAGGAACGGTATAGACAATTTTTGGCCCGTAGTTAATGGCATAAGAAACTTCCGGATTAGTAATAGTAAAAGGTGAGTTATTTCTTAACGTTCCACTAATGGCAGAGGTAAATCCAGAACAAGAAGGTACAGGGAAATTTAAATTAAAAGCAGTAATTCCCATGTCAACATTGTACTCGATAGCACCTATATCAGGTGTTGTAGCATTTCTTGTAGCACCACTATTGTCTGTGGTAATACCTGAAATTGGTCTTGCTTTATTCGACATTACAATTGAACGAGGAGTCAAGTTAACAGAGGCAGGGTTTATGCTTGTAAAATGTGGGTTTGTGGCAATATTTGAAGTAGGGAAACTTGAATTATACATATCTTGCATAGATGCAATATCTCCTGTTGCTGAACCTGCTGCATTTTGAACTCCCCAACCATAATTAAGTGTTCCGCTGGCATTTGGTCCAAAGAACAAACAATTATTTCTGTATGTTGTCCACCTGTATATAGAATTGGCTGTGGTGGCTTGGTCGTAAATCAACCATTTTTGACCTGTTCCACCCATATTATTATATAAAATATTATTATTAAAATTTCTGAACCAACTGCCTTGAACATTTCTTGTTCCATTGTTGGTGTTATTTACAACTGTAGGATAATCAAAAGCAATTGTGTTGTATTCTACATCTAATGAAATAGCTTGATTTACAGAAGCTGAATTCCAAAATAAATAACATTGCAACAACCCTGTACCAAAATCAAAAATCCAATTGTTTGTAATTTTACTCTCCATTACAGGAACTAGAGTACTTGACATACTTATAAATATTGGATAAATTGTAGAGGTTAGTGGAATATCTCCGTTTAAGTTAAATATTCTGTTATTATCCATTATAAAGGTACAAGTAATGGCATAAGTTCCATATTTGATTGAATTTATACCAGCTCTACCTTGATTTGTAATAGTATTATTTCTAATAATTGTTCCATAAGTTGCAGAGTGAAACACACCTGACCAATGAAAATCTCTAATTAAGTTGTTTGAAACAATATTATTATTACCCGCATTAGAACTTGCTGGTGTTGCTAAACCTTGTAAATTAACTCCATAATAGGGACCATGATTTAATCCACTACCAGAACGCATATCATTACTATCGATTAGGTTATTGTTTCCGGAGTTTCCCGATAGATTACTTGTTGTTCCATTTGACATCCAAATGTATGCGCTTCCAACATTGGGAGTAGCAGTGATATTATTACATCTTAATCTGTTGTTTTTAATAATGTTATTATCAGCCCCATTTCTAAGCCAATAGCAATAACCATAGTTTGTTTGGTTCATTCTAACTTCTAGATTGTTAATAGTAAAAAAGTCAGTACCATTTAAATCAATAACACCCGCATCTAAAGTGGATATAGGAGTAAACTCTAAAATGGCCCCATTGCCATTAATAGTTACTCTTCTTGTTGCTTGAGAACCAACAATAGCAGTTAAAATAAAACGCTCATTGTAAGTACCGGGCGAAACATTTGCTGTTACATTGCCTTGAAGACCAGCTCCGCCAATGGCGTAATTTGCTGTGCCACCATCGCCTCGGGTAAGATTTCTTAAATCATTAGCAAATGCAGTGAAACTTCTGTAATTAGAACTAGAAGCTGCTAATGAAGGGTTAATAGTGTAAGTTCCTCCAGGAAAAGCTTGTATGCTTGGCGATATTGCCAAAAAAGCCATTGCAACAAAGAATAGTCGCCACTTCTGGTGGATTTTTAGGTTGAGTAGATATTGATGCATAAAATTAAAAATATAATGATTATGAAATGTTTTAAAACATTAAAACTTAACAAAAGTATTGTTAAGTTTTAATAATTGTATCATTTAGTAAAAAAAATTACAGATTTATGACACAATATTTTAATATATTACAGGTTCGTGTACTATTTATACTAGTTGATTAATTTTAATAATTAACTGATAAACATTTTTTTAATTTAACAAACAATCAACTTGTACTATTAAATCAAAAAAAACAAAAAAATTTCCACAATTAAGTTCTGAAAAGGGATTGTTTATTTTTAAGTATCTTTGCATCCCCAAAAAATAAAAAATCAATGATTTCAGTTTCAAATGTATCGCTCCGATATGGTAAAAGAGTTCTTTTTGACGAAGTAAATGTCAAATTCGTTCCAGGCAATTGTTATGGTGTAATTGGTGCAAATGGTGCCGGAAAATCAACTTTCTTAAAAATACTTTCTGGCGAAATTGATGCCACTACAGGCCATGTTGACATAGAAAAAGGCAAACGTATGAGTGTTCTAAAGCAAAATCACTTTGAGTTTGATGAGTTCCAAGTGTTGGAAACCGTTATTATGGGCAACAAAGAATTGTACAGTATTATCAAAGAAAAAGAGGCTTTGTATGCCAAAGAAGATTTTTCTGATGAAGATGGAATAAGAGCAAGTGAATTGGAAGAAAAATATGGTGAAATGGAAGGATGGAATGCTGATAGTGATGCTGCTTCCCTACTAAGTGGCCTTGGAATCACAGAAGAGTTACATTTCAAAACACTGCATGAGTTGAACAATAACCAAAAAGTTCGTGTCCTATTAGCTCAAGCTCTTTTTGGAAATCCAGACATCTTGTTAATGGACGAACCTACCAATGACTTGGATGTAGATACCATTGCTTGGTTGGAGGATTTCCTTATCAATTTCGAAAATATCGTTTTGGTGGTGTCGCACGATAGACACTTTTTGGATACCGTTTGTACTCATGTTGCGGATATCGACTTTAACAAAATTCAAGTCTTTACTGGTAACTATTCGTTCTGGTACCAAAGCAGTCAGTTGGCATTAAAGCAACGTTCTGACCAAAACAAAAAAGCTGAAGAGAAGAAGAAAGAATTAATGGAATTCATTCAGCGTTTTAGTGCAAACGTTGCCAAAAGCAAACAAGCAACTAGCCGTCGTAAAATGATTGACAAGTTGGACATTGAAGAAATCAAACCTTCAACTAGAAAATATCCAGGTATCTTTTTTACGCCCGAACGTGAGGCAGGTGACCAAGTATTAAGTGTTGAAAATTTATCTTATGTTCACGATGGTACCACTTTATTTAGTGGATTAAATTTCATTATAAACAAAGGAGATAAAGTTGCTTTCTTGTCAAAAAACGCTTTAGCAATTACCAAATTGTTTGAATGTTTGGCTGGTCAGGATCAACCAAAAAATGGCAATATTGAGTGGGGTGTAACCATTAAAAAAACATACATCCCCAATGACAATTCTCCTTATTTTGAAGGCATTGATTTAAGCTTGGTTGATTGGTTGCGCCAATATTCTCAAGAGAAAGATGAAACTTTCATAAGAGGATTTTTGGGAAGAATGTTGTTCAGTGGTGAAGAAAGTTTAAAGAAAGCTAAAGTATTAAGTGGTGGTGAAAAAGTTAGATGTATGATGAGTAAATCCATGCTAGAAAGCCCTAACTTAATTATTGCAGATGAACCTACAAATCACTTGGATTTGGAAAGTATTCAATCCTTGAACAATAGTTTTATAGATTACAAAGGCACTATCTTATTTTACTCGCATGACCATGAGTTCATGAATACAGTTGCCAATCGTATTATAGAAATTGGACCAAATGGAATGATAGATAAATTCGCATCTTATGATGAATATTTGGAAGATGAGTCTATCAAAGAACGCAAACTAGGCTTGTACTAATTGAATGAAAAATAAGCCACATTTTATTTATTGGCTTGAAATTATCCATATCCCATTGTGGTTAATCAAGGACTTGTGCTGGTTATTTGTTTGGGATGTTTTGGGTGTAATAATGGCTATACCTACCATTCTTGTTGCATTAATTATGGTTATAATTAGCACTGATGACCGCAGTAAACTTTTCCCTAACTTGTCTATTTTATTTTGGATAATTGCAAACAGTACTTGGATGATTGCTGAGTTCTACAACTTGAATATCAAACATTTTGCGGCCATTCCTTTCGGTTTGGGTCTTCTTTCATTCTTAATATTTTTATTGATTGCAAAACCTAATTTAACCCAGAATAATCATTAGAAAATCTATTACTAGCTAAATCTCTTTAAATCAGTTGTTTCTTACTTTTCTTAACCATAGATTTGGCTATACTTTTCAAAAAGTAAGAAACTGATTTATTGATATTTAACTCTCATAACGAAGTTCTAATAATTAATCTGGGTTTGAATCAAACAAAAAATCCTTAAATTTGTCACTCTATTAATCATGCCAAAAATTACTTTCAATTTTGAAGAAACCCATAAAGAATCATTAACCGTTGACATAGAGGTTGGTGAAATGATATTGGATGTTGCCTTAGATAACGACGTTCATTTACATCACAATTGCGGTGCTGTATGTGCTTGTAGTACTTGTCATATATATGTTGAACAAGGCGCAGACAGCATATCAGAAATTACAGACAAGGAAGAGGATTTTGTTGACCGTGCCCGCAATCCTAAATACAATTCACGACTGGCATGCCAATGTGTGTTAGAAGAAGATGAAAACATAACGGTAACAATCCCCGACCAATCGGTAATTATTGGACACTAAATTTATATAAAAATGACATTTGAACTACCAATACACTGGAAAGACCACGAAGACATAGCGATGGCTTTGTATGAGAGATTTGGCGATGATTTTGGTGAATCCAAAATATACAGAATTCGCTTTACTGAATTAATGCAATGGGTGCTTGAAATCCCTAATTTTAAAGGCACAAAAGAAGAGTGTAACGAAGGACACCTAGAAATGATTCAAAGTCAGTGGGTGTACGAATGGCGCGACAATCAAAAATAAACCTTTAAAATAAAAAGGTTAGCAAATTAAAGATTCCCATTACTATCACTATTTTAAAAATGGTGTGTACTGCTTTGTATCTTGATTTTTCGATTAACCCAATACTTATTATCGTAACAGCACTTGCCAAAAGTACAAAATAGTTTTTGGTAATCAGACCTTCGTATGCAATAATTCCAACACCCAAAAGCAGCGACAATACCATTACAAAATAGATAAAAGACTTGGCATTTTGCAAGCCCAACACAACAGGAATAGACTGTATTTGCAATATTTTATCGCCTGTATAATTCAGAAATTGTTTGATAAGTTCTCGTGCATAAACGATAGACAGGAAATACGCACCATAGATAAAAATAAAAGTATAAAAAGTATTGTAATGCAATAGAACCGCAAAGAAACAAGTAATACTAAGCATGGCAGCTGTAAATTCTTTGATAAAGAATATTTTCTGTAACTTGTGCGAATAAATCCATAGTGCAGAGATAAAAGCAGTAAAAAACACACCTATTTTAAATGAGGACAAATAGGCAATCATTAATGCTAAAACATTGAATGCGATATAAAGATTTAACGAGGTCTTTTTGCTTATTATTCTGTTAAATAATGTGTTTTGAGGCCGGTTAATTAAATCCTTTTCAAAGTCGTAAAAGTTATTAATGATAAAACCCGCAGCAATACTAAAAATAGAAGCTAAGACTATACCGTGCAATTTAAAATCAGTTAGTATAAGGGAATAGGAACCGTGAGAGTGTCGTATAAACACGAAAGCGGAGATGTATTGAGCTAAAACTGTCAGAAGAATATTATACCACCTTACTACAGAAAACAAGGCAATCAACTTGAGTGCAAAAGTGTGCTTGTTGACAGAGGATGTTGAATCTGTCATAAGCTTAATTAAAAGGTGTAAATAACTTGCAACTTCTGTCCTTTAAGTTTTTCGACAGCCGATTCATAATCGTGGGTAAATCCAAGAATATATCCTCCTCCACCACTACCACACAATTTAAGGTAATACAAATTACTCTCTATACCTTCTTTCCAAAGGTGTTTGTAGTTATCAGGAATCATAGGAGAAAAATTATCATATACCAATTGAGATAAGTGCTTAATAGAACTCATCAATGGTTTGAAATCTTTATTTAAAAAAGCATGAATACACTCATCGTTGTACTTTTTAAACTGGTGTTTGATTAAATTTCTAAACCCTTCATTTTTACATTTTTCTAAGAAAATAGAAACCATGTTTTGAGTTTGACCTGTCGTACCACTGTCCATTAGAAAAATAGCACCTTTACCATTGTCATTTGGAGTTGGCAGACCAACAGTATCTAATTTTGTTTTTGACTGAATGAGTACAGGTAGATTTAAATAACAAATTAATGGATCTAAACCTGAACTTTTTCCATGAAAAAAAGATTCCAATTGAGAAAACACTTGTTTCAATTTCAGAATTTCATCACCATCTTGTTGTGCATTTACCACAATTTTGTTAAGACCATAACGGTCGTAAATTGAAGCAACAAGGGCACCACTTGAACCTACTCCGAAACCTTGAGGAATAGAACTATCAAAATAAAGCCCTTCATTAATGTCTTGTTCGAACTGAGCAAAATCAAATTGACTAGTTAATACATTCTGCGACTCTAAAGATTTAAGATAATCAAAAAACACTTTAATATCAAGGTTCGACTGAATAGCAAAAGCATCCTTACGGCCATCTTTTTTCAACTGACCATTGAATTTATCAAAGGGGATAGAAAGTCCCATTGAATCTTCAATGATGCCATACTCCCCGAAGAGTAATATTTTGGCGTAAAACAAAGAATCTTTAATATTCATTTAAAAGAGGTTTGCAAATATAACACTTTCATTAACAAATTGTTTGATTGAATTGTTTATTCGTTGAATTGTTTGATTGAATTGTTTGATTGAATTGTTGAATTGCTAAATTGTTGAATTGTTTATTGAATTGTGTCACCCTGAGGTTCTCGAAGGGTGTTTCACGCCGTACAGCGTGATTGTTGAATTGTTTAATTGTTGAATCGTTTAATTATTTAGGTGTTTATTGAATTGTGTCACCCACTAGGCTGAGCCTAGTCACGTGAGGGGGCTCTCGAAGGGTGTTTCACGCCGTGCAGCGTGATTGTTTAAAGGGTTTAAAGGGTTGAATAGTATAATTTTCCAGAATCTCTTAATGTTTGACATCCTGAATCATTTTCCCGAAAGCTTTCCGAAAACTATCAATGAATTATTTCATTCAACCTTTTTCCAAGAACCACTCCCATACTCATGCATGCTTGGAGTAAATAGCCTCCTGTGGGAGCATCCCAATCGAGCATTTCGCCAATTACATAATGATTGGGCATTCTCTTCAATTGAAAATTCTCATCTACCTCCTCTATCGCTATACCTCCCGTTGTGGAAATAGCCTCGTCTATGGGGGCTGCATGTAACAAAGAGATTGGCAATGATTTAATTCTTTCGGCCAATTTATCTATTTCAACATAATCCTCTTTACTAATACTTTGCTTGATTAATTGAATTTGCATTGGGCTGAAATTCAAGCCAACTTTAAGTGATTCGCTTGTGTTTTTTGACTTAACTTGTTTTAATTTTTCTATAATCTGCTCAAGCGAAAACATAGGCTTTAAATCCAAATAAACTGTTGCTTGTCCATGTTGCTTTAACTCATTTTGAATCACTCTACTTAATGCATAAATGGCATTCCCTTCGAGTCCGAATTTTGTTACAACCAACTCTCCTTTTACACTGTGATTTCCTAATGTTAACCTTGTATTTTTGAGTGGAAAGCCATTGTATTTTTCAATAAACTCTGATTGCCAGTCTACATTAAAAGCACAATTAGAAGCCTGGAAGGGCAAAGTTGCAATTCCTTTTTTTTGGAAATAGGGCAACCACGTACCTCTAGAACCTGTTACGCACCAACTGGCACCACCTAATGCAAAAATGACTATATCTGCTTTAACAACTTCTGTTTCATTGAACAACAAATCATTATTTTCCGTCCACCCATTCCATTGCATTTGAGTGCAGACATTCACCTTGTTTTCTTCTAATTTTTGAAGAATAGCATTCAACACCTGAATAGGTTTGATGCCTTTGATAGGATACACTCTGTTGCTACTTCCTACAAAAGTATCTATACCTAACGAGCGCAACCAATTTCTTAAATTACTGTTTGAGAAAGTCTCTAAAGCCTTGTCCAAAAAACCACTAGGATGGTATTGTTGCTTCATCAATTCTATGTCAGACCCGTGTGTGAGGTTAAAACCACCATCACCTGCCACCAGAAATTTACGTCCTAGTGTTTTGTTTTGCTCGTATATACTGAGCTCAAATTTACGAAAATCAAGAGTAGCTGCCAGCATAAAAGCTGAGGGACCGCCTCCTACTATGGCAACTTTTTGTTTCAAATAAATTAAACGATGAGGGATGGACCAGTCCCAATTTTATTGTCATAAAACAAACCATTTTCACAATGTTGCACCAATTCATTGGCAATGAAATTTTGCACGTTTGTTTTCTCCATTTCGGGATATAACAAATGCACATTGGCACCAGCATCTAAAGTAAACATGACATTAACAGCTGTTTGATTTCTGTAGTCTATTACCTTTTCAATAATTTGCAAAGTTTGCGGTTTCATCAAAATAAAAGGGGTTGGTGAACTCATCATTAAAGCGTGTAACATTAAGGCTTCAGATTCTACTAATTGAATAAATGCAGACATGTCTCCACTCTTCAAAATAGTCATTAATAAATCAATATTTTGATAGGCCGTTTCGTATCTTTTTTCAGCAAAGGGGTGTTGTTTTAAAAGCGCATGTCCCATAGTACTCGAAACTGCTTTTTTCCCTTTTTCAACGATTAAAATACTGTCCATGATGTTTTTAAAATGTGGATGTACTTCAGTGTCTATATTCACCGCATATTCATCATGACTTCCTGCTATACTTTTACTCTCTCCCCAAGCGTTGTAACCACCATAAACACTGCGACAAGCACTACCCGATCCTATTCTTGCCCAATAAGAAGCCGTTTGGAAAAAGTGAGGCAAAGATTCGCCTGTTATGGCTTCGTGCAATGTACATAAATTTAAAGCTAAAGCACTGTATGCAGAGGCCGAAGATGCTATACCACTGCTGTGTGGAAAGGTATTGCTAGAATGAATAATTACATGGTAATGTTGCAACCATTTAAAATAAGATTGCGCATGGATTAAAAAAGGTTTTAACTTTTCTTCGAAACTGGGATTTTTGGTATCTTCAAAATAGAAATCAAAGCTCAATTCGTTTTGATTCTCATCATAAATAGCCTGCATACTGGTATCGCTTATAGCCTTATCTAGGGTAATACTAATGGAGGGATTACAAGGAATTTGCAGTCCTTTTTTACCCCAATATTTTACTAAGGCTATATTTGACGGGCTTTGCCATCTGCTTACTACTTCTATTTTTTGATAATTCATTCTTTAATCAGTTCTTGGTAGGTGTATATTTTATGAAACCCTTTTTGCTTAAAATAGTTTTCGGTATTGTCGCCTGTAGCTAAAATGTAATCGCCACCCCAAGCGCCCAAACTTTTGATACTTCCTTTAAAATCGGGGAACAATTCTTGTTTAATGGTTGGTCGGTTCAGTAGGCGTGACGTTTCACTTTCAGCCAATTCAAGCATCAAGCAAAATTCATAATAATCTTCATTGGCAGCTATTAGTTTACTAATGTTAGAGATTTGTGCAATTTGAGTTTTATCTATGGGATGTTGAATAGCAGACAATTGATTTCTACTGATTTGTTTTTTATTTAAATAAACAAAAAACAACTTATCGGTAAAGTTTTTTTGCCAATTAACAATTTCAACGAGCGGTTGATTGCCATTCATGGTGTATAAAAGGGGCTGACCATTTAATGCCACTGCCACATCAAAACCACTTCCTTTGAAGGCGTTAAAATGCAATGAAAATGGATTAACATCGGCCCAAAGTGCGATGTTATTTGTTAATGTAGAACTACTTCCAAAACCATCATCTTTGTCAAATTCCAAATAATTATTCACTACATAAACGCCTTTTTCTGAGAGAAAATCTGGGTTTAAGACTTGGGCATTTTTCAAAAAACGAAACAATTGTATAGAGACGTCATTGGAATTGGTTTGGGTTACAAAAAAGTGGGGTAATAGAATCTCAGCAAAATACCATTCGTTCATGCTTGAATCGTAACTGTGCCATTGGATACAATGTTGCTCCTCGGAAGGCGTAAAAGTAACTTGCATTTTCTGCCCTAACTTAGTAGGCAAAGCAAAACATGTAGCACCATAAAGCACCGCATATTCACCCGAAAGCATTATTTTACCATGACTATAAAACTCCATTGAACGTGCAAAAATAATGATTTAAGTGAGGTTAAGCAAATTGGTTGGATTGAAGGAATGAGGAATTAGGATTTAGGATATAGGGATTAGGGGGTATGTGCCAGAGGCAAAGCCCCGAATCACTAGCAAGATGCTAGCGAGAGCAGGTGAAAAGGAAGTCCCGATAGCTATTGGGAGGTTTAATGGATAAAATGTTTTATATTTAATTGTTTCACGCTGTGCAGCGATTTTGTTTTTCTGTGTCTTAAGTTTAAACTAAATTTTGTTAAATGAAATATTTTACTAATTTTGCTTGTGCAAACATAAACAACAAGACATGAAAACCATTTTTACTGATAAAGACAAAACTGATTTTGTCCCAGAAATGGGCTTAATTTATAAAGATATATTAAACAATACCCAATGGGGCATGATTGGTTATTACAACCAAAGTAATACTCCACCAAGATATGATTTACATTTAATGAACTCTTTGGTACAAGGGGAGTGTGATGATTTAGATAGAAATTTAGAGTTTACAACACCAATTAGTGAAATTGCACACGATTGTTTGAATGTACCTGCATTAGAACAAATTGTTTTTTTACAAATTAATAGATTTATCATGTCTTTAGATTCAGATGAATGTGATTAAATTCATTTTTTTATGAAATATTTACTTTTTATTTTAATTTTTGGTTTTGGAATAATTGAAATGAATTCTCAAACTAGAATTCATACTGCCAATAGGTATCAAAGCGAGTATGAATGGATTGATAGTTCAAAAATGAAATTTGTTTATTACACCTACAGACCCATATCACTTAATAACATTTTTTCAAAAAAATTATTTCCTGATTCAGCAGATGTTTCTATTTTTTATCTAAATAAAAATATTTTTAATAACATTAAAATATACAGAGATAGTGCTTTTATTCCTAAAGATATTTACTGCACCAATAGGCAACCTTGCACTACAAATCAACCTTGTAATCCTACTTCAACTTCTTCATTTACAATATTTAGATACTCAGGCGTCATTGATTTTAATAAGCCACAAATAAAAGACACTTTAGATAAATATTCTATTTGTGATGTTGATGTTGTTTTTGCAGGTAACTTTTTTTCAAATCAATATATCAATTTTGATAAATTAAATTTCGAAAATCACAATAATGACTCTCAATATTGTTATTTTAGGATAAATCGATGTTTTAAGTGGAAGTCAGGAGATAAATCGCCAAAGTATAGGGAATTTGAACCCATTAATGATATTTTCAGGGTTTTTAGAAAAGGTAATACCCAAATTGATTTTGGCGCTATTGAGAATTTTAACGATAGTATTACATATGAGTTAACACAACCCATAAATTATTCTAACAAATTACTTTGGCCATTTGCATCAGGATACTCTTTAACTTACTATATACCTTCTTTTTGTAGATTTGGCGCTGCTTCTTGCACTCCAAGACCAGAATTTAGCCCACCTCAAGGATTTTATTTAAACCCCAAAACTGGAATATCTTTACATAATAATGCTATAGGTTACACATCAGGATTTAATCATGATAATTTTTTTACTTTCAATAATCTGTATTGCGTAAAAATTAAAACATACAAAAACAATAACTTTAATCAAAAGATTTTTGTTTCTGAACAAGTAAGAGTTGTTGACTACTCAACCGCCCGAACTAGTAAAGATTTAATAAACATGCCTGTTTTTATTCAAAATCTACCTTTGCGAAAATATGTGTGTGCGAATAAAAGAGACACCATCACGATTTGTTTACGAGATACGATGGCAGTTGATCAAGTTGTTCCAGATACAATAGCTTATCAGGTCTATCAAAACCTGCCCGGAGGTGCTTATTGGGAGAGCCAATCTATCAGCAATAACAAAGAAATTAAAATTGCTTGGAACCCAACACTAGCAAAAGTAATAGATAATCCATATTTGTTTAATATAAATGCCCATGAGCAACGTTGTTGGCCTTACAGGGAATACGAATTCCGTTCATGTGAGTTTTATGTAGTTCAAATGCCAGATTTTGCCATTCAAAAAAATATCCAAAACTGCGGCAGATTGGAGTTGAAAGCAGAAAGCATCAACCCAGATGAAAACACTTACAACTACCAATGGAATTTAACACATTCTAGTGGTTTACAATTAAGCTCATCAACTTTGAACTCAGCGTATAGTCTTCCTAAAAGCGGCAAATGGTATATTAGTTTAAGAGCCTCCAATACCCGATATGGTTGTTCAAGTGTCTTTTTAGATTCTTTTGAAATAGCTTATGCTGCGCCATCGATTACAGTTTCTCCTAAATCCAGTATTTGCCAAGAGCAAACCTTAACCTATACCATTCAAAAAGCAGAAACCAAAACACCTTTGCAATACCAATGGCAAGTGGGCAATCAAACTTCAACAGACAGTTTTTTCACCCTCCAAGTTCAAGATAGTTTTAAAGTAAAACTCAGCATCACAGACAACAGAGGCTGCACCACAACAGATAGTTTTGAGCAAAAAACGTTTCCATTTTACAATGTTCAAAAACTAAAAGACACTGCTGTTTGTATTGGGCAAAGCATCAGTCTATCTGCCAAACCAATTGCCTTGCAAGATTCTGTTTTGTGGTTACACAACAATAGTAAAAACCTAACAGAAACCCTACTAACTCCACAGGTTTACAAAGTGCAATACACCAACAGCAACGGTTGCACAACCATAGATAGTTTCACTTTAAAAAACAATAATCCCATCATTCCTGTAAAATACAACGACCAAACGGTTTGTAAAGGCGATACTATAAATTTAGTATTTTTTGTTTCCGGTAATGTGCAATACCAAAATGTTCAATGGCGAGAAAATGGCATTTTACAAACTAATCCCAACCATTATAAAAAATCTATTCACCAAAATAGCATCATAGAAATTAGTGCAACAGGTTCTCAATACAACATCACTTGTACAGAAAGAGATACTATTCAAATTAAACTGCATCCCACCAACACCAACCGCTTGCAAATCCTCAAAACAGACACTTGCCTAAAAAGCAACCAAATTCAGGCAAACATTGTTGGCAACACCAATACCCAAAGTCAAACGATCAATTGGGGCGATGGGATAGAAGAAGCGTACAGCAATCAAACCCACCAATACAGCCAAGCGCAAAGCTACCAAATAAAACTTTACTCCACCACTGAAAACGGTTGCAAAGACACGCAAAGTCAACAAATAGAGATTTATTCTAATCCAATTCTTTTTGCTCAACTAAAAAAGGCAAATTTGTGTCAAAATAGTAATGCTGAACTTTTAATCAGCAGTGTTCCCAACAGCACCCAACACCGCATCAACTGGGGCGATGGTAAGATTGATAACAACGAAATGAGTGGCACTAAATTTCACACTTACACCCAAGCCAACAATTTTACTATATCCATTGAAGCAACAGACAATATTTGTAAAAGCGATACGAGTTTATCCATAACCATCAATCCTCTGCCTCAAACCACCCTCACCGCAGAAAATCTCTGTTTGGGTGACAGTACAATAGTCAAAGTACAAAGCAATGGCAACCATCAATACACTTGGTCACCGCAAGGCACAGCAGTCAACAACAACACCCAAAGCTACAAATTTCCGCAAACGGGCAACTACGAAATCAAGCTGCAAACCACCGACCTCAACCTATGCCAAAGCAGAGACAGTATCCGTTTCAGTATCCTAGAACGCCCCATTGCGAATTTTACTTATGCCAACCTCAGCAGAGAATTAAAATACAAATTTAAATTCATCAACCAAAGCACTAATGCCACTGGTTACGAATGGTTTTTTACTAAAACCAACACCCAAACAAGCACAGAAACCAGCCCTGAAATAGTGTTTTCAGACACCGGTTTGTATACCATCATTCTTATAGCCGACAAAGACAAACAATGTTTTGATACCACACAACAAAAAGTGCCGATATTAGAGCAAATCGTGTTTTATTTGCCCAATGTAGTTACCTTAAACAACGATGGCATCAACGAAACCTTTGGGTTATCCAAAGAGCAAAAAGCGTTTGCAAAGGAATACCAACTCGAAATCTTCAACCGTTGGGGCGAGCGCCTCTTTAAAACCAACGACACCAACAAAGATTGGCACCCAACCAACATCCCGTTAGGTGTGTACATCTATCAAGCCAAAATCCGCGACCTCTACAATATTCTACATGAAGTGAAAGGTGTGGTGGAAGTGGTGAGGTAGTTGGGTGGTTAATGGTTATTGGTGTAATGGTTAATAGTTAATGGTTATTAGTTAATAGTTAATGGTTATTAGTTAATGGTTATTAGTTAATGGTTAATAGTTAATAGTTAATGGTTATTAGTTATTAGTGTTATTGTCACCCTGAGTTTCAGCCATAGGCTGATGTATCGAAGGGCGACAATAAAGTATTCGTTCACCATTCGCCCTCCTTCGGTACAACGGCTTTCAGCCACCACTCAGGAAGACAAATGGTTGTGGTTAATGCTTAGTTGTTAATGGGTTATTAGTGTAATGGCAAAACCCTCTACACATAATTAAAAAAAATAATTTCAATATAAATCGAAAACTATCATCCTTCTCCTTGGGAGAAGGACAGGAGGATGAGGTAAAGCCCCGAATCACAAGCAAGATGCTAGCAAGAGCAGGGAGGGATGGGTGGTTAATGGTGTATTGGTTAATAGTCCAGATAGCTATCGGGAAATGGCAAAACCCTCTACACATAATTAAAAAAAAATAATTTCAATAAAAACCGAAAATAATCATCCTTCTCCTTGGGAGAAGGACAGGAGGATGAGGCATAAGTAACAGAATCGTTAGCAAGATACTAGTCTATTATACTATTAACCCCTAACTAATAACCATTAACTATTATACTAATAACTATTAACCCTTACACCAATAACCCTTAACTAACAGCTCTTAACTTCTCCTCGAATAGTCTTAAAAATATTCACTACAGCGCTGTAGCTTACAACATTGTGTTTGAAGTGTTCAACTATTCTTACTTTTTCCTCTTCTGTGGCTTCCAATTGGTTGAGGATGTTTAATAAGTGCATTTTCATGTGCCCTTTTTGTATCCCTGAAGTAACCAAAGAACGCAAGGCTGAAAAGTTTTGTGCTAAACCAACCACAGCGGTAATTCGCATTAATTCTTGCGCATTCGGATTGCCTAACATTCTGTAAGCAAATTTTACCATGGGGTGTAAATTGGTTAATCCACCCACAGTACCTAATGCCAAAGGAATGTCTAACCAAAAACGAAAAATACCATCTTTTACTTCTGCATGGGTTAAACTGCTATAGCTTCCTGAACGTGAAGCGTAGGTGTGTGCTGAAGCTTCTACCGCTCTGAAATCATTGCCTGTGGCCAATACCACACTGTCTATACCATTCATAATGCCTTTGTTGTGTGTGGTGGCACGGTAGGGTTCTATTTCTGCTATTCTTACGGCTCTGCAAAACTTCTCTGTAAAGTACTCCCCTGTCATGTCGTCTCCACTTTCTGTCATCTCAGAAACCGGTGCTGAAACCTCTGCCCTTACAATGCAATTAGGCGTGTAATTACTCAAAATACACATGATGACTTCAATATTTCTATCTTCCTCTTTTAAGTAAGCGGCATGAACAATTTCTTCTTTTAAAATCTTAGAAAACTCTTCTAACACTGAATTGATGAAATTAGCCCCCATACTGTCGCAGGTTTCGAAAGTGGCTTTCAGTTGGTAGTAATGTGGTTCTTTATCCGTTTGATTGATAAGTTCCAAATTCAAAATACCACCACCACGTTGTTGCATGTTTTTGGTAATATGATTGGTATTGGCAATTAACGTTGGTTTTACTGACTCAAAGAAATTGAATAAATCTGTAGGATTTTCGCCTTTCCAAATAAAGTGAACGTGACCAATTTTTTCGGTACTGATAATTTGTGTACGAAAACCGCCTCTGTTCAACCAAAAATTGGCCGACTTGGCTGCTGCTGCCACCACCGAACTTTCTTCGATTGCCATAGGCACACAATACATTTTATTGTCAATTAAAAAATTGGGAGCTATTCCGAAAGGCAAGTAAAAATTGGTAATGGTATTTTCGATAAACTCATCGTGCAATTTTTGAGTTGGTGCATCAGGATGCCAATATGATTTCAAAAAAGAAATGGCTTGTTCGTCACCATTCAAATAGTTGGCAACAATCCACTCAATTTTTGCTTCTTTACTTAGTTTAGAAAATCCTTTAATTACAGTCATTTTGGCTTATTTTATTTTTAAATATTGATAACACGTTTCAAGTCCTTTCTTTTGAAGTTGGCAATAGGTCTGCAATTCTTCATACTCAGAAGTCGCGTGTTTTAAGAATCCGGATGCTTGGGCATAAATGGCATTCATTTTAGATTTTTGCATCAAATAATAGCCATCTAAATATGATTTAATTCCCCCACTAATAATCAATTGTTTGCAAAGCGCTTTTGTACCCAATTCTTGAACAGCTTGGTTGGCAAAATCCACCATTTCTGAAGCGGTGTGTCCGATATAGGTAATAGGTTGAAGCAATTCTTTGGTTAATTCATTTTGACGGTGTAGTTCTAGTGTTGCAAAGTTAGTCCCTCCAAAAGCACCAAACTCAATTGCTTCGATAGGAAGTTGAATTAATTCCATGAGCGATTGTGGACCGAACCCTTGCCCAACTTCTTTAACCATTATTTTATAATTGGCAACATCCAACAAACGCTTGATAGTATCGATGGGTGGATTTTTGATAATATCACCTTCAGGTTGCAACCATTCTTGCAATGGATTAACGTGAACGATTAACCCATCGGCTTGAAGTTTTTTAACTAATTCTTCGATTTTATGGGTTTGTTTGCTTTCCAAAATTTCTTCGATTTGGGCTATGCCAAGGTTGGCAAACAATGGTAAATCGTTCCCAAGTATGGGGCGGATATTAAAATCATCGAAATAGGTGTCACTGTCGAGGATAATTCTGCAACTGCCCAAACCAATTCCCATTCCAAACTCGTTACAAGCCTTAGCCAAATTGCGATTGATAATACCTGCTTGTTGGGTTCCACCAGTCATGCTACTCACCCACAACGGCAATGAGCATTGTTTGCCAGCGATATTACTCACTGGAATGGCGTTATTATGAGGGTGTGAAGCTAAAAAAGGTTCGTAATAAAAACGGGTATCATTTTGCAGCGTTTGAGAAATGAGCGCTAACTCAATGTGGTCTTTTTTGCGTTCAGAGGTTTGTTGCGTATCCAAAACTTATTGATAAATAAATATTTAACCACAAAGTTAAGATTTTGTTTGATATAATTGATTTTTTAGCCTTTTTATAATGGTGTATATGATGAAAAAGCAATAATATTGAAATTGATGTTCACCTCAGTCAGGCCGAAAATAAGAATGGTTTGTAGGCGTAATTACACTTTTTCAAATGAAAAAATGCGATTCGTTACACTTTTTCAAAGGAAAAAATGTAATATTTAACACTTTTATGAAGGAAAGTATGTATCTTTGTTTCGATTTTAGAAAGCAATGTATAGAAACAGTATCAAAGAATTAGAAATCTGGAAAAACAAAAGCAATCGCAAACCCTTGATTATTCAAGGGGCACGACAAGTCGGAAAAACTTGGCTAATGAAAACATTTGGTTCTTTATATTTTGATAATGTTGTTTATGTCAATTTTGAAAGTAGTGTTCGTTTACAAAATATATTTGTTACAGACTTTGACATACCAAGAATTATTCAAATTTTTGAAATAGAAACAGGACAGTCGGTTGTTGCTAAGAACACATTAATTATTTTAGATGAGATTCAAGAAGCAGACAAAGGATTGACTGCATTAAAATATTTTAATGAAAATGCACCTGAATATTATGTCATTGCAGCAGGTTCATTGTTAGGCATTTCCTTACAAAACAACAAAACATTTCCTGTAGGTAAGGTCGATTTTTTAACGCTGCAACCACTTAGTTTTGAAGAGTTTTTAATCAATTTAGATGAAAGTGCCCTAGTAAAAGCTTTAAACGAACAAAAATGGGATGTAGTAGAGGCTTTTCATGAAAAACTAATCCAATATTTACGACTTTATTATTATGTAGGTGGAATGCCCGAGGTTGTAAAAACCTTCATAGAAACTAAAAATCTTGAAGAGGTTAGAAACATTCAAAACAATATTTTGATTGGTTATGAAAACGATTTTGCTAAGTATGCCCCTATAGAAATTGTTCCAAAAATAAGAATGGTTTGGCAATCTATTTTGGGACAATTAGCAAAAGAGAATAAGAAGTTTATATATGGACAATTGAAAAAAGGTGCAAGAGCTAAGGAATTTGAAGCTGCAATTAATTGGCTAAGCAATGCCGGTTTATTATTAAAATGCCTGAAAATAAACAAACCCGTATTACCTTTAAAATCGTATGCCAATTACGATACTTTTAAGTTGTATTTATTAGATATTGGCTTATTGAATGCCATGGCAAAACTTGATGCAAAAATTATATTAAATAAAAATCAAATACTTACAGAATATAAAGGCGCACTTACTGAACAATTTGTTGCACAGGAACTTAATCTAAAATTTGATTTGTTTTATTGGTCGGCAGAGAATGCCACTGCAGAATTGGATTTTATCATTCAAAAAAACCAAAATATTTTTCCAATTGAGGTAAAAGCAGAAGAAAATTTAAAAGCAAAAAGTCTTAAATTGTTCGAGGAAAAATATCAAACAAAAAATGCAAAAAGGATTTCTATGAATTACTATAGAAAAGAAGAAAACTTAATCAATTTACCGTTGTATGCTATTTTAAGTTTATAACTTAGTTTATCCTAGATTCTTGCATGTTTTCATCTCTTTGGTATCAACTTCGCATTGAACACCATGGCTTGATTGAACTAATTGCTTGGTGCAATAAAAAAGGTTTGGCTTAAAAAAAATTAAAAGGCAAGAAGGCTTGAATTTTTGTCATCTTTTTTGCAAAGGGAAATGCAAAAAAGTCGCCAAAAATTGGTTGGGTTTACTTTATTTTGCCCCAGGTTGAAACCTGGGGCTATTAATATTTTCCTCCGCTGGAGGAATTTTAATTATCTCTAATGAGATTGTTGTAATGAGATTATTTCATATCCTTATTGGCCTCGGGTTGAAACCTGGGGCTATTATTCTTTACTTCCGCTGAAGGATATTTAATTGTCTCTAATGAGATTGTTGTAATGAGATTATTTCATTTCATTATTTTGCCTCGGGTTGAAACCTGGGGCTATTTATTATTTTTACTTCCGCTGAAGGATATTTAATTGCCTCTAATGAGATTGTTGTAATGAGATTATTTCATATCCTTATTGGCACATTTCTATTTGACTGCTAGCCAAAATTACACTAAAACCGCTTGACAAAAAAAAGCCACATTTGACTGTGGCTTTTCAAACTATTTTTAAAACAATCTAATTGCTATTTAATTACTCCGTATTGTTTTAGAGTAGACAATTGTTCTTCATTCAAACCTTCTGTTGCTTTCTTAATCATTTCAAGATTTTCTGACTTTTTACTCATGTTTTTTAGATAGCCGGCGCATGGACCTGCCAATCTTGAATTGTAAGTCAACACTGCATCTATCAAATGGCTAACAATTTCTTGGTTACAAATCCCTAATCTATTTAAAGCCCCACCTGCCGCAACTCGTGTTCTGAATTCGTAATTGGCGCTTATTAAGTTTGTTAGAGAAGCTTGGAATACTTCTCTGTTTTTGTCTCCTTCGTTTAATTTATAAGCATGTTCGAGCCATTTAACTCTTACATTGTTATTTTGACCAGAAACAGTTGAAGTAATAGCTAAATATCTTTTTTTGTCTTTTTCACTAATCTCTTTGCTTTTCATCAATTTATCCAAAGCATTTTCAACTACAGAATAAGCACTGTCCGTTAACAATAACTCAAAAATTTCCTTTGTATCAACAACATTGGTGTCAGCTTGGATAAATGCATTTTTAACTTCTGCTTTATTATCCTTAACGATGTTTTTATACCATTTGTTTAAGCCTTTTTGGTTGGCCAATTGTTTGGCAATTTCAGCTCTAATAGCATGGTGTTTTTCTGCTGCAAATCTTGCTTGTAAAAGTGCTTGTTTGTCTTTCAGTGGAATGTCTTTCATAGCTAAAATAGCATCATAACGGTCAATCATAAAAGTTGCTTTTGCAGCCTGAGCAAACAGTTCATCATTGTATTTTTTGAAGGTCATTTTTTTCATCACATTACTTCTTTCATCAAACAACACAAAATCTATAATATCTGAAGCAGGGTGTTTTACAGCAATGTTTTGAATAGCACTGTCTGCTACCCAAATAGTGGTTCTGTGAATACTTCCATTTTTGTAATATACAGCAACATCTACAGGCGTTTTAAAATAACGAACATGCCCATCTGTTTGGTGAACTTGCTTGATTTCAAAATTTACAGTTTGTTTATTGGCCACATAACTAACTTCAAAATGCGGTTCGCCACCTCTGTGAATCCATTGGTCAAAAAACCAATCGTAATTCATCCCTAATTTATCTTTTAGTGCTTTTTGGAAATCCCAAGATTCCACATTTTTAAACCCATTAACGGTTAAGTAATGTTGTATAAAACGTTTGAAATTATCATCTCCCAATTGGTGTCTCAACATACTCAAAACCGCACTTCCTTTAGGATACAAGCGAGTCGTTCCCCCTTTGGTATGTCTTACTGGAAAATGGTCTTTTTCGCTTTGCGCTAAAGCCGAATTATGTTCGCCCCTAACCCCCCATTGGTAGGCATCATCCCCTTCCAATTCTTTGAAAAATAATTTAGGATAAAAAGTAGCAAAACTTTCTTGAAGCCAAACATCACTTCCACCACGGGCTGTAATTAAATCACCAAACCATTGGTGGGTAAGTTCATGGTGATTGACCCCCATGTAATTTCTGTCTTTAAAACCGCGGGCATCTGTTGTAAAAAAATCTCCAAAAATAGTAGCTGAAGTATTTTCCATAGCCCCATACAAGAAATTTTGAACCATTACTTGAGAATAAGAACCCCATGCATAAGGAATGCCGGTTTCATCTTCCAAATGTTCTATCATTTTTTCGGTATGCAAACTGGTGTAATGAACACGGTCTTTAAATTCAGGATAATACCAAAACTGAACTGGCGTTCCACGCTTGGTAGTGGTGGCTTTAATTTCATAGTTACCTATAGCCAACATCAACAAATAACCTGCATGTGGCTTTTCCATTGCATAATGCCAAGTCGTTGTTCCATTGCCATTGTCTTTTACTGAAACTTGTTTCCCGTTTGACAACACTTTGTATGGGTTAGTCATAGTGGTTACTGTTTCGGTAATAAATTTATCGCCCATGTCGTCGTACATCGGTATCCAATGTCTGTTATCAATACCTTGACCTTGGGTCCATATTTGTTTACGGATATAATTAATATCCGGCGTTCCTGTATTTTCTGGCTGATTCCAACCAATAAAATAAATTCCTTTTTTGGGTTTGGCAGTGTACGTAAATGTAATTTGGTGTTTTTCATCCCAATTTAAAGCCTTGGCAAACTTAACAACCACTCCTTCTTTGTTTGAGTAAAAAGCCAATGAAGTATTGTCTAATGTTGCAGATAATATTTGAATACCGGGTGCATTAAAAAACAGAGTATCTATGCCATTTTGTAAAGTTGTGAATTGGTGTGTTACTTTTCCATTGACCTGCGCAAGGGTTGGTTCAAAACTCACTTCCACACGCATGTGAGTTATATCAACACTGTGATTGCGTTCTGCCGCATCAGGATCAGCGAGATAATGAATGTGTGGCACATCGGATTGCGCCATTGCCTTAACAGAAAAAATTGAAAGAATGATTAATAAAAATTTTGCCATTTATTTGATATGTAAAGGGCAAAAATAAGGAAATAAATTGAATGGCGAAATTCAGTTAATTTCAGTTTTATTTTGCCATCATTTTGGCAATGTATTTGCCCAAAATATCAAACTCAATATTCACCAAATCGCCCACTTTTAATTGCTTAAAAACCGTGTTTTCGTAAGTGTAAGGAATTATTGCAACCGAAAATGATTGGTCTTTACTATCTACTACGGTTAAGCTTGTTCCATTGACACAGATGGAGCCTTTTTCTACAGTGATATAATCGCCCTGATAAGTAAAGGTGTATTTCCAACTGCCATTCTCGTCGAGAATATGAGTACAAACAGCAGTGGTATCAACATGGCCTTGAACAATATGACCATCAAATCGGCCATTTGCAGGCATGCATCTTTCCAAATTTACCAAAGTGCCTATTTGCCAATGTTTAAGATTCGTTTTATCTAAAGTTTCCTTAATAGCAGTCACTTGGTGTTCATGTTGATTGACTTCAATAACTGTTAAACAAACACCATTGTGCGCCACACTTTGGTCAATTTTTAATTCATTACTAAATGAAGATTGAACAGTGTAAGTCACGTTATTTTGATGACTATCGATAGCGGAAATGGTTCCTACAGTTTCTATTATTCCAGTAAACATTTAAGAGCAAAATTAATGGATTTAGAGAAACCCTGTGTTATTATTTTAAAAATTTGCAACAAGCCTCACATTCAACAACCTTCCCGTTAAATAATTGGGAACCCCTAAGGTATTGTTATTAAAATCCTTAACCCAAATGTAAGAGATGACATTGTTTATTTGCAAAAGATTATAAACATCAACTCCTACCCATAATTTTTCAATATTTTTGGGTTTTAACTTGGTGCACTTTCCGCCAATAATCACCTTACTGAATCCTATGTCCACTCTTCTGTATGGTGGAATTCGGTATGCTTCGGTATATCGTGCACTTCCTCCCAAATAATAAGGCAAACTTGACCCAAAATTGAGCATTAGATGCATTCTGTAATCGGGATTAGTTTTCAATTCGTCTTCAAACATTACGGAAGCACTTACCCTTCGGTCTGTTGGTCGGCGCAGTGTTGCACTTTCGGTAATAACGCTATCCTGATTCATGTATCTGATTATTTCATCTGTTTTAAGAATACTAAGCGTAAACCAGTTTTCGAGTCCTTTGATAAATTGCCCGTTGATTCTAGCATCAATACCTGTGGCATAACCACGGGCCGTGTTATCGCCGTAATATCTAATTCTGACATTGTCCAAAACATAGGGAACCATGTAATCCAAATGTTTGTAATACCCTTCGGCAAAAAACTTAAAGGGTCGTCCAAATTTTTTAAATCCAAATTCAATTCCTGCCACAGAGTGAATACTTCTTTGTGCCTTTAGATTGGTATTTACCAAACCATTAAACTGACGCATTTCACGGTAAAAAGGCGCTTGGTAATAATAACCAAAAGCCGCTTTAAGCAAAATATTTTTCTTATAAATGACTGTATCTTTACTACTTTCAGATTGCTTAGCATTATAAGGTTTATTAGGCTCAAAATAGAACTGAACACGTGGCGAAAACAGCGATTGTTCATTTAAACTAGAATACAAAAAGCGACCTCCACCTACTACAGACCACTGATTGTACTTACCAAAGCCTTGATGAAATTGTGTAAATGCAGAATATCTATCGTTTGTAATACTTGTTCTAGAGGCTATGTATTCCACTAATTTCACTTCAGTTAATGAAGCAGTAAAAGGATTGATATTGTAGCCACTTGAGTCGTTGTAGCGCCATTCTTTAAAACGATCTTGGATAATTTCTTTTTGGTATTTTACACCCCACAACCATTTGGCATTGTGACTAAATAATTTAAGTTTTTTGGTGCCTTGTAAACTTGCATTTATAACGCTAAAATTGAGGTCATTTCGGGCGTGATTGATAAAATAACCAAGGCCTAACAAATTTCTTACAGTACCGAAACCAGAGGAACCAATGTTATTATTTACATCATAAATTTCATAAGCCCCTTGAATATCAAAATGTTCTTTTTCCGAAGAAGTATAGGCAGAAACGATGAATTTAATTTCATTTCTGTATTTGTTTTTAACCAAAGACAAAGCCCCCATTACACTGTTATAATCTACTATTTCCTGACCATCTAATACGATTCTTAGACGGAGTGCACTTTGTAACGTTCCGAAGGACGTTTCTTGAAATTCGGGTTCAAATCTGAAACGATTTTGGGCATAGTTAACCAAAAACTCCAAACGTGTAAATCGGTTGAAATGATAAGTCATTAGCGATTGTAAGTCACCAAATCTGGACAAGTACAAGCCTTGAGCATCCAAAGAGTTCAACACATTTTTATTGGCTCTGTATCGTCCACCTATAAGAAAAGATGCTCTTATTGAATCCTTGCTACCTACTTTTTTCTTGGCTTTTAATATGCCTTCCGTATAAAAAGAAGACCCTAAAATTCCTACTTGGAAACCCGAGGCAAACTTAGTTGGAGAGCGATAACCGACATCAAGCACAGAAGAAAGTTTATCACCATATTTAGCTTCGAAACCACCGGCAGAAAAAACCAAATTATTGACCATATCAGGGTTCACAAAACTTAAACCCTCTTGTTGACCGCTTCTAACCAATTGTGGTCGATATACCTCTATATCGTTGACATAGATTAAATTTTCATCATAACTACCTCCCCTTACGTTGTATTGTGAGCTCAATTCGTTTCCTGAGGATACACCAGGCAAAGATTTTACATAATCCAAAAAATCACCCGTAATGCTTGGACGCGAATCCATGGGTTTTATGATTAAAATAGTACCATTTACCTCCTCTTTTCTGACCGATTTGGTAAACCCACTGATTTCGACTGTATCAGAACCCATTACAATATTCAGTTCGAAATTTTCATCAGAATACAGTTTTGGAATGTTACTAAGTTTGTCATTGTATCCCATTAATTCAAACTTGAGTGTGTTTTTCTTACCCAATTGATAGGAAATTTTATAGGCTCCAGAGCTGTCAGAAAAAACAACCGACTGACTGCTTAAATTAGTGATTTTTACACCAGATAATTTTTGATTTCTTGCATTATAAACTTTGCCAAAAATGGTAGATTGGGCATTGCTAGTGATGGCAAAAAACAAAAAAATATTAATTATCCAGAGTTTCAAAGGTATGCTTTTAACGAAGGTAATTACAAATTATTGTTTGATAGACGAAATAGTGACACTTGGATTTTCGGAGTTAAAAACAGTATTACCTGCAACCAAAACTGTGGCACCTGCGGCTATCAATTGTTTGTAATTTTGTAACGTTACACCACCATCAATTTCTATTTCAAAATTTAGGTTATGTTGACGTTTCATTTCATTTAATTTCTCAATTTTACGGTAAGTATTTTGAATAAAAGACTGACCACCAAAACCAGGATTTACACTCATTAAACACACCAAATCAATATCCCCTAATACATCTTCCAATTGTTGAATACTGGTGTGTGGATTAATAGCCACTCCCGCTTTCATTCCTGCTTGTTTAATTGCCTGAATACTTCTGTGCAGATGAGGACAAGCTTCGATATGAACAGACAATAAATGGGTACCATAGTCAGCAAATCGGGTAATATAACGGTCGGGCTCCACTATCATTAAATGCACATCTAGAGGTTTTGTAGCATGTTTTTGAAGCGATGCCATAACAGGAAAACCAAATGAAATATTGGGCACAAACACACCATCCATAATGTCCACATGAAACCAATCAGCTTCACTTTGGTTAATCATTTCAATATCTCTTTGAAGGTTGGCAAAGTCGGCAGACAATATACTTGGCGCTATTTTGTGAGTCATGCTGCGAATTTAATAGTAATTTTACGAATCCCAAAACAATCAGCTCAGATTACCTTGTTCACCTAATGAAATCAAAATTTAGACTGTTCAATATCTAGGTAAATCAAAACAAAGTTTAAATTGTTATTATTCGAACTTATATTTGCAACTATGTATCAAAACATGCGTTATTTAACTTTATTATTGGCAACCTTTGGCTCTACTGCTTTATTCTCTCAGAAAAAAGAAACAGTAGTTTCGCAAATAAAATCAGATATTACCTACTTGGCATCCGACCAACTTGAAGGCAGATTGACTGGTTCAAGCGGTGAATTGAAATCCTCTTTGTTTATTGCAGACGAATTCAAAAAAAACAAACTTGCACCTAAAGGAGATTCAGGTTTGTTCTTTCAAAACTTCTCTATCATTCAACTGAGATTAAACACCAATACTGTCTCCATGACTATCAGAGACAACAAGGAATTGATTCTTGGATTACGTCCACAAACAGGTGATTTTTACCCTTTGTCATACAGTTGCAATGCTGATAGTTTGTTCGACCACCCTGTGGTACAAGCAGGATATGGAATTGTGGCGCCTCAGTTAAAACACAACGATTACTTGGACAGCAACAACATGAAGGGTAAAGTATTTATTATAAAATTGGGCAGCCCTAAATCGGGCCAAGCACACTCAGAATACAGTCCTTATGAAAGTTTATCTTACAAAGTAAATACTGCCATTAAGTATGGTGCAAGAGCTATAATATTTGTTCAAGCGGATACACTTGCCAAAAAACCTTCAGGATTACTTGACAGAAATATTAAGCCCGGACCAATTCCTGTAGTATTTGCTAATAAATTCACCCATCTCTTTTTAGATGGAAAAACAGTTAGTTTCCATGTTAAAATAGCTCAACTTAATGCCACTGCGCACAATGTTGTTGGTTTTATGAATAACAAAAAAGCTAAAACTATTGTTATTGGCGCTCACCAAGACCACTTGGGTTACAATGAATATGGCGGAAGTAGAGATCCTCAAAGCGGAAAAATTCACAACGGTGCTGATGACAATGCAAGTGGAGTTGCTATGATGTTGCAGTTGATGCGCAAAATCAAAAAAACTAAAAAACTAAAAAAATTCAACTACTTATTTATTGCCTTTAGTGGTGAGGAGCAAGGATTATTGGGATCGAATCACTTTGTAAATAATCCAACTGTTGCACTTAAAGACATTCACTGTATGTTGAACTTTGATATGGTGGGCCGATTGGATTCTAACAAAAAAACATTGATGATTTACGGTATTGGAACTGCCCCTGAGTTGAACAATGCTATTATCAGCATCAAAACAGATACGACTCAAATAAAAATCAAAACATCTGAATCGGGAACAGGAAGTTCCGACCACACTAGTTTTTATTACAAAAACATCCCTGTATTGCATTACTTTACTGGACAGCACCACGACTATCATAAGCCAAGTGATGACGAACATTTAATTAACTACGATGGTATGTTTATGGTATACGACATCACTTTAAATACATTGTTAAACATCAGAAAACACAAACAACTTACCTTTACCCCAACTAAGGCCGAGGAAAGCAAACGCATGTCATTCAAGGTAAAATTGGGCATTATGCCAGATTATGCTTTTGATGGATTAGGCGTAAAAGCAGATGGAGTAAACATGGGAGGGGTTGCTCAAATTGCTGGTATGAAAGCCAATGACATTATTATCAAACTTGGAGACTATGAAATAAATTCGATGGGAGATTATATGAGTGCCTTAGCATCTTTCGACAAAGGTGATAAAGTTATAGCTACCGTAAAAAGAGGCACTGAAACCATTCAATTAAACATTCAATTTTAACATGAAAATTATTGATCACATTAAACAGGCCGAAAAGACCTTATTTTCGTTTGAAATTCTTCCTCCTTTAAAAGGGGACAGCATAGACAGTATCTACAAAGGAATAGATCCATTAATGGAATTTAAACCATCATTTATTGATGTTACCTACCACCGCGAAGATTATGTTGAAAAAAAGAGACCCGATGGTTCATTTACCAAAGTTTCAACCAAAAAAAGGCCGGGTACAGTTGCTATTTGTGCTGCGGTAATGCATAAGTATAAAATAGACACCGTTCCACACATTATTTGTGGTGGTTTTACCAAAGAAGACACCGAAAATGCACTGATTGATTTAAACTTTTTGGGAATCGACAATGTGTTGGCACTGAGAGGTGATAATGCCAAAAATGAAAATGTATTTAGTCCCGAAAATGCAGGAAATTCAAACTCCCTCGACTTAATTCATCAAATTAAAAACATGAATAACGGCATTTATATCGACGAGGAATTAACCAATGCCAATGTTACTAATTTTTGTATAGGTGCGGCAGGATATCCTGAAAAACACCACGATGCTCCTAACATGAAAACAGATTTAAAATTTCTGAAAAGGAAAATTGAAACTGGTGCAGAATTTATCGTTACTCAAATGTTTTTTGACAATCAAAAATACTTTGATTTTGTGAAAAAATGCAGAGAAAACGACATCCATGTTCCTATCATTCCAGGGATAAAACCACTAACGACCAAAAACCAATTGCAATTGCTGCCTAAATTGTTCCATATCGACTTGCCAGATGCTTTAACAGATGAAGTAGAACAAGCCAAAAACAATGAAGATGTAAAGAAAATAGGCATAGAATGGTGTATTCAACAATGCAAAGAATTGATAGATGCCAAAGTCCCTGTATTACATTTTTATACCATGGGAAAAAGCGATGCTACGAAACTGATTTGTTCTAAAATATTTTAAAATTACTTTGAAAGGACTTGTTATAAAATCGACTGGTAGTTGGTATAATCTTAAAACCGAAGACAACTCGTTTTTAAAAGCAAGAATAAAAGGTAAAATTAGATTAAAAGATTTACAAGTCACTAACCCTGTTGCCGTTGGCGATACCATAGAGTACGAATTGGAAAGCGGAGGTGATGAAACCTATGGCGTCATTACGGATGTACACAAGCGCCACAACTACATGATAAGAAAAAGCAATAAGCTGAGCAAGCAAGGTCAGATTATTGCCTCAAACATAGACATGGTGTTATTGATAGTTACCATCAGCCAACCTAAAACATCACTGGGATTTATTGACCGTTTTTTGGTTATGGCAGGGGCTTTTCACATTCCCGTTGTGTTGGTTTTCAATAAATACGACTTATATACCGATGAGGAAATAGCCTATTATCATTTTCTGAAAAATCTATATGAAACAATAGGATATCGCTGTGTGGCTTGTTCATCACAAATGGATTCCCTACAACCCCAGCATGTATTACTCGATATAATAAAAGACAAAACCGTATTACTAAGTGGTCATTCGGGTGTTGGTAAATCCACAATATTGAATCAATTAATTCCGGAGGCCTTTCAAAAAACCGACATTATCAGTGTAATGCACTCCCGCGGGAAACACACGACTACTTTTGCAGAACTATTTTTTGTAAACGACAATACTGCTATCATTGACACACCTGGTGTAAGAGATTTTGGCATTATAGACATAGAAAAAACAGAAATTGGGCATTATTTTCCTGAAATTCGAGAATACATGAAAAAGTGCAAATTCAACAATTGTATTCATTTAAACGAGCCAGAATGCGCCGTAATAAAAGCAGTAGAAGAAAAACAAATATCAGCTAGCCGGTATTACAATTACCTGAGTATCTTGGAGAATAATGATGTTTTTAATTAAAGATATTTAAGTCAGCCAATACTAAAAACCGCAGTTGCAGTTTTTCTTTTGTTTGCCACTTCCCATTCCTTTACTTCCGCCGCACGACTCCATGCCTACTAGAAAAATAAATGCTAAAAGAAATAAACCGATGACTTTTTGATAATTTCGCATAATTAGTCAACGAAAATAAGTATATTTTGTTATACTTCATTACTTTTGCGCCATGGAAATAATTAAAAGTGGCTTGGACATTTTGCTACACCTCAATCAATATTTAGAATTGTGGGTTTCGGAATATGGCACATGGATTTATGGTATTTTGTTTTTGATAATCTTTGTTGAAACAGGTTTTGTAATCATGCCACTTTTACCAGGCGATTCTCTTCTCTTTGCGGCAGGTGCATTGGCGGCTTCTCAAGGAGGAATTAATATTGCCATTCTTATTCCACTTCTTATAGTAGCGGCATTACTTGGCGATAACACCAATTATTTTGTAGGGAAATACTTCGGGAACTTAATTAAAAGCAAACAAAAAATACTCTTTCTCAAACGTTCACATATTGAAAAAACAGAGGCTTATTATGCTAAATATGGCGGCAAAACCGTCATTATTGCTCGTTTTGTTCCTATTGTAAGAACTGTTGCCCCTTTTGTGGCAGGTGCAGGTTCCATGACTTACAAAAAATACATTGTAAATTGTGTTTTTGGAGCTATTCTATGGGTGGGTGGTGTAACGGTTCTAGGTTATTTAGCTGGCAATATCCCATTTGTTAAAACCAATTTTGAAATCGTTATTTTTGCTATTATTGGCATTTCTGTTCTTCCTATCATTATAGAAGTTATTAGAGCAAAAATGAAGCATAAAAATAAAAGTTCGGAAATTATAGATTCAAAATAATGCCAAGTATTGGACTAATCGGCTATCCTTTAGAGCATTCTTTTTCACCGCAATATTTTGCCCAAAAATTTGAATCTTTACAGCTTAACGATTGGCAATACAAACTATTTCCCATTGCTTCTATTCATACACTGCCTGAAATCATCAGGGGAAATCCCGATTTAATAGGCCTTAACGTTACCATTCCTCACAAGCAATCAGTTATTCAATACTGTCAACAAATTGACGAAGAGGCCCTTCAAATAGGTGCTATAAATGGCTTAATCATCCAAAGAAACCATAAGGACACTTTCCATCTTAAGGGCATTAATACGGATTGGATGGGATTTTACTTAAGTTTAAAAAATGCTATGCCTAACAGCCCACAAAGGGCCTTAATTTGTGGCAATGGTGGCGCTTCTTTGGCGGTTCAATATGCCTTAAATAAACTTAATATCCCTTTTCAAATTGTTAGTAGAAATGGTTCATTTACTTATCAAAACCTTAGTTCTGAACTGTTTCAATCGTTCCAACTCATTATCAACACAACACCTATTGGCACACTAAATAACAGTGAAAGGATACTTACTTTGCCCTACGAAGCAATAAATGCTGATATGTTTTTTTATGACCTTGTTTACAATCCTGAAATTACACCTACTATGGAATTATTCATGACACATGGGGCAAAGGCAAAAAACGGATTAGAAATGTTGCATCTTCAAGCCGACTTGTTTTGGCAATCGCTCAACTCAAAATAACTTACCTCAGCAAGATAAAGCTTGATTTTAAATAGTGGGTTATCCCTCTAAAATCCTTGACTTTGAATACCGCCAAGTAATACCCATCTTGCACAAAGTCACCCTGAAATTTACCATCCCATCCTTTTCCTTCAGTGGTTTGATAGATAAGCTGCCCCCATCGGTTAAAAATACTCATTTCATAATTTTTAATCCCCATTCCTACCGGTTCATACACTTCATTAATGGCATCATCATTGGGCGAGAATGCAGTTGGCGCATTAAACACAAATAGGTATTTAATTCTTAATTTTTGAACAAATGAATCGTTGCAATTGAATTGTGTTCTAACGTATTGTTTAATGTAATAAAGACCACTGTCGGGGTATAAGTGCATTAAGTTTCTTAAACTTGACTTAGTTCCATCCCCTAAATCGTACCATAATGTATCGGCACCATTGCTTAAATCTGTAATTGTAATTTCAGGATCTAAAATAGTACCTACCCCTTTGTCTAGAGAAAACAAGGCACTTGGTTTAGGATAAACTTCAACTTGTTTGGTTGTATCATACAAACAATTGTAATCTGTTTTTATTTGATATTTGACATTGTATTTCCCTGCTGAATTATACAAGTGAATAGGCTGTTTAATTGAATAGTCTGTTCCGTCATCCATCTGCCACTTGTATTCTATTATTTTGGCGTATGGTGTTAAACTACTGTCCTTAAATAGTATTGGATTTTCTATACATACATTTTGAGATTCGAAATTCACCACAACAGGCGGATAACTTGTTATAGTTTTGATAACAGAATCGATGCAATTTTGATTACTAATTGCGATTAATTTAACACTAAAATCACCTGCTGCCGGGAAACGATGGTAAGGATTCGTGTTGGTATCTATCATATAGTTTCCAAAGCGCCAAGTGTAACCTGTTATATTTCCCCAATCTATTTTAGAGCGATTAGTGAAATTAAATTGATTGTCTACACAGCGGTTGGTATCCGAGAAATCAACTTGAGGTAATGGGTAAACATTGACATTTTTTTGCACTTGATAAGCGCAATTTTCAGCACTTGTAACCTTTAATTTTACAGGTGTATTTAGTATCCATTGTTTGTATTGGTATCTTGGATTTTGTACTTGAGCGGAATCACCACCGAAATACCATTGCCATTTCGCAATATTAGTATTTACATAAGTACTATTGTCTTGAATTCGCAAAGAATCGAGGTAACAATGGTCGAGCAATGTGAAGTTGGGAACTATTTTAGGATAAACGATATGTGGTTTTACAATTGTATCCTTACAACCTCTTACTGAATTAACAATTAATTGAATATCAAAAGTATCACCTACACTGAACAGGTGTGTAAAACTTCGAGTTGAATAAGTACTTGCATCTGGCAATAAGTAACTGTAGGTGAGAATAGAATCCTTAGTAATAGTAGACTGGTTTACTATTTTAGAATTCGTAAGTTCACAAACTGGATCAGCCTTAAAATCAGCAACAGGAAGAGGATAAACCCAAGCTGTTTTTTGGATAGAATCCATACAATTTTGGGTGCTTTTTACCACCAATTTCACTGTAAATTGGGTGTCTTTCGGGAATAAATAGTTTAATTCATTGGTTTGAATCCACTCATTATTAATATTCCATCGGTAAGAAACAATACTGTCATTGTTTATTTGCGACAATTGTAACAATTGAGTACTGTCTCCAATACACACATTATTAATTGAAAAATCAGCAGTTGGGCGAGGGTGCACTATTACATTTCTATAACTGGTGTCTTTACAATTGAAATTACTGTTTACTGCCAATCCAATCACAAAAGTATCAGCAGTATTATAATAATAGCGATAAGAGGGTTTATTCACTAAATTACCGTCACCTGTTATCCATTGCACAGTATTGATAGTACCTGATGCAATTTGACTTAAATTATTGGCAGAAACAGAATCTGTAAAACACACATTGGAAAGCGTAAAACGACTTATTGGTTTAGGGAAAGCATTTACTGTTTTGACAAGCGTATCCTTACATCCAAATGGAGATGAAACAACCAATCTTACAGAGGCACTGGTTTGATTATTCAAATCGAGCAACCATTGAGCCGCATTAATGGTATCTGATGGTGCAGAAGTCCATCTGTTATAATTGATAACATCATTTGAAATACTTGAAGAATCTATTAATAGTACAGGTTCTCCTTGACATTTTTGAACGTATGTAAATGCGGCAACAGGCAAAGATTTTACAGTTAATCTTACCGTATCAGACACTTTACATGATTTATTATCAGTAACTGTAATTTTATAAGTTCTGCTTGTGTCATTAATTGCAATTACTTGATTATTGGTGTAGTTATTTAGTCCAATATTTGGGGTCCATAAAAACGATAAAGCTCCATTTACTTGAAAAGCTTTTGCGCTTAATCTCACTTTGTTATTTTGGCAAATTGTAGTGTCTCTTTGGTTCATGGTAACCTTAGGCAACGAATAAACCACAGCAACCATGGTGTCTTTAGAACTACAAGTTCCTCTGTTAGTTGTTAGTACATAAGATATCTTCAATGAACCTGTGTCTTCATTTAGTGCATTGAATTGTGTTTTTGATTTAATTTCATTGCTTAGATACAAGTTAGGCGACCAAAAATACTTAAACCCTTTGGTTGAATCAATTCCTATTGTTGTATTTAACTTACTGCACAATTGAATATCGGGACCAGCATTTCTTAAAATAGGAACGGGGAATTTGGCAAAGGTAAAATTGCACGAACATGAAGAGGAGTCGATAACCACGAATAAATTACATGATTGACCGGCAGCCACCCTTACAGATTTATTGATAAATGCGGATTGATTTCTGTTTAAGGCTGACTTTAGGGTATCGGAATGAACCACAAAATCAAATGGATCAACAGTCCCTGAGTTATTTTGGTCGTATATGTATTTAAACACGACAGAATTAGCATTAGAAATATTGTTTCCGACATTTCTGATATTGAATTGAAGATTTAAAAATTCCGAATCGCTGTTCACCGATTGAATACTAGACTTTAAAGATTGAAGCAATAGAGAACCTTTGTAAACATTGGGTTTACTCAAATTATTTCCCGTAATAACATTGATATTACAAAGTGAATTATCTGCCACACATTTTACTTCTTGTTTTACAGCAGCTTGACTGTATAAATCTTGCGAACCACAACTTAAATCTTCACTAATGGACATAAATCCAAAATTGAATTCCATACTATCACCGGGAACTATTCCCGACTTTAAGCTCATTTCAACCTCGGTTGCGCCATTGATATTTCTGAATTTAGTAAGCGATGGATTTGGGGCATTGTAAATAGACTGATAAAGAGAAGAATCATACACCATTCCTTTTATTAATATCGCTTGGTATTTGTCTTCAATACCAGTTTTATCTGGCCCTAAATTGATGATTCTAACATTAACCTTCGTGCTTTTTTGGCAAGGCAAAATAGAATCCGTAAGCACTTTTACGAGAGTAAAATAAGGCCTAGTAACCCCTTTAATATTCAATGAATTACTAATACCAGGGTAGGTAATAATTGGTTCACCACATTTAATATTTCCCTTGGCGCTGGCACGAATATAATTTCCTGAAGAGTAGTCGCAATCGGTTTGAACTTTAAAGTAAATAATGATTTTATTGCGATTGGTATCCGACACCCCTTTAAAACCTTGACTCAATAAATTATTAATGGAACTCAGAGGCCATTCATAAGTGGTTCCACTGACCAAAGTAGGGTTTGAAATAGCTTGTTTAAAAGACTTGTGAGGATATTTAATATAACACGAACCGCTTACAATATTCATTCCTATCGGCAAAGTCACAATTGCTTTGGTATTATAGGCAGTTGTAGAACCGATATTTTCGAGCGTGTATTGATATGGGGTTTGACCGCACAAATCAGCAGTGGTTATAGAATCTGTTATACCCACTTGGAATTGGGTATTTTGAGGTTCGATATAAAGGGGAATACGGTCTTTTTGGCAATTAAAATTGGCAATATCAGTGGGGTAACCACCACAGTTCCAACCGGAATACAAAATCACACTATCCTTGTTACAGGTATTATAAGTGGCTCTAATTTTGAATCTACGGGTGTTATTGAACCCAATAGTTCCCAAACGAAATACGCCATTTTTTACAGGCATTAACGTATCTCTGACCGCATCTTTTATTTGAATAATTTTTACAGGTCCTGAATTGTCAGCAGCAAACCATGTATTTAAATTACTAAAAGAAGTTGAGAGATTGGTATAATTAACCTCCCACTCTGCGGTATCTTGTGCAGCATAAATAGTGGGAGAAAGAGGTTTAATAGAAACAACAGGACGATTGTACTGAATGTAATCATCTTGAGCCGCACTTTTAATCGTATCAAAACCAACCCCGAAGGAGTTTAATTTTTCGAATATAAAGTCGTATTTAATAACCTGAGGGGCAGTAGATGGAATTTCACAAGTAGGTTCAAGGTATGCAGCATAAACGCCATGGAAAGCATCATCGCTGTAATTGAACACGCCGCCTGAATCTTTAAAATGCTTAGTAACATCAAACACCAAAGGATAACTTTGGGCATTAATAGGTCTGATGGTATCCTTGACCTCGACAGCTATTTTATTAGAACCAGCAGTTCTGTATTGATTCAAATAGGAACTTCGGTATTTGTAACCTTGTGGAGTGTAAAAACGAATAGCTTTAAGTCTAGAAAAACTTCTGTATTCGTAAGGGAAATAATTATTACCGCCATAGTTAGAACAACAAGGACCTATTCCTATGTAATAATTATTTGAAACACCTATTACGTTGCAATTATTTACATTAATATTATCTCTACCATAGTTTGTATAATAGTATCCAGTTAAAATTGTTTTACCTGAGAAAGTATCACATTGAAATCTATTTGAATTACTTGTAGGATTGGCAACATTGCTTAAGTAAAACAAGTTACTAAAATTCTGAATAATAGCATTTCCGCCTAAATTTTCTGTGACTTTGAATTTTATTTGAACAACCACACTATCGTTGTTAACGTATCTAAAATTTTGTGGCAGACAAGAACCAAGAGAATCCAAACTTAAATCAACTTTAAATGAAGCATTGACCCCTGAAATTGCTTTAACACTTGTATTTCTAAAACAATTCATACGACTATTTCCACCTCGATAAACAGTAATTTCGGCATTTAAAAAAGTTAAGAATCGACCATAACCAATATTAGATTCCGCAAAAAGGTGTCGCCAAGTTGCGATAGTAGATGTTCTTTTAACAATACCTGTATAGGTGGCCATTACCGTATCTCCGAATAAGGTTCTCTCCTCTCTTATTTTTAGGGTATCTAAATTCCCTGAATTATCGGGCAATCCATCGTTATTGTTGTCTGGTTTACCAAAATTTATTCTTTGAACAGAAAAATTCTTAAACAACATTCCGCCATTACAATTGGAATAACAGTGAAGTTTGAGTTGTGTTGATTGACATGTGAGATAAAACCATTCCCTTTTACTACAAGATCTATCGGGACTGTATTTCATTTGTAGTTGAACAGTTTTATTGCCATTTGCTCCTGTTTGTGAACAATCCGCTTTAAGGTAATAAACTAATTCTGCATTGACCAAACTGATTGGAATATTGTTAGGAAAAAAGGAACGAATGGTATCACCAATCTTTACAATACTGTCAGGATTCCATTGGGCTGTTAAGTCAGCATTGATAAAATACAAATCCTTTTTTAGTCTAGAATGACTGAGGCCTGAAGGCAAAATGAGATCAACAATAAAAACCGCAGAGGATGTACTTCTTAATACACTGGCAGAGGAAATTAAAGTTCTGAACTCACCAACTTGGTTGTTGATTAAATCGGATGGTGCAAAAGTGGACGAAGCAAAATGATGTTGGTCAACACCGCGACCCCATGCTGCTGCTAATTGTAAATTATTCTTACATTGGTCTTGGTAGGTTGCAGAGTAAAGCCATGAGCTATAATTTATAGTCATATTGGCACACACTCCAGGCATACACGAAAACGTTTCCCATCTAATAAACAAAGTATCTCCGGGCTTTAAATCAGGTGATTTAAACCTGAAGAAAGTAATAGGATTGGAACCCAAGCAACTGTAGGCTCCTAGGTTATATCCATATACCAAACTGTCAATAACAGGCAAAGTCCATGAACCTTTGTGTCCTACTTTTATTTTTAAAGTAGTGGTATCCAAACGACTCATCAACGTGTAATATTGATTGATACTTACTCTGTTTGCAGAGGCCACCATTGAGCCTATGTTTGTAATTCTCAACTCAGAACTGTGTCTATTGTTGTTGTAACAAGTTGGATAAGAAGGGAAAGGAATTGCTTTTAAATTGGGGATTTTATTACTTATACTTGCTGAATTTGAGGCTTTTGATATTAGACATGTTTTACCGTTACACCCCCATGATAGTTCGTAACTTGTGGTTAGGTTTTTACACCCTTTAATAAGCAATGAATCTATTAATTCGATTGTTTCATTTTGGTCGAGCAAAGAATCATTGTTACCAATTTTTACAAAATGAGAACCATTAAATGTGGTGTAAACGGTATCGCCTGAAAAACTATTTACCCCATTATTAACCTTATAAATTTGGACATCTTTGCCATTTATTCTTTTTAGCTTAAGTTCCTTTAAGGGACCTTTTCCGAAATTACCGATTGTGATTTTTCTTCCAAATTTAGAATTAATATCACCCACAAAGTTTGGATTTGTAATACTAGAATATTGTGCTGATGGCACATTAACAGCGAAAGGGTTTGAGGAGCCGATGTCGAAATTTCCGGTGTAGTTAACCCTTACATTGACGACAGGCACATTGCTTGAGTTTAAAAATTGCAATAAATCGCAGTTTGAAGTAAGAGTAACTCTTAGTTTAATATTTTGAGCAACCCCAATATTGGGCGCACTGAAAACGGGTTGATTAAGATTTGTAATATTACTTTCCGAAATCCCAGAGCCTACAACGGTTCCAGCTTTGTAAAGCACCCCTGGAGGAAGGTTTAATACCACATTAACAGAATTCACAGCAGTGCCTGTAATGTTAAAAACTTGAACATTAGCGGTATCATTTATTCCGCAAATTGATAGTTTCTTAGGAGGTGAACATTGTATTGAAAGCCTATTGCCCTGAGCATGTATCAATATTGGAATTAGAAAGAGAATAAAACAGAATAACTGGTATATTTTTTTCAATTCAAATCAATATTTTACTTGTTAGCGACTCATAATTTTTTGTTTTGAGGAGGTCAAAGTTAAAAAATAAAGTGAATCAAACAAGAAAAAAATGAAATATAATGCGTTTCTAACACATTAATCTTTCATTCTGAGCTCAATATCTTTTCCATCGACTCTTTGTATCACCCAACATTCTGAATTTTTCAGTCTAAGAATTTTCCATTCATTTTGTTGAGAGGTCCCTTTGGGAGTAAAGATAATTTTAGCTTTATCATCAGAAAATTTCCAAGCACCATTTTCTTGGTAATTTGTTAGATTGAATGGCCTGTATGTCAGTGTGTATGAATTGTCTTTGCCTATTACAACTTTATAATCCACATAGGCTCTTTTGTAATCGTCTGTTTTATCAACTCCACTTTCAAAAACTTGGTTGATGACCCAAGTATTTGCGGCTCTTGATTTTTTGGAAATCAAACTAAAAGAGGGTCCATCTTCATACTGACAAGCATTGAATAAAAATAGACTTAAACTTAAGACAATTAATGATATAGATTTCATATTTTAAAAACAAAGATATTCAAAATTTTCAAAAAACCAATACTTTTGTACCAAATTACACGAATATGAATATCAATTTTTTAGCCATTTTTGTGGCAAGTTTAGTTACATTCCCTATTGGATTTACATGGTATCATCCTAAAGTGATGGGCAGCGCATGGATGAAAGAAATAGGGGCTACACAAGAGAGTATGTCTAAGGATTTCAACATGACTAAAACCATGATTTTGTCATTTTTATGTTCCTTTTTCATTGCTTTTGTAATCAACTTTATGGTTGTTCACCAATACAGTTTATTTTCACTGTTACAAGACATTCCTGAAGCAATGAAACCTGATGCAAAAATTCAATTACTTTTAAATGGCAATGATATAGCTTATGGTTCTAAGTATAGAACCTTTGGTCATGGTCTTTTTCACGGCTTATTGGCAGGAGTATTTTTCGCAACGCCTGTTGTTGTTCAAAATGCTTTGTATGAAAGAAGAAGTTTTAAATACATAGCAATCCATGCAGGCTATTGGATAATATCAAGCGCATTGATTGGAGGCATTATTTGTGCTTGGGAGTAAATTACTCAATCAAAAACGCTTTCAATTCAGCTGCGTCTTCTTTTTTCATTTTACCAGCCATAATCAGTCTCACTTGTCTTCTTCTTAAAGCCCCATCGTACTTAATTTTTTGAGCTTCAGTTTGTGGTTCTAATGCTGGTACTACAATGGGTTTATTTCTTGAATCTAAAGCAACAAAAGTGTAGTATGCATCATTACATTTGTATTTTTCACCTCTTGGTATATTTTGAGCATACACTTCGATAAACACCTCCATTGAGGAATTAAAAGAACGCGTTACATAAGCTTCTAAGGTTACTACATCTCCTAATCTGATAGGCTCTTTGAACGACACACCATCCACACTAGCAGTCACAACTATACTGTTACTGTGTTTTTGTGCTGCTATGGCTGCTGCAATATCCATCCAATGCAACAATCTACCACCCATAAGATTATTAAGCGTATTGGTATCGTTTGGCAAAACGATTTCATTCATTATGGTGTACGAATCTTCTGGTTTTTTTATCATTTTTGTATTTATTTAATTGTTTTATTCCCAAAGCCATTTTTCTTTGGTGATTGGCTTTAATCCAAATGGTTCTATAGTGTTAGTTACAATAAATTCTACTGCCTCATCCACATCATCTGTCAATAAAAACAGATGTTTATCTTCTTCACTTATGGTTCCTTCTTCTATCATTGTGTCCATGTATGCTATCAAATTTTTGTGATATTCTTTACCAAAAATAACCACAGGATACTTTTTAATCATGGTAGTTTGGATTAAAGTGAGCACTTCAAATAACTCATCTAAAGTTCCAAAACCTCCAGGAACCGCTACAAGTCCGTAAGAATACTTAAGTAACAATACTTTTCTAACAAAGAAATATTTTATGTTGGTAAATCTATCTAAATAAGGGTTTGGGCTTTGTTCAAATGGCAATACAATATTGCAACCAACTGATCTTCCGCCTACATCTTTAGCCCCTCTATTGGCGGCCTCCATTGCGCCTGGGCCACCTCCTGTCATAATCGTAAAACCAGTCCTTGCTATTTTCCCTGCCAATTCTCTTGTTTGTACATAATAAGGATGGTCTTCTTTAAATCGAGCTGAACCGAATATGGTAATACAAGGCCCTACAAAGTGTAAAACCCTGAATCCTTTTACAAACTCCCAAACGACTTTTATAGTAAATAAAAAATCTTTTAATCTTGACTGAGGTCCTGCTAAGAATTTTATTTCTTCGGAATTGAATTTATGGTTACTCATGTTTATTTTAATTGTTTAGGTGTTTAAGTGGTTTAAATGGTTGAGGAGGTTTAAATTGTTTAGTTGTTTATTCGTTTAGGTGTTTATTTGTTTAGGGGTTTATTTGTTTAGGGGTTTAGTCGTTTAGCTGTTTAGTCGTTTAGCTGTTAGTCATTCTGGAAAAAGCTGTGCTTTGGATTGTGATTTGGGCTTTTATTCAGAATCTCTACCAAGTTGAGGTTTATTTGTTTAGGTGTTTAAATGGTTGAGGAGGTTTAAATTGTTTATTCGTTTAGTTGTTTATTTGTTTAGGTGTTTATTCGTTTAGGGGGTTAGGGGTATGTCACACCACGTTTACCCTGAGCGGAGTCGAAGGTAAGGGAAGTGCTTTCGGTGGGGATTAATGATAAGTTATTCGTTTGTTTCATCTGTTTCGAGGACGGCTTCACTTAGTTCGTCTTTTGGATTTAAGCCTTTTTCAAAACTTAGTATCAAGGCCGGCAATACAAATAAATTACTGAATAAAGCTACTAAAAGAGTGGATGCCGTTAAAAAACCTAGTGCCACTGTTCCTTGGAAATTGGAGAAAGTAAAAATGATAAATCCGAAGAACAATACAACAGAAGTATAAATCATGCTTTGACCCATTTCCTTAACGGTTTTTGACAACACTGAACTAACAGAACCTTTACTTCTCTTAAGTTCGTGCCTAAATTTGGTTAAAAAGTGAATGGTATCATCTACGGCTATACCAAATGCAATACTGTAAACCAAAATAGTAGATGGTTTTAGTGGTACACCAAAATGCCCCATTAGTCCGCAAGTAATTACAAGTGGAATAATATTAGGGACCAATGAAACGAAAATCATTTTGAAAGAGGTGAACAATAAACCCATCAATAAAGCGATAATAATGAAGGCTAATATTACACTTTGAACCAAACTATTAACTAAGTATTTATTTCCTTTTAAGAAAATAATAGACGTTCCCGTTACTTTTACATCATAATCTTCTTCAGGAAAAATTTCTTTAATTATTTCATTAACATCTTTGTTGATTTCTTCCATTTTTTCTGAACCCACATCACGCATTTGAATACTAATTCTTGCTTTTCTAAAATCTTTGTCTACCATTGATTTTAGCATATTTTGATTCGATTGATTTTGTGGAATATAAGAAGCAATTTCAGCTAAATCTATGTTGTTAGGCAAACGGTAATAGTTAGGATCTCCGTCATTGTAGGATTGGTTGGCAAACTTTAAAACTTCAACCACAGAAACAGCTCTTGAGAAATCAGCTTGATTTTCAAGCTTCTTTTGTAATTTGTAAATTTTCTGTAGAGTTACTGGATTTTTCAAACCATCTGGTTCACGGGTATCAATCACAATTTCGTAAGGCATTACACCTTTAAAATGGTCTTGAATAAAAATTAAATCTTGATATAATTTGTCTTTATGAGGGATATCATCAAGCATAAATACCAATGGTTTTAACTTTAAAAATCCAAAAAATGAAATTACAATTAATAAAACGGTAAAATAATAGATTCTTCTTTTTTTATTGAATACCATGTAATGAATCCAATTTATAAACCTTAGCACATACTTATTCTCCAAGTGCTTGGTTTGCTTAGAGGTAGGTGGCTTAAGAATACTGAATAAAATTGGAATAATGGTGAGTGAAATTACAAAAATGGACATTACACTCAAGAAAGCAGCGACACCAAACTGTTTGAGAGGTAAAGTGTCAGTAAAGTAAAACACACCAAAACCAATTGCAGTGGTTAAGTTGGTTAAAATAGTAGCGACACCAACTCTAGAAATAACCCTTTGTAAAGCTTTAATTTTATTTTGATGCAAACGGTATTCCTCATGGTATTTATTAATGAGATAGATACTGTTAGGAATCCCTATCACTATCATAATTGCGGGCAACAGACCTGTCAACAATGTTATTTTATAATCGAGCAAACTGATCCATCCCATACTCCAAATTACTGCCAAAGACACAATAAAAAGTGCAACTAGCAAGTTAGAAATACTTCTGAAAAATGCCCAAAAAAGCAAAGCAGTAACAGTAAGGGCTAAAAAGGTAAAAAAGCCCAATTCGTCTTTAACCTTTGTAGAAAGCGTATGCCTAACATAAGGCAGCCCACTGTAATGCAATTCAATATTGTTGTTTTTCGAAAATTGATTCGCATGGTAAACAATTGAATCTATAATTTGTGTTCGGTATTTGGTGTCCAATAAATCCTTGTCTAAGCTTACAACAATGATACTAGCATTTGAATCTTGGTTAAAAATCAAATCTTTGTAAAATTTCATAGACATCATAATTTCCTTAACACTGTCTATTTCGTGCTGCTTAAGAGGACGGGTAATTAAAGGTGTTAAAACAAAGCGTTTGATAGAGTCTACCTTGGTCAGTTGGTATAAATTTGACAAAGAAAGTACGTCGTAAACCCCTTTAATTTTGTCGATTTCAGAAGTTAAGTGATACAAGTCATTAAAAACCTTTTCTTTAAAAATATCAGGTGACTTTAAACCGATTATCAGCTTGTTTCCATCGTCACCAAACTCCTTTTTAAAATTCTCGTAATCAACAAGTTCAACGTCATTTTTTGGCACTAACTTTTGCATGTTATAAGCCAATTCAACTTGCGTTGCCTTGTAAGCCATAAAACCAGAGGCTATGACAATAAATCCAAGAATAAAATATTTATTTCTTAGTATAAAATTAGCAATTTTTTCCCACATTATAGATTGCAAAATTAAGTTAAATTTTTAATAAGTACATTACAAATCAGAGTAGTGTCTATATTAGACGAATCTATCAAAGCAAATTGGGCTTTTTAACAATATTGACATCACTGTATATGTAAACCCTTAAAAATCTGTTTAAAACTTGATTTTGAAACCTAAGTAAGAGCTATTATTTTCGTGACATGAAATTTTTTATCGATACAGCTAATTTAAATCAAATCAGAGAAGCAAAAGACCTAGGTATTCTTGATGGTGTAACAACCAATCCTTCATTAATGGCCAAAGAGGGTATTGTTGGTGAAGACAATGTTTTTAAACATTACAAAGACATTTGCAATATTGTAGAAAAAGGAGATGTAAGTGCTGAGGTTATTTCTACAGACTTTGAAGGAATGATAAATGAAGGTAAAAAATTAGCTGCAATTGATTCTAATATTGTTGTAAAAGTACCAATGATTAAAGACGGTATTAAAGCTATTAGTTGGTTTACTGCTAATGGTATTCGCACTAATTGCACTTTGGTATTTTCTGCAGGTCAGGCAATTTTAGCTGCAAAAGCTGGCGCAACCTATTTATCTCCATTCATAGGAAGAGTGGATGACATCAGTTGGGATGGTATGGATTTAATTTCTCAAATATCTCATATTTACTCAATGCAGAATTACAAAACTCAAATTTTGGCAGCTTCTGTTAGAAATCCATTGCACATTGTTAAATCGGCAGAAGCAGGTGCTCATGTAGTAACTTGTCCTTTGGATGCTATTTTGGGATTATTAAACCACCCTTTAACAGACATTGGTTTGGCTAAATTTTTAGCTGACCACAAAAAAGCGAATCAGTAACAGACCTCGTTTTCAAATAAATTAAAGTAATATGAATACAAACTCGCTCAGAAAAGCAATATTTCATATTATTGACGACCATAAAAGCAAACGTCCATTCAACCGGTTGTTTCATTTTATTTTGTTTAGCTTAATCATTTTAAGCTCTTTTAATTTATTGCTTGAAACATTCGATATTATACAAAAAGACTACACGCATGTCTTATTGTTTTTAGAATTTGTAACTATAGTATTTTTTACTTTTGAATATCTATTAAGGCTATACACCTGTGTTGAAATAACAACCTATTCACATCCATTAAAGGGGCGATTAAAATATGCAATTACCCCTTTAATGTTGATTGATATATTGGCATTATTGCCTATGTATTACTTCTTTCTATCGTCCTATAACAGCTACTTTTATGTATTTGGCATTTTTAGGGTACTTAGATTGTTCAAAGCAATTCGCTATTTGGATGCCTTTAAGGTAATAGGACAAGTTTTTTATTTAAAAAGAGAACAACTGCTTATCAGTTTTACCATGATTTTTTTCATGTTTATTTTTTACTCATGTTTAATTTTTATTGCTGAAAACAAGGCACAACCTGAGGTGTTTAAAAATATAACTTCGGCCATGTGGTTCACTATTTCGAGTATTACAACGGTGGGTTATGGTGATGTAGTTCCTTTAACTCCGTTTGGCAAAATTATTAGTGGCATTATTGGAATGAGTGGTTGGTTGCTATTTGCTATCCCTACTTCCATATTAACATCAGGGTTTTTGAAGGTTACCATTCACAAAGACAAAATTACATGTCCCAATTGTGGTCATATCCACGATTAAGCTCAATCACAATCGACCATCGGCTTGATTAATTAATGTTAAGGTTTTTTAATCCTCATTATTATTTTCATTAATCTGTTTCTCAATGCCCCTAAGTTTCCCTTCGCAATGCTTAATTAGCTCATTTGCTTGCGCTACTTTTTCGGCAAGTGTATCCACCTGAATTTTACTGTCTTCTATTTGTTCAACCAAACTTTTTAGTTCGTTGTAGGCATCATCAAAGCTTAGATTCATTTTCATTTTTTGTTAGTTTATTTACGGTACTATGGATAATATCATTTTTCAATAAAACCTCAATTTCAGAGTTCAAGTTAATGTTTTGAGCATCGGTTATTATTTTATCATTACTTTTAACTATGGCATATCCTTTTTCCAATATAGTACTTGGATTTAAGTTTTTTACTCTTTGTTTTAAATGTTCAAGCGTGTTTTTTCTATTCTCAAGCACTTTAGCAATAGCATTAAAAAAACGGTCGTGCAATTGTTGTATTTTGAACTCAAAACTTAAATTCTTTTCAATGATAAACTTACCCACTTCAGTTGGTGTTCTTAGTTGGCGAGCCATTAAATCCACAATAGAAGTATTTCTATCGTGACCAATACCTGTTACAATTGGGATAGGGAAAAGAGCGACTGTTTTGGAAAGTTCATACTCATTGAAAGCAGAAAAATCGGCATCAGAACCACCACCACGAACAATAACAACTATATCATAAGCCTCTTTTTCAATAAGATTTAGTTTTTCAATCATCATATTCGAGGCATTGTTACCCTGAATAACGGTTAGGAACTCATGGATACTAAAACTATAACCATATTCATTCATCAAAACGATGTTTTTAAAATCACGCTGACCGTCAGAATTGGCGGCAGTTATTAAAGCAATCCGTTGAATGACGCTTGGAAGTGGAAGACGATTATTGGGGGTTTGGTATCTGCCATCTTGCATTAATTGGATACCGGTGTGTTCGCTAAGGAGGGTGCTAAGAATTTTTTTCTTATCTAACTCCAATTGTCCTATAGCATGGGCAAAATCTATTTCAATAATTTCGAGTTGAGCGTAGCTTTTGGCTTTGTAAAATGTAACCGAAACTTTACAAGTAATCTCGATCCCAGATTTAAATTCAGTGCCCGTAGCTTTTTCAAACAGCTCAATAGTATGGTAATTTTTGGCCCAACTTACCCCTTTAATAAGACTCTCTCCTTTTTCATTTTTCTCAATAAAATCGAAAAAACACCAGCGTTTACTTGGATATTTTTTTACCCCAGAAAGTTCAGCCGTTATCCAAAATGTTCTACCCGAAAAATTACTATAGATAAGTTCGTCTATTTCAGATATAATCTCAGAAAGTTTGGTAATCTGTGGCATTGTTAAAGCATAATTGAATCAATTACTCCATTACAATGTTACAATTGTATATTTGAAATACAAATATATTATTCATTAATTCAGCTTGAATAGCTTATTTAACTTTCTTACACTTGTCATTAAGAAGGTTTTTCGTAATCAAATAATTCAATTTAGCTTCAGTATTTTGAATACTATCTCGATTACCACAATTACACATTTCCAAAAGAGGGTCTTTGTCGACAATCATTTCGAATAATTTTTTCAATGACGGCACTTCCTTTAGTTCACCATATTGTTGATAGGTTAGATTTATAAAAGCCACATTGGGATTTATACCTCTATTATCCAACAAGTAACCATTCTTTAGAATTGTTGGACTGGGGATATAACCTTCTTTTTTAACATCAGATGGCGCTGGATACGAAATAATTTCAGACTTGTCATCAGACAATATCACTGCCACTAAATCATTATAATTGTTTTTGGTTTTGTACACAATTGCACTAGGCCCGGGTATAAATTGCGGTTCAAATGACAAAGTTTTATTCTTTTTAGATTGGCAAGCCCAAAATATGACAGAAATTAAGACTATTGAAAAAATTCTCATTTGGCAATACTTATTTTTTTAATCAATACGCCTTCATTAGTATTAATAACGACAGTATACAACCCTGCTGAATAATGTTTAGAATTAATATTCAATGAAATTTGATTTTCAACATTATGTGTTTCAATTTTATTACCTAACACATCAAAAATATCGATAGTTTGTGCAGGAATCTTCAAATCTGACCAAGTGATAGAAAACTGACTTGTAGCAGGAACAGGATAAAGTTTAACAGACTCAATGGTTTTTTCATCAACTATTGTTGAAATTTGGGTTCTATTAATACTTAAATCTAATAAATAGGTTCCTATGTCACCCGTAAAGTATGGTGATACTAAAATATACAATGTAGTATTACCATTAACAATCAGATTATTAGGCAAATCTGAATCAAAAGCGTCTGACCATGAAGTTCCTGTGGTTGAATATGAAAAAATAGCATCTAAAGTATAGGTTTTGCCATCATTAGATTTATACGCATCGTTTAATCTTGGACTAATTGTGTATTGATATCCTTCTGGTAATATTATTTTATAATAATCGTAATCTGTTCCATTGTGGCAATTTGACCCAACTGTTGAAGTTTTTGCAATATTTCCGTTAAAGCTAATTGGCAAATTGTATGCAACAGTTGAAGTGTTATTATTTTCATACATATCAGCCAAAAGCCCTGGAGCAGTTAATTGAATATTTACTGGATTTGAGTAATTCCCAGAACCTACGTATTCCCAATTACCATTTGTTTTTTTAGACCAAACGAATAGCTGATAAGTTCCTGGTTCATCAGACAAACCACCATCAATTGTAAAGGTTAATCCATTTGTAAAATGATACCCCGATTGTAATGATAAATTTTCAACTTTTTTCAGTTCTCTAATCCATGTACCATCAGACTTGTGTAAGTCAACTGAAACAATTCCTGAGAAATCACTGACATCAAAATTGGCAATATCAAACTTAATATCGAAAGTTTGATTCTGAACTAAAACAGATGGGTCTGTGGTAATTGCAGCGTATAGTTTAAGTGGATTTTGGTCGTCCCCTACTACTGTAATCGTTGTAAAATTTTGATAATTACCATTGCTAAATGCTTTCCAATCAGTAGTTCCTGTCTTTTTGTAATACACACCTACTGTATAAGTTCCTGGAGTCATAGCACTAATTCCAGAGGATGTGAAGGTAGTTGGTAAATATTTAAGGAAGTCGATATTAACGCCAGTTTTGGTTTCAATAAAAGCAACAAACTGATTGCTAGAATTAAAAACTGCTGCCGCTAATTCCCCGTTAAAATTCTGTGTACTTCCTGTGCCATAATTAGCCAAGTCAACAGAAAGTGAAAAATTACTTGAATATGTTATTGGTGAGTTACTAAAGTTGAGGGTTGAATACAATCTCATATCCAAATCAGCAGAACCTCCACCACCTGAAGGTGGCTCAATACCTATAACTGCTTGATGACCACTGTTAAATCCTCCACTTCCGCCACCAGTCCCCAAAGAACCCGGGTTTAAAGCATTAATGTTAAAATAACCATCAGCATTACCTCCCCAACCCCAGTTAAAATGGAATAAATCATTATTGTCATATCCATCTGCCACAAAACAATGACCTCCACCTCCTCCAAAACCAGCATAAATAATAGGTCTTGAAGCATTTAATTCAGCCTTTAATAGATTAATCCAGTTTGTTTGTGAATAATTCGCTCTCTCAATTCCTTGTAAAGAATTTTTATACCCAAAATAAGTTTTCAGTGCATATTCAGTACAATGCGTAACAGGACTTCTACTGCTTATAACATAAGCACCACTTCCACCCGTTGAACCAATACCATAATTCATGTCAACACTCACTCCAACTTGATAGGTTAATGTTGCAACTGCATTGTTTGTAGAACTAACTGTATTGGGCATAGATGACCAATTGTAAGTAGTAGCACCAAAATTTGCTGATAAATTACCATATTTACTGTGAGAATAGGTATGATTCCCTGTTCCTTGAGTTGGGTAGTTCCAGTATTTCATAACCTGTGTCATAGCCGTAGCAACACAACCACTCACTGTTCTTTGTCCTGATGCATTATCATAAGGACATAAGGCATTATAATAAGGAGATTGATTCCATTTTGTACTTAAAAGTGGAGAGACACTTGCACGTTTTGATGGAGAATTGGGTGAAGTTGTTCCAACGCTTACAGGTAAAGTACCACTCAACAAATCATTCCATTGTTCAGTTATTAAGGTAGTTGCAGTTAAGTTATTGACAATAGAATATCTAACTTGTTCCCTATATCCTTCCAACCATTTTACTACTTGAGCAGGCATGTCGTTTGTTATAAAATTATTTTGATCAGAATAACCAAAAATAGGCGTTAATATATCATCAGCAGAAACTATAACAAACCCTTTATCTTGAAAATTAAAAATATAGAAGTAATTGACAGATTGTTCTTGACTAGAAGAATTGTATGATTTAGATGACTCGGTGTAAACTAATTTACATTCATTAACACTTGAAATTTGGTGATAATGGCTTAGAAAGTTAAAAGCAACCTTTTGGGCTTTCGTTACATCAACATTCTTAGCAGAAATGGATAATATGCTCAGAAACAGAGCATAAAAAAGTATAATTTTTTTCATAAACAATAAGCTACGAAAGTAAAATAAATAATTATAATTTCTATATCAATTAGTAAATATAACTTTTACCATTACTCCTTAACCACTCCCGAGTCATACCTGAGGACGCAAGGAAAATACGAAGTTAACCACGGAGAACACTGAGAAAACACTCCCGAGTCATTCAGGAGAGCACAAAGGACCCTTAGAGAGTTAATGAGAGAAAACTGAGATGCTCTTCGAGCTTGGGAAGTTAACCTCAGAGTGCGCTGGAACATTTAACCACTCCCGAGCCATTCTGGGGAAGACAAAAAGGGGTGAATTAAAAATAGGAATCTGAGCCTAGTCTTGTCTAATTATTAACTACTACAATATTTCCCGATAGCTATCGGGACCAATAACTAACAACTAATAACTATTTCCCGATAGCTATCGGGACTAATAACCAATAACTATTTCCCGATAGCTATCGGGACTAATAACTATTAACCAATAACTATTAACAAATAACTATTAACAAATAACTATTAACAAATAACTATCTTATCAACCCTAGTTTGGTGTCTTCCTCCTTCAAACGCAGCATTGAGGTAGGCAGAAACAATTTCTTTGGCTTGTTCTGTACTTATAAAACGGGCAGGCAAGCACAGGATATTGGCATTGTTATGCTGACGGGCCAAAGCACCTAATTCGGGCACCCAACACAATGCCGCTCTAATTCCTTTGTGTTTATTTGCAGTTAAGCATACTCCATTACCACTTCCGCAAATTAGTATTCCAAGTGACTGTGAATCCGACTCAACAGCAGCTGCTAAGGGATGTACCACATCGGGATAATCCATAGACTCTTTAGAAAAACAGCCATGGTCTTTTAGTTCATAATTCTGATTGCTCAAAAAGTTGATCAATTCTTGTTTTAAATCGAATCCTGCGTGGTCGCAGCCAATATGTAATAATTGTTTCATGAAATTTATTGTTCTAATTTTTGCTGACGTTCAACTCGAGCTGCTATTAATACCCCCAACTCGAAAAGGGAATACAATGGAATTGTTAATATAATCTGACTCACCACATCAGGAGGAGTTACAATGGCGGCAACAATCAGAATAATTACAAAAGCATGTTTGCGGTATTTTTTCAAAAATGATGAAGAAATCAACCCTATTCTAGCCAAAAAATACATTAATATGGGCAATTCAAAAATCAAACCGGTTCCCAAAACCAATAAGCTTACAAAAGCCACTATGTTTTGAATACTGATGAAATTTTTAATATCTGGACTTAATGAATAATTAAAGAAAAAATTAACCGAAATAGGACACAAAACAAAGTAACCAAATGATATCCCCATTGCAAATAAAGCGGTAGTATAAAACACAAATCCTCTAGTATTCTTTCTTTCCTTTGCAGACAAAGCTGGTTTAATAAACAACCAAATTTGGTATAAAATAAACGGCATCGAAAGCACTATACCTACTATAAAGGCCAACTTAAATGACATCATAAATTGACCAGCCATTTCGGTATTTAACAAATCAAATTTAAGTTCCTGAAAGCAATACTGATCGGAATTATAAAAATAATGTGATAATTTACAAACCAATTGATAACTCAAAAAATCATTTTTTATAGGACCTGTAATGACCTCATGAAAAATAAAATCCATATAAATAAATGCCACTATGGACATTATCACCAATGCATAAGCACTCCTTATTAGATATTTTCTTAAAACATCTATGTGGTCGAAGAAAGACATTTCCTTGTCTTCTTCAGGTTCGATATATTCTTGGTCTAGTGCCACTTTTTATTACATTAACATACCACCACAAACACTGATGGTTTGTCCAGTAACATAAGCACTCATATCACTTGCCAAAAACAAACAAACATTGGCTACATCTTCTGTAGAACCGCCTCTTTTTAAAGGAATAGTATCTACCCATTGTTTTTTGATATCTTCGTTCAAAGCGCCTGTCATTTCTGTTTCAATAAAACCAGGAGCAATGGCATTACATCTTACATTTCTACTGCCTAATTCTTTGGCCATTGATTTTGTAAAACCAATCATTCCCGCTTTACTTGCGCTGTAGTTGGACTGACCTGCATTGCCTGTAACACCAACTACTGAAGTCATATTGATGATACTGCCCGATCTGTTTTTTAAGAATGTTTTTAAACAAGCCTTGGTTAAATTGAATGCCGATTTCAAATTGGTGTTAATCACTTCGTCCCATTGTTCTTCGGTCATTCTCATTAAAAGATTGTCACGGGTAATACCTGCATTGTTAATTAAAATATCAATACTGCCAAAATCAGCAATAATGGCATCCGCTAATTCGTGTGCAGCAGCAAAATTAGAAGCATCACTTTGATAACCTTTCACTTTAACTCCGTATTGTGCAGATAATTCGGCTTCAAATTGACGTGCTTTTTCAACAGAGCTTGCAAAAGTAAAAGCGATATTAGCTCCATTTTTAGCAAAAGTTTCTGCGATTCCTTTACCTATACCACGACTTGCGCCTGTTATTAAGGCAACTTTTCCTTTCAACATATTTTGATAATTATTAAACAGCGAAAATAAATCTTTTTTGTATTTTTTGTTTCTATTTTATTCGAAATCTGTAAATCGCAGTTTAGGATGGTCTGTTTGAAGTTCTATTTTCCTTTAATAAAACCTTCGAGAGCACTTCCCATCGATAAACTCAGGGTAAACTAGCTCAGTACAAGCTCTCAGGGTGACAATTTAACAAATAACTATTTCCAGATAGCTATAGGGACTATTAACTAATAACCATTACCCAATACTCATCGCAAAGTGCTGTATGCCCGCTTCTTCAAACTGTGGACCGTAGCATTTAAATCCCATTTTTTCATAAAAAGGAACGGCATGAAGTTGGGCGTGTAGCATTAATTTAGTAGCATACGGCAAATCTTGCAACACGGATTTTACCAATGCTGCTCCCACTCCTGTATTTCTGTATTCTTTTAAAACGGCAAAACGTTCTAATTTGATAATCCCCTTGTCCTTAAAACGCCATCTTGCGGTTCCACATGCCTCTCCATTGTAATAAGCAATAAAGTGGGTGCATTTTTGGTCGTCCTCGTCGTACTCTTCTGCAGCATCTACATTCTGTTCTACCACAAAAACCCGATTTCGGATACTAAAAATTGAATCTATTTCTGACTTTGTTTTAACTTTATTGACTTGAATCATTTGTAAAATTTAAGGTGGTTTAAAAAAGGACGGTTTTTTAAGAAATCAAGTTGACCCTGATGGGTGTAGGCTTCTTTCTCAAAACTGATGGAACGGTAGGCCAAATCATGATTGAATCTGTGTTTTACTAAACCATAGGCATATTCCAAAAAATACCAAATGTGGTAAGGAAGTATTAATAATTCCAACTGTTGTCGGTGGTGAATTTTTTCGTGATTAATTAAGGCCTTGTTGGAGCGCAACTGAGTTGTTTTAACAATAATAAAAGGCCACAACGCCATGGCATTTACTCTGGAGTCGTTCAATGAGAAAAGCTTTAACAATATCGAACTTACCAATATCATTTATTCTTCAATTTGCCCTTGTCCTTGCTCTTCTTTTTGCTTTTCTTCTTCTAATTTTTTGCGTCTTTCCTCACGTTCTTTCTCTATCATTTGTTTTAGAATTTCTTCCTCTGTCAATGGCTTTTTAGGTTCTTGATTGGGTGTATTTTCTAACTGATTGTTTTGATTTAATGAATCTTGCAATTTCAAATTCAATCGTTTTAAACTGTCCAATTCTAGTTTCAACAGACTATTTTTTTCTTTCTCTGTCGTTAATTGATTGGTGGTTTTGTCAAGCGTCTTTGTAATATCCTTTAACTCTATAAACAAACTGTTATTTTCTTGATTCAGAATTGAATTTTGCGAAGTCAGCACATCTATGGTTTTCTTTTGATTGCTAACCATATTGGTTAGGTTAATAATAATATCGCCATTCTCATCTCCTTTTTCTACCCCTTGTTTAAAATCCTTTAACCGGTCATTTTCTTCTTTAAGTTGTATTAATTTAAAACTCATTTCATCCAACTCATCCTCCAATTCAGTAACACGAAATTGCAATCTATTGCGTGAATTTAACAAACCAGTATCATTTTGTCTGAGAGAGGCTTGGTTATTGTTCAGCTTAAGCTTAGTTTTCAATTCATCTATTTCTTTATCCTTTCTTATTATTTGGTCTTTCAACTTTATAATAATTTGAGTAAATGCCTGTTCTTCTTCCTTGCTAGTATTGGTTTCTAAATCTTTTAATTCTACTTTTTCTTCGAGATAAAGTTTTAAAAAATCAAACTTTGCTTTACTATCAGGACCAATGTAAAGCCCTACTTTTCCTTTGTTTAGTTCAATGTCTGTAAATGTGGTTACAAAAACTGAGTTGATATACAAATCGTAAACCTTATTGTAAGTTTTTACCACGATTGTATTTTCGGATTTGGTGATAACCGAGGGTAACTTAACCCAAGAATTACCTGAAGAATGAATCGCAACTTGCTTGTCTTTGTTTAACCTTAAAATCCTGTATTCCCTTTTTTGATTTATCTCAACCAAAATACCTCCGCTACTTTCAGAAGACGCCATCATGAGCACCCCTGCACTTTGTTTTTTATTATTATGTTGACCAAACAGTACATTACATTCCAACTGAAAGGAACTGTAAATATCTGTCGTGGAAGGCAAAAGATAATATCCCGACTTTTTTGAGCGTCTAAATAATTCATAGTAACCATTTTGACCTAAAAATAAGTTGTCAGTATTAAAAGTGGTATTCCATTTATCGGTATTGTCAAATTGTTCATTGAAAACAGTCTTTTTGAACTCCTTGTTAACTTCTTGCCCAAATGCAGAAAAACACCACAAATAAATTAAAAATAGAAATAATTTCTTCATCTTTGCACTTGCTTAATTAAAAAAAGCAAAGTTAATATTATTTATGACAAAGAACGTGTGTTTTAATTTTTTGTTCCTTTTCACTGCTATTCTGCTACTTAACAGTTGTGATAATGATTTGGATGTTTTATCAGATTATGAGGAAAATGCTTCTGTTTACGGTATTTTAGATCCTTCACAAGTGACACAATACATCAAAATTAACAAAGTATTTACCAACCCAAATGCCAAAGCTTCGGATGTGGCGAAAATTTCAGATTCATTGTATTTTGACTCATTAGCCCCATTTATCATAGAACAAGAAACTGGCCGTAGAATCCCGTTATACAAAGTGAGTAATTTACCCAAAGACAGTGGCTATTTTGCCAATGCTCCCAATTATTTGTATGCGACCAATGAGCGTATTTATTCCAGAAACCCTTTCAATCAGAACCAAAATTACAGCTACCGAATTGAGTTTGAATTACCCACTTCAAAGAAAAAAATAAGCGCAACAACCAACATTGTAAGAGATTTTTTTATACAATCACCTATTTCTCCAAACCCATTAATTCCAAGGTCTATTAATTTCCCGACCAATGCCAATGTTCAGTTAAGATTTTTATCTCCTTTGAATGGCAAAGTATTCGATGCCTTTTTTAATATCAACTATGTAGAGGTTAACAAAGCGGACACCAATATAAAGGTGTTTAAAACCATTAAATGGAAAATATTGAGATCATACCGAACCACAGGAGACAAAGGCAACGAGCAGATTACCTCAATCATTCCGGGTATTAGTTTTTACAATGTATTGCTTAATGACATTAAAGTAGATGCCAGCGTGTATAGAGAATTTTTACCATGTAGCATGGAAATAGTGGGCGGTAATATCGAAATAGACAATTACATACAATCTTCGTCGCCATCCATCGGAATTGTACAAAAACAGGCAGAGTACAGTAATATTCAAAATGGAATTGGCATATTTGCCTCCAGATATTCTATCTTTTTAGACCGAATTGCATTATCAAGCACAACCAGAGGATTAGTTGCCAACAGCAACGACTATAGGCAGCTTGGATTTATAAGATAAAGCGTTGTAAAATCCGCTTTCTTTCTTCAATTAAAGGACTTTTTGGCACTTTTTGTGACACAAAAGAAGTGACTATCGTGCAAGAGTTGAACTTTTGTCATAGAAATATAAGTGGCATTTTATTTGGAACAAAGACAATATAAAAAGACGAAAAAATAATTTTTATGAGTAAAATAATTGGAATTGACTTAGGAACCACAAACAGTTGTGTTTCCGTAATGGAAGGAAACGAACCTGTTGTGATAGCCAACAGTGAAGGAAAACGCACCACCCCTTCTGTCGTAGGATTTATGAAAGATGGTGAGCGTAAAATTGGTGACCCTGCAAAACGTCAGGCAATTACCAATCCACGTAACACTATTTTCTCTATCAAACGTTTTATGGGTAACAACTTCGACCAAGTTGTAGCAGAAACAGGTAGAGTTCCTTACGAGGTTGTAAAAGGTGACAACAACACACCACGTGTGAAAATAGATGACAGAATTTACACTCCTCAAGAAATCAGTGCTATGATTTTGCAAAAAATGAAAAAAACTGCAGAAGACTACTTAGGTACTGAAGTAAAAGAGGCTGTTATTACAGTTCCTGCTTATTTCAACGATGCGCAACGTCAGGCAACTAAAGAAGCAGGTGAAATTGCAGGTTTAACAGTTAGACGTATTATCAACGAACCAACTGCTGCGGCATTGGCATACGGATTAGATAAGAAAAATGCTGAAATGAAAATTGTGGTTTTCGACTGCGGTGGAGGAACACACGACGTATCAGTATTGGAATTAGGTGATGGCGTATTTGAAGTAAAAGCAACAGATGGCGACACTCACTTAGGTGGTGATGATTTTGACCAAAAAATTATTGACTGGTTAGTTCAAGAGTTTAAAGATGAAAATGGTGGCTTAGACATAAGCAAAGACCCTATGGCATTACAACGTTTGAAAGAATCAGCTGAAAAAGCAAAAATTGAATTGTCAAGCACTACTTCAACAGAGATTAACTTACCATACATTATGCCGGTAGATGGCATTCCCAAACACTTAGTAAGAACTTTGTCTAAAGCAAAATTCGAACAATTGGTTGATGATTTAGTTCAAAGAACGATTGCTCCATGTAAATCGGCCCTTAAAAATGCTGGATTAACAGTTAATGACATTCAAGAAGTAATATTAGTAGGTGGTAGCACACGTATTCCTGCGGTTCAAGCTGCAGTAGAGAAATTCTTTGGCAAAACACCTTCAAAAGGAGTAAATCCAGATGAGGTTGTTGCTTTAGGTGCAGCCATTCAAGGGGGTGTATTAACAGGAGAAGTAAAAGATGTATTGTTATTAGATGTTACGCCTTTGAGTTTGGGTATTGAAACCTACGGTGGCGTAATGACCAAATTAATAGAGGCAAACACTACTATTCCAACCAAAAAGAGTGAAACATTCAGTACTGCAAGTGACAACCAACCAAGTGTACAAATGCACGTTTTACAAGGTGAGCGCCCAATGGCAAAAGACAACAGAACCATTGGTATGTTTAATTTGGATGGTATTCCACCAGCACCAAGAGGTGTTCCTCAAATTGAAGTGACTTTCGACATAGATGCTAACGGTATCTTAAATGTAAGTGCTAAAGACAAAGGAACTGGCAAAGAACAAAAAATCAGAATTGAAAGTTCATCTGGGTTGAGCAAAGAAGAAATAGAGAAAATGAAAAAAGAAGCAGAGGCAAATGCTGAAGCTGACCAAAAAGCAAAAGAAGAAGTTGAAAAACTAAATGCTGCTGATACATTAATCTTTACTTCAGAAAAAAACATCAAAGATTATGGCGACAAACTTCCTGCTGACAAAAAACAAGCAATAGAAGATGCTTTAGCACAATTGAAAACTGCTTATGAGAGCAGAGATGTGGCTTCATGCGACAGTGCATCAGAAGCTCTTAACAAAGCATGGGAAGCTGCAAGTCAAGATTTGTATGCTGCACAGCAAGAAGGTCAACAAGGAGCTCCTCAAAACGAAACACCAAACAACGACAACTCGCAATCAAACGATGTTGAAGATGTAAGTTTCGAAGAAGTTAAATAACCTTCTAAGATTATATAAATTTGTGCCGTTGTTGGTGTTATCACCAACGACAAACAAATGGAAAAAGGGTTGTTGGTGATAACACCAACAACGGCTTAAGATTATAGACAAAAAAAAGCCCTGAAAATTATTTCAGGGCTTTTTTTTGGGATTCTGATTTGTTTGTTTAGTTTTGTTATATTAATTAAAAATATATGTTTATGAAAAATCGAGTATTAAAAATAATTTTTGTTTTCTTTATTGGAATTTCAATTCTTGAAATCAATGCTCAAACGCCCATAATATCTCAAGAAACACTTGGCAAACCGTTAGTAACCATTGGTAATTTTAACACAATAGACACTGTTTCACTAGAAGACCTTTTGTCTCAAAACGGATTAACAATAAAAGAAGAAAATGGTGCAATCAGTAAAATAGTAGAATTGTGCCGTTGTTGGTGTTATCACCAACGACAAACAAACGGATTAAGAGTTGTTGGTGATAACACCAACAACGGCTTCAAATCCTAAACCCATTGTTTTCAGGATATGCCAATCCAATCACTATTTATTTGAAATAGCAAAAAAGAAACTAATGTTGAATCTGAATGTTTCCTAACATTGATGTTGTGCCTTTGTTGCTCATGGTTTAGCCGAGACCAACAACGGCTTTAAAAATATGAAATCAATCTCTTTAAAATATTCAGGTCATTTGTTAAAACTTTATTAATGAAAGCCATTGTTATTATTCTTTTTGTTGTACGTTCAAATCTATTATTCTCAGACACTTTAGATTTATGGCAAAACCCCATTGATACCATAAATCCAATGGTTGTTTTTAGAGGAAATTTTAATTATTTTGAAAATTATTATTTATCCCAATCATTTGATTACAGTAAGAATAAAATGATATTTATAAAAGGGAAAGGTGGTTATGCTTACCATTATTTTACGAATTTAAATGGCAGTTTTAAGGACAATAAATTAGATTCAAATATTGAATTATATCAATTTAAATTATTTAGTAAATTAAATCTTCCTCTAAGAATTCCACCCAGAGATTCGGGTAAAAATATATTATACTTTGAAAAAGCAAGGTCACCCAAAACCTTAGTACCATTCAATGTATTTTGGATTGATAATAAAGAATTAAAAAATATAATGTGGTTAGATTACTGCAAATCAAAACATTACATTAATAGAAAAAAATTTAAAATTAAATGCCTCAAAATATAAAATGTTTTGCCTTTTTTGGTCTCGGCTCTTAAAAAACATTAATTAAATCCTATTTAAACCCCATTTAATCAACATTTAATTCTTAATAAAATGATAATTATAAACGCCTTCTTTCCATTTGAAACGAATAAAATAAGAACCACTTGCTAAACGTTCTACATCGATTTCATTAACAAAATCAGTTTTCAGCACTTGCTTACCATAATTATCTACAATTTGAATGGATTCTATGGCATCGGCACTTTGAATATACAATGTATTTTGAACTGGATTGGGATACACTCGAATTTGTTTATTTAAATGGTGTTGTGCTACATTTAAGTTGTAATTAACTTGTATTGTATCGTAGAACTGACTTGAGCAATTATTGGGCTGATTATTGACCAATAAATCAATAAAATACTGACCTGCTTGGGGTAGTAAAATAGAATCTGTTTCGTTGAATGAAACATACAATAATGAATCATTTGAGTTACGAACTGACCATTTATATCTATACTCATCATTGGTATCAGCGCCTGTTGAAACTAAAAATAAAGTATTTACTTGTTCTATTCTATTTGCAATACTTACGTTTGGTTTGGGTGAAACCAAAATTTCATAATCACGATAAACATAGGCGCTACTTGGGCACTGATTGTCTTTAACTTGAATTACAAAGCGGTAGGGTTCTTTTTTTCCATCACCTATTTTGGTTTTCCATTTAAAATTATATGTTTTTTCTCTTGCTGTAGGATTTACTGTGGTGATATGACTGCCGGGTATGCCATAATTCCAAGCTAAACTTGTGGTATCAGCAACGGTTTGATTAGGAAAAGAAATGTCGTCATTTGTGGTAACTTGAAAATTTATAGAATCTCCTTCACACAAATTAAATCTATTTATTCCTGTAATAGAGGGTGGATTGTTATTGAAAAATGGCCTAACATTAAAAACAAATTCATCAGAACTGTATCCTATCAATTCTAAACTGCCATTTATATCTCTGTATTCATTCATTCTGACACATAATGCAGCCACTTCTTTTCGGGTTGGCGTGATGTATAATTTACCACTTTTTTTGTCGTAAAAGAAACCTCTTGGTGGCTTTGCATTTGGCAATGGTCTGCAATTTACAACTTCAAAATTGGGCGGACAAAAAGGAGTCATCGGAATAGTATCTGATAAATTACCGGTGTAAGTTTCTTTGGTTTGATGGGCGCTTAATGGCGCAATAAGTTCAAAATCTAAAACATCATTATCCGTTAAATCAATACCGTCATGTACAAAGATAAAAGGTGCATTTTGAGCAACATCTATGTTTTTAATCAATGCTTGTTTAGGCGAAGTATTACTAAGAGAATTACCTAATGCACATAAATTAATCATGGCTTCAGCATAAAAATTATTAGTGGAAATATTACTAATACTGTCTGATCTTTTGCTTGAACTGAGCCCGAAATAAACCATACAATTACCAACTGTTTTGAACACAGCATAAGTACTTGAGTTAAAATCGATTTGTGCTTCAAAAACGTGTTGTTCAAGACCTGGATTACTAATTGCATTGGCGATATTACAAGGCTGCGCAGATGGACAATAAGTGCTGATATTGTTTATTGCAGTTCTAACACAAGGCACAGAAAAATTATTATTTCCCGAAAAAACCGATATTGAGGGCAATGATGTAAGAGCCTCCCCTTCGCAACTTCTGTTAATGGTTGCTATTATTTTATATTGATTATTCCCTAAGGCATCATAACGGATACTCCCTCCTAAAATCAATGGATTTTGAGCTTTAATTACAGAACAGCCCATTAGTAAAACTAAAGTAAATAATGTCTTCATAATCGAAAGACACCATAAGGTTAAGATAAGTTGCTTAAGCTACCCCGGAATTCTAGCGATGTTTTTTTCCATTTGTGCCGTTGTTGGTGTTATCACCAACGACAAACAAACGGATTAAGAGTTGTTGGTGATAACACCAACAACGGCTTCAAATTACCAGAATTAAAAAAGAAAACTTGAAGGATATTTTAGGATTATAAAATATTGTATCACTTAGATTTCACAAATCAAGTATTGGAAAGTAAGTTGCTTAAACTACCCCGGAATCCTAGCGATGTTTTTTTCCATCAACTTGATTTGCTCAACCACTTCTTTGCCTTTAGGGTTTAGTGCTTTGGCTTTTCTGAAATACTCTTTACCTGCTTTGTTTTGGTAACGTTGGATTTCCAATGAACACAATTGCAAATAAACACTTGCCAATCCTTCTTTGTCTGGTATGCCTGCTTTAACTGCTTGAACTAAGGTTAATCTCGCCTCTTTGGTTTTGCCTTGGCGCAACTGAATAAATCCTAATTGCATTAAATTAGTGCCTTTCATATCGCCGGTTAAGCTCGACTTAGTATTTAAACTTTTTCTGATATTGTCTTCAGCACTTTGCAAATCATTGCCTGCCATGTTCAAAGTACTTTGCAACATGTAATAAGCCGAACGAATTGGTTTTATGAGAAATTTAGGATACTTAATTTTTTTGATATACATCAATGCATCGTCCACATTTCCCTCTTCAACAGCGTCTTTTACCAAACGCATAGTACCGATAGTAAAATGTAAGGTTAAAGACAATAATGCTAAAAAGTAAAGAATCCAAGCCAAAATAGGGTCGCCCCAAATATGTGAAACTACGCCCAATACAATAATCAAGGCAACAACTTGTAAACGGTATAATATATAGAAATTTAGAATTTTCTTCATGGTTAATTATGTGGCGCGAATTTCATAAAAAAATAGCATTTTATTATGTTTTAATTCTATTAATTTTTTTTTACCCAAATTAAGCATTAGAAAATCTATTACGAGCTAAATCTTTTTAAATCAGTTGTATCTTATTTTTTTTAACCATAGCTATGGCTATGCTTTTCAAAATATAAGAAACTGATTTTTTGATATTTAACTCTCATAACGAAGTTCTAATTCTTAATCTAGGTTTTAACCGTGCTTGGTTTATCCTATTTACATGAATATGCCTTAACTTTGCACCTTCTTATGTTTGAAAATAAAGGGCGAACAGAACTGAATCAAATAGGTGAATTTGGTTTAATAAAACATTTAACAAAAGACATTAAAATCCACCACCATTCCACAGTAAAAGGGGTTGGCGACGATGCTGCTGTTATTGACTTGGGAGATGCCTATCAACTGATTTCTACGGATATGTTGGTAGAGGGTTCTCATTTTGACTTAATGTACACACCACTGAAACATTTGGGGTACAAAGCAGTAGTTGCCAATGTCAGTGATATTGCTGCTATGAACGGTAAAGCAACCCACATTGTGGTAAGTATTGCCATGAGTAGTAAGTTTTCATTAGAAGCCATTGAAGAATTATACATTGGACTAATGGCAGCTTGCGAGGCTTATCAAATTGACTTGGTAGGTGGCGACACCACTTCTATATCCAAAGGATTGGTCGTTAATATTACTGTGTTTGGACAAGTTTCCAAATCGAAAATTGCCTACAGAAATGGGGTAAAAGAAGGAGATTTATTGGTTGTTTCAGGCGATTTGGGTGCTGCCTATTTGGGCTTACACATTCTTGAACGTGAAAAAAGAATTTATCTTGAAAAGCCCGATTTTCAGCCAGATTTGGAAGGCAACGATTACATCATTCAACGTCAATTAAAGCCTGAAGCGCGTATCGATATTGTTGCCCTTTTGGAACAACTCGATATTCAACCTACTGCAATGATTGATATTAGCGATGGCTTGGCTTCTGAAATGCACCATTTGTCTGATGCCAGTCAAGTTGGTTTTACGCTTTACGAAGACAAACTTCCGATAGACCCTATCGCCTACCAAAGAGCTATTGATTTTGGTTTAGACCCAACCGTAGCGATGTTGAACGGTGGCGAAGATTATGAATTACTCTTTACCATTTCGCAAACCGATTACGAAAAAATAAAAGGCACAATGGAAATCAGTATTATTGGTCATGCTGTAGCAATGCAAGAAGGCATTCACATGATTAGTAAATCTAACATTAAGCACAAACTAAGTGCCCAAGGTTGGAAAAGCTTTTAAGCCAAAATAAGCATTAGAATTCTATTACCTACATAACTAATCCTAAAGCGTAATCTGGGTTTAAGAAAGTAAGCCCAATTTTTCTAAAATAATTAAAGGTTCTATGGGACGGTTGTTATAAATACAAGCGGCAAATATTTGAGCTTTTATCACCACAGATTGGTTTGATTTTTTGCGTATGGTTTGATGAAAAATGATTCTAAGGCGACCTTCTCTACTTACATAGGTTTCAACGGTAAATTCATCGCCACTTCTCAATGATTTTTTATAATCTACTTCGCTCCTTACCACTACGGCATCATATCCTTGCAGGTGTAATTCGTTAAAATCGAGTCCTTTTGACTTCAAAAATTCGTGTCGAGCGTGTTCTAAATAATTCAAATAAACCGCATTATTCACAATGCCTTGCAAGTCGAGTTCGTAATCGCGAACACTAAAATCTAAGTTAAATAAATTATCCATTGTATTTAGTCATAGCGTTACTTAAACCTTCCAAAACAAAAGATTTAATAGCCAATACCGATTGTGCTGCTTTTTCTACTACCAAAGGGAGTTCGGTGTCTTTCCATTTCCCTAAAACAAAGTCTACTTGTCTGTGCTTATCAAACTGACTTCCTATACCAAAACGCAATCGAGGATATTGTTGGGTTTGTAGCACTTCTTCAATATTTCTTAATCCATTGTGACCGCCATGACTCCCTTTAGAACGAAGACGAATAGTGCCAACCTCTAAGGCTAAATCATCAGTTACTACCAAAATATTTTCGAGTGGAATTTTATATTGTTGCATATAATATTGCACAGCTTTACCACTTAAATTCATAAAAGTTGTAGGTTTTATCAGAACCACTTCTTTGTTTTTTAAACGGCCTTCACCTACTATGGCTAGTTTTTGTAAACTAAATTCTATTTGTAAATCTTTGGCCAAAATATCCATCACATTGAACCCAATATTGTGTCTAGTATTGTCATACTGAGGTCCTAAATTCCCTAAACCAACTAATAAATATTTCACTTTTCTGAGTTATTTCCTTGTGTTACTTCTGCACGTCTAAGCACAAAATTTTTGCCCAAATATACTTTTCTTACCATCTCATCCTCTGCCAACTCTTCGGCTGTACCTTGTTTCAATAATTTACCTTCAAACAACAAATAAGCACGGTCCGTAATACTTAGCGTTTCTTGCACATTGTGGTCGGTAATGAGTATTCCTATATTTCTGTTTTTTAATTTGTAAACTATCCCTTGAATATCTTCAACAGCAATGGGATCGACACCAGCAAAGGGTTCGTCTAACAAAATGAATTTGGGATCAGTCGCCAGCGCTCTTGCTATTTCTGTTCTTCTTCTTTCGCCACCACTCAACACTTTACCATAATTATTGCGAACTCTGTTCAAACTAAATTCTTCGAGTAAACTTTCCAATTTGTCATGTTGTTCTTTTTTACTCAGCTTGGTCAGTTCTAGAACCGCTTTAATATTATCTTCAACCGTCAAATCTCTGTAAACAGAAGCTTCTTGCGGCAAATATCCCACACCTTTTTGAGCACGTTTGTACATTGGCAAATGGGTAATTTCCTCATCATCCAAAAATATTTGTCCTGCATCAGGTTTTACTAGCCCTACCGTCATATAAAAAGTAGTGGTTTTACCGGCACCATTTGGACCAAGCAATCCTACTATTTCTCCTTGTTTTACATCAATAGAAACATCATTTACAACGCGTTTTTGTTTGTATTGCTTAACAAGATTATTTGCTTTTAAAATCATTGTTTAATCTGTCTTTAAGTTATGACAATTCAGAGGCTCTGATGTCCTTAATTTTTAGTTGTAAGTTACGGAATCCCTTGTATTCATTCATTTCTATAGAATAGCACGCATCAAATGGATTGCCTTCTTCAATGTAATCGTAAACCTGACTTAAGTTAAACCCTATGCCATCCATTTTTACACCTGATTGATAAGCACCTAATTTCAGATGCTTGTCTTTAACAATTCTACTTCCGGCATCTTTGATATGATTGGTTCTAAACACAGGGGTCATATTGCCGGGACCATGAGGTTTAAATCGGTCTAAAACAGTAAAGAAATTCATGTTAATGTCTTTAAAATCAATTTCCAAGTCATAAACGATTTCAGGGGTTAACAAGTGCTCAGTGGTATTGTTGTTTACTATTTCCTCAAAACGTTCCGCAAAGGCCACAAAAGATTCTTTTTTAATGGTTAGTCCTGCTGCATATTTATGTCCACCGTACTGAATGACCAAATCGCCACAAGCACCGATGGCTTCGTGAACATCGAAATCTTTGACACTTCTGGCAGAACCGGTTAACATACCATTCACTTCGCTAAAAATGATGGTTGGTTTGTAATATGTTTCAATCAACCTAGAGGCGACGATACCTATCACGCCTTTGTGCCAATTTTCACTGTACAAAACAGTCGATTTTTTGGCCCTTAATTCAACACTTTTCTCTAATATTTCCTGTGCTTCTTTGGTAATATCATTGTCAATATCCTTGCGTTCTGTATTGTTGTCAACTAAGGTTTTGGCATGTAACAAGGCTTGATGAAAATCTTCTTCAATTAAAAGTTTAACCGATGATTTGGCATCAGCAATTCTACCTGCCGCATTAATTTTAGGACCAATACCAAAAACAATATCCGACACTTCGTATTCTTTTTTAATTTGGTAACTTTGAAGTAAGGCTTGTAATCCTATGCAAGGATCTTCGTTTATTTTCTTTAAACCATGAAAAACAAACACTCTGTTTTCATCCTTAATTTCAACAATATCACTACAAGTGCTCACAGCTACTAAATCCAAGTATTTACAAACCTCATCAAACGAATAGTCATTGGCTTGGGCAAAGGCTTGAATCAGTTTAAATCCGATACCACAACCCGACAATTCCTTGTAAGGATATGGGCAATCGGCACGTTTGGGATTAAGGAGAGCAACTGCTTTGGGCAATTCATCACCGGGTAAATGGTGGTCACACACGATGAAATCAATGCCTAGAGATTTGGCATAATCTATTAGTTCGATAGAACGGGTTCCACAGTCGAGCGCAATAATAAGTTTAACACCGGTTTCTGCGGCATAATCGATACCAATTTTAGAGACTCCGTAACCTTCCTTGTATCTATCGGGAATATAGTATTCGATATTGGCAGTAAACTTACTAAAATAGGAGAAAACGGTGGCAACAGAGGTGGTTCCATCCACATCATAATCACCGTAAACCATTATTCTTTCTTTAGAAGCCAGAGCTAAATTAATACGCTCAATAGCCAAATCCATTTCCTTCATTAGAAACGGGTCGTACAGGTCGGTTAATTGAGGATTAAAGAATTTTTTGGCTTCGTCGTAAGTTTCAATTCCTCGTTGAATAAGCAGCGTAGCAATAGGTTTTGAAACATTGATGGCTTGGGATAGCAATTCAATTTTTTTATCATTCAATTTTGGGAAAGCTGTCCAACGATATGCCATAATATTGTGCGAATTTAATATATTTTTAACAATTCTATTGCATTTATTGTAAGCCACAGATAGAGAAAGGATTAAGAGACTTTTGAGTTATCAACCCATTTAGGTGAAGGTTTTTTTGAATACCGATGAATAGTTTAAATTTTTCGGTTGATAAAAGTATTAAAATTGTGAAAACGATGGATTGGGAGGGTGTTAAATTTACAGAATGAAAAAAAGACTTGAAATTGACACACATAAACAATACAAGCCGTTTGGAATTAACCATTTAAAAATGTTGATTTGTAAAAAATAAACTATGAATAGAATATATATTATCGGCAATGGATTTGATTTATCCCATGGATTGCCAACAAGTTATGATGATTTTTTAAAATTCTTAATTAAAAAAGAAGTATTTTCGT